>NZ_JBIAGO010000005.1:0-382126 GCF_042869775.1 Streptomyces sp. NPDC006711
CGAAGTCGTCCGGCACCTCGATCCACGGCGAACACGCACCCAGAGGCGGAAACCGGCAGCTCAAACGCGCCATGTTCCTCTCCGCCTTCGCCTGCATGAACGCCGACCCCGCCTCCCGCACCTACTACGACAGACAAAGAGCCCGCGGGAAAACCCACACCCAGGCCCTCCTCCGCCTCGCCCGCCAACGCGTCAGCGTCCTGTTCGCCATGCTCCGCGACGGCACCTTCTACCAGTCCCGAACCCCCGCCATCACCATCGCCGCATAACCACCCCAAACAGCCCCATACCCGGCACCACGTCCTTGACGAAGGACATAGAGACACCCCCCCCGCGCCCGCCCCGGTCCGCCAGGTTTTTACTGACGCGTAACTTCACTCCCACGCTACCGATGCGTAATTTGGCATGAGCACGCCCCGTACGCACCCAGTACGGCACTCACTTGTGGTCCGGGCCGCAGGGCGAATCCCCCGTCGCAACTCCCTTGAGCCGCAAGGAGATCCCCCGATGCTGCCCTGGAAACGTGTGCTCAGACCGCTGTCCGCGCTCCTGCTCGCCGCCGCGGCCGCGCTCGCCCCGGCCGCCTCCGCGCACGCCCAGTCCGCGCCGAGCAGCGGCTGGAACAACTACTCCTGCAAGCCCTCCGCCGCCCACCCCCGGCCCGTCGTCCTCGTACACGGCACCTTCGGCAACGGCACCGACAACTGGCTGGCCCTCGCCCCGTACCTGGTCGACCGCGGGTACTGCGTCTTCTCCCTCGACTACGGCCAGCTGCCCGGCGTCCCCTTGTTCGACGGCCTCGGCCCCATCGATCAGTCCGCCGCCCAGCTCGCCACCTTCGTCGACAAGGTGCTCGCCGCCACCGGCACGCCCAAGGCCGATCTCGTCGGACACTCCCAGGGCGGCATGATGCCGCGCTGGTACCTGAAGTTCCTCGGCGGCGCCGCCAAGGTCAACGCCCTCGTCGGCATCGCGCCCGACAACCACGGCACCACCCTCGACGGCCTGACCCAGCTCCTGCCGTACTTCCCCGGCGCCGAGAACCTGCTGACCCTCGCCACGCCCGGTCTGGCGGACCAGATCGCCGGCTCTCCCTTCATCACCCGCCTGAACCAGGGCGGCGACACCGTCCCAGGCGTCCACTACACGGTCATCGCGAGCAAGTACGACGAGGTGGTCACCCCCTACCGCACCCAGTTCCTGACCGGCACCGACGTGCGCAACGTCCTCATCCAGGACAAGTGCGCGCTCGACCTCTCCGAACACGTGGCGATGGGCCTCACCGACCGCGTCACCTATCACGAGGTGACCAACGCCCTGGACCCGGCGCACGCCACCCCCACCACCTGCGCATCCGTCGTCGGCTGACGCGCACCACGTGACCACGCGGGCCCGCACCCCCCAACTCCCGGGAGGCGCGGGCCCGTTCGCGCGACTCAGCGACTCAGCGACTCAGCGACTCAACGGCCCGGGCGTCCGGCCGCCGCCCTGCGGCGCAGCGCCGCGAAGAGGGTCACCGCGCCGAGCGTGATCGCGCCGGCGCCCCCGATGGCCAGATACGAGGCGCTGCCGTCGCCCCCGGTCTCGGCGAGCTCGCGCGGGGCGGGCGTCCCGGCCCCGTCCGGCGCGACGGCGTCCGAGACGGCGTCCGGGGCGGCGGCGTTCGCGGGGGCCTCCGGTGTGGCGGCGTTCGAGGGCGCCCCCGGCGGGGTGGAGGCGTGGTGGTGCTGGACCGTCGACTTCGCCGCGCCGGCCGCGATCTCCCGATCGGTGGGCGCCGAGGCCGCGGGCGCCGGGGTGCCCGCCGTGCCGCTGTCCTTGCCGAACACGACGTCGGAGCAGGTGTAGAAGGCCTCGGGGCTGTCCGAACGCTGCCAGATCGAGTAGATCAGGTGGCGCCCCGAACGGGCCGGGATCTTCCCGGTAAAGACATAGTCGCCGCCCCGCATCGGCGGATCGGTGACCTTGAGGAACGGCGTCGGTTCCAGGTCCGACCACGTCAGCGGCTTCGACGGGTCGTAACCGTCCTTGGTGATGTAGAGCGCGAACGAGCCCTTGTGCGGCGCCGTTCCCTTGTAGTGGAAGGTGTGGCTGCCGGCCGACAGCTCGGTGGCCGGCCAGTCGGCGCGCGGCAGGTCGAGACCCTTGTACTTGTCGTTGCCCGCGCCGCACAGCTTGCCGTCCGGGATGATCTGCCTGGACCGGCCGGCGGCGTTCGCCATGTTCACCGCGTTCCAGTCGTACAGGGCCTGCGCGCCACCGGCCGCGACGGCGGCCTTGCACGCCGCCGACCTGGGGTGCTCCGGACCTTCCGCGTAACAGGCCGATACCCGGCTGACCGGATCCGTCATGGAACCGTGGGCGGCGGCCGGTCCGGCGGCGAGCACCGTCAGGGCGAGGGGCGCGACGCCGGCCGCGAAGACGACGGCGGCGGCCCGGCGCCGGCGTGGTCCCCGCTGCCCGAACGCGGTGGAGAGCTGGGGGGAGGTCGTCACGGCGTACTCCTTCAATGGTCATGCGGCGATGGGGGCAATGGTCGTGCGGCGATGGGGGCAATGGTCGTGCGGCGATGGGGGCAATGGTCGTGCGGCGATGGGGATTTCGGACGCCCGCACCGTCCGCACCATCCGCACCGTCCGGCGTCCCGTCCCGCGCTCAGCACGCTAGCCCCGCGATGGTGTGAAATCCCCTGCTGGGAGCGGGTGATGGCGATCCTTATGGCCGCGTTAAGGATCCACTCAGCGGCGATTAAGAACGGGGCGGCCCCCGGCGTACCGTGGCGCGATGAACCATGAGATCCGCCTCGCGAACGCCGACGACGTACCCCGCGTGAAGGAGGTCACCGACGCCGCCTACCACCCCTACATCGAACGCATCGGCGTGGTCCCCGTGCCCATGGAGGCCGACCACGCGGCCGACGTCGCGGCGGGACGGGTCTTCGTCACCGGCGACCCGGTGGTCGGGGTCCTGGTCCTCGTCCCCGAACCCGGCCATCTCTTCCTCGAATCGGTCTCCGTCCACCCGGACGTCAGGGGTACGGGCCTCGGACGCCGGCTGCTGCGCTTCGTGGAAGACCACGCGCGAGAGCTGGGCCTCCTGGAAATCCGGCTCTACACCAACGCGATGATGTGGGAGAACCAGCGGATCTATCCCCGGTACGGGTACGAGCTGGTCGAGCGGCGCGTGGATGGGGTGTACGACCGCCTGCACTACCGCAGGACGCTCACCCCGTGATCCGGCGCGGAGGCGGGCCGGGGCCGATTGTCAGTGGCCGGTGGCAGCATCGGGGCATGGACACCGATTGGGACGAAGCGGCCGCCACTTTCGACGAGGAGCCCGACCACGGGTTGCTCGACCCCGCCGTGCGCGCCGCCTGGGACGAGCGCCTGGGAAGCTGGTTGCCCGAGCATCCGGGGCAGTTGCTCGACCTCGGGTGCGGCACCGGGAGCCTGTCGCTGCTGGCCGCCGCGCGGGGCCACCGGGTGACGGCCGTCGATCTGTCGCCCCGCATGGTCGAGCGGGCCCGGGCGAAGCTCGCCGGCACCGGCGCGCGGGTGCTGACCGGCGACGCGTCGCGGCCACCCGTCGAAGGGGGCGCCTTCGACGTGGTGCTGGCCCGCCACGTGGTGTGGGCCCTGCCCGATCACGAGGCGGTGCTGCGCCACTGGTGGTCCTTGTTGAGGCCGGGCGGCCGGCTCGTCCTGGTCGAGGGGGTGTGGGGCGCCACCGGCATACCCGCCGAGCGCCTGACCGGGGCGCTGGCTCGGCTGAACGCCGTGACGCGCTGCGAACGGCTGTCCGGGGACGCCCGGTTGTGGGGGCGCGAGGTCGATGACGAGCGGTACGCGGTGATCGCCACGGCTGCCGGAGCCTGACGCCGGCCCCGGCACCCCGGGCCCCAGACCCACGCGCCGTCCGGAGAGCCCCCCGAACGGCGCGGGAGCCGCCGACCGCATGCCCCGCGCCACGCGCCCCCCGCGCCTCCCGCGCCACGCGCCTCCCGCGCCACGCGCCCCCCGCGCCTCCCGCGCCACGCGCCCCCCGCGCCACGCGCCCCCCGCGCCACGCGCCCCCCGCGCCACGCGCCCCCCGCGCCACCGCGCCCCAGACCCACGCGCCGGCGAGGGCACCCCCTCCCGAACGGCCCGGGAGCCGCCGACCGCACGCCCCGCGCCTCGCCGCCCCGCGCCCCGCGCCGCCCCGCCCGTACCCCTGCGCCGCCCGCGCCCCGCATCGCCCCCGCCCCCGCGTCAGTCGATGAGCGCCGTGAACCGGCCGAGCTTCGCCAGGAGTTCGAGCTCGTCGAGCGCTTCCACGGCGC
Source organism: Streptomyces sp. NPDC006711 (assembly GCF_042869775.1). Taxonomy (NCBI): domain Bacteria; kingdom Bacillati; phylum Actinomycetota; class Actinomycetes; order Kitasatosporales; family Streptomycetaceae; genus Streptomyces; species Streptomyces sp. NPDC006711. Next base: position 4,322 of record NZ_JBIAGO010000005.1, read on the forward strand.
GGGCCGCCGCCTCGGGGTCGTGCTCGGCCAGACCGCCGGCGGCGAACTCGTCCTCGTCCAGGCGCAGTACGACGGAGCCGTCCGCCGAGACCCAGAGGTCGAGATCGAGGTCTTCGGCGATGACCTCGCCGCCTTGCACCACGGCGGGCCGGGTGATGTCGCAGTACCAGCCCTTGAGCGAGGCGTCGCCCGCGCGCACCTCCTTCACGGCGTACCAGCGATCGCGCCAGTAGTGCTCGGTGAACACATCGCCCGGCTCGAACCGTACGAAGCCGAAGTCCCGGGTGTTCTCCGTGGCCCAGGGAGCCCGCGCGGTCAGCCGGGTCCCGTCGTCGGACACCACCGACGCCGGGTAACGCAGCTTGGTGCGCCCGGCCTTGACCAGGACGACATGGATGGGGGTGCCGGCCGGCTCGGCGGGGTTCGTGGTCATGGCGTACCTCCGTGGCACACATCGAGGACTGGGGTGCGCACGGTATGCCGGGCCCCGCCGCCCGCGCCTCCCGTTTTCGCCGGGCGACGGGGCGGGGCAGAATCGGGTCGTGACCCTCAAGATCGTGATTGACCAGGGCGCGGCCACCGCGCCGTACGAGCAACTGCGCGCCCAGATCGCCGACCGGGCCCGGTCGGGGAAACTGCCGGTCGGCTACAAACTGCCCACGGTCCGCGGCCTGGCCGAGGAGCTGGGGCTCGCCGCGAACACGGTGGCCAAGGCCTACCGGGCCCTTGAGGCGGACGGGGTCGTGGAGACCCGGGGCCGCAACGGCACGTTCGTCGCGGCGGCGGGGGACGCGTCACAGCGCCTCGCGGCGGCCGCGGCGGCGGCGTACGCGGGGGAGGCCCGCAGGCTGGGACTGGGGCGGGACGCCGCCCGCGCCGCCGTCGAGGACGCGCTGCGGGCGGCCTACGGCGCGTGAACGGGCCGTAGGCCCCGACGGCCCGGCCGCGCGGACGGCCTGCTCACAGATAGAGCCCCGCGTCCGCGCCGGCCCGAGGGTCGGGCACGGACGCGGGCGACGTGCCGCGGCGCAGACCGTACAGCTCGGCCAGGGTCGCGCCGTCGCGGGCCACGCCCTCCTCCGTGCCCAGCCAGCCGACCGCCTCCGTCCGGGTCAGCGGGCCCACCTCGATGCGGGCGAGGCAGCGGCCCGGGCGTACCACCGCCGGGTGCAGGCGTTCAAGGTCCTCGTTGGTCGTGACCCCCACCAGGACGTTGCGGCCCTGGCCCAGCAGGCCGTCGGTCAGATTGAGCAGCCGTGAAAGGGCCTGTCCCGCCGTGTGCTTGGCCTCGCCACGGATCAGCTCGTCGCAGTCCTCGAGGAGCAGCAGCCGCCAACGGCCCTTCGCGCTGCCCTCGTCCTCACCGATCGCGATGTCCATCAGATAGCCGATGTCGTTGAAGAGGCGTTCCGGGTCGAGCACGCAGTCCACCTGGCACCAGTCGCGCCAGGACCTGGCCAGGGTGCGCAGCGCGGAGGTCTTGCCCGTCCCCGGCGGCCCGTGCAGCAGGAGCAGGCGGCCCGCGATGTCGTCCGGCGTCACCTTCATCAGGCGGTCGAGCGCGTCGCCCACCGGCGCGGTGTAGTTGGGCCGCACCTCCTCCCAGGTGCCGGCCGCGATCTGCCGGGTCGTGCGGTGCGGGCCACGGCGCGGCGAGACGTACCAGAAGCCCATCGTGACGTTCTCGGACCGCGGCTCCGGCTCGTCCTCTGCGTCCTCGGTGGCCTGTTTCAGCACCTGCTCCGCCAGTTCCGCGCTGGTCGCGGTCACCGTCACGTCCGCGCCCCTGCTCCAGCGCGAGACCAGGAGCGTCCAGCCCGCGCCCTCGGCGAGCGTCGTGCTGCGGTCGTCGTCGCGGGCGGTCCGCAGCACCTTGGCGGCGGGCGGCAGCAGGCTGACGCCCTTCTTGACCGGGTCGATGGAGGAACTGTGCGAGAACGGCTGCTCGCCCGTGGCGAAGCGGCCGAGGAAGAGCGCGTCGACCACGTCGGCCGGCGAATCGCCGTCGTCCATGGTCAGCCGGATCGGCAGGGCGGCTTCTGGGTTCGCGGACATGGCGCCCATGATCCGGCAACAGGGCCGCCCGCGCATGTGCTTTGTCCGGGTGCGGCCCGCCACTCGGCCTCAGGACCCCACGCCGCGCGTTCCGACAAAGAACGCCATCCATCAACTGCCGCCCGTACGCTGGCCCATGATGGAACGTCACCGTGCGAGCGCCATCCGGGGCGCCGGCGGACCCCGCGGCAGGCACCGGCGCCGGATCCCGGCGATGGCGGTCGCCGTCCTGCTCGCCCTGGCCGGGTGCGACGGTTCAGGCCATGACCTGGGCGAGCCCGGCCCCGGGCGGACCGGGCCGAGCAACACCGACCTCGCGCTCGGCTGGGGCTTCACCCACACCCAGTACAGCGCCGACAGTGGCGCCGACGACGCCGTGGCGCGCGCCCGCCGGCTGCTCGCGGAGCGGGCCCTGCCGCAGAACCAGGCGATCATGGGCTGGGGCGTGGGCAACCCCGAACCGGCGCCCGGCGCCTACGACTTCACCGACCTGGACCGCCGTGTCGCCTACATCCGCTCCACCGGCGCCACCCCCGTCATCACCCTGTGCTGCGCGCCCGACTGGATGAAGGGCGGCCGCCCGGGAGCGGCGGGGACCAACTGGAGCACGCGCTCGCTCGAGACGGCTCCGCTGCCCGCCCACTACGCGGATTTCGCGGCGCTTGCCGCCCGTGTCGCCGAGCGCTATCCGGACGTGCGGCACTTCATCGTGTGGAACGAGTTCAAGGGCTTCTACGACGACACCCGCCGCCGCTGGGACTACGAGGGCTACACCCGGCTCTACAACCAGGTCTACGACGCGCTGAAGAAGGTCGACAAGGCCAATCTGGTCGGCGGCCCCTATCTGGCCATGGACAGCTACGGACCGGGGGACCAGTCGTACGCGTCCGGCCTCAAGGGCCCCTGGGGCTCGGTCGACCAGCGGGTGCTCGACGCCTTCACCTACTGGAACAAGCACAAGGCGGGCGCCGACTTCGTGGTCGTCGACGGCGCCGGCTTCACCCGCGCCGGCCGGCTGCTGCCCGACGCCTTCGCCGCCGCCGACAAGCTCACGGTCGTCAGCGAGTGGGTGCGCGGCGTGAGCGGGCTGCCGCTGTGGTGGGCGGAGTACTACATCGAGCCCGAGGCGTCGGGGTGGAGCGAACAGCGGCGCGTGGCCGCCCAGGCCGTCGCCATGGCCGCCCTGGCGCGCGGCGGCACGAGCACCGCGTTCTACTGGAACCCCGAACAGCGCGGCGGGCCCTGCCCGGGCTGTCTGTGGCGCCCGACCCAACAGGGCGACGGCGGCGCCCCGTTGGCGATGTACGCGCTCATCGCCAAGTTCGCCGAGGCCTTTGCGCCGGGCACCCGCTTCACGGGCGTCGAGGTGACCGCGGGCGCCGACACCGCAGGGCTCCGGACCCTCGCGAGCGCCAAGGACGTCCTCGTCGTCAACACCCTCGACCACGCGGTGGAGGCGAAGGCCGACGGAGCCTCGTTCCCGCTGGCCGCCTACGAGGTGCGCTGGCTACGGCGCTGAGGCTCGGCGCGGCGCAGCACCCCGGACAGCTTCACCGCCGCGACCGCCGCGATCACCGAGAGCCCCGTCACCTCGGCGACACCCACCCCGGTCAGACCGAGGAGACCGAGCAGCACCGGAGTCAGGCCGACCACCAGCACACACAACACGCCCTGGAGCAGGGCGAGTTGGGCGGTCCGGCTGCGCGCCCGCAGTACGGCGAAGTACAGCTCGATCACCACCCGCAGCAGCGCGCCCGCCACCAGCCAGCGCAGCAACGGCGTGGCATGACGGGCGTATCCCGCGCCGAACACCCCGAGGACGCGCGGCGCGAGCACGAACAGGAAGACGCAGACCGGCAGCACGATCCTGGCCATGCGCGCCAGCGCCGCCCGCGCGGCGCCGGCGAGCCGACCGGGATCGTGCGCGCCCTCCACGGTCAGCGACGCGCCCATGTTGATCGCGAGGAGTTCCACGGTGCCGCCGATGGTCGCCGTGATGTAGAAGTACGCGTTCTCGGCCGGACTGATCCGCGAGGCGACGACGACCGGCACCAGATAGACCACGGCCAGCGCGAACAGCGAGCCCGTGCAGTCCCCGGCCAGGAAGCGGCCGAGCTCGCGGGGGCCGGGCGGCCGGGCGCGGTGCGCGGTGAGCGCGGCGTGGCGGGGGATGAGGCGGCAGAAGACCAGCCGGCCAAGCGGCAGGACGGAGACCGCGATCGCCGCCACCCAGGACACGAAGACGCCGCTCGTCGGCAGCGCGGCCGCGATCGCCACCAGCAGGAGCAGTTTGACGGCGGAGAACGCGGTGTTGCCCACCGGCACCCACACCGCGCTGCGCAGCCCGGTGAGCACCCCATCCTGGAGGGTGAGGACCGACCAGGCGATCACCGCCGCGATGAAACCGAGCCCCTTGAACGGGCCGTGCAGGAAACGGTACGAGGGCCCCCAGAAGTCCAGCGTCTCCAGGAAGACCAGCGCCGCCGCGCCGACCACCCCCGCGCTGAGCCCGTAGGCGCGCAGGACGAGACGGCCGGTGGCCGCGCCCGACACCGGGATGAAGCGCGCCATCGCCCCGGTCAGGGTGAGCGCGCTGATCCCGGCGAGGAACTTCATCGCGGCGATCGCCGCCGAGCCCTGGCCGACCGCGTCGTCGCTGTAGTAGCGGGCGGCGATCAGCCAGAAGCCGAGCCCGAGCACCGCGCTGATGCCCGTGTTCAGCATCAGCGCGTAGGCGTTGCGAAAGAGGGGGGCGCCGCGGTCCGGGTCCATGGTCAGGGGCCGCCGAGCGCGCGCCAGGACCGGCGGGCGCCGCGCATCAGGGCGTACCCCTTGGTCAGGGCGCGGTCCTTGGCGAAGACGCGCGCGATGTCGCGTCCTGTCCCGCACAGGAGCCGTTCGAACGTCTCGATGCCGGTGGTGCGCCGGATCGTCACCCGCTCGATGGCGTACGGTCCCTGGCTCCGCTCGGCGAGCGCGTTGCCCACGGCGAGCGCCTGGGCGAACCCCGCCGAGCGCACCGTGCGCCGTACCCGGCGCGTGGAGTAGCCGTAGGGGTAGGCGAACGACACGGGTGCCCGGCCCAGTTCCCCGGCCAGGATCTCCCGGCAGCGCGATGTCTCGGACCACAGCCGCGCGTCGTCGAGCTGGTCCAGCTGGGGATGGCTGTGGCTGTGCCCGCCGATCTCGGTCCCGGCCGCCGCGAGGGCGCGTACCTGGTCCCAGTCGAGCATGGTGTCCAGGGCGCCGCCCATCTCGTGGGCGCCGCGCAGCCAGCCGGTGGAGACGAAGAGCGTGGAGACGAAGCCGTGCCCGGCCAGGACCGGCAGGGCGTGGCGGTGCACCCCTTCGTAACCGTCGTCGAAGGTGATCAGGACGGGGTGGCGCGGCAGCGGCCGGCCCGAACGCCAGGCGTGCGCCAGCTGGGCGGTGGTGAGCGGTGTGCGGCCGAGGCGGGCCAGCAGGTCCATCTGGGCCGCGAAGGCGTCCGGCGTGACCGACAGACCGTGGGCGGCCTCGGCGGGGGAGTGGGACACCGCGTGGTACATGAGGACGGGCACGGGCCCGCTCGGCGTGGCCGTCATGCCGCCTCACCCTCTTCGGGCTCTTCGGGCTCTTCGGCGCGTCCCGCGCGCACGACGGGAGCGACGGTGAAGACCATGGTGCCCCTGCGGGCCCGCAGGGTGCCGACCAGATAGCCGCAGGCCGCCGCCGCGACGCCGGTCACGATCGCGCCCGCGCGCCCCGCGCCCCCGGCCCGCCCGAGCACCGCGTCGCGCGCGCCCCGGGCGACCGCGGCCGGAAGCACCCGGCTCGTGTAGCGGAGCTCGGCCTCAAGCCCCTTGGCGCGCCCGACACTTCGGGCCACCAGCGCCTTGGAGAGCCCTTCCGCGTACGCCCGCGCGCGGAAGTAGCCGAAGCGCTCGCGGACCGCGGGCACCCGGTGGTGGATGACCGCGCGGTCGTCGATGAGCAGCACCGCGCCGGGCAGCGCGCCGCTCAGCCGGATGCACAGCTCCGTCTCCTCGCAGCCGAGCGGGCGCCGGTCGCCGTCGCGGCCGATGCCCGTGGCGAAGCCGCCCGTGGCGTCGAAGGCGCACGCGCGGAAAGAGGCGTTGCCGCCGAGGACGTTGCGCACCGCGACCCGGCCCCTCGGCAGTCCCCGGTAGGTGCAGCCGACGATCCAGTCGAACTCCTCGGGAAACCAGGCGGGTCTGCGCCCCGAGGCCCAGGAGGGCAGGGTGCGGCCGCCGACCGCCATCACCCGGGGGTCCGCGTATCCCTCGGCGAAGTGGCGCAGCCAGTCGCGCTCGGCCACCGCGTCGTCGTCGAGGAAGGCCACGAACTGGCCCCGGGCCTCGGCGATCGCGGTGTTGCGTCCGGCCGAGAGGCCCCGGGGGCCCGCGTTGGCGAGCACCCGTACCTCCCCGGACGCCGCGTGGTCGGCGTACTCCGCACCGAGCCGGGCCAGCAGCCGTTCGTTGTGGTCCACCACGATCAGTGTCTCCAGGGGCGGCAGCGACTGGGCGCGCACCGAGGAGACCGCTGCCAGGATGTCGGTCCAGCGGTCCTCGGTGTACGCGCAGATCACCACCGTGAAGTGACGTTCCGTCAAGAGATGGCTCCTCGGCGCGCGTTGAGGAAGACCGCCTGGGTGCGCCGTAGCGCCCTGGGCACCGCCTTCTCCTTGAGGATCACCTTGAGCACCCGGATGCCGTCGCGCACCGCGCTGAGGTGGGAGACGCCGTGGATGCGGTTGTACTCGTAGCTCGGAACCTCCTGGACGCGCAGTCCCGCCTTGACGATCCGGATGTTGATCAGGGTCTCTATCTCGAATCCGGTGCAGTCCAGCACGATCTTGTCCAGGCAGTGCTTCCAGAAGGCGTTGTAGCCGTAGCAGAGGTCGGTGTAGCGGGCGCCGAACTTGCGGTTGACGATGCCGCACAGCACGGCGTTGCCCAGCCTGCGGATCGGGGTCATGTCGTCGGTGCCGCCGCCGTTGGCGAAGCGGGATCCCTTGGCGAAATCGGCGCCGCCGGCCAGCGCCGAGACATAGCTGACGATCTCGTCGCCGTCGGCCGAGCCGTCCGCGTCGACCATCACGATGATGTCGCCGGTGCAGGCGGCGAAGCCGCTGATCAAGGCGTCACCCTTGCCTTTGCCGACCTGCCTGACGACCTTGACTCCGGGCCACAGTTCGCGCGCGACCCGCACCGTGTCGTCGGTGGAATTGCCGTCGACCAGGACGACTTCATGGATCCAGTCCGGTAGGGAGCCGAACACATGCGGAAGGTTTTCGGCCTCATTCATGGCCGGGATCACGACGCTCACCGGCGGCGCGATCGCGAGATTCGCGGAAACCGGACGATAAGCGGCGGGTATTCGGCTGCTCGCCGGGGCGGATGGCGCGTGAATCGGTGAATTCGCCATTAACTGATCTTGGCCCGTTGTGGCCGGGTGCACGGAAGGAGTCACGATGATTCTCTGTCCCTCTCGTCCGGTGGACCGTCCGCCTCCGGGCGGTCCGGATGGTTTTCCGGTGACGAAAGGGGGGGTTCTCACGCCGGTCATGACGGCATGGCACACCGCACTCTTCGGGTGAGCCGGCTTTCGCCGGCGGCGCGTACCCGTCTCCCGGCTTCGACCAGGCGAGACCGGTTACGGCACCCCCCCACGCGCCCCGCGCCGGAAACCATCGCGGCGCTCGGACCCTCCCCCAGCGCCGCCGTACGTGATGGACCGATGCGAGTGGATGTAGACGGTATTGATGTCCGGGACCGTAGGGCAAGGCCTGAGTAAGGCCTTACTTTCTGGGATTTACGCCGGGCTTTACCGGCCGTGCCCGGATCGGTTCACCCCCGTTCCCCCACGAAATGGAGAATGCCGCGCGCCCGGCGGACAGAGCGCGAGCGGGGCGCGCGAGGCGGCGTCCGGAGTGAAGAGCGCCGGGGCCGCGCCGGTGGCCGAGATGGCCGGCGTCGCTCCCGCGAGGACGGACGGGGGGTCGGCGCCGCGCGCCGCACTCTCCGCCGGTCTGTCACTGATGGTCTGCATTGGCGACGGTTCCCCCCGATGCGCCGGATGCGAGGCTTCAATGTGGCGCAGTCCGGACAGTCGCGTCAAGACGGCACATCACCACGGGCGCAAGGAGTGTGACGGAGCGTCAGCGGAGTGTGGTCCTCCGGTGAAGGATTACCCGCGAGTTGCTGACGGATCACCGGATAAGCACAGATGTCCGTCCGACGTTCTTGGCATGGACACTTCCCGCGACTCGTACCGGCTGGTACCACTGCCGTGGCGGAAAACCCGCTACAAGGAGGTTCCATGAAACTGTCCCGAATCGCGGCTTATGCATGGGCGCTCGTGCTGGCTGCCGCGCTTTCCCTCACCGGGGCCGGCGTGGCAGCGGCGGCAACCCAGGCGGCCGGATCCCACTACGTGGCCCTCGGCGACTCGTACTCCTCCGGTGTCGGCTCCGGGAGTTACGACAGTTCGAGCGGCAGCTGCAAGCGCTCCACCAGGGCCTATCCGGCCTTGTGGGCGGCGGCGCATTCACCCGCCTCGTTCGACTTCACCGCTTGCTCCGGCGCTCGTACGGGTGATGTGACGGCAAGCCAGCTCGGCCCCCTGAGCTCCACCACCGACCTCGTCTCGATCACCATCGGAGGCAACGACGCCGGCTTCTCGGACGTCATGACCAACTGTGTCCTGTACTCGGAGTCCACCTGCCTCAGCAAGGTGGCGGCGGCCCGCGCCTACGTCGACTCGACGCTGCCGGGCCTGCTCGACTCGGTGTACTCGGCGATCAGATCCAAGGCCCCCAACGCCGACGTCGTCGTCATCGGCTACCCGCACTTCTACAAGATCGGCGGCAGTTGCGTCGCCGGTCTCAGCGAGAACTCCCGCTCGGCCATCAACGGCGCCGCCGACGAGCTCAACACGGTGACCGCCAAGCGCGCCGCCGACCACGGCTTCAGCTTCGCCGACGTCGTGGCGGGCTTCACCAACCACGAGATCTGCTCCAGCAGCCCGTGGCTCAACAGCGTCGTATGGACCAACATCGGCGAGTCCTACCACCCGACCGCCGCCGGCCAGTCCGGCGCCTACCTGCCCGCCTTCACCCGCGCCGCCTGATCCGGCGCCCGGTTCCGTGCCGCCCGGAACCACGCGTCCAGGTCCGCCCGTCCGGCGCGTTCGGCCGGCGGGCGTCGGCGCCGAGGAGGGCCCGCTCGTCGGGCTCTCCTCGGCGCACGTCACCCAAGGGGCGCGGCCGCCGCCTCCTTGAACGGCGTCGCGTCGCTCGTGCAAACAGGGGCGCGACACTGCGTGACGACCAAGCGGCAACCTGTCCAACTCGCCCTGGAATCACCTGGATTCGGCGAATCCTCGTCAACACGGCGCCGCGTGAGGTGAATCCCGTCACCGGGATACACGCGTGTGACGCGGGGGCGATAGGGTTACCCTGCCCGGGGCCGGGTGCCCTCGTACGGGTGGGGAGTGACATGGAACAGATAACAGTGCGCAGCAGGGCGCGAGTGCCCGCGATCACCTGCGGAAGCACCGCGACCAGCTCGCGGCTCGACCGCCATCTCTCGGTGCTCGGCGGTCCCGCCGTCCCGCAGCGCGAGGCGGCCGAGGCGACGCTGCTGATGCGCGAGCTGACCTCGCGTGACGTCGCGCACACCCGCGGGAGCAGGACCGCTCGGGTCTCGCTCTTCGCGCCACTGCGGCGGCTGCGCCGCTCGCTCTTCGGCAGCCGCGGCTGAATCCACTCCCGACATCACGCGTACCGCGTTCCGGCGATCACGCCGTCCCGGCGCAGCCCGGCACCCGCTCGTCCGTCATTCCCAGGGCTCGCGGGGCTGCGCGGGGTTCCCTCTCCCCTGGTCCTTCAGGGCGCCTTCAAGGCCCGTGCGGGGCTCGTTCAGGCCTCGGGGAAGGTGCCCCGGGTGTAGTAACTAGCGGCCCGAGTGCGCGTAGCGGCGTATCGCAAGCGGCACGAAGACGGCCAGGAGCAAGGCGCACCAGGCGAGCGAGCCCGCCACCGGGTGGGCGACCGGCCAGGCGGCGCCCTGCGTGGGCGAGGCGTTGCCGCACAGATCCCGGACGGCCGAGGAGAGCGCGCTGATCGGGTTCCACTCGGCGATCGCGCGCAGCCAGCCCGGCAGGTGGTCCGTCGGGATGTAGGCGTTGGAGAGCAGGGGCAGGACGAAGGTCGCCGAGCCCAGCTGTCCCGCCGCCTCCTCGCTGCGGGTGAGCAGGCCGAGGAAGAGCCCCGCCCAGGTGGCCGCGAGGCGGAACAGCAGCAGCAGTCCGAACGCGCCGAGCAGGCCCGGCAGTCCGCGCTCGGCGCGCCAGCCGACCGCGAACCCGACCGCCATCAAGGGGATCGTGCCTGCCGCGTGCGTGAGCAGATCGGCCGCGCTCTGGCCGAGCGGCACCGCGGCCCGGCTCATCGGCAGGGTGCGCAGCCGGTTCATCACCCCTCGGTGGGAGTCCTGGGCGGCCTGGAACATGCCGGTCATCAGGCCGTTGGCGGCGGTCGCCACCAGGAGGCCCGGTACCAGGAAGGCCCGGTAGCGCTCGCCCGGTGTGGCGAGCGCGCTGCCGAAGACGTAGCCGAAGAACAGGAGCATCGTGATCGGCATCGTCTGGGTGAGGATCAGCACGCCGGGCGCGTGCTTGAGGCGCTGGAGCTGGCGGCCGAGCAGTGCGGTGCTGTCGTGGGTGAGCGACGTCATGTCACGGTCTCCTCGCGGGAGTTGGCGGTGTCGGTGAGGCGCAGGAACACCTCGTCGAGGGTGGGCGGGCGCAGGTTCACGTCGAGCAGGGGCACCGAGGCCGCGTCCAGTTCGCGCACGATGCGCGCCACGGTGAGCGTGGGGTCGAGGCAGACGGCGCCCACGGTGCGCCTGACGGGGTCGAGCCGGGGCTCGGCGCCCGTCAACCGGTGCAGGGCGGTGGCTGCTTGGGCCAGCGCGGCCTCACCGGTCACCACGGCCTCGGCGTAGGAGCCGATCCGGGCCTTGAGTTCGGCCGGGGAGCCGGTGGCGGCGGCCCGGCCACGGTCGATCAGGACGATGTCGTCGGCGAGCTGGTCGGCCTCCTCCAGATACTGCGTGGTGAGCAGCACCGTGGCGCCCTGGTCCGCGAGCGCGCGTACGGCGGCCCAGATCTGGTTGCGGCTGTGGGGGTCGAGGCCGGTGGTGGGCTCGTCGAGGAACAGCACCCGGGGGCGGGTGAGCAGGCTCGCCGCGAGGTCGAGGCGGCGGCGCATGCCGCCCGAGTAGGTGCCGGCGGCCCGGTCCGCCGCGTCCGCGAGACCGAACTCGGCCAGGAGTCCGTCGGCGCGGGCGCGCCCCGTGGCGCCGCGCATGCCGTGCAGCTTGGCGAACAGGCGCAGGTTCTGGCGCCCGGTGAGTTCGATGTCGACCGAGGTGGACTGGCCGGTGACGCCGATGTGCCGGCGCACCGCGTCCTGCTCGCGCACCACGTCGTACCCGGCCACTCGGGCCGATCCGCCGTCCGGCGCGAGCAGCGTCGTCAACAGCCCCACCGCCGTCGTCTTGCCCGCCCCGTTGGGGCCGAGGATCCCGCAGACGGTGCCCTCGGCCACCGCGAGATCGAGCCCGCGCAGCGCGTGGACGTCGGCGAACCGCTTCTCCAGACCTTCACTAAGTACAGCGTACGTAGTTGTCATACGGCTCACCATAGCGCACTACGTACGGCGTACGTAACTACGATGGTGAGCGAGGTGATGATCCATGGCAGGGCGACCTGCTGAACCAGAAGTGATCTGGGCGCGCCCCGAGCGCGCCGGACGGGGCCCGAGGCCCGCATTCAGCCGTGCCGACATCGCGGCCGCCGCCGTGCGCGTCGCGGACGCGGAGGGCATCGACGGGGTCTCCATGCGCCATGTCGCTGCCGAACTGGGCTGCGGAACGATGTCGCTGTACAACTACGTGCCGCGCAAGGAGGACCTGTACGAGCTGATGGTGGACGCGGTCAGCGCCGAGTACGACCTGAGTGCCCCGACGGGCGACTGGAAGGCCGACATGATGGCCCTCGCCCATCAGACCCGGGCGCTGATGCACCGCCACCCCTGGGTGCCCCGCCTGATGTCCCCGGTCTACGGCTTCAGCCCGAACGCCCTGCGGTACCTGGAGCACTGCATGACGGTCCTGGACCCGCTGGAGGCGACGTACGGCACCAAGATGGAGCTGATCGCCTCCGTCAACGGCGTCGTCACCACCTACGTCGCCAACGAGATCGCCACCGCCGAACGGACCCGCTCACTGCCCTGGTCCCCGGAGCAGGAGCAGGGCGTGCGGATCGCCTACCTCTTCAGCCAGGTCGCCACCGGCCGCTATCCGCGCCTGGCCGCCGCCTTCACCGAGGACTCGGGCCCCATCGACCTGGACGCGGTCTTCGAGCGGGCCCTGGCCAGGACCATCGGCGCCTTCGACAAGTGAGGGGCCGCGGGGGCGGATTTCCGGCGCGGCCCCGGTCGGGGGAGGATGGCCCCATGACCGAGATCCGCACCCCCCGCCTCCTGCTGCGCCGCTGGACCGACGACGACCTCGTCCCCATGGCGGAGATCAACGCCGACCCCGAGGTCATGCGCTACATCGGCGACGGCTCGGTGCGCGACCTGGACCGCACCGCCGCCGACATCGAGCGCTGGGAGGAGGAGTGGGACGACGAGGGCTTCGGGCTCTTCGCCGTCGAGCTCCTGGGCTCCGGCGAGATGATCGGCTTCACGGGTCTTTCCGTGCCCCACTTCCTGCCCGAGGTCTCCCACGAGGTGGAGATCGGCTGGCGGCTCGGCCGGCCCTTCTGGGGCCAGGGCTACGCCTCGGAGGCCGCGCACGCCGCCTTGGAGTTCGCCCTCCAGGACCGCGGGCTCGGCCGCGTCATCAGCATCTCCCGGATGGGCAACGACGCCTCGGAGAACGTGATGCGCAAGCTCGGGATGAAGCTGGAGCGCGAGACGGTCCACCCGCAGTTCGGGCACGCCCTGAACATCCACTCCATCGACCTGACCGAGTACGAGGCCTGATCCGGGCGGCCCGCGTCCCGCCGAGCGGCCGGGGCGTCAGACGAGGGCGAACTGTCCGCCCGGGCCCTCCTCGTGGTGGTCGAACACGGAGGCCGGACGCCGTGCGGCGTCCGCCACCGGCAGCACCCCGGCCGCCCGCAGGTCCGTGCGTGTCAGGTGCGGCCCCGCCGTCAACTCGGCCTGCTGCGGGGCGAGTTCGGCCAGCAGCGCGAGCACCGTGATCAGTTCGAGCAGGTCCGAGGTCCACTCCTGGGGCCAGGCCGAGGGCCCGACGGCGGCGAGCGTGCCCGGCTCGGCGGGCTCCGTGCGCCGCTGGAACCACCACGGCAGCAGCCGCACCCCGCCCGCCTCGAACTCCCAGGCCGAGTCCGGCACCGGCGCGATCCGTCCCTCGTCGCCCACGCGCAGGGCGTCCTCGGCGGCGTCGTAGCGCAGCTGTTCCGGTCGGGCCGGCAGCGCGGCCCGCACATAGGGACGGCGCCCGCCGGGCAGCCGGGGCTTGTCGCCGCCGCGTGCCCCGCGCGTCATCACGGCGGTCATCCGGTGGCCCAGCGCCACGCCCGCGCACCACAGGCGGGGATCGCGCGGCAGCGCCACCGCGCACCCCGCCGGGCCCGCCCGCCCCGCCGCCACCGCCCAGGCCAGCACATCGGGCGCGGTGACCTCGACGGCGTACGTCGTGGACAGGAGGGCGAGCAGGCCCGGCGCGAGGTTCGGTTCGAGGCCGCCGGGGCGGCGGTACAGGGGGCGGACGCGGCCCGGGCGCCCGGTGGGGGAGCGGCCGTCGGGCAGCGCGGCCGAGACGGTCAGGGCCGGCCCCGGGGTCTTCGGGGCGTACGCCTGCTCCACCGCGAAGAGCTGGCGCTCGTCCGCCACCCGCCACAGCTCCGGGCGGGCCGCGTCGATCAGGCGCTGGTCCGCGAGGAGCCACTGCTCGTCGAAGGGCCCGTACCGCAGGCGGACCGGCCGGGGGCAGGCGCCGCGCTCACGGGCGAGCGGCCCGGTGCCGCCGGTCCGGCCGGGCAGGGCGGCGGCGGGGGAGGAGAGCGTACGGGAGCGGGTCGGCGCGAACAGCCGCTCCCGCTCGGCCCCTTCGGAGCGTACGAGCAGGTCCCAGCGGGCGCGCAGGGTCTGCTCGTCCGGCGCCACCACCCAGTCGCGTCCGAGCCGCAGCGGGGCCACCGACCAGGGCATGAGGTCGTCGAGGAGAGGCACGTCATCGCTCACGCCCAGCATGCTAGTGACGATGACGCGCCCGTATCAGCGGGCCTCGACCGTCATCGAGAACGAGAACCGGTCGCCGCGGTAGTGGATCCGGGCCACGTCCACGACCCGGCCGCTCCCGTCGTAGGTGACCCCCGTGTAGTGCAGGATCGGCGAGAGCAGCGGCACCCTGAGCAGGCCGGCGGTGACGGGGTCGGCGAGGCGGGCCTCCACCGTGTCCGTGATGCGCGCGATGTCCACCCCGACCGCGTCCCGCAGCACCTTGGTCATCGGCCAGCGCTCCAGATCGGCCAGCTCGATGGCGGCGGCGATCTTCGGACGCACCGCGTTGTACGCCCAGTTGGTCGGCTCGCCGCTCTCGTCGCAGCGCAGCCGCCGGTAGGCCACGACCTCGGCGCAGTCCGGGAAGTGCTCGGCCAGATCGCCGGGCACCGCCTCGGGGCCGTGGCCGAGGATCGTGGTGCGCTCGCCCGACTGCTGGGCCACGATCGCGTCGATCGAGCCGAGCAGCCGCACCGGGGAGGCCCGCCGGGCCGAGGGCTCGATGAACGTGCCGCGCCGCCGGTGCCTGCTGATCAGGCCCTCCTCCTCCAGCTCCTTGAGCGCCTGACGCATCGTCAGAACGCTCACCCCGTAGTGCGTCGCCAGCTGCTCCTCGGTGGGCAGGCGCAGCGAGGCGTCGGGGGTGCGCCCCAGTATCGAGGCGCGCAGTGACTGGGACACCTGGTACCAGAGCGGGAGCTTCCGGTTCAGGACCAGCGAGTCGGGTGCGAAGGAGGAGGTCACAGGGATTCCGTATCAGGCGGTGCTCAGGAGCGGAAGTGGCGCTGAAGACCCTGCCACACGTCGTCGTAGCCCCGCTGGAGGTGGTCCGCCGTCGCCGCCTGGCCGGTCGCGGTGACCGGCCAGCGCGTCTCGAACATGAAGGCAAGGCCGTCGTCGATCTTCTGCGGCTTCAGCTCGGCGGCGCTCGCGCGGTCGAAGGTCTCCCGGTCGGGGCCGTGCGCGGACATCATGTTGTGCAGCGAGCCGCCGCCCGGCACGAAGCCCCCTTCACCGGCAGTTTTCGCGTCGTACGCGCCCTCGATCAGGCCCATGTACTCGCTCATCACATTGCGGTGGAAGTACGGCGGGCGGAACGTGTCCTCGCCCACCAGCCAGCGCGGTGCGAACACCACGAAATCGACGCCGGCCAGGCCCGGGGTGTCGGACGGCGAGGTGAGCACGGTGAAGATCGAGGGGTCGGGGTGGTCGTAGCTGATGCTGCCGATGACATTGAAGGTGCGCAGGTCGTAGACGTACGGCGTGTGACTGCCGTGCCAGGCCACGACGTCGAGGGGGGAGTGGTCGTAGGTCGCGCTCCAGAGGTTGCCGCAGAACTTGTTGACCACCTCGACGGGCCCCTCGTGGTCCTCGTACGCGGCGAGCGGGGCGCGGAAGTCGCGTGCGTTGGCCAGGCCGTTGGCGCCGATCGGGCCGAGCTCGGGCAGTTCGAAGGGCCGCCCGTAGTTCTCGCAGACGTAGCCGCGGGCGCTCTCGTCCAGGAGCTCGACCCGGAAGCGCACGCCGCGCGGGATCAGGGCGACCTCGCCGGGGTGGGCGGCGAGCAGGCCGAGCTCGGTGCGCAGGAGCAGGCCGCCGCGCTCGGGGACGATCAACAGCTCACCGTCCGCGTCGCTGAACACCCGTGATTCCATCGAGGCGTTGGCGTGGTAGAGGTGCACGGCCATGCCCGTGCGCTGCGTCGCGTCGCCGTTGCCGCCGAGCGTCCACAGGCCGGCCAGCCAGTCGGTGCCCGCCGGGGGCTCGGGCAGCGGGTTCCAGCGCAGCCGGTTGGGGTCGGGCACGGTCTCGGTGAAGGGCGCCGTGCGCAGATGGCCGTTGTCGGCGCGGGTGAAGGGCGGGTGCGCGGCCGATGGCCGGATCCGGTACAGCCAGGAGCGGTGGTTGTGCGCGCGGGGCTCGGTGAAGGCGGACCCGCTCAACTGCTCCGCGTACAGGCCGAGCGGGGCGCGCTGGGGTGCGTTGCGGCCGTGCGGGAGGGCGCCGGGGACCGCCTCCGAGCTGTGCTCATTGCCGAAGCCGCGGGAGTAGCCGAGGCTTTCCGCGGTCTTCCGCGCCTGTCCGCCGGTAGGTGTCGTCATCGTGCGCTCTCCTGCTGCCGTGCCGGAATCCTATGCTCAACCGTAGGATTACGATGCGGTCGCGTCAACGGCAAAACCGGCCGCCCGGGGGATGATGGGCGGGTGTCTCCTGCTCCTGATCTCCACGCGAACCTCCGCCGGACGCCCGTGCAGCAGCGCAGCGCCGAGCGGCTGTCCCGGATACTCGACGCCTGCGCCGAACTCCTGGACGAAACCGGTTACGAAGACCTCTCCACGCGGGCCGTGGCCCAGCGCGCGGGCGTGCCCATCGGCTCGGTCTACCGTTTCTTCCCCAACAAGCGCGCCATGGCCGAGGCGCTGGCAGCCCGCAACCTCGACCGGTACGCCGGCATGATCAACGCGCGCCTCGCGACGATCGAGGCGGCCGACTGGCGGGGCGCGGTGGACGCGGTCCTGGACGAATACCTCGTCCTGAAACAGACGGTGCCCGGGTTCAACCTGGTCGACTTCGGCGGCCCCCAGCCGGTGCCCGACCCGGACGCCGACGCCAACCACCTCCTGGCCGCGCGCCTGGCCGAACTCCTGCCCGCGCAGTTCGGCCGCACTCTGGACGCGGATCTGCGCCGCACGATCCTGGTCGCGGTGGAGGCGGCCGACGCCACCCTGCGCCTGGCCTTCCGCACGGATCCGCAGGGCGACCCGGCCATCGTCGCCGAAACCCGCCAGCTCCTGCACGCCTACCTCGCCCGCACCCTGGACTGAGGGCGCGCGGGGCCTCCCGCGCCTGCCTACCGGTCGGTATGCGCCCAGGGCCCGCGCGTTGCCGTCAGGGGCGCGCCCGGCGCCGCTCGTCGAGGGCGGCGAGCAGCCGGGGCCCGCGTGACCTGGAGTTTTGCTCGTATTGCTCAGGTGTCAACGTCTTGTTAAGGCCAGAATCGGCCACCTAACGTCATCCGCACCGCCGGCCCCCGGCGGGAGTTCAAGGGTGAACGTTAGGTGTCCTCCATGCTGACCATCCTCGGCTTCGCCATGATCGCGACCTTCCTGGTCCTCATCATGCTGAAGAAGATGTCGCCGATCGCGGCGCTGGTTTTGATCCCCGCTCTCTTCTGCGTCTTCGTCGGCAAAGGAGCCCACCTCGGCGACTACGTCATCAAGGGCGTGGGCTCGCTCGCGCCGACGGCCGCGATGCTCATGTTCGCGATCATCTACTTCGGCGTGATGATCGACGTGGGCCTCTTCGACCCCGTCGTGCGCGGCATCCTGCGCTTCTGCAAGGCGGACCCGATGCGGGTGGTGGTCGGCACCGCGGTGCTCGCCGCGATCGTCTCGCTCGACGGCGACGGCTCCACCACCTTCATGATCACCGTCTCGGCGATGTACCCGCTGTACAAGCGGCTCGGGATGAGCCTGGTCGTGATGACCGGCGTCGCCGCCATCGCCAACGGCGTCATGAACACGCTGCCCTGGGGCGGTCCGACGGCCCGTGCCGCGACCGCGCTCAAGGTGGACGCCTCCGACATCTTCGTACCGATGATCCCCGCGCTCGCCGTCGGCCTGGTCGCGGTCCTCGTCCTGTCCTACGTCCTCGGCATGCGCGAGCGCCGGCGCGTGGGTTACCTCTCGCTCGACAAGGTCCTCACGCCGCACGGCGAGACGGTGCTCGTGGGTGCGGGGGGTGCGGGCGGCTCCGGCGACGCCCCGGCCACGACCGGCTCCGACCGGGCCCCGGGTGTCCCGGGCGACGGTCCCGGCACGGACGCCCCGGAGGGCGAGGACGACTTCCAGGGGCTCGACGCCGCACGGGAGACGCTGCGGCCCCGCCTGTACTGGTTCAACGCGCTGCTCACCGTCGCCCTGCTCACCTCCATGATCATGGAGTGGCTGCCGATCCCGGTGCTCTTCCTCATCGGCGCCGCCCTCGCGCTGACGGTGAACTTCCCGCACATCCCGGCCCAGAAGGCCCGCATCGCCGCCCACGCCGACAATGTCGTCAACGTCTCCGGCATGGTCTTCGCCGCCGCCGTCTTCACCGGCGTGCTCAACGGGACCGGCATGGTCAAGCACATGGCCGACTGGCTGGTCGGTGTCGTGCCGGACAGCACGGGCTCGCAGATGGGGCTCGTCACCGGACTGCTCAGCCTGCCGCTCACGTACTTCATGTCCAACGACGGCTTCTACTTCGGTGTCCTGCCGGTGCTGGCCGAGGCGGGTGCCGCACACGGCGTCTCCTCCCTGGAGATCGCCCGCGCCTCGCTGGCCGGGCAGGCCCTGCACATGTCGAGCCCGCTGGTGCCCGCCGTGTACGTCCTGGTGGGCATGGCCAAGGTGGAGTTCGGCGACCACACCCGCTTCACCGTGAAGTGGGCGGCCCTCACCTGTCTGGTGGTGCTGGGCTCGGGCATCCTGTTCGGCATCATCTGACGTCGCGCGCGGCCCGGGGCGCGGGGTGCCTCTGGCGCCCAAAAACTAACGGCGCTAGTTTGTGCGACGGACGACACCGGCCCGCTCGGGAGGAAATGCGATGAAGGCCCACGACGGCATGTACATCGACGGAGCGTGGCGAGCCGCCGCGGGCCGGGACGGCATCGCGGTGGTGAACCCGGTGAACGAAGAGGTCATCGCCGAGGTCCCCGCGGGCACGGCCGAGGACGTCGACGCCGCCGTGCGCGCCGCCCGCGCGGCCTTCCCTGCCTGGGCCGCGACCCCGCCCGCCGAGCGCGCCGCCCGGCTCGCGGCCCTGCGCGACGGCCTGGCCGCCCGCAAGGACGAGATCGCCGAGACCATCAGCGCCGAACTGGGCGCCCCGCTGCCCTTCGCCCAGAGCGTGCAGACGGGCCTGCCGATCGCCATCGCCGGCTCCTACGCCGAACTCGCGGCCTCGTACGCCTTCGAGGATCGGATCGGCAACTCCACCGTCCACCAGGAGCCGGCCGGTGTCGTCGGCGCGATCACGCCCTGGAACTATCCGCTGCACCAGATCGTCAACAAAGTGGCACCCGCGCTGGCGGCGGGCTGCACGGTGGTCCTCAAACCCGCGGAGGACACACCCCTCACCGCGCAGCTCTTCGCCGAGGCGGTGCACGAGGCCGGCCTGCCCGCCGGTGTGTTCAACCTGGTCACCGGCCTCGGTCCGGTCGCGGGCCAGGCACTGGCCGAGCACGAGGGGGTGGATCTGGTCTCCTTCACCGGCTCGACGGCCGTCGGCAGGCAGATCGGCGCCACGGCGGGCGCCGCCATCAAGCGCGTCGCGCTGGAACTCGGCGGAAAGTCCGCCAACGTCATCCTGCCCTCCGCCGACCTCGCCAAGGCGGTCCAGGTGGGCGTCGCCAACGTGATGAGCAATTCCGGCCAGACGTGCAGCGCCTGGACGCGGATGCTGGTCCACGCCGGCCAGTACGACCGAGCCGTCGAGCTGGCCTCGGCGGCCGCGGCCAAGTACACCGTCGGCGACCGCGTCGGCCCGCTGGTCAACGCCAAGCAGCGTGAGCGCGTGCGCGGCTACATAGAGCAGGGGGTCCGGGAGGGCGCCCGGATCGTGGCGGGCGGCCCCGAAGCGCCCCTGGAGCGGGGCTACTACGTCACGCCGACGGTCTTCGCGGATGTCACCCCCGAGATGACCATCGCGCAGGAGGAGATCTTCGGCCCGGTCGTCTCGATCATCAAGTACGAGGACGAGGACGACGCCCTGCGGATCGCCAACGGCACGGTGTACGGCCTGGCCGGCGGCGTCTGGGCGGGCGATGAGGCAGAAGCCGTCGCCTTCGCCCGCCGCATGGACACCGGCCAGGTCGACATCAACGGCGGGCGGTTCAACCCCCTGGCGCCGTTCGGCGGCTACAAGCAGTCGGGGGTCGGACGCGAACTGGGCGTCCACGGTCTGACGGAGTACCTCCAGACCAAGTCGCTCCAGTTCTGACCCCCCGCTTCCTGCCCCCGCTTCCTGCCCCCGTTTCTCGCCCTCGCTTCCCGCCGCTCGCTTCAGGAGTCACGTCCACATGGTTCGCGCCGCCGTACTGCCCGCCGTCGGCTCTCCGCTGGAGATCACCGACATCGAACTGCCCGAGCCCGGTCCCGGCCAGGTCCGGGTCCGCCTGGCCGCCGCCGGGGTCTGCCACTCCGACCTCTCGCTCACCAACGGCACCATGCGGGTCCCGGTGCCCGCCGTCCTCGGCCATGAGGGCGCGGGCACCGTCGTCGCCGTGGGCGACGGGGTCACCTCGGTCGCGCCCGGCGCCCAGGTCGTCCTCAACTGGGCTCCCTCGTGCGGCAGTTGCCACCCCTGCTCGCTCGGCGAGGTGTGGCTCTGCGTCAACGCCCTGGCCGGCGCGGCCTCGGTGTACGCGCGCACGGCCGACGGCACGCAGCTCCACCCCGGTCTGAACGTCGCCGCGTTCGCCGAGGAGACCGTCGTCGCGGAGAACTGCGTCATCCCCCTCCCTGCCGGCATCCCCCTCACCGAGGCCGCGCTGCTGGGCTGCGCGGTGCTCACCGGGTACGGGGCCATCCACCACTCGGCGAAGGTGCGCCAGGGCGAGACGGTCGCGGTCTTCGGCGCGGGCGGCGTGGGCCTTGCCACGCTCCAGGCCGCGCGGATCGCGGGCGCGGGGCAGATCATCGCCGTCGACGTCTCCCCGGACAAGGAGGAACTGGCCCGGGAGGCCGGGGCCACCGACTTCGTTCTCGCCTCGGACACCACGGCCAAGGACATCCGCCGGCTCACCGGCGGCCAGGGCACGGACGTGGCCGTCGAATGCGTGGGCCGCGCGGTGACGATCCGTACCGCCTGGGAGTCCACCCGGCGCGGCGGCCGCACCACCGTGGTCGGCATCGGCGGCAAGGACCAGCAGGTCACCTTCAACGCCCTGGAGATCTTCCACTGGGGCCGCACCCTGGCGGGCTGCGTCTACGGCAACTGCGACCCGGCCAAGGACCTCCCGGTCCTGGCCGCCCACATCCGCGCGGGCCGGCTGGACCTGGCGTCCCTGGTGTCCGAGCGCATCCCCCTGATCGCCATCCCGGCCGCCTTCGACAACATGCTGGCGGGCAAGGGGGGCAGGGCGCTGGTGGTGTTCTAGGAACCCTCCGAGTGGCGTGGGCTGCCAGGCGCGGCGGCCCGCGCTCGGTGCGAAGGCACGACCAGGCGGCCCGCGCCTGGCGCGAAGGCACGATCAGGCGTCCCGCGCCGCCGGGTACTGGAGCGCGAGCCCGTCGAGCAGCGCCCGCAGGCCCGTCTCGAACGCGCCCTCGTCGATCTCCTCCTGCCGCTCGGCGAGGAGGTGCGCCTGGCCGAGGTGGGGATAGTCGGCCGGATCGTACGCCGTCTCGTCGTCCACGAAGCCGCGGGCGAAGGAGCCGAGCGCGGAGCCCATGATGAAGTACCGCATGAGGGCGCCGATGCGGGTCGCCTGGGCGGGCGGCCAGCCCGCGGCGACCATCGCGCCGAACACCGCGTCCGCGAGCCTGAGGCCCGCGGGGCGCCGGCCCGGCCCCTGGGCGAGCACCGGGACGATGTGGGGATGCCGGGTCAGGACCGCGCGGTAGGCGAGGGCCCAGTCGTGCAGGGCGGTACGCCAGTCGCGCTCGTCGCCCTCCTCGAACATCGACAGATCGACCTGTGCGGAGGTGGCGTCCGCGACGGCTTCCAGGATCTCGTCCTTGGTGCGGAAGTGGTTGTAGAGCGAGGGCCCGCTGACCCCGAGCTCGGCTGCGAGGCGGCGGGTCGAGACGGCCGCGAGGCCTTCCGCGTCCACGAGCGCGCTCGCCGCCGCGACGATGCGGTCGGTGCTCAGGAGGGGCTTGCGCGGTCGGGCCATGCGGCACATAGTAGGCCCGGCAACCAAAAACTAGCAGTGGTAATTAAATCTGGGGTGCACCCACCATGAACCTGGAGCTGAGCCCATGAACCTGGAGCTGAGCGAGGAGCAGGCGGCCGTCCGGCAGCTCGCCGAGGAGTTCGTCGCGCGCGAGGTGACCCCGCACGTCGTGGCCTGGGACCGCGCGGAGAACGTCGACAAGTCGATCGTGCGGAAGCTGGGCGCGCTCGGCTTCCTCGGGCTCACCATCGACGAGGAGTACGGCGGCTCGGGCGGCGACCACCTCGCCTACTGCCTGGTCACCGAGGAGCTGGGCCGGGGCGACTCCTCGGTCCGCGGCATCGTGTCCGTCTCGCTCGGCCTGGTCGCCAAGACCATCGCGGCCTGGGGCGACGAGCGGCAGAAGCGCGCGTGGCTGCCCCGGCTCACCTCGGGCGAGGCCATCGGCTGCTTCGGCCTGACCGAGCCGGGCACGGGCTCGGACGCGGGCAACCTCTCCACCCGGGCCGTCCGGGACGGCGACAGCTACGTGATCGACGGCGCGAAGATGTTCATCACCAACGGCACCTGGGCCGACGTGGTGCTGCTCTTCGCCCGCACCAACGACACGCCGGGCCACCGGGGCATCTCCGCCTTCCTGGTCCCCACCGACACTCCCGGTCTGACCCGCCGCACCGTCCACGGCAAGCTCGGCCTGCGCGGCCAGGCCACCGCCGAACTGGTCCTGGACGGCGTACGCGTACCGGCGAGCGCCCTCATCGGCCCCGAGGGCAAGGGCTTCTCGCTCGCGATGTCCGCGCTGGCCAAGGGCCGCATGTCGGTCGCCGCCGGCTGCGTGGGCATCGCGCAGGCGGCCCTGGACGCGGCCGTGCGCTACGCCGGCGAACGCGAGCAGTTCGGCAAGCCCATCGCGCACTACCAGCTGGTCCAGGAGCTGATCAGCGACATCTCGGTGGACGTCGACGCGGCCCGGCTGCTGACCTGGCGGGTCGCCGATCTCATCGACCGTGGCCAGGAGTTCGCGACCGCCGCCTCCAAGGCGAAGCTGTTCGCGTCGGAGGCCGCGGTACGGGCCGCCAACAACGCCGTCCAGGTCTTCGGCGGCTACGGCTACATCGACGAGTACCCGGTGGGAAAGCTGCTGCGCGACGCCCGTGTCATGACCCTGTACGAGGGCACGAGCCAGATCCAGAAACTGATCATCGGCCGCGCGGAGACCGGGGTTTCGGCCTTCTGAGCGGTCCCGGCGCACCTGAGTACGTACTGAGTACGCGAGCGGATGGGGCAGGTGCCGCATCCGCTGCATGCTGTCGGTCATGAGTGAGACACAGGTCAAGCAGCAGAACACCGCGGCCTACTACGGGCAGGCCGTCGCCGCCTTCTCGATCGCGCTCGGCGCCACCGCGGTCGGCATCCTGCGCCTCCAGGCCGACGCCTGGGTGCGGGCTTTCCTCGCCATGGCGGTCCTCTACCTGGTGACGTCCGCCTTCACCCTCGCCAAGGTGATCAGGGACCGGCAGGAGGCCGGCCAGATCGTCAGCCGCGTCGATCAGGCGCGCCTGGAGAAGCTGCTCGCCGAACACGACCCGTTCCAGAAGGTCTAAGCGCTTGCTCACCCTCGGGGTATGGTGTTCGTCCTGCTGAACGAAGCGCGGACGGACGAAAGGGGCGAGCGATGGGCACGGCTGACGTGACGAAGGAGACGGCCGGCGGCGAGGAGAAGCCGTGGGGCGAGGTCACGCCGGAGGCCGCGCGGAGGCTGCTCGTCGCCGCCGTCGAGGCGTTCGCCGAGCGCGGTTACCACGCCACCACCACCCGGGACATCGCGGGCCGGGCCGGGATGAGCCCGGCCGCGCTCTACATCCACTACAAGACCAAGGAAGAACTGCTCCACCGGATCAGCCGGATCGGCCACGACAAGGCCCTGGAGATCCTGCGGTCCGCCGCCGAGGGCGAGGGGAGCGCGGCCGAACGGCTCGCCGCCGCCGTGCGCTCCTTCGTCCGCTGGCACGCGGGCCACCACATGACGGCCCGCGTGGTCCAGTACGAGCTGGACGCGCTCGGCGAGGAGCACCGCACCGAGATCGTGGAACTGCGCCGCCGCAGCGATGCGGCGGTGCGCGGCATCCTCAACGACGGCGTGGCCGCAGGGGAGTTCGACGTGCCGGACGTGCCGGGGACCACGCTCGCCGTGCTCTCGCTCTGCATCGACGTGGCCCGCTGGTTCAACACCGAGGGCCGCAGGACGCCCGACGAGGTCGGCGCGCTCTACGCCGGCCTCGTGCTGCGGATGGTCGGCGCACGCACCTGACGGCGTGCCGTGCTCGGAGAAAGCCGTGCTCAGAGAAAGCCGCGCTCAGAAGAAGCCGTGCTCAGAAGAAGTAGCGCGAGACCGACTCCGCCACGCACACCGGTTTGTCGCCGCCCTCGCGTTCGACGGTGACCTTCGCGGTGACCTGGACGCCTCCGCCCGCCTCCACGACCTCCGTCAACTCGGCCGTGGCGCGCAGCCGCGAGCCGACCGGCACGGGGGAGGGGAAGCGGACCTTGTTGGTGCCGTAGTTGATGCCCATCTTCATGCCCTCCACGCGCAGCACCTGCGGCACCAGCGTGGGCAGCAGCGAGAGCGTGAGGTAGCCGTGCGCGATCGTCGTCTTGAAGGGGCCGGCCGCGGCCCGCGCGGGATCGACGTGGATCCACTGGTGGTCGCCCGTGGCGTCGGCGAACAGATCGATCCGCTTCTGGTCGATCTCCAGCCAGTCGCTGTGTCCCAGCTGCTCGCCCACGCCGGCCCTCAGCTCCTGGGCGGACGTGAAGATCCTCGGCTCTGCCATGTCCCTGGTCCCTGCCTCTCACGACGCTCTCGCGGTCCTGGCCAAGCGCTTGCTCAGCAACCTCAGCATGGTTCGGGTGGAGGGTCCTGTCAACGAGCGACCGGGCGCCGGGGCCGTGCGGGGACGGGGGCCCGCGACGGCTCCGGGGCTGCCCGTAGGGTTCGAGGGGTGCCGCAGATTCCAGAGAAGATCCACGAACTCACGGTCGGGCAGCTGTCCGCCCGCAGCGGAGCCGCCGTGTCCGCCCTGCACTTCTATGAGGCCAAGGGGCTCATCACGAGCCGTCGCACCTCCGGCAACCAGCGCCGCTACGGCAGGGACACCCTGCGCCGCGTCGCCTTCGTACGGGCCGCGCAGCGGGTGGGGATCCCGCTGGCCACCATCAGGGACGCGCTCGCCGAGCTGCCCGAGGAGCGCACCCCGACCCGGGAGGACTGGGCACGTCTCTCGGAGGCCTGGCGCTCCGAACTCGACCGGCGCATAGCGCAATTGGGCCAGCTGCGCGATCACCTCACGGACTGCATCGGCTGCGGCTGCCTGTCCCTGGACAACTGCGTCCTGTCCAACCCGGACGACGTGTTCGGCACCGGCCTCATCGGCTCCCGCCTTCTGGGCGAGCGCAAGACCTGACGGTCCCGCACCCCCGTTACGCGCAGGCCAGCGCCACGGTCACCAACTGGGCGTTGGACCGGGCCCGTTGGCCGTCCGGCAGGGTCAGTACGTCCTCCAGGCCCATGCGGGTGTCGAGGCCGAGCCGCAGGGCTAGGGGGTGTCTGGTGGATCAGGGTCGGTCAGGGCGCGGCGTCTGGTGCGGTGCATCGCAAGGCGCCGGAGCGTCTCGATAGCGGAGCTATCGGGGCGATTCGGCAACGCCGCGAGGTGCCGTGCCAGACGCCGCGCCCCCGGCCATGGTCCACCAGACACCCCCTAGGCGCAGCACCGGCCAGGCGCCGTCGTCCTGGCCGTGCAGGAGCACGGGCCTGCCGTGCGCGGTGCCCAGCTCGGCGAGAAGGGCGCGGGCCCCGGGCTCGGCGGTCCCCGCGCCCGTCTCCGTCACCTCGGCCAGGACACGCAGCACCCGCGCGGAGTGGGGCGAGGCCAGGAAACGGCGCGTGGCGTCGGTGCCGGACCAGATGCCCGCCTCGATCCCCACGCCCCGGTCCAGCAGGGCCGCCGCCACCTCCTCCGCGCCGTCCTCGTGCCAGTTGACCGACGCGTGGTCGGGCAGCACCGTCCAGGACCGTATGTGCTCCACGCGCCGCGCCGGGTCGGGCTCCGCCCAGGCGCCCGTGGTCACCCCCACGGGCACGTCCACCGCCGCCCGTATCGCCTCAAGTGCCGCTCCCACCCCGCGGGGTGAGAGCGAGTCGCCGCCGCAGGGGGTCTTGGGGTGGACATGGACCTCGGCCGCGCCGGCCGCGACGGCGGCCTCGGCGGACTCGGCGAGAGCGGCCGGGGACAGCGGCACCGCCGCTCCGTCATCCGCGCCGCGAGCTCCGTTCAGACAGACCTGAATCATGGGTCCGATGGTGCCGGAGGCCACTGACAACGCGGGGGAGAGCCGGCTCGCCCCCGCGCTCCTCAGGCCACCGATGCCAGTTCTCCGCGCCGTGCCGTCTTGGCCCGCGTCAGGGCCTCGGGGGTCAGGACCGGCTGCGGCACGAGGATCCCGCAGCCCGAACAGACCGGTCCGAACCACGGCTCGTGCGCCAGCTCCTGGCTCCACACCAGGCAGCTCCCGCCGCAGACCGGGCACGCGGTCCCGGGTTCGGCCCGCAGGGCCGAGATCATGCGGCCCAGCACCTCGGCCATCGGCCCGGTGGGATGCGTACGGGGGTCGTCGCACCACGCCACCCCGAAGCCGCCCCAGGTGCGCCGGTGCCAGTCGTCGAAGGAGCCCGGGCGGCGCAGGCCCGCGTGCTTCTCGCGCTTCCTGCGCCTGGCGAACTCCACTTCGTAGGCGAGCCAGACGGCGCGCGCCGCCTCCAGCTCCTCCAGCGCGGCCACCAGCCGCGCCGGATCGGGAGCCCGGTCCTCGGGCCCGATGCGGTGCCTGCCGCACAGATGGTCCCAGGTCGCCCGGTGTCCATAAGGGGCGAACCGCTCCAGGCACTTGCGCAGCGAATAGCGCCGCAGCGCGAGATCATTGCGCGGGTCGCGCACCTGTCTTGCCAGACTGCGGAAACCAGCCATGGCCCTGCCACCTCCGTCGCTCGTACTTCGGCGTCGAGGAATGGACGTACCCGAAGGCGATCCGGCTCCATCGAATTTCCGATGACGTCCATTACGGGGGTTTCGCCTACCCTGCCCCAAGGGTTGGAATCCGTTTCTCACGAACTACTCAGAACGTGGCCCATATGCGGCGGTTGCGCCGCCGACCTGCCCGAACGCCCCCGGGCCCCGGCGTGGGGCGGCTCGAACCCCCGGCCGGGAGGCGGCTCGCCACTTGGCCGCGCTCGCCCCGGCCAAGTGGCCCCGGACGAAAAGGGACCGGACGACATACGCGTGTCGGCGGAGGCGGAAAGGGTACGGCTCGAGGGGCGCCCTCGGTCCAGGCCCGGGCGCCGGTGCGATCCGGCGGGTGTGTGGGGGCGTGTGGGGATTCGGAGAAGGTGACGTATGTTCACCTTACGCGGCGCCGTACCCCTGAGTAGCCTCCCGCGCATCGGCCCCCACTAGGAGCGCGCATGCGACGACGCACCGCAAGGCTCAGAACTGCCCCTCAAACCAAGGGACTCGGGTCCATGACGGCCCGCGTGAAACGGGGCAGGGCCGCCGCCTGCGCCCTGACCGTGACCGCCCTGTGTGCCGCCCTGCTCGGCCCGGCCCTGCCCGCCGGCGCCGCCGAGCCCTCGGACGGCGACCTCTGCCAGGGCCAGTGCTCCGACATCCTGCCGCCCGGCGCCAACGGCAGCGCCACGCTCGTGGAGATCCTGGGCAACAAGATGTTCGGGACCCACCCCGCACACAGCGACGACGAGCTCGGCAAGTACGACGCCCTGGTGGCGGGCCAGTCCTCGCTCACCGACGACAAGCTCAACACCTTCTTCAACGACGCCTCGTTCGGCGTGCCGAGCGGCCAGGCCCAGTCGGCCACCTCGCCCCGCCCCGACGTCACCATCACCCGGGACAAGGCCACGGGCGTACCGCACATCAAGGGCACCACGCGGTACGGCACCGAGTACGGCGCCGGGTACGCGGCCGGCCAGGACCGGCTCTGGCTCATGGACCTCTTCCGCCACATCGGGCGCGGCGAACTCACCTCGTTCGCGGGCGGCGCGCTCGCCAACCAGGGCCTCGAACAGGAATTCTGGCCGCAGGCCCCGTACACCGAGGCCGATCTCCAGGCCCAGGTCGACCGCATCCGCACCACCAACGGCGCCCGGGGCGAGCAGGCCATGGCCGACGCGCAGGCCTACGTCGACGGCATCAACGCCTATGCCAAGCAGGCCAAGGACGGCCGTTACTTCCCCGGCGAGTACGTCCTCACCGGGAAGATCGACTCCGTCACCAACGTGGGGGAGATCCAGCCCTTCAAGCTCACCGACCTCATAGCCCTCGCCTCCGTGGTCGGCGGCCTGTTCGGCGGCGGCGGAGGCGGAGAGGTGCAGGCCGCGCTCGCGCTCCAGGCCGCCCAGGCCAAGTACGGCGTGGCCGAGGGCACCAAGGTCTGGGAGTCCTTCCGCGAGCGCGACGACCCCGAGGCGGTGCTGACCGTCCACGACGGCACCAGCTTCCCGTACGCGGGCAAACCCGCCAGCCCCCAGGGCGCCGCGCTGCCCGACACCGGCTCCGTCGTGCCCGAACAGCTCGTCTACGACCGCACCGGCTCGGCGGTCACCGGCGCCAAGGCGGATGTGAAGGTGCCGCGGAAACTGGCGTCGCTGAAGGGCATGTACGACAGCGGGGCGCTGCCCGGCATCGACCTCGGCAAGCCGCGCGGCATGTCCAACGCCCTGGTGGTGTCCGGCGCGCACACCGCGAGCGGCAACCCGGTGGCGGTGTTCGGGCCCCAAACCGGTTACTTCGCGCCGCAGTTGCTGATGCTCCAGGAGATCCAGGGCCCCGGCATCAGCGCCCGGGGCGCCTCCTTCGCGGGCGTCGGCATGTACGTCCAGCTCGGCCGGGGCCAGGACTACGCCTGGTCGGCCACGTCGGCCGGCCAGGACATCACCGACACCTACACGGTGGACCTGTGCCAGGACGCCACCCACTACGTGTACCGGGGCGTGTGCACGCCCATGGAGAAGCTGGAGAAGACCAACTCCTGGAAGCCGACCGTCGCCGACACCACCGCGGCCGGTTCCTACCGGATGCAGGTGTACCGCACCAACTACGGCATCGTCACCGCGCGCGCCACCGTCGCGGGCAAGCCCGTCGCCTACACCTCGCTGCGCTCCACCTACCGCCACGAGGCCGACTCGATCATCGGCTTCCAGATGATGAACGACCCCACGTTCGTCAAGGACGCCAAGTCCTTCCAGGAGGCGGCCCAGTCGGTCGACTACACCTTCAACTGGTTCTACGCCGACTCCCGCACCGCCGCCTACTACAACAGCGGCCTGAACCCGGTCCGCGACCCGGACGTCGACCCGTCCCTGCCCGTCAAGGCCGACCGGGCCTATGAGTGGCAGGGCTTCGACCCCGCCGCGAACACGGCGGACTACACCCCCTCCGCCCAGCACCCCCAGTCGACCGGCCAGGACTACTACGTCTCCTGGAACAACAAGCAGGCCAAGGGCTACTCCACGGCCGGCTTCGGTGACGGCTCCGTGCACCGCGCCAACCTCCTCGACGACCGTGTGAAGGCGCTGGTCGCCCAGGGCGGCGTCACCCGGTCCTCGCTCACCCGGGCGATGGCGCAGGCCGCCGTCACCGATCTGCGCGGCGAGGACGTCCTGCCCGAACTCCTCCAAGTGCTGCGCACGGCGCCCGTGACCGATCCCCAACTCGCCACCGCAGTACAGCAGTTGCAGGCCTGGCAGGCCGACGGTTCCCAGCGTCGCGAGACCTCGCAGGGCTCACACACCTACACCCACCCCGACGCGGTGCGCCTCATGGACGCCTGGTGGCCGCTGCTGGTCGAGGCGGAGTTCCGGCCCGGGCTCGGTGACCCCCTCTACAGCGCCCTGACCGCCAACCTCGGCATCGACGAATCGCCCTCCGCCGGGCACGGCCCGACCGGCGCGCACGCCGGGTCCGCCTTCCAGTACGGCTGGTGGAGCTACGCCGACAAGGATCTGCGTACGGTCCTCGGACAGCCGGTCCAGGGTCCCCTGGCCCGCGCGTACTGCGGTGACGGCAAGGTGGACGCCTGCCGCGAGAGCCTGCTCAGCACCCTGAAGCAGGCCATGGCCAAGACCCCGGCCCAGGTCTACCCCGGGGACGCCGGCTGCAAGGCCGGTGACCAGTGGTGCGCCGACTCCATCGTGCAGCGCCCGCTCGGCGGCATCACGCAGTCCGCGATCAGCTGGCAGAACCGGCCGACCTACCAGCAGGTCGTCGAGTTCCCCAGCCACCGCTAGGACGCCCGTGCCGCGGGTCAGGTCGGGATGATCCGGCCCGCGGCCAGCACCACCCGGACCAGCTCCGGGTGGCAGATGTCGCTGTGCGCGCCGGTGGGCGGGCCGCCGTTCTTGACCACGGCCGCCGCGTCCACGCTGACGCAGCCCGAGTCGGGCACGCCGTCGCGCAGCGCCTCGGCCAGGGTCAGGGTGGTGCAGGGGCTGACGGCCTGGATCCCGTCGTGGCCGATCGCCCACCACCGCCTCTCCAGGCCCGGCAGGGCGCTCGCGTAGTCGCCCGAGACGGCGGAGGCCAGCGGATAGATCACGCCGAGCGCGGTGTCGAGGTGCGAGTAGCAGGAGACGACCGGTCCGTCGATCCGCGCCTGCGCGTCGCTGAGCGCGCCCGAACCCGCCAGGCCGTCCGGCAGCCGCTCGGCGAAGGCGTAGTGCGAGAAGGCCCCTTCGAGCAGCGTCAGCGACTTCACGTTGCGCGCGCCCGGCGGAAGTCCTTTCAGAGCGAAGGCGACCAGGCGCGCGCCCTGGCTGTGTCCGACGAGGTGGATCCGCAAGTCGGGTCTGGTGAGGGCGAGTTGGCCGATGAGCGGCCCGAGACCGCGCTGCCCGACGGTGCCGGCCCGATGTTTCATCTCGTAGTACGTCGTCTGGCGCAGCACTTCCTTGGCGCCGTCCCAGAGGTGCTTCAGCGAGCCGACGATCGAGAACGCGGGCCCGGGCGGGCCCGGTTGTACGTCCATGCCGGTCTCGGCGAGCGCGGCCGTGAACCGCCGGCACAGCTCCAGTGTGTCGTCCGTGAGGAGCGCGGGGGGTGGCGGCGCGGTGCCGTCCAGGACCAGGTCCCCGGCGCCCGCGCCCGCCCCGGCCGCCACGAGCCCCCTGGTCAGTCGCCCGAAGTCGGTGAACGCCTCGGCGCTGTCCGGGCGTTCGGCGAGGTAGGCGGCGACCCGGTCGATGGCGGCGTCCTGGCCGGGGAAGAACCCCTTGAGCGCGGCGACGGTCGCGCTGTCGAGTCCGGGGCCGGGGGCGTTGGCCGCGGCGTGCGGGAAATCGGGGATGTTCTCGTCGGCGAAGCGGATCGAGGGCCAGATCACGCCCCCGTACGCGAGCCGTACGCCGGGGGCGCCCGTCAGGAGCGCGGGGTAGGCGGCGAAGTAGGCGCGGAACAGGCCCCGGGCCGAGGTCGGGGTGTTGTTCCAGCCGTGCGCGAACAGCACCAGGTCCGTGGCGTCCACGCCGGTCAGGGCGGCGCGCTCGGCGGGATCGGCGTCGCCGTCCGCGTCGAAGGTGATCTCCCGGTACGGCTCGACTCCGATGTCCGTCATGCCCCGACCTCCGGTCCGCTCGACGATGAGCGTCCTCCATCGTCCTGCGACGGCGAGGACCTGGCCATACGCCGGACACCGCGGATGCGCGGCGGGGCGCGGTGCCGGGTCGAGCCATGCCCATGCGGGCCAGGGGCGCGATGCCGGGCCGGGCCATGCCGGGTGGCCCAGCACCAACCCTGCCGGGGGCGGGGCCGGGTTGGGCTCTACCGGGTGGGCCGGCACCAGTCCCGCCAGGGGCGCGGGGAACTGCGCGACCAGCCACGCACGGTCCGTAGCCGGGGTCCCTGGGGCTCCGCCCCAGACCCCGTTCGCGCTGAAGGCGCTCGTCCTCAATCGCCGGACGGGCTGAGGTTGCCTGTGTGGGCCAGCATGAGCCCTGCCCCGAGACAATCCACACGGGCCGGCACCAGCCCCGCCAGGGGCGCGGGGAACTGCGCGACCAGCCGCCCACGGTCCGCAGCCGGGGTTCCTGGGGCTCCGCCCCAGACCCCGTTCGGCCTGAAGGGCCTCGTCCTCAATCGCCGGACGGGCTGAGGGTGCCGGTGCAGGCCAGCACCAGTCCCGCCAGGGGCGCGGGGAACTGCGCGACCAGCCGCCCACGGTCCGCAGCCGAGGTCCCTGGGGCTCCGCCCCAGACCCCGTTCGGCCTGAACGGCCTCGTCCTCAAACGCCGGACGGGCTGAGGGTGCCGGTGCAGGCCAGCACCAGTCCCGCCAGGGGCGCGGGGAACTGCGCGACCAGCCGCCCACGGCCCGCAGCCGAGGTCCCTGGGGCTCCGCCCCAGACCCCGTTCGGCCTGAAGGGCCTCGTCCTCAATCTCCCCCAAGGCCTTAAGGGCCAGGGGGGACCCCCATGACAGGCTGAGGTTGCCTGTATGGGCCAGCATGAGCCCTGCCCCGGGGTGGCCCCGTGGGCCGGCATGAGCCCTGCCCCCGAGCGGCCCCCGTGGGCCAGCACCAGCCCTGTCAGGGGTGCGGGGAACGCCCCGCCGGGCGCACGTGGCCCGCGCGTTGACGGCGGGGGTTTCGCCTCGACATACCGACCGGTTAGTCTGCCAAGGCATCCGGCACGGCACGGCACGGCACCCGCGGAGAGGCGGCCCCATGAGCACGGCACAGGCGGTCCAGAACAGCACGGTGGTCGTCACCGGCGCCGGCGGCGGCATCGGCGCGGCCCTCGCGCGCAGATTCGCCGAGGAGGGCGCCCGCGTCGTCGTCAACGACCTGGACGCCGACAAGGCCCGCAGGACCGCCGACGAGATCGGCGCCATCGCCGTGCCGGGCGACGCCTCCACCGTCGTCGGCCCCGCCCGCGACGCGCTCGGCGCCCCCATCGACATCTACTGCGCCAACGCGGGCCTCGGATCGGCGGGTTCGCAGGCGGCCCCCGAGGACGTCTGGGCCGCCGCCTGGGACGTCAACGTGATGGCCCACGTCCGCGCCGCCCGCGAACTGCTGCCCCACTGGCTGGAGCGCGGCAGCGGCCGGTTCGTCTCCACCGTCTCCGCCGCCGGCCTGCTCACCATGATCGGCGCCGCCCCGTACAGCGTCACCAAGCACGGAGCGCTCGCCTTCGCCGAGTGGCTTTCGCTGACCTACCGCCACCGGGGCGTCCAGGTCCACGCGATTTGCCCGCAGGGCGTACGCACCGACATGCTGGCCGCCACCGGAACGGCCGGTGACCTCGTGCTCAAGCCCACCGCGATCGAGCCCCACGAGGTCGCCGACGCGCTCTTCGCCGCGATGGCCGACGAGCGCTTCCTGGTCCTGCCCCACCCTGAGGTGGCCGACTACTACACCGCCCGCGCCGCCACCCCGGACCGCTGGCTGGCCAACATGAATCACCTTCAGCAGAAGTGGGAGACGCAAGCGGGATGACCTCGATCTACGCGGCCAGGCCCTGGCTCACCCAGCTCAGCGCCGCCCAGCGCGCGGACATCACCCCGCCCGAAACGGTGCTGCACTCCCTGCGCGCCGCCGTCGCCCGGGCCCCCGAACACACCGCGCTCGCCTACTTCGACGGCCGCCTCAGCTACCGGGAGGTCGACGCCCTGTCCGACTCCGTGGCCGGGCACCTGGCCGAGCGCGGCCTGGCCGGCGGCGAGCGCGTCGCGCTCATGCTCCAGAACACCCCGCACTTCGTGATCGCCCTGCTCGGCGCCTGGAAGGCCGGCGCCGTGGTCGTGCCGCTCAACCCGATGTACAAGTCCGGCGAGGTGGCGCACGTCCTCGCGGACGCCGAGGCCGCCGCGCTGATCTGCTCCGAGGGGGCCTGGGAGGAGTACCTGCGCGAGAGCGCCGCCCGCTCCCCGGTACGCATCGCGCTCACCGCCTGCGAACTCGACCTCCAGACCCGCGACGACAAGCGCGTCCTCGGCTTCGAACGACTGCCCCGGCCGGCGGACGCCGACGACCTCATCGCCGTCGCCCGGGCGGAGCACGACGCTCCGGCGGGGCGGGAACCATCCGGTGACGACACGGCGTTGATCAGTTACACCTCCGGCACCAGCGGAACCCCCAAGGGCGCGATGAACACCCATCGCGGCATCACCTACAACGCGGAGAGGCAGCGCACCGGACACCCCATAGCCGAAGGCTCGGGCTACTTCACGCTCGCGCCGCTCTTCCACATCACCGGCATGGTCTGCGAACTCGCGACCTGCCTCGCCAACGCGGGCACCCTGATCCTGACCTACCGCTTCCACCCGGGCGTCGTCCTGGACGCGTTCACCGAACACCGCCCCGCCTACACGGTCGGCCCCGCCACGGCCTTCATGGCGCTCGCGGCCGCTCCCGGTGTCACCCGGGAGCACTTCGCCTCCTTCCGCCTCATCTTCTCGGGCGGCGCCCCGCTGCCGCCCGCCTTGGTGGAGAAGTTCCGCGCGGACTTCGGACCGTACATCCGCAACGGCTACGGCCTGACCGAGTGCACCGCCCCCTGCGCCTCGGTCCCGCCCGAGAGGGAGGCCCCGGTCGATCCCGTCTCCGGCACGCTCTCGGTCGGCGTGCCGGGGCCGCAAACGGTCGTACGGATCATCGACGCCGAAGGCAACGAGGTGCCCCTCGGTGAGCAGGGCGAGATCGTGGTGCGCGGACCGCAGGTGGTGCCCGGCTACTGGCGCCGCCCCGACGCCACCGCCGAGGCGTTCCCGGACGGCGAACTGCGCACCGGCGACATCGGGTTCATGGACCGCGACGGCTGGCTCTACGTGGTCGACCGGATGAAGGACATGATCAACGCGTCCGGCTTCAAGGTCTGGCCGCGCGAGGTGGAGGACGTCCTCTACACCCACCCGGCGGTGCGGGAGGCCGCCGTCGTGGGCATCCCCGACCCCTACCGGGGCGAGAGCGTCAAGGCGTACGTCAGTCTGCGCCCCGGCGCGGACGCCGACCCGGACCGGCTCGCGGCGTACTGCGAGGAACGGCTCGCGGCCTACAAGTACCCGCGCGAGGTGGAGATCCTGACGGAACTTCCCAAGACCACGAGTGGGAAGATCCTCAGGCGGGAACTGCGCGACCGGGCGTAGCGCCCGAGGAGCGGGCCGGCGTGAACGGCCGGCCGGCGCGGCACGACCGGTACCGCGCGACCAGCACACGGCGGGGGCAGCGCCCCTCGCGCAAGCACCACGGAAAGGTGGCGGCGATGGCCAAGGCGACGGACACGAGCGGCACCACGCCCGTCCCCCAGCGGCTGCTCGCCGCCGCCACCCGGCTGTTCGCGGAGAACGGCTACGACCGCACCTCCGTGCAGGAGATCGTCGAGGCGGCGGGCGTCACCAAGGGCGCCCTCTACCACTACTTCGGCTCCAAGGAGGACCTGCTCCAGGAGGTGTACGCCCGGGTGCTGCGCCTCCAGCAGGAACGGCTCGACGCGTTCGCCGACGCGGACGAGCCGATCGAGAAGCGGCTGCGCGAGGCGGCCGCCGACGTGGTGGTGACCACCATCGACAACCTGGACGACGCGGCGATCTTCTTCCGCTCGATGCACCAACTGAGCCCGGAGAAGAACAAGCAGGTGCGGGCCGAGCGCCGGCGCTACCACGAACGGTTCCGCGCGCTCATCGAAGAGGGCCAGGAGGCGGGCGTGTTCTCCGTGGCGACCCCGGCCGACCTGGTGGTGGACTACCACTTCGGCTCCGTCCACCACCTGTCCACCTGGTACCGCCCCGGCGGCCCGCTCACCCAGCAGCAGGTCGCCGACCACCTCGCCGACCTGCTGCTGCGCGCGCTGCGCCCCTGAACCTCCCCTTCGCTACAGGTACTTCTTCAGCTCGCGGCGGGCCAGTGAGCGCTGGTGCACCTCGTCCGGGCCGTCCGCGAGCCGCAACGTCCTTGCCGCCGCCCACAGTTCGGCCAGCGGGAAGTCCTGACTCACGCCGCCCGCCCCGTGCAGCTGGACGGCGTCGTCGAGGATGCCGACCACGGTGCGCGGGGTGGCGATCTTGATGGCCTGGATCTCGGTGTGCGCGCCCCGGTTGCCCACCGTGTCCATCAGCCAGGCCGTCTTCAGGACGAGCAGGCGCAGCTGCTCGACCGCGACCCGCGCGTCCGCGATCCACTCCTGCACCACGCCCTGCTGTGCGATCGGCTTGCCGAACGCCGT
Organism: Streptomyces sp. NPDC006711; assembly: GCF_042869775.1. Classification (NCBI taxonomy): domain Bacteria; kingdom Bacillati; phylum Actinomycetota; class Actinomycetes; order Kitasatosporales; family Streptomycetaceae; genus Streptomyces; species Streptomyces sp. NPDC006711. Next base: position 40,867 of record NZ_JBIAGO010000005.1, read on the forward strand.
ACGGGACACGGCCCTGCGGCACATCAGCTCGATGGCACGCTCGGCCATGCCGATCAGCCGCATGCAGTGGTGGATCCGGCCGGGCCCGAGCCGGGCCTGCGCGATGGCGAAGCCCCCGCCCTCCTCGCCGACCAGGCTGCTCACGGGCACCCGGGCGCCGTGGAAGACGACCTCGGCGTGGCCGCCGTGGGAGTGGTCCTCGTAGCCGTACACCCGCATCGCGCGCCGGATCTCGACGCCGGGGGTGTCGCGCGGCACCAGGACCATCGACTGCTGGCGGCGCACGTCGGCGTTGCCCGGGTCCGTCTTGCCCATCACGATGAAGATCGTGCAGTCCGGGTTCATCGCGCCGGAGATGTACCACTTGCGCCCGGTGATGACGTAGTGGTCACCGTCCCGCTCGATCCGCGTCTCGATGTTGGTGGCGTCGGAGGAGGCCACCTCCGGCTCGGTCATCGCGAAGGCCGAGCGGATCTCCCCGGCGAGCAGCGGCTCCAGCCATCGCTTCTTCTGCTCGTCCGAGCCGAACTGGGCCAGGACCTCCATGTTCCCGGTGTCGGGGGCCGCGCAGTTGAGGGCGGTGGGCGCCAACTGCGGGGAGCGGCCGGTGATTTCGGCCAGCGGGGCGTACTGGAGGTTGGTGAGCCCCGCGCCGTGCTCGGCGTCGGGAAGGAAGAGATTCCACAGGCCCTGGCGGCGCGCCTCGGCCTTGAGCTCGCCGACCACGCGCGGGGTGTCCCAGGGCGAGGCGAGCTCGGCGCGCTGCTCGTGCGCGGTGGTCTCGGCGGGGTGGACGTACTCGTCCATGAAGGCGAGGAGCCTGGTCCGCAGCTCTTCGGTGCGGGCGTCGAATGCGAAGTCCATGCGGGGGTTCAGCCTTCCTGAAGGGTGGTGAGGCCGTGCTCGATGAAGACGGGGACCAGCTCGCCGATGCGGTCGAACCCGGCGCCCACGGTCTGGCCGAGGGTGTAGCGGTAGTGGATGCCTTCGAGGATCACGGCGAGCTTGAACCAGGCGAACGCCGTGTACCAGGAGATGGCGCAGGTGTCCCGGCCGGAGCGGGCCGCGTAGCGTTCGATCAGCTCGGCGGGGGAGGGGTGCCCTGCGGCGCCCGCCGTGGTGGACACCGGCGAGTGGGGCAGGTCGAGTTTCGCGCTGTACATGACGAGCAGCCCGAGGTCGGTCAGCGGGTCACCGAGCGTGGACATCTCCCAGTCGAGCACCGCCTTGATCCGGTCGTCGTCGCCGATCAGGACGTTGTCCAGACGGTAGTCGCCGTGCACGACGGTGGGCGCGGGCGAGGCCGGCAGGTCGCGCCCGAGGGCGGCGTGCAGTTCGTCGATGCCGGCGAGCTCGCGGTTGCGCGAGGCGTCCAGCTGCTTGCCCCAGCGGCGCAGCTGGCGGTCGAGGAAGCCGTCCGGCCGTCCGAAGTCGCCGAGCCCGACCGCCTCGGGGTCGACGGCGTGCAGCTCGACGAGCGTGTCCACGAGGGAGAGCACGGCGGCCCTGGTCCGCTCGGGACCGAGCGGCGCGAGCTGTTCGGCGGTGCGGTACGGGGTGCCCGCCACGTACTCCATGACGTAGAACGGCGCGCCGAGCACCGACTCGTCCTCGCACAGCAGCACCGGCTCGGGCACCGGGACGTTCGTCGGGTGCAGCGCGCTGATGACCCGGTGCTCGCGCTTCATGTCGTGCGCGGTGGCGAGCACATGGCCGAGCGGCGGCCGCCGCACGACCCACTGACCGGCGCCGTCGGTGACGACATACGTCAGGTTCGACCGGCCGCCCTCGATCAGGCGGGCGCTGAGCGGTCCGCTCACAAGGCCCGGCCGTGCGCGGTCCAGATGGGTCCGCAGCCGCTCCGGATCGAGGCCTGGCGGGGGGACTGCGCTCATGTTCGGCACCTCCACAGCGGGGTCGGTCATCGTGTACCGGGATACGCTACCGACCAGTCGGTATGCCGTCCAGGCCGGCCCCTGGATCGGCGGGCGCGTCGGGGGAGGGAAGCCCGGAAAAACCGCGTCGGGCGAGGGAGGCCCGGAAAAACATCGGGCTCAGGAAGAGCGTCCGGCTCAGGAAGCGTTGGGCTCAGAAGGTTGTCCGGCTCAGGAGGCGTCCGGCTGACAAAGGGCGTCCGGTTGAGAAACGGCGTCCGGCTCAGAACGGGCGTCCGGCTCAGAAAAGTATCGCGACGGCGAATGACGCCAGGGCCACCGTGCACGCGGCGGCGCCCAGCGCGGCGCGGGGCGCGAGCACCCGGGGGCGGGCGCCGTCGCTCAGGGTCTGGATGCGGCGGTGCGCCACGGCAAGGAAGCCGAGCCAGACCAGCGCGCTGAGCGCCACCGCCGCCAGGGCGAAGGGTGAACTCCCTTGTCGCAGCGCCTGTTTGGCGGCGAGCACGGCCGCCACCGTGCAGGACAAGGTGGTACGCCGCCACGCGAGCCGGGTCCGCTCCGGCTGGAGCCCGGGGTCGCGGGCGGCGCCCGGCGCGGACATCAGCCCGCCCAGCCGAAGACGACGACGAGCACCATCGCCACCGCGACCAGTGCCACCGCCAGGCCGAGGACGGTGGGGAAGCGCGAGACCGGAAGGTCCTCGCCGCGCCGCATGGCCCGCTCGCACCGCACCCAGTGGTTGACCGCGCGCAGCGCGCACAGCACCCCCGACGCCAGCAGCGCGAGCGCGAGCGCGACCCGGACGCCCCAGCGCAGTCCCGGCAGGAACTGATCGACCGCGAAACCGCCCCCGACCAGCGCGAGCGAGGTCCTGATCCAGGCCAGAAAGGTGCGCTCGTTGGCGAGGGAGAACCGGTAGTCGGGGGTGTCGCCCTCCTCGCCGATGCGCCCGGGCGCGAACCACAGCCGCAGGGTCTGCACGATCATGATCACCTGCCGCACCCTACCCGTCGGCCCTCACGACGGCCCGGCATCGGCCCGGCATCCCTCACGAAGGCCCGTGACCGCCTGCGCGCAGCCGCCGCCAGGCCGCGAGCCCGTCCGGCACCCACTCCCAGTCGTCGATGCGGCGCTCCAGCTCGGCGAGCGGCAGGAAGGCGTGCCAGGCCACCTCCTCCACCTGCGGGCGCACCGGCAGCTCGCAGCGCACCTCGTACACCGATGACCACCAGCTCAGCTCCCCGTCCTGGTAGAGGAACTTGAACAGCGGCACGGGCCGGGGCAGCCCGGTGACCCCCAGCTCCTCCTCGGCCTCGCGCAGCGCCGCGACGTCGTAGGACTCGCCCGCGCCGACCACACCGCCGACGAACATGTCGTACAGGGAGGGGAAGACCAGCTTCTGGGGGGTGCGGCGGTGGACGAAGACCCGGCCCGCCGCGTCCCAGGCCAGGACGAACACGCAGCGGTGGCGAAGGCCGCGCGCGTAGACGTCGGCGCGCCGGGCCTGCCCGGTCACGGTGTCGTGCTCGTCGACGATGTCCAGGATTTCGTCAGCCGGATTCATGGGCCCATGAAAGCATCCGCCCGCAGCCCGCAGCCCGCAGCCCGCAGCCCGCAGCCCGCAGCCCCGCCTTCGTCGCGCTCGGGGCCGTTCAGTGCGGCTGGAGGTCGCGGGCCTCCTCCTGGGACGCGCTGCCCGACGGCATCGCGGGATGCAGCCCGAGCAGCACGATGCCCGCGACGATCGCCGCGAGCCCGGCGGCCTCCCAGGCCAGCGCTCCGGTGTCGGTCCGCAGCCGGTCGCCGAGGAAGCCGACCGCGCAGGCGATCCCCGCGAGCGGCTGGGCCGCCGTGAGGGCGGGCAGCGACATGCGCAGCGGGGCCGTCTCGAAGGCGCTCTGCACGAGGACGAGTCCGCTCACCCCGAGCGCGATCACCGCGTACGGCTGCCAGCTCGCCATCAGCTCGGGCCAGCCGCCGCGCGACAGGCGCTGGCCGCTGATCCGGGTCAGCGCGTCCTGGAGTCCGTAGAGCATGCCCGCCGCGACGGCCAGCAGGACCGGGGCCGCCACGCTGAGCCGGGCGTGCTTGGCGAGCGCGGCGAGCAGCAGGGCGATGCCGACCACCAGGCCCACGATCAGCCAGTGCCGCAGCGCCCCCGCGACCGCGACGCCACCCTGGGGCTGGCCCGCCACGATGAACGCGGTGACCCCGCCCGCGAGCAGCGCGAGACCCGCCCAGCCCTGGCGGCCCAGCGGTTGGTGGGTCTGGAGTCTGGACAGCCACATGGCGAAGAACAAGTTGGTCGCCACCAGCGGTTCGACCAGGGACACCTCGCCCCAGCCGAGCGCGAGGGCGCTGAGAGCCATGCCCGCCACCATCAGGCCTATCCCGGCCAGCCAGCGCGGCATCCGCACCAGGTCGAGCAGCAGCCTCGGGGACAGGAAGTCGCTCAGCGGGGCGTGCTGCGCCGCGTTCTGCTGCAACACGAAGCCCGAGCCCAGACAACACGCTGCGCTCACGGCGAGGACGAGGACCAGGACCGACACGACGTACACCTCAAGTACGGCCGGGGGGCGCTGCCTTGGCCGACGATAGCGCCCCGGGGAGGCGGCTGCCTGCCGGGTGCCCGCAGCCGGGCGGTTGACGCCGGGTGGGTGCCGCCCGAAGATCTGACCCACGGGTAACGTGGCGGACGAGCGGAGTGAGCGGCCGATGGCGTACGACGCCGATGTGATCGTGGTCGGGGCGGGGCTCGCGGGCCTGGTGGCCACGGCGGAGCTGGTGGACGCGGGCAGGAAGGTGATCCTGCTCGACCAGGAGCCCGAACAGTCCATCGGTGGCCAGGCGCACTGGTCCTTCGGCGGGCTCTTCCTCGTGGACTCGCCCGAGCAGCGCCGCATGCGGATCAAGGACAGCCGGGCGCTCGCGCTCCAGGACTGGTACGGCACGGCCGGCTTCGACCGGGCCGAGGACCGCTGGCCGCGTGCGTGGGCCGAGGCCTATGTCGACTTCGCGGCCGGCGAGAAACGGGCGTGGCTGCGGGCCGGGGGCGTGCGGTTCTTCCCCGTGGTGGGCTGGGCCGAACGGGGCGGCTACGACGCCACCGGGCATGGCAACTCCGTTCCCCGCTTCCACATCACCTGGGGCACCGGGCCCGGCATCGTCGCCCCGTTCGAGCGGAGGGTGCGGGAGGGCGCCGCCCGGGGGCTTGTTCGGTTCGCGTTCCGCCACCGGGTGACGGGGCTCGGCCGCACGGCCGGCGTCATCGACACGGTGACCGGCGAGGTCCTGGAGCCGTCGGGCGCCGCGCGCGGAACCGCGTCCACCCGGACCGTCACCGGTGCCTTCGAGCTTAAGGCGCAGGCCGTGATCGTGACCAGCGGCGGCATCGGCGGCAACCACGATCTCGTCCGCGCCCAGTGGCCCCCGCGGCTCGGCACCCCGCCCGAGCACATGCTCTGCGGGGTGCCCGCCCATGTGGACGGCCTCATGCTCGGCATCACCGAACAGGCCGGCGCCCACCACATCAACGGCGACCGCATGTGGCACTACACCGAGGGCATCCAGAACTGGAACCCGATCTGGGCCCGGCACGGCATACGCATCCTGCCCGGACCCTCCTCGCTCTGGCTGGACGCGCGCGGCAGCCGCCTGCCGGTGCCGCTCTTCCCCGGCTTCGACACGCTCGGCACGCTCGACCACATCATGCGGACCGGGTACGACTACACGTGGTTCGTGCTCGACCAGAAGATCATCGGCAAGGAGTTCGCCCTCTCCGGCTCCGAGCAGAACCCCGACCTGACCGGCATGTCGGTGCGCGGGGTCATCGGGCGGGCCAGGGCGGAGGTGCCGGGCCCGGTCAAGGCGTTCATGGACCACGGCGCGGACTTCGTCGTCGAGAGGGACCTCGCGTCCCTGGTGCGCGGCATGAACGCGCTCACCAAGGAGCCGTTGATCGACGAGAGCGCCCTGCGCCGCGAGATCCGGGCCCGCGACCGCGAGATCGCCAACCCCTTCACCAAGGACCTCCAGGTCACCGCCATCCGGGGCGCGCGCCGCTACCTCGGCGACAAACTCATCCGCACCGCGCCCCCGCACCGCCTCCTGGACCCCGCGGCCGGCCCGCTGATCGCGGTCAAGCTCCACATCCTGACCCGCAAGTCGCTCGGTGGCCTGGAGACCGACCTGTCCTCCCGCGTCCTCACCCCCGGCGGCGACCCCCTGCCGGGCGTGTACGCGGCGGGCGAGGCGGCGGGCTTCGGCGGCGGAGGCGTCCACGGCTACCGCTCCCTCGAAGGCACCTTCCTGGGCGGGTGCCTCTTCTCGGGCCGCGCGGCGGGGCGGGCGGCGGCCCGCGCGGTGTCGTAGCGGCCTGCGGCAGCGCCGGGCCGCGCGGCCACGAGAAGTCGATCATGCGGTGGCCCCCGCACGGCAAGCGCGCATTGGGGCGGCGTCCCTTTCGTGTTCACGCGCGCGTTCTACGGTCACGACCGCGCCAACTCCCTTGAGCTGGACGCGCGTTCACCGAAAGGGCAGTCATCCCGCATGCCGAGCGAGGCCGAGAGCACCACGTACGACGGGCAGGGCCGGGCGCTGAGGGGCGGGCGGCTCGGCGGGGCGGGCGTGCTGGCCTCGGTCCTCGCCGCGAGCGCGCCCCTGGTCGTCGTGGCCGGGGTGATGCCGACCGCGTTCGCCGCGACGGGCGTCGTCGGCCAGCCGCTCCTCTTCGTGGTCATGGGCGGTGTGCTCGCCCTGTTCGGCGTCGGGTACGCCGGCGTGAGCCGCCAGGTGCGCCACGCCGGCGCGCTCTACGCCTGCGTCGCGCGCGGACTCGGACCGACCGCGGGCGCCGCCGCCTCCTGGGGGGCGCTCACCGCCTACAGCGCGCTCCAATCCGGCCTCTATGGCCTGTTCGGAGCCGAGGTCTCGGGGCTTCTCGCCGCCCATCTGCGGGTGACCATCGACTGGTGGGTGCCCGCGCTGCTCGCGGCGGCCCTGGTCGGCGCCCTGGCCCGGCGGGGGATCGCCCTCGGTGCCACGGTGCTCGGCGTGCTCCTGGCCGCCGAGGTCGCGCTCGTCCTCGTCTTCGACGTCGCGGCCCTCGCACATCCGGCCGAAGGCCGGATCTCGCCGCACGCCTTCAACCCACACCTGCTGGCCAGGGGCGGCGTCGGGATCGCGCTGTGTTTCTGCGCCGCCGCGTTCACCGGCTTCGAGCAGGCCCCGGTGTACGCCGAGGAGACCCGCCGCGCCGGCGTCGTGGTCAAGCGCGTCGTCCTGCTCGCCATCGGCTGTGTGACGGCGCTGTTCGCGCTCAGTTCCTGGGCGCTGACCCTCGCCTCGGGCCCGCGCGATGTCGCCGACTCCGCGCAGAAACAGGGCATGGGGCTGCTGTTCGCCCTCGCCGACAAGAACCTCGGCGGCACGTTCACCGACGCACTCCACGTCGTGTTCGTGACCGGCGTGTTCGCGGCGCTGCTCAGCTTCCACCAGGTCGTGTCCCGGTACGCCTTCGCCATGGGCCGCGAGGGACTGCTGCCCGCCGCTGTGGGGCGCACCACGGCGGGCGGCGCCCCGGCCACCGGCTCACTGCTCCAGACCGTGCTCTCGGTGGCTCTCGTCGCCGCTTTCGCGCTGACCGACCAGGGACCGCCCGGCGACGCGACGGCACCGGTCACGCACCTGTTCACCTGGGCGAGCACGACGGGCGCCCTCGGCGTGGTCCTGCTCCTGGCCACCACCTCGCTCGCGGTGATCGTCTTCTTCGCGCGCCACGGCGCGGCCGCCGCCCAGTGGTGGCGGCTTCTCGCGGCGGGCGTCGCGGGCATCGCCCTGCTCGGAGTCGCCGCGTACACCGTCAAACAGTTCCCGGTGCTGATCGGTGTGGGCCCGGGCGACGCGGTGGCGCGGCTGCTGCCCGGGATCCTCGTCCTCGCGTGGGCGGGCGGGCTGCTCCACGGGTTCGTGCTGCGGGCGAGGAGACCCGGGACGCACGCCCGGATCGGCCGGGGCGGGGAGGCGGAGCGTCCGGCCCCGTGCGGCGCGCCGGCCCCTGAACCGCCCGCCGGAATTCTGACGGAACGGTGACGTGCGGACCGGAACCCTGGCACGACCCGCCCCCGGGTGTTCGAATCAGGGGGTGACACCAGAACCAACCCCGTCGCCACCACGGGGCACCCCCATCGGCCGCAGACTCGTGCTCGGCATGCTCGGGCTCGGCGTGGCCGGCGTCGCCTCCGCCCGCTACGTCCAGGGCGGACTCGAATCCTTCCTCGGCGCCGCCGCCGACAAGGACCCCACCGGCCTCACCAGCCTGCTGCCCAACGGCGGCGGCTTCCGCTACTACTCGGTGACCTCATCGGTCCCCACCAAGAGCGCCGCCGACTACCGCCTCACCATCGACGGCATGGTCACCAGACCCACGACCTACACCCTCGACGCCCTGCGCGCGCTGCCGCAGACCCGTCTGGTGCGCGACGTGCAGTGCGTGACCGGCTGGCGGGTGCCCGGCACCCCCTTCGCGGGCGTCCAGCTCTCGCGCCTCCTGGACGCGGCGGGCGTACGTCCCGGTGCCGGCGCGGTCCGCTTCACCTGCTTCGACGGGGCCTACAGCGAAAGCCTCACCCTCGAACAGGCGCGCCGCGACGACGTTCTGGTCGCCCTGAGCATGCAGGACAAGCCGGTCAGCCACGTCCACGGCGGCCCGGTCCGTCTGTATGTGGCGCCGATGTACTTCTACAAGTCGGCGAAGTGGCTCTCCGGGATCACGGTGACGGAGAAGGCCGAGCGGGGTTACTGGGAGGAGCGAGGCTATGACACCGACGCCTGGGTCGGCCGGTCCAACGGACGCGACGACACCCCCACCGCCCCCTGAACTCCCCAGCGCCGTAAGGAGGTTCACGCCCGGTGTGCGCTGGGTGCACCGTGTGACGGCCTGGCTGATGGGGGCCTGTGTGGTCACTGCGGCGATCCTCTACGTCCCGCAGTTCGCCGAGGCCGTCGGACGCCGCGAACTGGTCGTGCGGGTGCATGAGATCTGCGGGGTGCTGCTGCCGGCGCCGGCTCTCGTCGGGCTCGCCTCACGGGCGTTCCGCGCGGAGCTCGGCCGGCTCAACCGCTTCCACCCCTACGACCGGACCTGGCTGCGCAGCGCGCTGCGCCGGCTCCACGCGCCGCGCCCCGCCGGGAAGTTCAACGCGGGGCAGAAGCTGTACGCGGGCTGGATCGCGGGCGCCGCGCTGGTGATGCTGGGCACCGGGGTGCTGATGTGGTTCACCCACCTCGCGCCCATCGAGGTGCGTACGGGCTCCACGTTCGTGCACGACTGGCTGTCGCTGGCCATCGGCATCGTCGTCGCCGGCCATGTGTGGATGGCGCTCGGCGACCCGGAGGCACGCCGTGGCATGCGCACCGGGTCGGTCGAGCGGACGTGGGCGACGCGCGAACACCCCTTGTGGGAGCCGGAGTCGGAGTCCGACGACGCCGCGGAAAGCGCGCGCCTAGATCACCAGTGACAGCAGGAGCACGAAGCCGAGCGCCACCACCGAGATGATCGTCTCCATCAGCGACCAGGTCTTGACCGTCTGGCCGACGTCCATCCCGAAGTACTCCTTCACCAGCCAGAACCCGGCGTCGTTGACGTGGCTGAAGAAGAGCGAGCCGGCGCCGACGGCGAGCACGAGCAGCGCCGTGTGCGCGCTGGACATGTCGGCGGCGAGCGGTGCCACCAGACCCGCGGCGGAGATGGTGGCCACCGTCGCGGAGCCCGTCGCGAGCCGGATCGCCACCGCGATCAGCCAGGCAAGGAGAAGGGAGGGGATCGCCCAGTCCTTGGAGAGGTCCAGGATCATGTGGCCGACGCCCACGTCGATCAGGGTCTGCTTGAAACCGCCGCCCGCGCCCACGATCAGCAGGATGCCCGCGATCGGCGCGAGGGACTTCTCGACGGTCGTCGAGATCCGCTCCTTGGTGAACCCGGCGGCCCGGCCAAGGGTGAAGAGGGCTACCAGGACGGCCGCGAGCAGCGCGATCAGCGGCGAGCCGACGACGTCGGCGACGCGCTGCACATGGTCCTTGGGGTCGTCGACGACGATGTCGACCAGCGCCTTGGCCAGCATCAGGGCGACCGGGAGCAGCACGGTGGCCAGCGTCGCGCCGAAGCCGGGCCGCTTGTCCAGGTCCTCGGAGGGCCTGGCCGGGATCATCTTGTCGGGGGCCGGGATGTCGACCCAGCGGGCGGCGTACTTCGAGAACACCGGCCCCGCGATGATCACCGTCGGGACGGCGACCACGACGCCGAGGGCGAGGGTGATGCCCAGGTTGGCGCCGATCGCGTCGACGGCGACCAGCGGCCCGGGGTGCGGCGGGATGAGGCCGTGCATCACGGAGAGCCCGGCCAGCGCGGGGATGCCGATCCGCATCAGGGAGTAGTTGCCGCGCTTGGCGACGAGAAGCACCACGGGGATCAGCAGCACGATGCCGACCTCGAAGAACAGCGGAAGCCCGATGATCGCGGCGATGGCCACCATCGCCCAGGGCATGGCCCGTCCGCCGGACTTGCCGGCCTTGGCCAAGATGGTGTCCACGATCTGGTCCGCGCCGCCGGAGTCGGCGAGCAGGCGGCCCAGGATCGCACCGAGCGCGATGAGTACGCCGACCCCCGCGACGGTGCTGCCGAGCCCGGCGCTGAAGCTGGCGATGGCCTTGTCGAGCGGCGCGCCCGCGAAGGCGCCGAGCGCGAGGGAGCCGATGGTCAGGGCCAAGAAGGCGTGCAGTTTGAACCGGGTGATGAGCAGGACGATGACGGCGATGCCCGCGAGTACGGCGATGCCCAGCTGGGTGTGGCCGGCCGAAGTGATCGGTTGCGTGGCGTCCGCTGCCAGGAACTCGACGCTGAGTCTGGTCACGGTGGAAATCCTTAGATGGTGAGCGTTCGCAGCGCGGTGGCGGCGCGCTCCGCGATGTCCTCGGGGGTGCCGCTGACGTCGACGGCGACGCCCGCCTCGTCGGCGCCGAGCGGCTGGAGGGTGGCGAACTGCGAGTCGAGCAGCGCGGCCGGCATGAAGTGGCCCCTGCGCTCGGCCATCCGCCGCTCGATGAGCGCGCGGTCGCCGGTCAGGTGCAGGAAGACGATCCCCGGGGCGGCCGCCCGCAGCCGGTCGCGGTAGCTCCGCTTGAGCGCGGAGCTGCTGACGACGCCGCCGAGTCCGGCGCGGCCGTGCGCCCACGCGCCGATCGCGTCGAGCCAGGGCAGGCGGTCGGCGTCGTCGAGCGGGATGCCCGCGGACATCTTGGCGACGTTGGCCTCGGGGTGGAAGTCGTCGCCCTCGGCGTAGGGGACGCCGAGCCGTGCCGCCACCAGCGGTCCGATGGTGGTCTTGCCGGTCCCGGCGACGCCCATCACCACGATGGTCAGGGGGGAGTTCATGCGGTGGTGCCTCGCTGTCCTCATCGACATCGATGTCCGTCGCGCACACTCAAACCCATTAGGTACGACATATTCAAGAGGTCGTGATGTAAAAGTCATACTTTTGAAGCCTCCTTGCGCCCCCGTAGGCTTGGCGCATGACGACTGGGGCCCGGGGCCTTCACCCGCATGTGCTCGAACGCCTCGGCCTGGCGATCACCGCAGGTGACTACGCGCCCGGCAGCGTGCTGCGCACCGATGAGCTGGCCCAGCGCTTCGACGTCTCGCGCACCGTGGTCCGCGAGGTGGTCCGGGTCCTGGAATCCATGTATCTGGTCGAGTCCCGGCGCCGGGTCGGCGTGACCGTACAGCCGCCCGAGCGGTGGAACGTCTATGACCCGCAGGTCATCCGGTGGCGCCTGGCCGGCGCCGACCGCCCGCGCCAGCTGCGCTCCCTGACCGTGCTGCGCTCCGCGGTGGAGCCGGCGGCCGCCGGGCTCGCCGCCCTGCACGCCACCCCCGAGCAGTGCGCCGACCTCACCGCGCAGGCCCTCGGCATGGTGGCCACCTCGCGCGGGCGCCGGCTGGAGGCGTACCTCGTGCACGACGTCGCCTTCCACCGGATCGTGCTCAACGCCTCGGGCAACGAGATGTTCGCCCGGCTCGGCGACGTGGTGGCGGAGGTCCTGACCGGCCGCACCCACCACCGCGTGATGTTCCCCGACCCCGATCCGGCGGCCGTCACTTTGCACGTGCGGGTGGCCGAGGCGGTGCGCGCACGAGACGCGGCGGAGGCGGAGCGGCTGACCCGGGAGATCGCGGTGGGCGCCCTCCAGGAACTCGACGTCCTCGCGCCCTAGGTACCCTGAGCAACAAAAACACGCACCGGATACCTTTCGGTTACCTCAGAAACATCTCAAATCTGCCCGTACGTGACATTGGACACTGCCAAACTGTGCCGACAGCGGGGAGTATGGGCCGCCGGCCCGTGCCAGGGTGACGATCTGCATCACCGACGCGAACCGGTCCCGCACGACCGCATGACCCCTCACAAAGGCGAACTACTCCATGAGTGACCGCACCATGCCTGCGGCCGAGCCCCAGAGTGCCCCCGCGGGGGCGAGCACGGGCACCCCCCACATCGACGCCGGTGACGCCGGTTACAGCAAGGACCTCAAGTCCCGCCACATCAACATGATCGCCATCGGCGGCGCGATAGGCACCGGCCTCTTCCTCGGTGCCGGCGGCCGGATGGCGGGCGCGGGCCCCTCGCTCGCCATCGCCTACGCGGTCTGCGGCGTCTTCGCCTTCTTCGTCGTACGGGCCCTCGGTGAGCTCGTGCTCTACCGCCCCTCCTCGGGCGCCTTCGTCTCCTACGCCCGTGAGTTCATGGGCGAGAAGGGCGCCTACACGGCGGGCTGGCTGTACTTCCTGAACTGGTCCACCACCGCCGTCGCCGACATCACCGCGGCCGCGACCTACGCCCACTTCTGGGCCATGTTCAGCAGCGTCCCGCAGTGGGTCTGCGCGCTCGTCGCGCTCGCCGTCGTGCTCACCGCCAACCTGATCTCGGTGAAGTACTTCGGCGAGATGGAGTTCTGGTTCGCGATCATCAAGGTCGTCGCGCTCGTGGCCTTCATGCTGGTCGGCATCTACCTCGTGGTGACCCAGCACGACGTCGACGGCTCCACGCCCGGCTTCGCCAACATCACCAGCCACGGCGGCATCTTCCCGATGGGCATGCTGCCCATGCTGCTGGTCATCCAGGGCGTCGTCTTCGCGTACGCCTCGGTGGAGCTGTGCGGCGTCGCCGCCGGCGAGACGGAGAACCCGCAGAAGGTCCTGCCCAAGGCGATCAACTCGATCATGTGGCGCGTCGGCATCTTCTACGTCGGCTCCGTGGTGCTGCTCGCGCTGCTGCTTCCGTACACCGAGTACTCCGAGAACCAGAGCCCGTTCGTCACCGTCCTCGACAAGGTCGGCGTGCCGGGTGCGGCCGGCGTGATGAACCTCGTGGTCCTCACCGCGGCGCTCTCCAGCCTGAACTCCGGCCTGTACTCCACCGGCCGGATCCTGCGCTCGATGTCGCTCGCGGGCTCCGCGCCCAAGTTCGTCGGCGTGATGAACAAGGGCAAGGTCCCCTACGGCGGCGTCCTGTTCACGGCGTTCTTCGGTGTCCTCGGCGTCGCCCTCAACGGCTTCGTGCCCGACGACGCCTTCGAGATCGTGCTCAACTTCGCCTCCATCGGCATCCTCGGCACCTGGGCGATGATCATGATCTGCTCGCTGCTGTTCTGGCGCCGCGCCCAGGAGGGCCGCCTTCAGCGCCCCTCCTACAAGCTGCCCTGGGCGCCCTACACCCAGATCGTGACGCTGGTCTTCCTCGCGGCCGTGGCGTTCTTGATGTGGTACGGCGGGGGAGTGGGCCGCACCACGATCTACTGCCTGCCGATCATCGCGGCGCTGCTCGTCGGCGGCTGGTACGTGGTGCGCAAGCGCGTCGGCGTGCTCGCCGCGGACAAGCCCAAGGCGTAGCCTCACCGAGTCCCGGCTCCTTTTGAGGGGGCGGTACCCCGACCACGGGGTGCCGCCCTCTCGCGCGTCCGGTCCGCGCCCGATCCACACCGGGTCGGCGCCCGATCCACGCCCGGTCGGCGCCCGACCCGCGCCCGAGTCCACGCCGGGCTCACGCCCCCACGTGCCGCAGCCGGGCCGCGGCCGCGGCGAGCATCATCTCCAGGGCGGCCGGATAGGCGCTGCGGCCCATCTCCGCCACCAGGACCGGCGCCGTGGCGGCCACATGCGGATGGGTGTCCGCGCCGAGCGCCGCGTACCGCTCCCGCCAGGTCCGCTCCTCCAGCTCACGGGACTGCTCGGACAGCGTGAGCACGGTCGCGTCGAGCGCCGCGAACGCCAGCGTCTGGTCCACGAACACGTGGTAGATCCGCACCGCCTCGGCGTCCGGGAACCCGGCCCCGCGAAGGATCTTGAGGATGGTCTCCACCGACCGCATCTCGTGCGCGCGCCCGGTCACCCGCGTGCAGGTGAGCACCGCCGCCCGGGGATGCGCCTGGTAGTCGGCGTGGATGCGCAGGCCGAGCGAGCGCAGGTCCGCCCGCCAGTCGCCGGACGGCCGCCACACGCGTAGCGTGCGCCCGATCAGTTCGTCCGCCACCGCGAGCAGCAGGTCGTCGGTGTCCCGGAAGTACCGGTAGAGCGCGCTCGGATCCGCGCCGAGCGCCGTGCCGAGCCTGCGCACGGTCAGCGCCGCCGCGCCGTGCTCCCCGATCAGGCGCAGCGCCGTCTCGACGATCAGGGCCTCCGACAAGACCGTGCCCCGCTTGGTGGGCCGGCGGCGGCGCCGCTCGCCGTCCGCCACCACTCGCTCGCTCATGCGCCGCACCCTACGAACCGGGCGCCCTTATGACAACAGCGTTGACGCAATCGGGCCGCGAGGAGTTCGATGTGCCGCCATCGGGGCCGATGAGCGCCCCTCGGCGAAGGAGCCCCCGCGTGCGCACTCCCTACGGCAGCGACCCACCCGTTCTGCGCAAGAGCCTCGGCCTCCTGGACGGCGTCGCCATCGCCGCGTCCTCCACGGCGGCCACCACCAGCATCGGCATCGGCCTCGGCGTCACCGCCGGCGCCGTGGGCTCCCACCTGCCGATCGTCATGCTGCTCGCGTTCGTCCCGATCCTGGGCATCGCGAGCGCGTACACCCGGCTCAACAAGGTCGAGCCCAACATGGGCAGCGGCTATGTGTGGGTGGGCCGCTCGCTCAGCCCGTGGCTGGGCTTTCTGACCGGCTGGATCGGCATCGTCTCCACCGTCGTCTTCCTCGCCTACACCACCGCCGTGACCGGCTCCGCGCTGCTCCAACTGGCCGGCGAAACGGGCCTGCGCACCCCCTTCGGCCTGCGCCTCGACCCGGACTCCACGGCCCAGTCCACCGCGATCGGCATCCTCGTCCTGGTCGCCGTCACCTTCACCGCCGTCGTCGGCACCCGCTCGGCCGCCACCCTCCAGAAGTGGCTCCTGGTCTTCGAGTACGCGGTGCTGCTCGGCTTCTGCGGCTACGGACTGATCCGGGGCCCGCACCCCTTCAGGCTCGACTGGCTGAACCCCTTCACCATCCCCTCCGGCCAGGCACTCGCCCAAGGGCTGCTGCTCTCCGTGTTCTGCTACTGGGGCTTCGAGTCGACCTTCAGCGTGAACGAGGAGATACGCGACCCCGAGGACGCCTCGAAGGCGGGCCTCATCACCCTGTTCACCATGCTCGGCCTGTTCCTGCTCGGCTCCTTCGCCTTCCAACGGGTGCTCAGCCAGGACGAGTTGGTGGGCCACGGCGCCCAGGGGCTCACCTTCTTCGGTGACCGCCTCGCCGCCCAGCCGCTCGCGGCCCTTCCGCTGGTCGCCCTGGTCTTCTCGGCGACCGCGTCCCTCCAGTCCGGCGTCATCCCCACCGTGCGCGGCATGTTCGCGATGAGCCGCGACCGGACGCTGGGTCCGCTCTGGCTCAAGGTCAGCCCCCGGTACGGGACCCCGGTCGCCGGCACCCTCGCCGTCGGCGCCGTCGCGGCGGCCATCGCCGTGCTCTCGCTGGTCATCCCCAAGATCGGCGATCTGATCCTGGCCTCGGTCAACGCCATCGGGATCGTGGTGTCCCTGTACTACGCGCTGACCGCCCTGGCCGCGGCCGGCCGCTTCCGGGGCGCCCTGAGGACGGGCCCGGGCGAGGCCGTACGGGCCGTGGTGATCCCGGTGCTCAGCGCGCTCTTCCTGCTCGGCCTCGGCGGCTACCTCGCCTGGACCTTCTACACCTCGGCCGACCACTTCGAAGTCAGCCCCGACAACGGCTGGTTCATGCTGGCCTGCCCGGCGGCGATGCTCCTGAGCGGGTTCGCCGTGGGGGCCTGGGCGAAATGGGTGCGGAAGTCCCCGTACTTCGTCACCGGCCTGTCCGTCACCGAGGCCGGGCCGGCGCCGCAGCTGGGCGCCGCATCCGAGGCCGTCTGAGCCGTCCGCGAGGATGGCCGGGCACCGCACCCCGAACCGTGTGGCCCACGCGCGCCGGCCTTCCTCGCCCTGTCTCCCGCAGAGAACCGCACGTTCCCCCGGCCTCCCCAACAGAACCGCGCCTGCTCCCTGCCACCCCTGGGGACCTGCCCCACACACAGAACCGCACCTCCCTCCCTGTCTCCTGTCTCCCCGCACAGAAACGGATCTCGCATGCGCCACGACCCCGCCGACCTCGTCTTCACCGGCGGTCCGGTCCTCACCCTGGACGCCGCCCGTACCCGTGCCACCTCCGTCGCCGTCACCGCGGGCCGCGTTACCGCCGTCGGCCACGACGAGGTGCGCGAACTGATCGGCCCCAGGACCGAAGTCGTCGACCTCCACGGCAAGTTGCTGATCCCGGGCTTCCAGGACGCCCATGTCCACCCGGTATCGGCGGGCATCGAGCTGGCGCGCTGCGACCTCACGGGCACGCGTACGGCGGCCGACACCCTCGCGGCGGTACGGGCCTACGCCGACACCCACCCCGAGCAGGAGTGGATCACCGGCGGGGGCTGGTCCATGGAGGCCTTCGAGGGCGGCAGCCCGACCCGCGACCTCCTCGACCGCGTCGTGCCGGACCGCCCCGTCTACCTCCCCAACCGGGACCACCACGGCGCCTGGGTCAACACCACGGCCCTCACGCTCGCCGGGATCACCCGGGACACACCCGACCCCGCCGACGGCCGCATCGAGCGCGACGCGGCGGGCGAGCCGACCGGGCTGCTCCAGGAAGGCGCCATGGACCTGGTCGGCCGGCTCACCCCCCGCTCCACCCCCGCCGAACGCCTCGCGGCGCTGCTGCGCGCCCAGGCCCACCTCCACGCGTACGGGATCACCGCCTGGCAGGACGCGATCGTCGGCACCTTCGGCTCGATGGACGACCCGGCCGACGCCTACGGGAGCGCCGCCCGCGACGGCTCGCTCACCGCGCGGGTCGTCGGCGCCCTGTGGTGGGACCGCGAGCGCGGCGCCGAGCAGATCCCCGAACTGGTCGAGAAGCGCCGGGAGTTGAGCCATGGACGCTTCCGCGCCGGATCGGTCAAGATCATGCTGGACGGCGTCGCCGAGACCGGCACGGCGGCGCTGCTCGGCCCCTACCTCGACGCCTGTGGGTGCGCCACCGCCAACACCGGCACCAGTTTCGTGGACCCGGAGCGACTGCGTTCCCATGTGACGGAGCTGGACGCGCTGGGCTTCCAGGCGCACTTCCACGCGCTCGGTGACCGCGCTGTGCGCGACGCCCTTGACGCGGTGGCCGCGGCCCGCGAGAAGAACGGGTGGACCGACACCCGCCCGCACCTCGCCCACCTCCAGATCGTCCACCCCGACGACATCGCCCGCTTCCGCGCGCTGGGCGCCACCGCCAACATCCAGCCCCTGTGGGCCTCCCACGAACCCCAGATGGACGAGCTGACCATCCCCTTCATCGGCGAGGAGCGGGCCGGGTGGCAGTATCCGTTCGCGGCGCTCCTGTGCGCCGGGGCGACCGTGGCGGCCGGCTCGGACTGGCCGGTCAGCAGCCCCGACCCGATGCAGGGCATCCACACGGCGGTGAACCGGATCGCGCCCGGCGAGAAGGGCCCGGTGTTCCTGCCGGCGCAGCGGATCACCCTGACCGCCGCGTTCGCCGCGTACACCTCGGGCACCGCGTACGTGAACCACCTCGACGACACGGGCTCCATCCGGGCGGGCGCCCTCGCCGACCTCGCGGTGCTCGACCGCGACCCGTACGCGGGGCCGCCCGAGGAGATCGGCGACACCCGGGTGCTCGCGACCTACGTGGGAGGCCGTCGCGTGCACCAGGTCTCCTCATAGGGTGTATTCCTGATACGTCCGACGGCAGGGTAGAGGGAGTGGCGGCATGGCGCAGCAGGTCCAAGGGGTCATCGCACCGGGCAAGAACCAGCCCGTACGGGTGGAGACCATCGTGGTGCCCGACCCGGGCCCCGGCGAGGCGGTGGTGAAGATCCAGGCCTGCGGCGTCTGCCACACCGATCTGCACTACAAGCAGGGCGGCATCAACGACGACTTCCCGTTCCTGCTTGGCCACGAGGCGTCCGGGATCGTGGAGTCGGTGGGCGAGGGCGTCACCGACGTCGCGCCCGGCGACTTCGTGATTCTCAACTGGCGCGCGGTGTGCGGCAGTTGCCGGGCCTGCCTGCGGGGCCGGCCGCAGTACTGCTTCAACACGCACAACGCGCGGCAGAAGATGACGCTCCTTGACGGCACCGAGCTCTCGCCGGCCCTCGGCATCGGGGCGTTCGCCGAGAAGACGCTGGTGGCGGCCGGCCAGTGCACCAAGGTCGACCCGGCGGTCTCGCCGGCCGTGGCGGGGCTGCTCGGCTGCGGGGTGATGGCGGGCATCGGCGCCGCCATCAACACCGGCAACGTGGGCCGGGGCGACTCGGTCGCCGTCATCGGCTGTGGCGGCGTGGGCGACGCGGCGATCGTGGGCGCGAGGCTGGCGGGGGCGGCGCGGATCATCGCCATCGACATCGACGACCGCAAGCTCGCCACCGCCAAGTCGATGGGCGCCACGCACACCGTCAACTCCCGTGAGCAGGACGTCGTCGAGACGGTCCGCGAGCTGACCGGGGGCAACGGCGCGGACGTCGTCATCGAGGCGGTGGGCCGCCCCGAGACGTACAAGCAGGCGTTCTACGCCCGCGACTTGGCCGGCACGGTCGTCCTGGTCGGCGTGCCCACCCCGGAGATGACCCTGGAGCTCCCGCTCCTTGACGTCTTCGGCCGGGGCGGCGCCCTGAAGTCCTCCTGGTACGGCGACTGCCTGCCGTCCCGCGACTTCCCGATGCTGATCGATCTGCACCAGCAGGGCCGGATCGATCTCGGAGCGTTCGTCACCGAGACGATCGCGCTCGACGAGGTCGAGAAGGCCTTTGAGCGTATGCACGAAGGCGATGTCCTGCGATCGGTGGTGGAGTTCTGATGAGCGTTCGCGCACGTATCGATCATTTGGTCACGTCCGGCACGTTCGCTCTCGACGGCGGTACGTGGGACGTCGACAACAACGTGTGGATCGTCGGGGACGACGAGGAGGCCGTCGTCATCGACGCGGCGCACGACGCCGACGCGATCCTGGCGGCGCTGGGCGGGCGCACGCTGCGGGCGATCGTCTGCACGCACGCCCACAACGACCACATCGACGCCGCGCCCGCGCTGGCGGAGGCGACGGGTGCGCCGGTCCTGCTCCACCCGGACGACCTTCCGCTGTGGAAGCAGACGCATCCGGACCGGCTCCCGGACGGCGACCTCAGCGACGGGCAGCGTCTGCCCGTCGCCGGGGCGGCCCTGGAGGTCATCCACACCCCGGGCCACGCGCCCGGCGCGGTGTGCCTGTACGCCCCCTCCCTCGGCACGGTCTTCACGGGCGACACCCTGTTCGCCGGCGGCCCCGGTGCGACGGGCCGCTCCTTCTCGGACTTCCCGACGATCATCGACTCGCTCAGGAAGCGGGTACTGACGCTCCCGCCGGACACGGTGGTGCGGACGGGCCACGGGGACACGACGACGATCGGCGCGGAGGCGCCCGCGCTGGGGGAGTGGGTGGCGCGGGGGCACTGAGGCGATCGCGTCGGGCCCGGATCAGCGCCGGGCCGGCCCGGGTAGGTGTGCCCCGGGGGCGCCGTGGGGTCGGGCCCGGGTTTCGCTGCGGGCCGGGGGCGCGGGGGCCGGCTGCCTGCCGTTCGGGTGCGGGGCGCGGACGCTTCTCGCGCGGTTCCCCGCGCCCCCTGAGCATCCGGCGCGGGCCCGCGTGGGCATGTTGAGCCTGTCCGGCGATTGAGGACGAGCGCCCTTCAGGCGTGACCGGGGGTCTGGGGCCAAGCCCCAGGAGGCCCTTTCACCCCCGGAGGGTTCAGGGAAGGGGCGGGGCCTCCGAAGCCGGGGCGGAGCCCCGGATCAGGCCGATGGGCCCGGGCCGGCCCACGCCGCGAGGTGGCGCGGGCCCGGGCCGGCCCACGCCGCGAGGTGGCGCGCGCTTTCGAAGCGACGCACCCGCCCGTCCACCGGATCGACGAACTCCAGCACCCGCGCGAGCAGTTGAAGCGGCGCTTCGAACTCACCCGGCCCCGGCCCCCGCTCCGGCAGCACCACCGGATACACCGGATCGTTCAGAATGGGCAGCCCCAGCCCATTCATATGGACCCGCAACTGATGGGTACGCCCCGTCGCGGGCAGCAACCGGTACCGCCCCAGCGCCCCGCGCCGCTCCACCAGCTCGATCCGGCTCTCCGCGTTGACCTCCCCCGCCTCCTCCCGCGCCGCCATCACCCCCCGCTCCTTCACGATCCGGCTGCGCACCGTCACGGGCAGCGCCACCCCGGGTTCGTACGCGGCCACGGCTTCGTACTCCTTGCGCACCCGGCGCCCGCTGAACAGACCCTGGTACGCCCCCCGGTCCTCGGGCCGCACGACGAAGAGCGCGAGACCCGCGGTGAGCCGGTCGAGCCGGTGGGCGGGCTGGAGCGCGGGCAGGGCCAGCTCCCGCCGCAGCCGGGCCAGCGCGGTCTCGGTGATGTGCCGGCCCCGTGGCGTGGTGGCGAGGAAGTGCGGCTTGTCCGCGATCACGATCCGCTCGTCGCGGTGGACGACGCTCACCTCGAACGGCACCGGCGTCTCCGGCGCGAAGTCCCGGTGGAACCACACATACGCCCCGGCCCGGTACGCCTCCGTGCCGAGCAGCACCCCATCGGCGCCCACGAACCGTCCCTCGCGCAGCATCGAGGCCACCCGGTCCGCGCCGATGGCCCCGGCGAACCGGCCCATCAGATGATCACCGACCGTCGCCCAGGCGCCATCCGGATCGGCGGGCAGCCGCACACGCACCGGATCGATGCCGTCGCGCTGGGCGAGCGGTGCGGCCGGGGTCCTGGATCTGCGTCTCACGGAACCAGAGAACCCCACGGGGCCCGCCAGAAGCAAGAGAAGCCCAGGTCAGCACGGGTTGCGCACGGGCCGCGCGCTGGCCCGGCGCATCCCCCGCGTACGCCCCGCACTGCCTTCCGCCCGCCGAAGAGGCATGCTGCCTACAGGGTTTACGCCGGAATGCCGGAATAGTTCCTGTAAGGGCATGCGGGGCATGCAGGGCACGTCAAGAACGTAAGGCTTGGGTCCACGATGAGCGAAGAGTCGGTCATGGGCGGCGCCTGCTATCTGCTCACCACGAGTGAACTGGTGCCCGGCGACGTCATCGCGACGGACCCGGAGGGCCCCTGGCTCGTCGTGGTGAGCACGGCGCCCGCCACCGAGACCAGGACCAGACTGCGGCTGCGTCCGCTGACCGGCGGATCCGGCGGATCCGGCGTGGAACGCGTACTGCCGCGCTACGAACGCCAAGTCGTCCGCAGGACGCGGGTCGACCCCGAAGGGCTGCCCGGCCCCGCACCCTGGGCGGCATCCCGGGGCAGACGGGTGGTGGTGACCGGCCTCGGCGCCCTCAGCCCGCTCGGCGGTGACGCGCCGGGACTGTGGCAGGGGCTGCTCGACGGCCGCTGCGGGGTGTCGGTGATGCGGGGGCCGGGGTTCGACGGACTGCCGGTGCGCCTGGCGGCCCGGTCCGCCGCCGACCCCGCCGAGCTGCTGCCGAGGGCGGTGGCCCGGCGGATGAACAGATCCGCCCAGTTCGCGCTGCTCGCCGCCCGCGAGGCCTGGCGCGACGCGGGGCTCGACCCCGCGGGAACCGTCGCGTCGGGGCTGCGACCGGAACATACCGGGGTGTCGATGGGCACGATCATCGGCGGCGCGCCCGTCCTGGTCGAGAACCGGCTCGCCCTGGACGCGCGCGGGCCCCGGGCGGTCTCCCCGCACACCACCCCCATGATCGTGCCGTCCGCTTCGGCCGCCCAGATATCCAAGGACCTGGACATCCGGGGCCAGTCCCGTACCTTCGTGTCCGCGTGCGCGTCCGGCACGGAAGCGATCGGGCAGGCCATCGACGCGGTGCGGGACGGACGGCTCGACCTCGTCGTCGCGGGCGGCACCGAGGCGGTGATCACCCCGGAGATCCTTGCGGCCTTCGCCGCGATGCGGGCCGTGTCGACGCGCAACGACCAACCCGAGCACGCCTCAAGGCCGTTCGACGACGCCCGCGACGGATTCGTCCTGGGGGAGGGCGCGGGCGTCGTCATCCTGGAGGCCGAGGAGCACGCCCGCGCGCGCGGCGCCCACGTCTACTGCGAGGCGGCCGGCTGGGGGCTGTCCGCGGACGCGTACCACATGGCGGCGCCGCAGCCCGAGGGCCGGGGCGTCGAGGCCGCGCTGCGCCGCGCACTCGCGGACGCGGGCGCCACCCTCGCCGACGTCGCCCACATCAACGCCCACGCCACGGCGACGATCGAGGGCGACCGCACGGAGGCGCTGGCGCTCGGCCGGCTCTTCGGCCACCAGATCCGGGACGTCCCCGTCACCGCGAACAAGGGCGCCCTGGGGCATCTTCAGGGGGGCGCGGGCGCGGTGGAGGCGATCGCGGCGGTGTTGACCCTGCGCGACGGCCTGATCCCGCCGACGGTCGGCTGCGACGACCCCGAGGAGGGCCTGGGCCTGGACATCGTCCGTGGCGCCCCTCGCCCCCTCCCACCCTGCGGCAACCTGGTCCTCAGCAATTCGTTCGGCTTCGGCGGCCACAACGCGGTGCTGGCTTTGCGAAGGCTGTGACCCTCGGGGCGCCGCCCCGCGTACGGCCGCCTGCGCCCCGGCCCGCCGAGCCGAACCCGTACACCGACCGGCTCCGGTCCGCCCAAAGGACGCGCTCCCAGAGCGGGCGTCCTGCCGGCCGTGCACGCGCTCGCCAACCTTGACGTTGCCACGCCCTCAGAACAAAACGCGTGCAAGTGTGCGGCGTTCGACGTTTCCGGGCACGCTCCGGGCATCCCGCCGCACGAAGCCGTGATTCGCGTTCCGGCCCGTGTGGTGCCGCTGCTCAGGAAGGCGTGCGATGTCGCAGAACGAGCCGGGCTTTAACGAGCTGCTGGCCGCAGCCAAGCACTCGGCTGTGCACCTGGAGCTGCGCGACTCGTACGGCGTGGGTGATGAGGCCGAGGACTTCGAAACCTGGAACCGCACGGGCCGGCGCGACATTGACCCGGCGTCGGCCTACTGGGCGCCGTGGGTTGATGTGATTCGCAACACCGTGGCCCGAGGTGTGACGGTCCGCCGTGCCCGCGTCGTATCGGAACCGGTAACGGACTACATCCGGTACGAGCACGCCGGCACCGTGGTCAACCTTCACGCCGGGGAGCAGGTTCGCTGGCTGCCCAGGCGGCAGGCTTCGGACATCGCGCTTCCCGGAAACGACTGCTGGGTGTTCGACGGAGAGACCGTGCTCTTCAACCACTTCTCCGGTGAGGGGAACTGGTCCGAGCCCGGGTGGGAGGTTCGCTCCGAGCCCGCTGTGGCACGGCTGGCTTCGGCTGCGTTCGAGGCAGTCTGGGAGCGCGGCATCCCGCACGAGAAATACACGGTCTGACCTTTACGGAAGACGAAGAGCCCACTCATGTCCGCGTCCCCCTCGTCCAGCGCCCAGGCCGCCCGCGAGGCCATCGCCGTCCGCCTCGGGGGCCTACGCAAAGACGCGGAGCTGACCGGGCATGAGTTGGCTCTTCGGTGCGGCTGGAGTCCCGCGAAGTCGTCCCGCATCGAGCGGGCCAAAACCCCCGCATCGGCCGCCGACATCCGCGCCTGGTGCAAAGCGTGCGGAGCAGAGGACCAGACCGACGACCTGATCGCGGCGAACCGCCAAGCCGACCAGATGTACGTTCACTGGCAGAAGCTGCACCGGCACGGCATGCGCCGGGCGCAGGAAGAGATTGTCCTTCTCTACGAGCAGACCCGCCAGTTCCGCGTGTACTGCTCCAACGTGGTGCCGGGCATGCTCCAGACCGAGGCGTACGCGGCAGCTCTGCTGTCGACCATCGCCGCGTTTCAGGGCACCCCTGACGACTCGCAGACCGCGGCGGCATCTCGAATCGAGCGCTCACGCGTGCTCCATGACGGCAACCACCGCTTCGCTCTGCTGTTGGAAGAAACGGTGCTTCGCTCTCGCATTGGCGACGCTGCCGTCATGGCTGGACAGCTGGGCTACCTGTTGGCTGTCATGGCACTTCCGAATGTGAGCCTGGGGGTAATCCCCTTCACGGCCCAGCGGCTTGTGTGGCCCTTGGAGGCCTTCTATCTCTTCGATGGCCGCCAAGCGAGCGTGGAGCTCCTTACGGCCGCGGTGAACGTCACGGCGCCCAGTGAGGTTGCCACGTACGGCAAGGCGTTCTCCGAGCTGTTCAAGCTCGCTGTCCATGGTGCGCCCGCCCGGGCTCTGGTCTCGGACGCGATCACGTCCCTCGGCTAGTTCGCGTGCAAGGTTGTGCAAGACCGTGGCCGACTCCGTTCCCCGCTTCCCAGGGTCATTCCATCCACCTCGGAAACGATCGGAAGGGCGCGGCGTAATGGAGACGGAACCCACGCGGTGGCAGGAAGAGCCGGTGACGCTGCCCGCACGGAAGGAGCGTCCCGCACCCCGGCCGGTGGCCGGTTGTCCCGAGTGCGCGCGGCTGGCCCGGCTCCGGAAGGCCGCCGTGATGGAGCGGGACAGCAGCACGATCGCTGACTGCAACATCCTGCTGCGGATGCACGGGACCGCCACTGACCCGGGGATGCTCCCCGCCCCCGCCCGCCGCGTAGCCGGACCCCGGTCATGGGCGACGCCCGCGCGTTCGACATGACCCCGTCCGACGCTGTGAACCCCGGATGGCACTCGTTCGTGCTCCACACCCAGGCGTACGCCGCGTGGTGCGACGAACAGTTCGGCTTCTTCCTCGGGCACGAGCCCAAGGCGACCGTCCGCACCCGCCCGCTGATCGGTTCCGTGGTGGACCGCGTCAGGACCCGCCCGCGTGCTGCGGCGACGGCTGCTGATCCACTCTCACTGAACGGAAGCGGCCCGGCGTGGCTGAGGCGCCCGGACCGCCACAGCCAAGGGTTCCAAGGATGAGCGGCAATGACGAGCGCCTGGCCGGACGAAGTCGGGTCACGGTGTGGGCGATGTTCGGCACGGTCTTCGGTTACGCCACCCACCATCTCGACGAACGACGGATCGGGGACGTGGCTGTGATCGGTCCCTTGAGCCCCGGCGTCGCATGGCCCCGGCTCTGGCAGATGGCCCGCACCTGCGGAAGGCCCGCCGCCAAAGACGCCGAACTCGCCCAGTGGATCCTGATCCAGGCGACCAGGGCGTTCGTCTGCGGCAGCGACCGCATCGCCCAATTTCAGCACCAGGGCTGGCAGCTGGAGCCCGGCGGGAAGCGCGTCCGCTTCGAGTCCACCTGTGCCAACCGGGACCACCTGTGGACAGGCAACCTGACCGTGGACGGGCTCAGCCCTGACCAGGTGGCCGAGCGTTCTTCGCGCTACGGGGCGTAGCCCGGTTGCCTCGCTCCCGGAACGGACCATCTGGCCTGTTGGGCACGTGGTTGGTCACGACGCACCCCAGAAACGCAGAAAACCCCAGATCAACTGGGGTTCTCGCTGGTGTCCGAGGGGGGACTTGAACCCCCACGCCCGATAAAGGGCACTAGCACCTCAAGCTAGCGCGTCTGCCATTCCGCCACCCGGACAAGGTGTCTGTCTCGCGGGCCGTGCCCGTTCCGACGTGGAAAACAATAGCAAACATCCGGGGGTGCTCGATCACCCTCTTGGCCTGCGTGAACTCCGGATGTCGGGGACGGGCCGCCCTTGGGTGCCTAGGGGGCGCGGGGGCAGGATGGGGAGGACGACACGGAGCGACAGTGGGAGGAAGCAGCGTGAGCGAATCGAGCACGACCCGGACCGGCGGCGGGACCGGCGAGGACGAGGTCGTCGGCCTCTGTCGCGATCTGATCAGGATCGACACCAGCAACTACGGCGACCACTCGGGGCCGGGTGAGCGCGCGGCCGCGGAGTACGTCGCGGAAAAGCTCGCAGAGGTCGGCCTGGAGCCGAAGATCTTCGAGTCGCACAAGGGCCGCGCCTCCACCGTCGCCCGGATCGCGGGCGAGGACCCCTCGCGGCCCGCGCTGCTCATCCACGGCCACACCGACGTCGTGCCCGCCAACGCCGACGACTGGACCCACGACCCGTTCGGCGGCGAGATCGTCGACGGCTGTGTCTGGGGCCGGGGCGCCGTCGACATGAAGGACATGGACGCGATGACCCTGGCGGTCGTGCGCGACCGGCTGCGCAGCGGGCGCAAGCCCCCGCGCGACATCGTCCTCGCCTTCCTCGCCGACGAGGAGGCCGGCGGCACCTACGGGGCGCGCTTCCTCGTGGACAAGCACCCCGAACTCTTCGAGGGCGTCACCGAGGCCATCAGCGAGGTCGGCGGCTTCTCCTTCACCGTCAACGAGAAGCTGCGGCTCTATCTGGTCGAGACGGCCCAGAAGGGCATGCACTGGATGAAACTGACCGTGGACGGCACCGCCGGACACGGCTCGATGATCCACAAGGACAACGCCATCACCGAGCTGTCCGAGGCGGTGGCGCGACTTGGCCGGCACAAGTTCCCGGTGCGGGTGACCAAGACGCTGCGCCACTTCCTCGACGAGCTCTCCGACGCGCTGGGCACCGAGCTCGACCCCGAGAACATGGACGCCACGCTCGCCAAGCTCGGCGGCATCGCCAAGCTCATCGGCGCCTCCCTCCAGAACACCGCCAACCCCACCCAGCTGGGCGCCGGTTACAAGGTCAACGTCATCCCCGGGCAGGCCACCGCCCACGTAGACGGGCGCTTCCTGCCGGGGTACGAGGAGGAGTTCCTGGCCGACCTCGACCGGATCCTCGGCCCGCGCGTCAAGCGGGAGGACGTCCACGCGGACAAGGCCCTGGAGACCACCTTCGACGGGGCCCTGGTCGACGCCATGCAGACCGCGCTCCAGGCCGAGGACCCGATCGCGCGCGCCGTGCCGTACATGCTCTCGGCCGGCACCGACGCCAAGTCCTTCGACGACCTCGGCATCCGGGGCTTCGGCTTCGCGCCGCTGAAGCTGCCGCCGGAGCTGGACTTCGCGGGCATGTTCCACGGCGTGGACGAGCGGGTGCCGGTGGACGGCCTGAAGTTCGGCGTACGCGTCCTGGACCGGTTCATCGACGCGTCCTGACGTGGGGCCCTGCTGACGCGTCCTGAGGCGGGGCCCGCTCCGTTAATCGTCTGAGCGTACGTATCGGACTGAGAAGAGTGAATGTGCTCATATGCTCGTAGCTCCATAACTTCCCCCTCGTTACAGGGTGTGCGGTCCGCGGCTGGGATCGCACCTTTGCCAACAAGGAGGAAATTATGATCAAGAAGGTCGTCGCTGCTGCGGCTGTCACCGGTTCTCTGGTTCTCGCGGGTGCGGGCATTGCCGCTGCCGACGCGGGCGCGCAGGGTGCCGCCGTGAACTCCCCGGGCGTCGCGTCCGGCAATGTCCTCCAGGTCCCCGTTCACGTGCCGGTGAACGTGTGCGGCAACACGGTGTCCGTGATCGGCCTGCTGAACCCCGCCTTCGGCAACACCTGCGTCAACAAGTGACGTTGTGCCTCTACCCGTGAGGGTCTGAGCCGGGCGGCCCCGGAGTGCGCGCCATGCACTCCGGGGCCGCCGGGCGTTCCACCCCGGGCGCGACGGCGCGACCGGGTTTTCCGCAAGGCAGAGGGCAGGGGAACGAATCCATGCGACAGGTCACCCGCACGTCACTGATCACTATGGCGGCCGCGAGCGGCGTCATCGCCCTGGGCAGCGGCGCGGCGCACGCCGACTCGGGGGCTCAGGGCAGTGCGTCGAACTCGCCGGGCGTGCTGTCCGGCAACGCAGTCCAGGTGCCGGTGCACGTGCCGGTCAACGCCTGCGGCAACACCGTCACCGTGATCGGCGCGCTCAACCCGGCGTTCGCCAACCACTGCGCCAACACGGGCGGTCGGCACCGGGGCGGCGTCGGAGCGGGCGCGAAGGGTCACACCAGTGGCTCGCCCGGCGTCGGCTCGGGCAACACCATCCAGGCGCCCATCGACGTCCCCGTCACCGTGTGCGGGAACAGTGTGAACGTGGTGGGCGTCGGCAACCCGGTGTTCGGCAACGACTGCGTGAACGGCGAAAACGGCCACCCGCAGCACCCGGGTCACCCGCAGCACCCCGGTCACCCGCAGCACCCGGGTCACCCGGGCCAGCCGCAGCACCCGGGCCGGCCCCACCACCCCGGGCACCCGGGGCAGCACCAGCCGCCGTGCACGCCGGGACAGCCGGGCCACCCCGGCGTTCCGCGGCACCCCGGTCAGCCGGGCCACCCCGGCCACCCCGGTGTGCCGCAGCACCCGGTGGGCCCCATCGCGCACCAGCCGGGCGCGCCCACGCACCCGGCCGGGCCGGCGACGCCCGTCGGCACGGGTCACACCGCCGCCCCGGTCACCGCCGCCGTGGCCGCCACCGCGCGCACCGGCGCCCCGGCCGCGCTGGCGCACACCGGCTCGGACGGCATGGGCTACGCCGCCCCGGCCGCCGCGGGACTGCTGCTCGGCGGCGCGGTGCTCTACCGCCGTGGACGTGCCGCGCGCTAGCACCACGGCCGCGCCACGCGGCGGATCGGACGGAGCGGGCCCCGCACACGCGGGGCCCGCTCCGGCGTCACCCCGTGCGTGCCCACGTCACCACGTGGCACGCACCTGACGGATGATCCGCCTGCGCAGCCGCACTCGGCGGCTTCCGTCGCGACGCAGACTCAGTCGGTCCAACTCCCAGTGTCCGTACTCGGCATGGTCGGTCAGCAGACGCGTCGCTTCCTTGCGGGACACCCCGCGCGGCACGTACACGTCGACAAATTCGTATTCCGGCATCGCATCTATTGTGCGGGCAGAGGCCCGGTACGGATAGCGTCTGCACTATGTCTGATGCTGCGCAGCCCACCGCTGCCGAGGTACGTGCCGCCGCCGAGGCGGTCAAAGCCGCGCTGGACCGTCACCTCGATGCGGTGGAACGCCGCACGGGGGACGACGATCCGGACGTGTACGAGGCCTTCAACGCGCTCGCGGCGGCAGCCGAGGCGTACGACGAACGGCTCTACGACCGCTACGACGAGGTGACCCCCTTCGAGATCCCCGGCGCCGACGACTCCCTGCCGCCCTACGCGGGCCCGGAAGAACCGCACGCCCTCAGCGTCCTCATCCGGCGCGACTACGCCGTGGCCGAGCCCCAGCGGCTGCTCGCCCAGGCCCAGCGGATCACCGATCTCGATCCCGGCGTGGACGACGCCGACGACGCCGGCGTGGCCGAGCACACTCTGCCGGTGGTCGGCAGCAGCGTCCATGCCGCGCTCGGGGTGCTCTTCGGCGAGTACGAACCGGACGAAATCGCCTCGCGGCACAAGGAGTTCGGCCTGGAGGAGGGCGATTCCACGCTGTGGGTGTCGGCCGTCGACGAGCTGCCCGAGCCGGGGGAGTGGCTGAGCACGCCGTTCGATCACGCCGACCCCCAGCGCGTGGTGTGCCGCTTCGACGTGAGCGCCGTCTTCGACGAGGAGGAGCTGGAGGACGACCTCGACGACGAGGACGATCTGCGGCCCGCACCCTGACCCCCCGTTCACCACGGCCAGGGCCGCGCACCCCGCCGGGGGTGCGCGGCCCTGGCCGTGTGCGTGGGGCGCCGCCCGGCTACTCCCCGGTCTTCAGAAGACCCCGCAGCAGCGGCGCGAGCCGGGTCGTGCGCGGCGGCGGCAGGACCTCCGCGACCGCGCGGGGCAGAGCCTGGTCGACGCCGTGGACCACGGACAGATGCCGCTCCGCCCGGCCGAACGCCGTATAGACCCAGGCGCGGTTGAGCCCCTGCGCCGCGTCACCCGGCAGCACCACGACCACCGCGGGCCAGCGCATCCCGGCCGCCTGGTGCGCGGTGAGCGCCCATCCGTGCCGCAGCGCGGACTCGACGCGCTCCTTCGGTACGAGGACGGACGTGCCGGCGCAGTCGAGCCGCAGGCCCTCCGCGTCCGCCCCGACGACCGTGCCCGTCACCGTACGGCCCACGACCTCCGCGTACGCCACCCGGTCGCCCGGGTCGAAGCCGCCGAAGCGGCCGGGGCCGGGGTTGAGGCGCTGCTTCAGGGCCGCGTTCAGCGCGCGCGTTCCCGCCGAGCCGCCGTGGCCGACCGTCACCACCTGGGTCTGCTCGGCCGGGATGCCGATCGCCCGGGGGATGGAATCGGCCAGGAGCTGCACCGAGCGGTGCACGGCCTCGCCCGCGTCCCGCACGGGGACGATCACGACCTCCTTGCCGGGGGCCTCGACCTGGTTGAGCTCGCCGATGCCGATGCCGGAGACCAGCTCGCCGACCGGGCCCGGGTCGGGGACGCGGGAGGCCACCACCGGGCAGATCCGGGCGGTCAGCACATCCTGGAAGACCAGGCCGGCGCCCGCCGGGCGGAGCACGCCCGGGTCGCCGCTCAGGACGAGCCGGCAGCCGTCGGGCAGCGATTCCACGAGCATCGCCGCGGTCTCCACGTCCAGCTGTGTCGCGTCCTGCACCACCAGGACGTCCAGGGCGAGCGCGCCCTCCGCGTCCCGCCCCGGGCCGTCGGCGGACAGCAGGCCCGCGACGGTGAACGCGGCCAGCGGGCCCGTCAGTTGGGCCAGGCGGCGCTGTCCGTCCGCGGTGTGCGCCGCGCCGGCGGCCCGCAGTCCGGCGGCGGCCGCGGCCGTCACCACCGAGGCCGACTCGGCGCGCGCCGCCTCGCCGCCGGTGTGGGCGACCAGGCCGCTGCCCGCGACCGCGCGGACCAGCTCCCCGGCGTCGGGCCACACCGAACCGTCGTCCCGCACCGGTGCGTTGAGCAGCCGGGCTAGGCCGTCGGCCAGGCTCTCCTCGGCCAGCGCGTACCGGTCGAGCCCGAGCAACACCTCGACCGGCTCAGCCGGTTCGCCGTCCTCGGTCTGCGGCGCCGCCTCGTTCTGTACGTCGTCCGCGCCCTCTTCCAGGCCGGGCCGGTCCGGGAGGCCGTCCTGGAAGACCAGCACCACGCCCTCGGCGACGGCCTGCTGCACCGCCTCGTCCGGGTCGGGCACGGACCGGGCGGCCAGGGCCTTGCGCACGTCGTCCGCGAGCAGCGCGGTGTGCCCGCGCGCGGCGGCCTGTTCCAAGATCCAGCCCACCAGCGCGGCCGACCTGCGCTCGTCGTCGGGCCGGCACGCCTCGCCGAGCAGCGCCCGCGCGAAGCCGTCGGCCTGCTCGGGGCGTACCCCGGGCACCGCGAGGAGCTGCCAGGGGTCGGCGCCCAGGCGTTCGGCCGCCTGCTCACCGAGGACGCCGGTGACCTGCGCGGCCAGCGCCTCGGGCGCGCCGCCCCGGGTCAGCACGGCCCGTACGGCGGCCAGGGCCTCGGCCGATGTGGCGGGCGGCTGCGCCGGTTCGGGCGCGCGGGGGCGGGCTGCGGCGGCGTCCTGGGCGGGGCCGGGGGCGGGCCTGCGGGGTGCGGGCGGGGGGCCGGCGAAGAACGCGGCGCCCGACTTCTCGCCCTTCTCCACGGCCCGCACCGCCGCGAGCAGGTCGGCCGCCTGCCCGCTCAGCTTGGTGCCGGCCGGGATCGGCGCCTCCTTCTCGGCCTTGCGCCGCTCGATCCTGGCCCGCAACTCCCGCTGCGCGGCGAGTTCGGCGGCCGCCTCAGAAACCCCGGTCCCGTCGGCGTCAGCCCCGGCTTCCGGTTTTCCGGATGCGTCGGAGCTGGCACCGTCGGTCTCCGCATCCCCGGGCGCGTCTTGACCCGCGTCGGCCTCCGGCTCCCCGGCCGCGTCGGCGTTGGCGCCGGCATCGGTCTCGGAGCCCCGGGCCGCGTCAGCCTCCAACCCCCCGGCCGCGCCGGTGTCGGCCTCCGGCACCACGGCCGCGTCGGCAGTGGCGTCCGAATCCGGGCCGGCAACCGCGTCGGCGTCGGCGTCCGCATCCGGCCCCCCGGCCGTGCCGGCCAGCGCATCGGCCTCCGGGGTTCCAGTCGCGTCGTCGCCGGACTCCGAGGCCCGGGCCAAGTCCGCGCCGACCGCTCCCGTGGGCCCATCACCGTCACCCTGACCCGCGCCCCCGTCAGCCGCCTCCGCCCGCGCCGCCGCGACCTCCGCCACCCCCACCTCGACCGCCTCCGGCGTACCCTCCGCCACCGGCCCGGCGGGGCCGTTCGCGGTCGCGACTCGGGCCACCTCCGTCTCGGCGGGTTCGTCGGCCGTGGATCCAGGGGCCGAGCCCTGGGGAAGCGCAGTCACAGCGTGCTCCAGTCCTGATCGGGATAGCGGTGCACGGGCGCCGACACATCGTCGAGCGCCTGGCAGATCTCGTCAGGAAGACTAAGGGTCTCCACTGACAACGCCGCCGCGAGCTGGTGTGCCGTACGCGCGCCGACGATCGGCGCCACCACTCCCGGCCGGTCCCTCACCCATGCCAGCGCCACCTGAAGGGGTGTCGTGGCCAGACCGTCCGCGGCTATCGCGACCGCGTCCACGATCCGGCTCGCCGCGTCGTCCAGGTAGGGCGCGACGAACGCTGAAAGACCCTCCGACGCGCCCCGCGAGTCCGCCGGCGTGCCGTGCCGGTACTTGCCCGTCAGGACGCCCCGCCCCAGCGGCGACGAGGGCAGCAGGCCCACGCCCAGGTCGAGCGCGGCGGGCAGCACCTCGCGCTCCACCCCGCGCTGGAGCAGTGAGTACTCCATCTGGGTGCTCGCAAGGCGGGTCCGGGTGCCGGGCGCGGCGAGCTGCCAGGTCGCGGCCTTGGCGAGCTGCCAGCCGCTGAAGTTGGAGATGCCCGCATAGCGCGCCCGCCCGCTGGCGACCGCGATGTCCAGCGCCTGGAGGGTTTCGTCCAGCGGGGTCTCGCAGTCGAAGGCGTGCACCTGCCACAGGTCCACATGGTCGGTGCCGAGCCGTTCGAGCGAGGCGTCCAGCGCGCGCAGGAGGTGGCCGCGCGAACCGTCGAACCGGCGGTCGGGGTCGGGCACGCTGCCCGCCTTGGTCGCAAGGACCAGGTCCCCGCGCGGCACCAGACGCTCCATCAGCCGCCCGAGCAGATACTCCGCGTCCCCACCGCCGTACACGTCGGCCGTGTCGATCAGTGTGCCGCCCGCTTCCCAGAACCCCTTCAGGAGTTCGGCGGCGTCCTGCTCGCCGACGTCCCGGCCCCAGGTCAGGGTGCCGAGCCCGATCCGGGATACGCGCAGGCCCGTGCGGCCGAGATGCCTCTGCTCCATGGGCGCGAGATTACTGGCCAAGGGCCTGCGGGGAGAGAGCCTGTGGACAACTCGGCCCTGCCGCATCACGGCGGCGCGCGCTAGAGTCCCCGGCACAGGAACGTTACTCATGAGTAAGACGCGGGAGCGGACGCGCACGGACGCGTCCTGACGAGTAAGGGGATCGGCCATGCGGCTCGGCATCAACCTCGGCTACTGGGGCGCGGGAATGGACGGCGACAACCTCGCCGTGGCCAAGGAGGCGGACAGGCTCGGCTACGACGTCTGCTGGGCGGCCGAAGCCTACGGTTCGGACGCGCCCACCGTGCTCGCCTGGGTCGCCGCCCAGACCGAGCGCATCGACGTCGGCTCGGCGATCCTCCAGATCCCGGCCCGCCAGCCCGCGATGACCGCGATGACGGCCGCCACCCTCGACTCGCTGTCCGGCGGCCGCTTCCGCCTCGGCCTCGGCGTCTCGGGACCGCAGGTCTCCGAGGGCTGGTACGGCGTCAAGTTCGACAAGCCGCTGGCGCGCACCCGCGAGTACGTCGAGATCGTCCGCAAGGCGATGACGCGCGAGCGTCTTTCCTACGAGGGCGAGCACTGGACGCTGCCGCTGCCCGGCGGCCCGGGCAAGCCCATCAAGCTGACCGTGCACCCCGAGCGCGAGCACATCCCGCTCTACATCGCCGCGATCGGCCCGAAGAACCTGGAACAGACCGGTGAGATCGCCGACGGCGCCCTGCTGATCTTCCCGGCCGCCGAGCACATCGAGGCCACCGCGATCTCGCATCTGCGCGCGGGCCGCGAGAAGGCCGGTCTGAGCATGGAGGGCTTCGACGTCTGCCCCACGCTGCCGATCGCGCTCGGCGCCGACGCGGACGTCCCTGCGCTCGCCGACATGTTCCGCCCCTACACCGCGCTGTACGTCGGCGGCATGGGCAGCCGCAAGCAGAACTTCTACAACCAGCTCGCCCAGCGCATGGGATACGAGAAGGAAGCCGCCGAGATCCAGGACAAGTACCTCTCCGGCGACAAGGCGGGCGCGGGCGCCGCGGTGCCCCAGCAGCTCATCGACTCGACCACGCTGCTCGGCTCGGTGGAGCGCATCGCCGACCGGATGGGGGCCTACGCCGCCGCCGGTGTCACCACCCTCACCCTGGCCCCCGCCGGCTTCACGCTCGACGAGCGGCTTGCCTCGCTGCGCGCGGGCACCGAGGCGCTGGAGCGCGCGGGCCTGGCGTAAGGGGGAGGTGTGCCGCGGCCGTGGTGGGGGCTCGGGGGTCTTCCCCGCCACGGCCGTCACGCCTATCAACGCCCGGGCCGCCCGCGCGGTTACGGTGCGGGGGGCACCGCACATTCCTTCGTTCGGCCCAGCGTGGCGCGACCCCTGTTGCCGCCGCGGGTATGCCGCATTTGACTCGGTTGCGCAGAGTCCTGCG
Organism: Streptomyces sp. NPDC006711; assembly: GCF_042869775.1. Taxonomy (NCBI): domain Bacteria; kingdom Bacillati; phylum Actinomycetota; class Actinomycetes; order Kitasatosporales; family Streptomycetaceae; genus Streptomyces; species Streptomyces sp. NPDC006711. The sequence goes on from NZ_JBIAGO010000005.1 coordinate 75,884, forward strand.
CGCACCCGGAGGTACGGCAACGATGCTCTCGGCCAAGAGCCTGTTCCAGGAAATCCTCGACCACGACGAGTCGTTCCGGCTGTTCTGCTCCATCGCGGCCAGCGGCGAGGCGCAGGGTGGCTGGGAGAACGGCCGGATCGCCGCCCTCCTGCCCGACAAGTGCCGCGACCTGGCCCCCAAGGCGGCCCGGCACGGCGCCGACGAGGACAAGCACGGCCGGATCTTCCACGCCCTCCTGAAAAGACGCGGCCTCAAGCCCGTCGACGTACCCGGCGACACCGACTACACGAGGCTGCTGGAGCGGCGCGGGATCGGCCTCGGCCACGACCAGCTCCGGCGCGAGGAACCGCTCACCGAGCGGGACGTCGTGGTCTACCTCGCGCACAGCCGCGTCACCGAGCAGCGCGCCGGCGAACAGATGCGGCTGCTGCGCAGGCACTTCGGCGACCACCCCGACATCGGGCGCGCGGTGCGGATGATCGCCGAGGACGAGGACAACCATCTCGCGTACTGCCACGAGGAGTTGCTGCGCCTGGCCCGGGCCGGGCACGGCCCCGCGATCCACCGGGCGCTGCGGGCGTGCGCCCTCGCCGAGATCCGCGTCTACCGCGACGTGAGCCTCGCCGTCATGGCCCACATGGGCCGCATCCTGGGCTGGTCCGGCGCCAAGGCGGCGCTCCTGAGGGCCGCGATCCACGCCGTGTACGCCTATGAACGGCTCGCGGGGTGGCGCCGGATGGTCACCCTCGCCATGCCGCAGCGGCGCGACGCGCTGGGCGGCCCGGCCCTGCCCGCGCCCGGCTTCGCCTGACGGGAGCGCCGGGGGCAGGGCCCGCCGCCCGGCTACAGCCAGCCGCGCCGCTTGAACAGGCGGTACAGGCCGAGTTCCAGGACCACCATCAACGCGATCAGCGCCGGGTAGCTCCACCTCCAGTGCAGCTCCGGCATGTGGTCGAAGTTCATGCCGTAGACACCGGCCAGCATGGTGGGGACCGCCGCCATCGCCGCCCACGCCGAGATCTTGCGCATGTCGTCGTTCTGGCGGACGCTCACCTGCGCGAGGTGGGCCGAGAGGATGTCCGAGAGCAGCCGGTCAAGGCCCTCCACCGCCTCGTTGGCCCGCACCAGGTGGTCGTCCACGTCGCGGAAGAACGGCTGCGAGGCGGCGTTCACGAACGGCACGCCCGCGCTTGCGAGCCGCTGCACCGGCTGCGCCAGGGGGCCCGTCGCCCGGCGGAACTCCTGGAGCTGGCGCTTGAAGGTGTAGATCCGCGACGCGGTGTTCTTCGTGTCGTCGCCGCCGCTCGGCGAGAAGATTCGCGCCTCCAGCTCCTCCAGGTCGGTCTGGAGCTCGGCCGCCACCTCGGTGTAGTGGTCGACCACGGCGTCGCTCACCGCGTACAGGACGGTCGTCGGTCCGTGCCGCAACAGCTCCGGCTCGGCCTCCAGGCGGTGGCGCACCGCCTTGAGCGGCGCGCCCTCCCCGTGCCGGACGGTCACCACGAAGCCGTCGCCGACGAACAGCATCAGTTCCCCGGTGGACACGGTGTCGCTCTCGGGCTCGTACACGACGGGCTTGAGGACCATGAACAGCGAGCCGTCATAGACGTCCAGTTTGGGCCGCTGATGGGCCTTCAAGGCATCCTCGACGGCCAGCGCGTGCAGCCCGAACTCGGTGCTGACCCGGTCGAACTCCTCCTCGGTCGGCTCATGCAGTCCCACCCAGAGGAAACTGTCGCCGGTGGCGCGCGCCTGCGCGAGGGCGTCCGAGAAGTCCTCGGGGCCCTCGGTCCGGCGGCCCTGGCGGTAGATGGCGCAGTCGACGATCATCGCGGGCATTCTCCCGTGAACGGGAGCCGCCCGCACCCGCGGGACACCGGCCGCCTAGGCTGACGCCCATGGCCACGCTGATCCTCGTACGTCACGGACGTTCCACCGCCAACACGGCGGGGGTGCTGGCCGGCTGGACGCCGGGTGTCGCCCTCGACGAGCGGGGCGCCGCCCAGGCCGCCGCCCTGCCCGCCCGGCTCGCCGGGGTGCCGCTCGCCGCCGTCGTCACCAGCCCCTTGCAGCGCTGCCGCGAGACGGTGCGCCCGCTCCTCGACGCCCGCCCGGGACTGCCGCTGCACCCCGAGGACCTGATCGGGGAGTGCCACTACGGCGACTGGTCGGGCGGCAAACTCGCCGAACTCTCCGCCGATCCGCTGATGGAGGTCGTGCAGCAGCACCCCTCCAACGCGGCCTTCCCCGGCGGCGAGTCGATGCGCGCGATGCAGGCCAGGGCCGTCGAAGCCGTACGGGACTGGAACACGCGCATCGAGACCGAGCACGGCCCCGACGCCACTTATGTCATGTGTTCGCACGGCGACATCATCAAGTCCGTCGTGGCGGACGCCCTCGGCATGCATCTGGACCTCTTTCAGCGGATCTCGGTTGAACCGTGTTCCCTGACCGTGATCCGCTACACCCGCCTGCGGCCCTATCTCCTGCGCCTGGGAGACACCGGCGACCTCGCCTCGCTGCTGCCGCGCGAGGCCCCCACGCAGGATCAGGCGGAGGTCGGTGGCGGTGCGGGAGCACCGTGATCGCTCGGCGCAGTAGGGTGGACGCGCCGAAAACCGCTGCTCCAACTCCGAACTAGGGAGACCAGAACGTGTCCCGTCAGGTGTTCTTCTACGACCCGCCGGACCGTTTCGTGGCCGGCACGGTCGGGCTCCCCGGGCGCCGTACGTTCTTCCTCCAGGCGTCGGCCGGCGGCCGCACCATCAGTGTGGCGCTGGAGAAGACCCAGGTCGCCGCGTTGGCCGAGCGGATCGACGAGCTGCTTGACGAGGTCGTGCGCAGGACCGGCGGAAACGCGCCCGTGCCCGCCGTCGCCCCGCCCGACGTCACCGACAGCGCGCCGCTCGACTCGCCGGTCGAGGAGGAGTTCCGGGTCGGCACCATGGCGCTGGCCTGGGACGGCGACGAGCAGCGCATGATCATCGAGGCGCAGGCCCTGGTCGAGCTCGACGCCGAGACCGAGGACGACCTGGCCGAGGCCGAGGAGCGGATGCTCCAGGACGAGGAGAACGGCCCGCCGATGCTGCGGGTGCGCCTGACCGGCGCCCAGGCCAGGGCCTTCGCCAAGCGGGCCCTGGACGTGGTCAACGCGGGGCGGCCGCCGTGCCCGCTGTGCAGCCTGCCGCTCGACCCGGAAGGACACGTATGCCCGCGCCAGAACGGATACCGCCGCGGAGCATGACCTCTGCCGAGCTCCTTGCCCGGGGCGAGCTGACCGTCCTCGGCCGGATCCGGGAGGCCTCCAACGCCGTCCTGTACTGCTCGGTGGCGTACGGGGACGAGAGCGCGCATTGCGTCTACAAGCCCGTCGCGGGGGAGCGGCCGCTGTGGGACTTTCCCGACGGCACGCTCGCGCAGCGCGAAGTCGCGGCGTACGAGGTGTCGCGGGCGACCGGCTGGGACCTGGTGCCGCCCACCGTGCTGCGTGAGGGGCCCTACGGCGAGGGCATGGTCCAGCTGTGGATCGAGCCGGTGGAGGGCGACTCGGGGCTGCTCGCGCTCGTGGAGGACGAGGAGCCGGCCGAGGGCTGGAAGGCGGTCGCGCTCGCGGAAGTGGGCGAGGGACGGACCGCGCTGCTCGTGCACGCGGACGACGAGCGGTTGCGGCGGCTCGCGGTGCTCGACGCGGTGATCAACAACGGGGACCGCAAGGGCGGGCATCTGCTGCCCGCGCCCGGCGGGCGGCTCTACGGGATCGATCACGGGGTCACGTTCAACGTGGACGACAAGTTGCGGACGTTGCTGTGGGGGTGGGCGGGGGAGCCGCTCACCTCGGAGGCGGTGGGCGCCTTGAAGGGCCTGGCCGAGGCCCTTCGACCCCGGGGGGTGCTTGCGGTGCGGCTTGCTTCGCTGATCACGGAGGTGGAGCTGGACGCGGTCCGGGCGCGGGTGGCGGCCCTCCTGTCCACCGGCCTGCACCCCGCCCCTTCGGGCGAGTGGCCCGCCATCCCCTGGCCCCCGGTCTGACCCCTCGCGGGCCTTGCCCGGCGGGCTTTCCCCCACCCCGCCCCTTCCCGAAACCCGCCGGGGGTGACTGCTTCGGGTGCGGGCCGTGATCGCTTCTCGCGCAGTTCCCCGCGCCCCTGGCAGGACCGGTGCAGGCCCGCATGGACCATCCAGACTGACCGGCTCTTAGCAGGGGGCCGGATTGGATGGCAAGGTGGCGGATTCGGCCAAGAGCGGGATCCGGTTCGTATCCGGAACGTGCGTCCGGTTACGCTCAAGGCATGCATGCCTGGCCCGCTTCTGAGGTCCCCGCCCTGCCCGGCAAGGGCCGCGACCTCCGGATCCACGACACCGCGACCGGCGGTCTGGTCTCCCTCGACCCCGGTCCCGTCGCCCGTATCTACGTCTGCGGGATCACCCCGTACGACGCGACCCACATGGGTCACGCGGCGACCTACAACGCGTTCGACCTCGTGCAGCGCGTGTGGCTCGACACCAAGCGGCAGGTTCACTATGTCCAGAACGTGACAGACGTGGACGATCCCCTCCTTGAGCGAGCCATCCGCGACGGCAAGGACTGGGTGGAGCTCGCCGAGGGCGAGACCGCGCTGTTCCGCGAGGACATGACCGCCCTGCGCCTGCTCCCCCCGAAGCACTACATCGGCGCGGTCGAGGCCATACCCGGCATCGTCCCGCTCGTCGAACGGCTGCGGGACGCGGGCGCGGCGTACGAACTCGAAGGGGACATCTACTTCTCCGTCGAGAGCGACCCGCACTTCGGCGAAGTCTCGCACTACGACGCCGAGTTCATGCGCGCCCTGTCCGCCGAGCGCGGCGGCGACCCCGAGCGGCCCGGCAAGAAGAACCCGCTCGACCCGATGCTGTGGATGGCCGCCCGCGAGGGCGAGCCGAGCTGGGACGGCGCCTCGCTCGGCCGGGGCCGCCCCGGCTGGCACATCGAGTGCGTCGCCATCGCCCTCGACCACCTCGGCATGGGCTTCGACGTCCAGGGCGGCGGCTCAGACCTGATCTTCCCGCACCACGAGATGGGCGCCTCGCACGCCCAGGCGCTCACCGGCGAGCACCCCTTCGCCCAGGCGTACGTGCACGCGGGCATGGTCGCCCTGGACGGCGAGAAGATGTCCAAGTCCAAGGGCAATCTGGTCTTCGTCTCGCGGCTGCGCCGCGACGGTGTGGACCCGGCCGCCATCAGGCTCTCGCTGCTCGCCCACCACTACCGGGCCGACTGGGAGTGGACCGACCAGGTCCTCCAGGACGCCGTGGACCGCCTTGGCCGCTGGCGCGCCGCCGTGTCGCGGCCCGACGGGCCGTCCGCCGACGCGCTGGTCGAAGAGGTGCGCGACGCCCTCGCCAACGACCTGGACGCGCCGGCCGCGCTCGCCGCGGTCGACCGCTGGGCCGAGGCCCAGAACGCGGCGGGCGGCACGGACGAGTCCGCCCCCGGCCTGGTGTCCCGCACCGTGGACGCCCTGCTCGGCGTCGCTCTGTAACGCCAACACGCAGGCCCGGAACCGCCCTTGGACTCCTCGTGAGTCCGGGGGCGGTTTTCTTTTTTGCTGGGTCCGCCCCATGGCCCCATGCTCGTTTGTGCGCTAAACACGCTCTATGCAATCACCAATACGCACGAGAGTGATGCTCGTGGGTGCGGCCGTGCTCGGTCTGCTCGCGGCGTTCGCCGGACCCGGCAGCGCCCAGGCCGACCCGTCCGCCGGCGCGGCGAGCGAAACCTCCGTCGGCGACGTGACCGGCTTCCGGGCCTCCCCCGGCGCAGTGTTCACGCTGCGCGCGGGCACGGCCGAGGCCCGCGTCAGCTTCGTCGCCGCCGACACCTTCCGCATCCAGCTCGCCCCGGACGGCGCCTTCACCGACCCGACGGGCTCCGACATCGTCCTGCCGCAGGGCAAGCCGCCGGCCGCCCGCTGGAAGGACAAGGGCGACCGCTACGAACTGAGCACCGACCAGGTCACCCTGCGCGCCTTCAAGTCCCCGCTGCGCTTCGCCCTGGACAAGGCGGACGGCACCCGGCTGTGGGCCGAGTCGAAACCGCTCAGCTGGACCAAGGACACCACCACCCAGACCCTCGCCCGTGGCGCCACCGAGCAGTTCTACGGCGGCGGCATGCAGAACGGGCGCGGCAACACCTCCCACCGCGACCGGACCGTCGAGGTCGGCGTCGACGACAACTGGAACGACGGCGGCCACCCCAACTCCGTGCCGTTCTACCTCTCGACGGCCGGCTACGGCGTCTTCCGCAACACCTACGCCCCCAACACGTACGCCTTCGGTGAGCCGGTCACCGCGAGCGCCAAGGAACAGCGCTTCGACGCCTACTACTTCGCCGGCGACCCCAAGCACGTCATCGGCGCCTACACCCAGTTGACCGGGAAGCCGTTCATGCCGCCGGTCTACGGGCTCGAGCCGGGCGACTCCGACTGCTATCTCCACAACGCCAACCGGGGCGAGCGCCACACCCTCGACGCGCTCAAGGTCGCCGACGCGTACAAGACCCATGACATGCCCAACGGCTGGATGCTGGTCAACGACGGCTACGGCTGCGGTTACGAGAACCTTCCCGAGACCGGCGCGGGTCTCCAGAAGGACGCGATGCACATGGGCCTGTGGACCGAGGACGGCCTCGACAAGCTCGCCGACCAGGTCAAGGCCGGCCAGCGGGTCGCGAAACTGGACGTGGCCTGGGTCGGCGACGGGTACAAGCACGCGCTCGACGGCTGCAAGGACGCCTACCGGGGCATCGAGGCCAACAGCGACGCCCGCGGCTTTACCTGGGCGCCCGAGAGCTGGTCGGGCGCGCAGCGCTGCGGCGTGCAGTGGTCCGGCGACCAGTCGGGCAGCTGGGACTACATCCGCTGGCAGATCCCGACGTACGCCGGCGCCGGCATGTCCGGGCTCGCCTACACCAGCGGCGACATCGACGGCATCTTCGGCGGGAGCCCCAAGACCTACACCCGCGACCTGGAGTGGAAGGCGTTCCTGCCCGCCGTGATGACCATGGACGGCTGGGCGGCGAGCGACAAGCAGCCCTACCAGTACGGGGAGCCCTACACCTCCATCAACCGCGACTACCTCAAGCTCAAGGAGTCGCTGCTGCCCTACATGTACTCCTACGCCCACGACGCGACGAAGACCGGCGTCGGACCGGTGCGGCCGCTCGCGCTCGAATACCCCGACGACCCGAAGGCGGCGACCGACGCCGCCAAGTACGAGTTCCTGTCCGGCGAGGACTTCCTGGTCGCGCCGGTCTACCAGGACACGGCCGTACGCGACGGCATCTACCTGCCCAAGGGCACCTGGATCGACTACTGGAGCGGGCGCACCTATCAGGGCCCGGCCACTCTCGACGGCTACAGCGCGCCGCTCGACACGCTGCCGCTGTTCGTGAAGGCGGGCGCCGCCGTCCCGATGTGGCCCGGCATCCGCTCCTACCAGGACCGCACCGCCACCTCACCGCTCGCCTGGGACATCTACCCCCAGGGCCGATCGTCCTTCCAGCTGTACGAGGACGACGGCGTGACCCGCGCGAACCGCGCCGGCGCCTTCACCACCCAGCGCGTCGACGTCACGGCGCCCCAGCGCGGCGCCGGTGACGTGCGGGTCCAAGTCGGCGCCGCCAAGGGCCGGTTCGCGGGACAGCAGACCGCGCGCCCCTACCAGTTCACCGTGCACACCGCCAGTGCCCCCGCCAAGGTGGAGATCCAGGGCCGCGCCCTCGCCCGGCTCGGCTCGAAGGCCGCGTACGACCGGGCGGGCACCGGATGGTTCTACGACGCGAGCGACCGGGGCGGGGTGGTCCTGGTGAAGACCGCGACCCTGCGCACGGACAAGGCGTTCGACGTCGAACTGAAGGGGACCAGCGCCGTGGGCGGCAAGGTTCCGGGCGCCGCGGTCACCCTTGCCGCGCCCACCGGGCAGGAGCTCGGCGCGGGCGCGGCCGGGAAGGTGGCCGTGGACGTCACGGCCGGCGCGAAGGACGCCACCGGTGTGCGGGTCTCCCTCTCCGCGCCGGCCGGCTGGACCGTGACCCCGGCGCCCGCCCTGGACCGCGTACCGGCCGGCACCACCCGGCGCGTCGAGGTGGGCGTCACCCCCGCCAAGGACGCGGGGCCGGGCGAGGTCACCCTGACCGCCAACTCCGCCTACGCCAGCGGCAGTTCGCAGCAGAGGATCGCCGTCTCGGTGATGCCCGCGCCGCCATCGGGCGACACCTGGGCCAGTGACATGGCCTGGCTGACCTCGGTCAACGGATACGGGCCCCCGGAGCGCGACCGCTCCAACGGCGAGTCCGGGGCGGCCGACGGACACCCCCTCACGCTCGCGGGCACCACGTACGCCAAGGGCATCGGCGGCCACGCCGACTCCGACATCGAGGTCTACACCGGCGGCCGGTGCACGGCCTTCACCGCCGACGTGGGCATCGACGACGAGATCAACGGCTACGGGGAAGTGGCCTTCTCCGTCGAGGCGGACGGCAAGGTGCTGTGGACCTCGCCGAAGGTGACCGGCGCCTCGGCGACGGTGGCGGTGAACGTGCCGCTCGGCGGGGCCCGGCACGTCCATCTGAAGATCACCGACACCAACAACTCCAAGTCCGGTGACCACGGGGACTGGGCCGGCGCGAAGTTCAGCTGCGCCTAGGGGGTGCTCGCGGGGCGGCGGGCGGCGGACGGAGCGACACCCGCCCGCCGCCTCGCCGTCCCGCCGCTCTCGCTGTCAGGAATCCGAGGGCTCGGCCCCGTGCCACACCGTCGTCACATTGCAGAACTCGCGGATGCCGTGCCCGGAGAGCTCCCGGCCGTAGCCGGACCGCTTCACGCCGCCGAAGGGGAAGGCGGGGTGCGACGCGGTCATCCCGTTGAAGAAGACCCCGCCGGCCTGGAGGTCGCGCACACAGCGCTCGATGTCGCCCGCCTCACGCGTCCAGACATTGGAACTCAGGCCGAACGGCGTGTCATTGGCGAGCGCCACCGCCTCGTCCAGGTCCCGCACCCGGTACAGCGTGGCGACCGGGCCGAAGGTCTCCTCGCGGTGGATGCGCATGTCGACGGTGATGTCGGCCAGGATCGTCGGCCGGTAGAACCAGCCCCGGTCCATCCCATCGGGCCGGCCGCCGCCGCACAGCGCGACCGCGCCCTTGCGCACGGCGTCCTCGACCAGTTCCTCCAGGTCATCGCGGCCCCGCTCGCTGGCCAAGGGCCCGATGTCGGTGTCCTCCTTGAGTGGGTCGCCGACGTTCAACGCCCGCATCCCGGCGGTGAACCGCTCGGCGAAGGCGTCGTAGACGTCCGTGTGCACGATGAAGCGTTTGGCCGCGATGCAGGACTGCCCGTTGTTCTGCGTGCGGGCGGTCACCGCGGTCCGCGCGGCCCGCCCCACATCGGCGGAGGGGAGCACCAGATAGGGGTCGCTGCCGCCGAGTTCGAGCACGGTCTTCTTGATCTCGTCGCCGCAGATCGCCGCGACCGAGCGGCCTGCGGGCTCGCTGCCGGTCAGGGTCGCCGCCGCCACCCGCCGGTCGCGCAGGACCTTCTCGACGCCGTCGGAGCCGATCAGGAGCGTCTGGAAGCAGCCGTCGGGAAAGCCCGCCCTGCGGAACAGGTCCTCCAGGTACAGGGCGGTCTGGGGCACGTTCGACGCGTGCTTGAGCAGCGCCACGTTGCCCGCCATCAGCGCGGGCGCGGCGAACCGCACGACCTGCCACAGCGGGAAGTTCCACGGCATCACCGCGAGGACCACACCGAGCGGCCGGTACACGACCCGGGCCCGCTCGGCGCCGGAGTCGCGGATGTCGTCCTGGTCCGGCTCCTCGTCGGCGAGCAGGGCCGGCGCGTGCTCGGCGTACCAGCGCAGCGCCTTCGCGCACTTCGCGGCCTCCGCCCGGGCCGCCACGACCGGCTTGCCCATCTCCAGGGTCATGGTGCGCGCGATGTCGTCCCGGTCGGCGTCCAGGAGGTCGGCGGCCCGCAGCACGAGCCGGGCCCGCTCCTGAAAGCCCGTCGTGCGGTAGGAGCCGAAGGCGGTCTCGGCCGTGGCCAGCCGCCGCTCCACCTCCTCAGCCCCCATGACGCCGAAGCTCTTGAGCGTTTCACCGGTAGCCGGGTTCACCGTGGCGATGGCCATGACGTACGACACCTCCTGAGGGCACGGGTCCTTCGACCTTCCCGCGCGATCGCGGGGGCCGCAACGCGGGACGGTGGCCGCGGCGGGCTCCTGTGCGGCCCGTACGGCCGACCCGTGCCCCGGGTGGAGGCGGCTATGCGCCCGGGCGCTCACTCATCGGGGGTGTCCTCGCCCGGGTCGTCCACCTTGGGCGGCTTGGGCGGCCGGGTGCGCCCACTGGAGGTGTCGCGCAGATAGGACCCGTCGGCCTCGGTGGCGGGCCCGCCCGCCGTGCCCTGGCCGGGGCCGCCGTCGCGCCGCCTGAGGTAGCGCTCGAATTCCCGGGCGATGGCCTCACCGGACGCCTCGGGCAGGTCCGCGGTGTCCCGCGCCTCCTCCAGCGTCTGCACGTACTCCGCCACCTCGCTGTCCTCGGCGGCCAGTTGGTCGACGCCCAGCTGCCAGGCGCGGGCGTCCTCGGCGAGCTCGCCGAGCGGGATCCTGAGGTCGATGAGGTCTTCGAGGCGGTTGAGCAGCGCGAGCGTCGCCTTCGGATTCGGCGGCTGCGAGACGTAGTGCGGCACCGCGGCCCACAGACTGACCGCGGGGACGCCCGCGTGGGTGCACGCCTCCTGGAGGATGCCGACGATGCCCGTGGGGCCCTCGTACCGCGTCTCCTCCAGATCCATGGTCCGCGCCAGGTCCGGGTCGCTGGTCACGCCGCTGACCGGCACGGGCCGGGTGTGCGGGGTGTCACCGAGCAGCGCGCCGAGGACCACCACCATCTCGACGCCCAGCTCGTGGGCGAACCCCAGGATCTCGTTGCAGAACGAGCGCCACCGCATCGACGGTTCGATGCCGCGCACCAGCACCAGATCGCGCGGCTTGTCGCCGCCGACCCGGACGACGGAGAGCCGGGTGGTGGGCCACGTGATCTTGCGGACCCCGCCGTCCAGCCACACGGTGGGCCGGTTGACCTGGAAGTCGTAGTAGTCCTCCGCGTCCAGCGCGGCGAAGACCTCGCCCTTCCACACCGCGTCCAGGTGCGCGATCGCGGAGGATGCGGCGTCGCCCGCGTCGTTCCAGCCCTCGAACGCGGCGATCATGACCGGGTCGACCAGCTCGGGAACGCCCTCCAGCTCGATCACCCAGTGCCTCCCTCAGAAGTTCCTTGCGTACGTCCCAACCTTACGGCTTCAGACCTACCCCGCCGCAGCCCCTGTGCACGGCCCCGTGCCGGTGGGAGTGACGCGGCGGCGCGGGGGTGACGGCCAGGGGCCCGGGCGGCGCGGCCCGGGCGCGGCGAAGGGGCGGCTCCCGGTGGGAACCGCCCCTCGCGTCAGAGCTGACGTATCGTCAGTTCTTCTTGCCCAGCAGGTCGTCGACCTTGCCGCGGATCTCGTCCGTGGCCAGACCCCGGATCGTCAGGGTCGTACGGCGGCGCAGCACGTCGTCGGCCGTCTCGGCCCACTCGTGGTCACGGGCGTAGACGACCTGGGCCCAGATCTCGGGGGCGTCGGGGTGGATGCGTTCGGCGAGCGCCGCGTCCTCGCTCGCCAGGCGCGCGATGTCGAAGGAGAGCGAACCGTAGTGCGTGGCCAGGTGCTGGGCGGTGTCGGCCGCCATGCGCGGGCCGGGCGCCGGGCCGTCCACCATCAGGCGGTGGGCGACGGCGCGCGGGTTGGCGATGCCGGGCAGCGGCATCTTGCCGGGGAGCTGCGAGATGGGCACGGACCCCTCGGCGTAGGTGCCGAGCGGGTGGCCCGGCAGCTGCTCCAGCTTCTTCATCACGGTACGGCCGATGTGGCGGAACGTGGTCCACTTGCCGCCGGCCACCGACAGCATGCCGCCGCGCCCCTCGGTGACGACCGTCTCGCGCTTGGCCTTGGAGGTGTCACCGGGACCGCCCGGCAGCACCCGAAGCCCCGCGAAGGAGTACGTGATCAGGTCACGGGACAGCTGCTGGTCCCGGATGGAGAACGCGGCCTCGTCCAGGATCTGCGCGGTGTCGGCCTCGGTGACGCCCACATCCGCCGGGTCGCCCTCGAACTCCTCGTCGGTGGTGCCGAGCAGGAGCATGTCCTCCCAGGGGAGGGCGAAGGTGATGCGGTACTTGTCGATCGGGGTCGCCAGCGCGGCCTTCCAGGGGGACGTGCGCTTGAGGACCAGGTGCGCGCCCTTGGACAGGCGTATGGAGGGAGCCGATGCCGGGTCCTCCATCTTGCGCAGGTGGTCGACCCAGGGGCCGGTGGCGTTGAGGACGAGGCGCGCGTCGACGCCGAACTCCTCGCCGTCCAGGCGGTCCTTGAGCTCGGCGCCCGTGACCCGGCCCTTGGTGAAGCGCAACCCGGTGACCTCGGCGTGGTTGAGGACGACCGCGCCGGCCTCGACGGCGGCGCGCACCGTCATCAGCGCCATGCGGGCGTCGTTCATCTGGTCGTCGCCGTAGACGGCCACGGCCTTCAGGTTGTCGGTCCGCAGCTCCGGCACGTCCGCCGAGGCCTTCGCGGGGGACAGCAGGTGGCCGACGCCGTCGCCGAAGGCGGACAGCGCCGAGTAGGCGAACACGCCCGCGCCCAGCTTGGCGGCGCCGTGCGGGCCGCCCTTGTACACGGGCAGGTAGAAGGTGAGCGGGTTGGCGAGGTGCGGGGCCACCTGACGGGACACCGCACGCCGCTCGAAGTGGTTCTCCGCCACCAGCTTCACCGCGCCGGTCTGGAGGTAGCGCAGACCGCCGTGGAGCAGCTTGGAGGAGGCGGAGGAGGTGGCGCCGGCGAAGTCGCCGGCGTCCACCAGGGCCACCCGCAGACCGGCCTGCGCGGCGTGCCAGGCGGTGGAGATGCCCAGGATGCCGCCGCCGATGACCAGGAGGTCGTACGTCGCCTTGGACAACTGCTCCCGGGTCTCGGCGCGGCTCACTGCCTTGAAGGAAGACAGGGGGGAGCCGGGCGCCGGGTGCGTCCCGACGGCAGGGACGCTCTGCAGGGTGGTCATGTCGATTACTCCTCGTCCTCGATCCAGCCCATGGTCCGCTCTACGGCCTTGAGCCAGCTCTTGTACTCGCTCTCACGCCTGTCGGCGTCCATGCGAGGGGTCCATTCCGCCGCCCGGCGCCAGTTGGCGCGCAGCGCGTCGGTGTCCGGCCAGAAGCCGACGGCGAGGCCGGCGGCGTAGGCGGCGCCGAGGCAGGTCGTCTCGGCGACCATCGGACGCACCACCGGCGCGTCCAGGAAGTCCGAGAGGTTCTGCATCAGCAAGTTGTTGGAGGTCATGCCGCCGTCGACCTTCAGCGCGGTCAGCTCGACGCCCGAGTCCTTCGTCATGGCGTCGCTGATCTCGCGGGTCTGCCAGGCGGTGGCCTCAAGGACGGCGCGCGCGATGTGCGCCTTGGTGACGTACCGGGTGAGGCCGGCGATCACACCGCGGGCGTCGGGGCGCCAGTACGGGGCGAAGAGGCCGGAGAAGGCGGGCACGAAGTAGGCGCCGCCGTTGTCCTCGACGGAGGAGGCCAGCGTCTCGATCTCGGCGGCGGTCTTGATCATGCCCATCTGGTCGCGCATCCACTGGACGAGCGAGCCGGTGACGGCGATCGAGCCTTCGAGCGCGTAGACGGGCTTCTGGTCGCCGATCTGGTAGCCGACGGTGGTGAGCAGCCCGTTGTAGGAGTTCACCGGCTTGTCACCGGTGTTCATCAGCATGAAGGTGCCGGTGCCGTAGGTGGACTTGGCTTCGCCCTCGGAGAAACAGGTCTGGCCGAACAGGGCCGCCTGCTGGTCGCCGAGCGCGGAGGCGACCGGGACGCCTTCGAGGATGCCGCCCTTGGCGTTTCCGTACACCTCGGCGGAGGAGCGGATCTCGGGCAGCACGGCCGCCGGGATGTTCATGGAGGCGAGGATCTTCTCGTCCCACGCCATCTCGTGCAGGTTCATCAGGAGGGTGCGCGAGGCGTTGGTGACGTCCGTGACGTGCACACCGCCGTCGGGGCCACCGGTCAGGTTCCAGATGATCCAGGAGTCCATGGTGCCGAAGAGGATGTCGCCGCGCTCGGCGCGCTCGCGCAGCCCCTCGACGTTGTCGAGCAGCCAGCGCACCTTGGGGCCCGCGAAGTACGAGGCGAGCGGCAGGCCGGTCTGGCGGCGGAAGCGGTCCTGGCCGACGTTGCGGCCGAGCTCGCGGCACAGGGCGTCGGTGCGGGTGTCCTGCCAGACCAGCGCGTTGTGCACGGGCTCGCCGGTGTTCTTGTCCCACAGCAGCGTGGTCTCACGCTGGTTGGTGATGCCGATCGCCTTGACGTCGGCGGCGGTGATGTCCGCCTTGTCGAGCGCGCCGGCCACGACTTCCTGGACGTTGGTCCAGATCTCGGTGGCGTCGTGCTCGACCCAGCCGGGCTTGGGGAAGATCTGCTCGTGCTCCTTCTGGTCGACCGAGACGATTCGGCCGTCCTTGTCGAAGACGATGCAGCGGCTGGATGTGGTGCCTTGGTCGATGGCGGCGATGAACGGGCCGTGGCCGTGGGAGGAAGTGCCGTGCCCGTGGGAGGAAGTGCCGCTGGAGTGGTTGTCGCTCATGGGTGCTCCTGAAAGTCCGAAGGGTTTCTCGACGTGTCTCGTCAGGCGAAGGCGATGTTGTAGATACCGCCGGCGATGGCGCCGCCGATCAGCGGTCCGACGACCGGGATCCACGCGTAGCTCCAGTCCGAGCCGCCCTTGTTGGGCAGCGGGATCAGGGAGTGCACGATGCGGGGACCGAGGTCGCGGACCGGGTTGATGGCGTAGCCGGTGGGGCCGCCCAGTGAGAGGCCGATGCCGACGACGACGAGCGCCGTGATCAGGACACCGATGACGCCGAGACCCTTGCCGTCGCCGTTGAGGCCCTGGGTAAGGATCGCGAGGACCAGGACCACGGTGGCGATGACCTCGGTGACCACGTTCTGGACCACGTTACGGATCTCGGGTCCGGTGGAGAAGACGCCGAGCACCGGACCGGCCGCGCTTTCGCGGGCCTCGACGGCCTTGCCGTCACCCACGCCGTCCCCCACGATCTCGGGGTCGGTGAGGTGGGCGTGGAACTGGCCGTAGTACGCCAGCCACACGAGGACCGCGCCGAGCATGGCGCCGAGGATCTGTCCGCCGAGGTACACGGGGACATCGCTCCACTTGGTGCCGCCCTCTATCGCCAGACCCAGGGTCACGGCGGGGTTGAGGTGGGCGCCCGAGAGGGGGGCGGAGATGTAGGCGCCGGTCAGTACCGCGAAGCCCCATCCGAAGGTGATCGCGAGCCAGCCCGCGTTCATTGCCTTCGAGCGCTTCAGGGTGACGGCGGCGCACACGCCGCCGCCGAGCAGGATGAGTACGGCGGTACCGATGGTCTCGCCGATGAAGATGTCGTGGCTGGACACCCGCGACTCCTTTGTCCTTCGTCCAGGGGAAACCCCAACAGGCGAAGCGCCGGTTTCATCCGGTGCTCCGCGCCCTCATGGCTGAGGGCTGCCGGCCCATGGCGTTGTCACACTCTAACTCGTATTGCCGGTAGGTGTTCGACAATGCCGACCGTTGAACGGCAGTTTTCCCCCGGCTCAACGGGACGTCAAGGTTTCCGCGAGCAGGGATCCCTGATCGTTACCAGGTGGTACGAACCGCCAAACATCCGCGCATGCGGCCCCGGCCGCGCGACCAAGATCATGCGGTGGTATGGGGCGGGTGCGTGGGGGCGGCGCCACGCGGGCCCGTCGGCCGCCCGGGCCAGGCCGGGGTCTGGTCCGGCTGGTCGGGGGCCTGGCCGGGGAGCCCTGGTCGGCAAGCGCCCGGCCAGGGGAGCCCGGCCCGGCAAGTGCCCGGCCCGGCAAGTGCCCGGCCGAGGAAGTGCCCGCCCCAGGAAGTGTCCGGTTCAGGAAGCGCCCGGGGCGCCGCGAGCCACGGGATTCCCGGGCTTCGGGTTCTAGAAGCGCCCGGCGCCCAGGTCGCGCGAGACGGCCCGGGCGCAGTCCCGTACCGCCGCCACGAGGTCCGGGCGCACCTCGCCTTCCTTGCAGACCCGCTCGACCGCGCCCGTGACGCCCACCGCTCCGACCGGCATCCTGCGCCGGTCGTGGATGGGGGCGGCCACCGAGGCCACGCCCTCCCAGGTCTCCTCGACGTCCGAGCCCCAGCCGCGCGCGCGGGTCACGCCGAGCACCTGCTCGAAGGCGTCGGCGCCGGTGACCGTGCGGGGCGTGAACGCCTCAAGGGTGTGGTCCACCGCTTCGCCGTGCGCCACCGGGTCGTACGCCGAAAGCACCTTGCCCAGCGCCGTCGAGTGCAGCGGCTGCATGGCGCCCACCTCCAGGACCTGGCGGCTGTCGTCGGGACGGAAGACGTGGTGCATGATCAGCACGCCCTGCTGGTGGAGCACCCCCACGTACACGCTCTCGCCGCTGGAGCGGGCCAGATCGTCCGTCCACACCAGGGCGCGCGCCCGCAGCTCGTGGACGTCCAGATAGCTGTTTCCCAGGCGCAGCAGCTCCGCCCCCAGCTGGTAGCGGCCCGACGCGGGGTCCTGCTCCACGAAGCCCTCGGCCTGCAACGTCCGCAGAATTCCGTGCGCGGTACCCTTCGCAAGGCCGAGCGTGGAGGCGACCTCCGAAAGGCCGAGCCGCCGCTCGCCCCCGGCGAGCAGCCGCAGCATGGCGGCCGCCCGTTCGAGCGACTGGATGTTGCGCGCCATCGCGCTCCCTCCCTTTCGGGCACTGCCGAGCCGGTGCTCGCCGCAGGAGCGGCCGGCTCTGAAATCGACTGATTCGACAATGCTGAACAGTATCGGGCGTTGCCGACCTCATGTCACCGTAATGGGAACCCCGCGCACTGCTTCCGGACAGCCTGGCCTGTTCCCTCGCCCGGCGTCCGCCCCCTGATACACCCGCGCGCCGCCCGGGGCCGCCCGGTTAGGCTGACGACGTGCGCCCTCCCACTGGACGGCGCAAAGCCGACAGCCGTCGCACTCCAGGGAGTACATCCATGGCCTCGTTGCCGTCCCCTTCCGCTGACAGCCGGACCCGCGTCGACGCCCTGCGCGACGCGCTCGCCACCCGGGTGGTGGTCGCCGACGGCGCGATGGGCACCATGTTGCAGGCGCAGGACCCCACCCTGGAGGACTTCCAGGACCTCGAAGGGTGCAACGAGGTCCTGAACGTGACCCGGCCCGACATCGTGCGCTCGGTCCACGAGGCGTACTTCGCGGCCGGTGTGGACTGCGTGGAGACCAACACCTTCGGCGCCAACCACACCGCGATGAGCGAGTACGACATCCCCGAGCGGGTCTTCGAGCTGTCCCAGGCCGGCGCGCGCATCGCCCGCGAGGTCGCCGACGAGTTCACCGCCTCCAGCGGACAGCAGCGCTGGGTGCTCGGCTCCATCGGCCCCGGTACGAAGCTGCCGACCCTCGGCCACATCGACTACAGGACGCTGCGCGACGGCTTCCAGGCCAACGCCGAGGGCCTGATCGCGGGCGGCGCCGACGCCCTGATCGTCGAGACCACCCAGGACCTGCTCCAGACCAAGTCCGCCATCCTCGGCGCCCGCCGCGCCATGGAGGCGGCCGGGGCCGACCTGCCGCTGGTGGTCTCGCTCGCCTTCGAGACGACCGGCACCATGCTGCTGGGCTCCGAGATCGGCGCCGCGCTGACCGCGCTCGAACCGCTCGGCGTCGACATGATCGGTCTGAACTGCTCGACCGGCCCCGCCGAGATGAGCGAGCACCTGCGCTACCTCACCCGCCACTCCCGCATCCCGCTGCTGTGCATGCCGAACGCGGGCCTGCCCGTCCTGACCAAGGACGGCGCCCACTTCCCGCTCGGTCCCGAGGGTCTGGCCGACGCGCAGGAGAACTTCGTCCGCGACTACGCGCTCTCCCTGGTGGGCGGCTGCTGCGGCACGACCCCCGAGCACCTGCGCCAGGTGGTCGAGCGGGTGCGCGGCCTCAGCCCCGCCGCCCGCGACCCGCGCCCCGAGCCCGGCGCCGCCTCGCTCTACCAGACGGTGCCCTTCCGCCAGGACACCGCGTACATGGCGATCGGCGAGCGGACCAACGCCAACGGCTCGAAGAAGTTCCGCGAGGCCATGCTGGAGGGGCGCTGGGACGACTGCGTGGAGATGGCGCGCGACCAGATCCGCGAGGGCGCCCACATGCTCGACCTGTGCGTCGACTACGTGGGCCGCGACGGCGTGGCCGACATGAAGGAACTGGCCGGCCGCTTCGCCACCGCCTCCACCCTGCCCATCGTCCTGGACTCCACCGAACTCCCGGTCCTTGAGGCCGGGTTGGAGAAGCTGGGCGGGCGCGCCGTCATCAACTCCGTCAACTACGAGGACGGCGACGGACCGGAGTCACGGTTCGCGAAGGTCACCGCCCTCGCCGCAGAGCACGGCGCCGCGCTGATCGCCCTGACCATCGACGAGGAGGGCCAGGCCCGTACCGTCGAGCACAAGGTCGCCATCGCCGAACGCCTCATCGCCGACCTGACCGGCACCTGGGGCATCCGCGAGTCGGACATCCTCATCGACACCCTCACCTTCACCATCTGCACCGGCCAGGAGGAGTCGCGCGGCGACGGCATCGCCACGATCGGGGCGATCCGCGAACTCAAGCGCCGCCACCCCGACGTGGGGACCACGCTCGGCCTGTCCAACATCTCCTTCGGCCTGAACCCGGCCGCCCGGGTCGTGCTGAACTCCGTCTTCCTCGACGAGTGCGTGAAGGCGGGCCTGGACTCCGCCATCGTGCACGCCTCCAAGATCCTGCCCATCGCGCGCCTGGAGGAGGAGCAGGTCAAGGTCGCCCTCGACCTGATCTACGACCGGCGCTCCGAGGGATACGACCCCTTGCAGAGGCTCATGGAGCTCTTCGAGGGCGTCAACATGAAGTCGATGAAGGCGGGCAAGGCGGAGGAACTGGCCGCGCTCCCGCTGGACGAGCGTTTGCAGCGCCGCATCATCGACGGCGAGAAGAACGGCCTCGAGGCCGACCTCGACGAGGCCCTTCAGTCCGCGCCCGCCCTGGACATCGTGAACAACACCCTGCTCGCGGGCATGAAGGTGGTCGGTGAGCTGTTCGGCTCCGGCCAGATGCAGCTGCCGTTCGTCCTCCAGTCCGCCGAGGTCATGAAGTCGGCCGTGGCCCATCTTGAGCCGCACATGGAGAAGTCCGACGCGGACGGCAAGGGCACGATCGTGCTCGCCACCGTGCGCGGAGACGTCCACGACATCGGCAAGAACCTCGTGGACATCATCCTGTCCAACAACGGCTACAACGTGATCAACCTCGGCATCAAGCAGCCGGTCTCGACGATCCTGGAGGCCGCGCAGGAGCACAAGGCCGACGTGATCGGCATGTCCGGCCTCCTGGTCAAGTCCACGGTGATCATGAAGGAGAACCTGGAGGAGCTGAACCAGCGCAAGCTGGCCGCCGACTACCCGGTCATCCTCGGCGGCGCCGCGCTGACCCGCGCCTACGTCGAACAGGACCTGCACGAGATCTACGAGGGCGAGGTCCGCTACGCCCGCGACGCCTTCGAGGGCCTGCGGCTCATGGACGCCCTGATCGGCGTGAAGCGCGGCGTGCCCGGCGCCGTGTTGCCCGAGCTGAAGCAGCGCCGCGTCCCCAGGCGCCCCGGGACCGACGGGGAGCCGGCCGCGCAGGACGCGCCCGAGGGCTCGGTGCGCTCCGACGTGTCCACCGACAACCCGGTGCCCACCCCGCCGTTCTGGGGCACCCGCGTCATCAAGGGCATCGGCCTCAAGGAGTACGCGTCCTGGCTGGACGAGGGCGCGCTGTTCAAGGGCCAGTGGGGCCTCAAGCAGGCCCGCGCGGGCGGCCCCACCTACGAGGAGCTGGTCGAGACCGAGGGCCGCCCCAGGCTGCGCGGCCTGCTGGAACAGCTGCACACCCGCAACCTGCTCGAAGCGGCCATCGTCTACGGCTACTTCCCGTGCGTGTCCAAGGGCGACGACCTGATCCTGCTCAACGAGGACGGCTCCGAGCGCACCCGCTTCACCTTCCCGCGCCAGCGCCGGGGCCGCCGGCTGTGCCTGGCCGACTTCTTCCGCCCCGAGGAGTCCGGCGAGACCGATGTGGTCGGGCTCCAGGTCGTCACGGTCGGCTCGAAGATCGGCGAGGCCACGGCCGAGCTGTTCGAGTCCAACTCCTACCGCGACTACCTGGAGCTGCACGGCCTGTCGGTGCAGCTGGCCGAGGCGCTGGCCGAGTACTGGCACGCGCGGGTCCGCTCCGAGCTCGGCTTCGCCGGCGAGGACCCCTCGCAGGTGGAGGACATGTTCGCGCTCAAGTACCGCGGCGCGCGCTTCTCGCTCGGCTACGGCGCCTGCCCCGACCTGGAGGACCGGGCGAAGATCGCCGAACTGCTCGAACCCGAGCGCATCGGCGTCCACCTCTCCGAGGAGTTCCAGCTCCACCCCGAGCAGTCCACCGACGCCATCGTCATCCACCACCCCGAAGCGAAGTACTTCAACGCCCGCTGACCGGACGCCGCACCGAATTCAACGCGCGTTCAGCGGGACCGACGTACACTGGTCGGCCCAGTAGAAGGCCGGCCGCTCGTCCCCGCCGGGGGCAGCGGCCGGCCTTCTCGTCCCCCCAGGAGGTGTGCCGATGACCAGTACGGTCCCCCAAGCCTTGACCAGGACGGCCGAAGGCTCCGCCCTTCAGGCCGTCCTGCTTGACATGGACGGCACGCTCGTGGACACCGAGGGCTTCTGGTGGGACGCCGAGCGTGAGGCCTTCGCCGCCCTCGGCCATGTCCTGGACGAGTCCTGGCGGGACGTGGTGGTCGGCGGCCCCATGACGCGCAGCGCGGCCTTCCTCATCGAGGCCACTGGCGCCGACATCACCGTGCCCGAGCTGACCGTGCTGCTCAACGACCACTTCGAGGCGCGCATCAGCCGGGGCGTGCCGCTGATGCCCGGCGCCGCCCGGCTGCTCGCCGAGCTGGCCGAGCACCGCGTGCCGACCGCCCTGGTCTCCGCCTCGCACCGGCGCATCATCGACGAGATCGTGCGCTCGCTGGGCCCTGAGCACTTCGCGCTGACCGTCGCGGGCGACGAGGTGGCCCGCACCAAGCCCTACCCGGACCCGTATCTGATCGCTGCCCGAGGTCTGGGCGCCGACCCGGCCAGATGCGCGGTCGTGGAGGACACCGCGACCGGGGTCGCGGCCGCCGAGGCCGCCGGCTGCCGGGTCGTCGCCGTGCCGTCGGTGGCCCCCATCGCGGCCGTGGACAGCCGGGTCGTGGTCGGCTCGCTCGAAGACGTCGACCTGGCCTTCCTGCGCACCCTGATCACCCGGGCGAACTAGCCGGCCTCCCCTCGGCCCGCGCGGGCCGAGGGGAGAGAACGCATCGCAGTCGCCCGTGCGGCGTCGGTGACCACCTGGGCCCCGGATCACGGTCCGTCAAAGGGACCCACGGGTGATGTTCGTCACCCGTCCAGGGGTCGACGCGGCCCCGATCACGTCCCTCCGCCTCCCCTCGGGCCACCCTTGTGTCCCGTTTGGTGAACCGGTGTACGAATCATTCCGGCACCCCGTGCCGGGGCCCCGGCACGACGGCCGCCCCACCGATTCCCCGCGCACCGAAGCCGGTTCCAGCTTTGCCGCGCGGCGCACTAATCTCGTCGCGAGAACTTCGCCGCACCCTTATCTGCCCCGCCGCACACCCAGCGGACGGGAGCGCAGGTCCGATCGCACAAACCCGGCCCGATCGCCCCGCCCCGAACGGGCGGACGCGGCGGAGTGTCCCGTACACAGCTCCACCCCAAAGTGCCGGACAAGGGAGATCGTCCAGGATGAACCGCAAGACTTTGGTGCTGCCGGCCGTAGTGGGCCTGCTCGCCCCCGTACTCGCCGCGTGCGGCGGATCGCAGAGCGGGGGAGACGGCGGCAAGACCATCGTCGTGGGTACCACGGACCAGTTCGTGGCGACCAAGGACGCCCCCGCCCCGTTCGATCCGGCGCATGCCTATGAAACGGGCATCTGGAACGTGATGATGCAGACCACGCAGTCGCTGGTCCACGTTCCGCGCGGCGGCGGACTGCCGGTCCCCGACGCGGCCTCCTCGTGCGGCTTCACCGACAAGGAGAACGAGAGCTACCGCTGCACCCTGCGCACCGGCCTCGAGTTCTCCGACGGCACCAAGGTGACCGCCACCGACGTCAAGTACTCCATCCAGCGCGTGATGGACATCAAGGACGACAACGGCCCCGGCGGTCTCCTCGACAACATCGACACGATGGAGACCAAGGGCGACGCCGAGATCGTCTTCCACCTCAAGACGCCGGACGCCACCTTCCCGTACAAGCTCGCGACGCCCGCCGCAGGGATCGTGCCGAAGGACAAGTACGAGCCGAAGAAGCTGCGCAGTGGCTTCCAGATCGACGGTTCGGGCCCGTACAAGATGAAGGCCGAGGTCAAGAACGACCAGGCGGTCAAGGTCACCTTCACCAAGAACCCGAACTACAAGGGCGACGTGAAGTTCGCCAACGACAAGGTCGAGCTGCGCTCCTTCCCGACCGCCGAGGCCATGGGCACCGCGCTCGACAAGGGCGACATCGACCTGATGGCGCGCGCCATGTCGCCCGGGCAGATCCAGCAGATGCAGGTCAGCCCGAACAAGGACGTCAACCTGGTCGAGATGCCGGGCCTGGAGATCCGCTACCTGGCCTTCAACACCGACGACCCGGCGGTGAAGAACAAGGCCGTGCGCCAGGCGATGGCGCAGTCCATCGACCGCGGCGCGCTCGTGAGCAAGGTGTACGGGCAGTCCGCCGAGCCGCTGTACTCGCTGATCCCCACCTCCATCGCCGGGCACACCAACTCGTTCTTCAACAAGTACGGCGAGGCCAGCAAGGCCAAGGCGGCGCAGATCCTCAAGGCCGCCAACATCTCGACGCCGGTCAAGCTCACGCTCAACTACACCAAGGACCACTACGGTTCGATCACCGCGGAGGAGTTCAAGAACCTCTCCGAGCAGCTGAACGCGACCGGCCTGTTCAGCACGACCGTGCAGGGCACCGAGTGGTCGAAGTTCCGCCCGGCGCAGAAGAAGGGCGAGTACGCGGTCTACGGCCTCGGCTGGTTCCCCGACTTCCCCGACCCGGACAACTTCGTCGCCCCGTTCTTCGACAAGGACAACTTCCTCAACACGCCCTACGTCAGCACGGACATACGCAACACGCTGATCCCCGAGTCGCGGGTGGCCGCCGACCGCAACCAGGCGTCGAAGTCGTTCGAGCAGATCCAGGACATCGTCGCCAACGACGTCCCGGTCATCCCGCTGTGGCAGGGCAAGCAGTACGTCGCGGCCCGCACCGACATCACCGGCACCGAGTGGGCCATCGACTCCTCGTCCAACCTCCGGCTCTGGGAGCTGGGCCGGGGCAAGGCGTAACCCTCTCCAAGTCGTCCCGCCCCCGGCTCTCTGGAGCCGAGGGCGGGCTTTTTGGGTGGCGCTCCCGAGGAAGCCCGGGGGCCGGCGCGCTCTACTGGGCGCCCGGCCGGACCAGCCCGCTCTCATACGCGTAGACCGCCGCCTGCACCCGGTCGCGCAGCCCGAGCTTCGTCAGTACGTGCCCCACGTGCGTCTTGACCGTCGTCTCGCTGACGAACAGGTCGGCCGCGATCTCAGCGTTGGACAGACCGCGCGCGACCAGCTTCAGGACCTCGACCTCGCGGTCGGTCAGGGTGTGCAGGATGTCCGGCACCGGGTCCTCGCCGGAGGGCAGGTGATCGGCGTACTTGTCGAGCAGCCGCCGTGTGATCGAGGGCGCCAGCATCGCCTCGCCGGCCGCGACCACCCGGATCGCCTGCACCAGCTCGTTGGCGGGCGCGTCCTTCAAAAGGAAGCCGCTGGCCCCCGCCTTCAGCGCCTCCACCACGTACTCATCGAGGTCGAACGTGGTCAGGACGAGCACCTTGGCCGGGCCGTCCTTGCCGGGACCGCTGATCTGCCGGGTGGCCTCCACCCCGTCCATCCGCGGCATCCGGATGTCCATGAGCACCACATCGGGCTGAAGCGCCCGCACCTGGTCGATGGCTTGCAGACCGTCACCGGCCTCACCGACCACCGCGATGTCCTGCTCGGCCTCCAGGATCATCCGGAAGCCGGTGCGCAGCAGCGGCTGGTCGTCGACCAGTAGGACGCGGATCGCCACGGGTACTCCTCATCAGGATTGCTGGACCGGGCCCATTCTGCCCTGCTCACCCCGGGTGGGAGGAAAGCCGGTGGGCTCAGCCTGCCGAATCCGGCGCCGCTACGACGGGCAGCGGGTATACCGGGGGAGTCCCGCCGAATTCGGGGCAGACCGCCTGGTGATCGCACCAGCCGCACAGCTTCGTGGGCCTCGGCCGCCAGTCGCCCGTCTCGGTGGCCAGCCGGATCGCCTCCCACAGCGCGTGCAGCTTCCGCTCCACCTGCACCAGATCCGCCTCGACGGGGTCATAGGTGAGCACGTCGCCGCTGCCGAGGTAGACGAGCTGGAGCCGGCGCGGCACGACCTGCTTGAGGCGCCACACCACCAGGGCGTAGAACTTCATCTGGAACAGCGCGCCCTCCGCGTACTGCGGACGCGGGGCCTTGCCCGTCTTGTAGTCGACGATCCGCACCTCGCCGGTCGGCGCCACGTCCACCCGGTCGATGACCCCGCGCAGCCGCAGCCCCGAATCCAGCTCCGTCTCCACGAAGAACTCCCGCTCCACCGGCTCCAGCCGGGTCGGGTCCTCCAGCGAGAACCAGCGCTCCACCAGCCGCTCGGCCTCACCGAGCCACTTGGCCAGACGCTCACCCTCGGCGTCCTCGGCGAACAACTCGGCCAGCTCCGGCTTCGCTTCGCGCAACCGGTCCCACTGCCCCGGGATCATCGACTTGGCGCGCGGCGCGGTGCGCTCGGCCGCCGGATCGTCGAAAAGCCGCTCAAGCACCGCGTGCACCAGCGTGCCGCGCGTCGCCGCCTCGCTGGGCTTCTCCGGCAGCCGGTCGATCACGCGGAACCGGTACAGCAGCGGACACTGCATGAAGTCGTTCGCCCGCGACGGCGACAACGACGTCGGCTGCTGTGCGGCCGAAGCCCCACCGGTGCTCTCACTCATGACTCAGACCCTACGACCCGCCACTGACAGCGAGCGGAATACCATCGACGACAGGCGCCCTCACCCGGCATGATCGTGACATCGCAACCACGAGACAGACCGGCGAAGATCCGGCGGACGAGAAGAGTCCGGCCGGTGCCCCTGGGCACATTCTCAGGGCAGACATCGTACCGACGAAGGGAACCCGTGGAAGACAGCGGCAAGCGCGGACGGCCGCGGTCCGGCGCGGAGGACAAGCCATCGGGCACGGGAGCGGGCCCCGGCAAGCAGCCCCGCCCGGGGCCCGGCGGCGGCCTGCTGATGGGCCGCCCCTTCGGCGTGCCCGTCTACGTCGCCCCCAGCTGGTTCCTGGTCGCCGCCCTCATCACCTGGGTCTTCGGCGGACAGCTCGACCGCGTCCTGCCGGAACTCGGCGCCGCCCGCTACCTCGTCTCCCTCTTCTTCGCCGTCGCCTTCTACGCCTCGGTCCTGGTGCACGAGCTCGCCCACACCGTGGCCGCGCTCCGCTTCCAACTGCCGGTGCGCCGCATCCAGCTCCAGTTCTTCGGCGGCGTCTCCGAGATCGAGAAGGAGACCGAGACACCGGGGCGCGAATTCGTCCTCGCCTTCGTCGGCCCCCTGCTCTCGCTGGTCCTGTCCGGCCTTTTCTACCTCGGCATGAAAGCCGTCGAACCCGGCACCGTGCCCGGTGTGCTGCTCGCCGGACTGATGATCTCCAACCTCATCGTCGCCGGCTTCAACCTGCTGCCCGGGCTGCCCCTCGACGGCGGCCGCATGCTCCGCGCCGTCGTCTGGAAGATCACCGGCAGGCCCATGAGCGGCACCGTCGCCGCCGCCTGGGTCGGCCGCGCCCTCGCCGTCACCGTCCTCATCGGCCTGCCGATGCTCACGCAGACCGGGGTGCTCGGCAATTCGCCCGACGAGGTCAGCGGCATGGACACCGTCACCGACGCGCTGCTCGCCGCCATCCTCGCCGCCATCATCTGGACCGGCGCCGGCAACAGCCTGCGCATGGCCAGGCTGCGCGAACACCTCCCCGAACTGCGCGCCCGCACCCTGACCCGCCGCGCGGTCCCCGTCGAATCCACCACCCCGCTCTCCGAGGCGCTGCGCCGCGCCAACGAATCGGGCGCCCGCGCCCTGGTCGTCGTCGACGGACACGGCGACCCGACCGCGCTGGTCCGCGAGGCCGCCATCGTCGGCGTACCCGAGCACCGCCGTCCCTGGGTCGCCGTCAGCGGCCTCGCCCAGGACCTCACCGACGGCATGCGCGTCCCGGCCGAACTCGCGGGGGAGCCGCTGCTCGACCTGCTCAGGGCCACCCCCGCCACCGAGTACCTGGTGGTCGAGGAGACCGGCGAGATCTACGGAGTGCTCTCGGCGGCCGACGTGGAGAAGGCCTTCGTCGCCGCCATGGCCCGGCCCGGCTCCTGACCCCCGCCCGCCCACATCACCCCGGACCTCCGCCCCCGGACCGCCGTCACAGCCGTGGCGTTCGCGACCTGGAACGGCCGGTACTCTGGTCGTATGTCCGAACCGACCGGTGCCGCCCGCCGTCGCGGGCCCTTCAAGGTCGGGGACCAGGTCCAGCTCACCGACCCCAAGGGACGCCACTACACGTTCACGCTCGAAGCCGGGAAGAATTTCCACACCCACAAGGGTTCCTTCCCGCACGACGAGCTGATCGGTGCTCCCGAGGGCAGTGTTGTCCGAACCACGGGAAACGTCGCCTACCTCGCGCTGCGCCCCCTGCTCCCCGACTTCGTCCTCTCCATGCCCCGCGGCGCAGCCGTGGTCTACCCCAAGGACGCGGGGCAGATCCTGGCCTTCGCCGACATCTTCGCCGGCGCCCGCGTCGTCGAGGCCGGGGTCGGCTCGGGCTCGTTGAGCGCCTTCCTGCTGCGCGCCATCGGCGACCACGGAATGCTGCACTCCTACGAGCGCCGCGAGGACTTCGCCGAGATCGCCACGCAGAACGTGGAGCGCTACTTCGGCGGCCCCCACCCCGCCTGGCAGCTCACCGTCGGCGACCTCCAGGACAACCTGTCGGACACCGACGTCGACCGCGTCATTCTGGACATGCTCGCCCCCTGGGAGTGCCTGGACGCCGTCTCCAAGGCGCTCGTCCCCGGCGGCATCCTCTGCTGCTACGTGGCCACCACCACCCAGCTGTCGCGCACCGTCGAATCCATCCGCGAGATCGGCTGCTTCGCCGAGCCGCAGCCCTGGGAGTCGATGATCCGCAACTGGCACGTCGAAGGCCTCGCCGTGCGCCCCGACCACCGGATGATCGGCCACACCGGCTTCCTGGTGACCGCCCGACGCCTCGCGGACGGCGTCGAGCCCCCCATGCGCCGCCGCCGCCCCGCCAAGGGCGCCTACGGCGACGACTACGAGGGTCCCAACAAGGACTGACCGCGGCCCGACCGCTGCCTCACCGCGGCCGCGGGCTTCGCCTCGTACAACGAACCGGCGCCGCCGCCGAGTTCCCGGACCGACACGGGAACTCGGCGGCGGCGCCTTCGCGTTGAGCCTGATGCCCCAGTATTCCGCCCGTCTGTGACGTGTGACACGATGCTGGCCACCCCACCGCCCGCACCGCCCTCACAGGAGACCTCCCGCGTGCACAATGCCGCCGTCCCTGAGCTCGCGCACACCCACGCCCGCCCCGCCCACTGGGCCGCCACCGCCGTCGCGACGGCCGCCGTGGTCGCCCTCGCGGGCTTCTTGACCCCGGATCCGGCCAAAGCGTCCCAGAGCCCGAGCGGCCACGGCGCCCCGCTCACCACCACGGCCGCCCCCGACCCCGGCACGGTCACCTTCCCGCTGGACTGCGCCGGCCTGGGCACGGTGGTCGAGCAGAAAGCATCCGGCGACCTCGACGGCGACGGCGCCCCCGAAACCGTCGCGATCGTGCACTGCGACGCCGGCGGCGGCACCCCGCCGAGCGGCGTCTACGTCCTGACCCGGCCCGCGTCGAAAGGGGCACCACCACGCCTGGTGGCGACCCTGGTGGACCCGAAGGACAGGAAGACCGTCACCGGCCTCACCGTGCGTGAGGGCGCCGTCGCCGCGACCCTGCTCGGCTACTCCTCCGACGACGTACCACGCTACGCACCCGACGTACGCCAGGACATCAAGTGGCGCTGGCAGCACGGCAAGTTCATCCGCACCACCGGCGCCGAGGCCATCGGCGCCTGAGCCGGCGCCAGGCGCGCCTACTCCGCGTCCGGCCCGTACACCTCGACGCGGTCCGTGACCCGGCGCACGTGAATGCAGTCGCCCGGGCACTCCTTGGCGGAGTCCACCACGTCCCGCAGCAGCGGCAGCGGCACGGGCGTGGTGGCCCCCGGCGTCTGCAACAACTCGTCGTCGGAACTCTTCACATACGCAAGCCCGTCGATGTCCAGCTCGAAGACTTCGGGCGCGTACTGGACACAGATGCCGTCGCCGGTGCAGAGATCCTGGTCGATCCAGACTTCGAGCGCCTCGTTCATGTGCCTGCCGTTCCTGCGCGAATGAATCAATCGATGCCAGCCCCGACGGGTGTTGACTCCATCGACGATAACAACCGCCCGCTTTCCGATGTTGTTGGGTGGGTATTCCCCTGACGTGAGGGAGAGCGCAAGGGTGAAGATCAGACACACCTCAGAGTCTTTGTGATCTAGGGGTTTCAATCACCACCAGCCCAGGTAGGGTCAGGAAGCGTCCAGCTCCCCTTGGAGGAGGTGAGGACCGTGGCAGCCCACGACGACGACAACAACCGCGGCATCCGGCCCGGGCGGGGGTCCGAGGACCCAGCCGGCCAGGTTGCCTATCTAGAGCAGGAAATCGCCGTCCTGCGACGTAAGCTCGCCGACTCTCCGCGTCATACGAGGATTCTCGAAGAGCGGATCGTCGAGCTGCAGACCAGCCTGGCGGGCGTGTCCGCACAGAACGAGCGGCTCGCCAACACCCTGCGCGAGGCCCGCGACCAGATCGTGGCCCTCAAGGAGGAGGTCGACCGGCTCGCACAGCCGCCGGCCGGCTTCGGAGTCTTCCTGCAGTCCAACGAGGACGGCACCGTCGACATCTTCACCGGGGGCCGCAAGCTCCGGGTGAACGTCAGCCCCAGCGTCGAGCCCGACGAACTCAGGCGCGGCCAGGAAGTCATGCTCAACGAAGCGCTCAACGTGGTCGAGGCCATGGAGTTCGAGCGCGCCGGGGACATCGTCACCCTCAAGGAGATCCTTGAGGACGGCGAGCGCGCCCTGGTGATCGGGCACACCGACGAGGAACGGGTGGTGAGGCTCGCCGAGCCGCTCCTGGACATCACCATCCGCCCCGGCGATGCGCTCCTGCTGGAACCCAGGTCCGGCTACGTCTACGAAGTGGTCCCCAAGAGCGAGGTCGAAGAACTCGTCCTCGAAGAGGTCCCGGACGTCGACTACGACAAGATCGGCGGTCTGGGCAACCAGATCGAGCTGATCCGCGACGCGGTCGAACTCCCCTACCTCTACCCGGACCTCTTCAAGGAGCACGAACTGCGGCCACCCAAGGGCATCCTGCTCTACGGGCCGCCCGGATGCGGCAAGACGCTGATCGCCAAGGCGGTCGCCAACTCCCTTGCCAAGAAGGTCGCCGAGGTCACCGGCCAGCCCGCGGGGAAGAGCTACTTCCTCAACATCAAGGGCCCCGAACTCCTCAACAAGTACGTCGGCGAGACCGAGCGCCACATCCGTCTCGTCTTCCAGCGCGCCCGGGAGAAGGCGAGCGAAGGCACCCCCGTCATCGTCTTCTTCGACGAGATGGAATCCCTCTTCCGCACCCGCGGATCCGGTGTCAGCTCGGACGTGGAGAACACCATCGTCCCCCAGCTGCTCGCCGAGATCGACGGCGTGGAAGGCCTGGAGAACGTCATCGTCATCGGCGCCTCCAACCGCGAGGACATGATCGACCCCGCGATCCTGCGGCCCGGCCGGCTCGACGTGAAGATCAAGATCGAGCGCCCGGACGCGGAGGCGGCCAAGGACATTTTCGCCAAGTACCTCAGGTCCTCGCTGCCCCTGCACGCCGACGACCTCGCCGAACACGGCGGGGACAAGGACGGCACCACCCACGCGATGATCCAGTCCGTCGTGGAGCAGATGTACGCGGAATCCGAGGAGAACCGCTTCCTGGAAGTCACGTACGCCAACGGCGACAAGGAAGTCCTCTACTTCAAGGACTTCAACTCCGGCGCCATGATCCAGAACATCGTGGACCGGGCCAAGAAGATGGCCATCAAGGCCTTCCTCGACCAGAACCAGAAGGGCCTTCGCATCTCCCACCTCCTCCAGGCATGCGTGGATGAGTTCAAGGAGAACGAGGACCTGCCCAACACCACCAACCCGGACGACTGGGCCAGGATTTCCGGAAAGAAGGGCGAACGGATCGTATTCATCCGAACGCTCGTCACCGGAAAGCAGGGCGCGGACACCGGACGCTCCATCGACACGGTGGCCAACACCGGTCAGTACCTGTAAAAGGCAGGCCGGCTGCGGATGCCCGGTGCGGGCATCCGCAGCCGACTGCTTTTCAGGCCATCAGCGGACAACAGCAATGACGCAATTGATCTCCCCACCAGCGCAAAGGCGTTCTAGGCTCTTCGGTACCGCCGAGTCGCGCCGTGCGGGGACGGGCACCGCACACGCACCGGAGAACCAGCGGTACTTGAGCGCCGCTCCCGCGGGGGAGCGCCGCCGGGCAAGGAGGGCCGCATGACCGTACGGCGAGTAATGGGCATCGAGACGGAGTACGGGATCTCCGTCCCCGGCCACCCCAACGCCAATGCCATGCTCACCTCGTCCCAGATCGTCAACGCCTACGCGGCGGCGATGCACCGGGCGCGCCGCGCCCGCTGGGACTTCGAGGAGGAGAACCCGCTGCGGGACGCCCGCGGCTTCGACCTCGCCCGCGAGGCCGCCGACTCCACCCAGCTCACCGACGAGGACATCGGCCTCGCCAACGTCATCCTCACCAACGGGGCGCGGCTCTACGTCGACCACGCACACCCCGAATACAGCTCGCCCGAGGTCACCAACCCCCGGGACGCCGTCCTGTGGGACAAGGCCGGCGAGCGCATCATGGCCGAGGCGGCCGAACGCGCGGCCCAGCTGCCCGGCGCCCAGCCCATCCACCTGTACAAGAACAACACCGACAACAAGGGCGCCTCCTACGGCACGCACGAGAACTACCTGATGAAGCGGGAGACCGCCTTCTCCGACATCGTGCGCCACCTCACGCCCTTCTTCGTCTCGCGCCAGGTCATCACCGGCGCCGGACGCGTCGGCATCGGCCAGGACGGCCACGAGCACGGCTTCCAGATCAGCCAGCGCGCCGACTACTTCGAGGTCGAGGTCGGCCTGGAGACCACCCTCAAGCGCCCCATCATCAACACCCGCGACGAGCCCCACGCCGACGCCGAGAAATACCGCCGCCTGCACGTCATCATCGGCGACGCCAACCTCTCGGAGATCTCCACCTACCTCAAGCTGGGCACCACCTCCCTGGTCCTGTCCATGATCGAGGAAGGGTTCATCAACGTCGACCTGGCCGTCGACCAGCCCGTCCGCACCCTCCACCAGGTCTCGCACGACCCCGACCTGCGCCACCTGATCACGCTGCGCAGCGGCCGCACCCTCACGGCCGTCCAGCTCCAGATGGAGTACTTCGAGCTGGCCCGCAAGTACGTCGACGAGCGGTTCGGGGCGGACGCCGACGAGCAGACCAAGGACGTCCTGGTCCGCTGGGAGGACGTCCTGAACCGGCTGGAGAACGACCCGATGAGCCTGTCGGGCGAGCTGGACTGGATCGCCAAGCGTGAACTGATGGAGGGCTACCGCCGCCGCGACAGCCTGGAGTGGGACGCGGCCCGACTGCATCTGGTGGACCTCCAGTACGCCGACGTACGCCCCGAGAAGGGCCTCTACAACCGCCTGGTGGCCCGGGGCAAGATGAAGCGCCTCCTGGACGACGCGGCGGTCACCCGGGCGCGGACGGCCCCGCCCGAGGACACCAGGGCCTACTTCCGCGGCCGCTGCCTTGAGCAGTACGCCGACGACGTCGCGGCCGCCTCCTGGGACTCGGTCATCTTCGACCTGCCGGGCCGCGACTCGCTCCAGCGGGTCCCAACCCTGGAGCCCCTTCGCGGAACGCGTAATCACGTGAAGGCGCTGCTCGACCGGTGCCGTACGGCCGAAGATCTGGTGCGGGTGCTCTCGGGCGGCTGAAAGCCCCCGGGTGTGGGAAACACAGAGGTAGGCCCCACGCGTTCCACCGAGTGCGGGGCCGATGTCGGACCCGGCTTGTAGGGTCTGATCAAGGATTCTGATCAAGGACATCGAACCGAGCGGGGTGAGGTAGATGGCGACCAAGGACACCGGCGGCGGCCAGCAGAAGGCGACGCGCTCCACCGAGGAGACCGAGGAGCAGACGCAGGACGCGCAGGCCTCGGAAGACCTCAAGGAACGCCAGGAGAAGCTGTCGGACGACGTGGACTCCGTGCTGGACGAAATCGACGATGTCTTGGAGGAGAACGCCGAGGATTTCGTTCGAAGCTTCGTTCAGAAGGGTGGGGAGTAGTGGGTGTCTTGGCCACTTCGCCTTCGAATTGAAGGGCGAGGGGGGAACGGTGACTGAGCTGGCGGAGATGAAGCGTTGCGCGCGGTGTGGTGAAGAGAAGCCCCGCGCGGCCTTCGCTATCAGACGGTCGAATCTCGATGGCTTGCAACGCGAATGCCGTGAGTGTGCTGCTGACTATCACCGACGGCGTCAACTTGCCCTCGGCAAGAATGTTCGCCCGCGGGTAGAGGTGCCCGAAGGGTACAAGCACTGTCAGCGTTGCGGGGAGATCAAGCCGAACTCCGAGTGGCACCGTAATTCGACCGCCTCCGACGGTCTGTCGACGCGCTGCAAGGCGTGCCGGGCCGTCGAGGGTCGTGCAGGGCACCTCAAGCGCCAGTACGGCATCACCGAAGACGACCGCGACCGGATGATCGCTGAGCAGAAGGGCCTCTGCGTCATCTGTCTCTCCGCCCCCGCCGTTCATGTGGATCACTGCCATCAGACGGGTAGGGTCCGAGGCGTACTCTGCTTCAACTGCAATCCGGCCATCGGCAAGTTGGGAGACGATCCCGACACCGTCCGTCGCGCTGCCGCCTACTTGGAAGGAAACTCGTGGAAGCCAATACTCGTGGCACCGGGCGTCTACCAGCTGCCTTCCTGACGCCTGGGTCGTCCTCCTTCATGGACTTCCTGTCCGACCACTCGCCGGAGATGCTGCCCGGCAGGCGCGTCGTGCCGCCCGTGCAGGGCCACGTCGAGGCGCCGCACGGGACGACCATCGTCGCGGCCATCTTCCCCGGCGGTGTGGTGCTGGCCGGCGACCGGCGGGCCACGATGGGCAACATGATTGCCCAGCGCGACATCCAGAAGGTCTTCCCGGCCGACGAGTACTCGGCGGTCGGCATCGCGGGCACCGCGGGCCTCGCGGTGGAGATGGTCAAGCTCTTCCAGCTGGAGTTGGAGCACTTCGAGAAGGTGGAAGGCGCCACGCTCTCGCTCGAGGGCAAGGCCAACCGGCTCTCCACGATGATCCGCGGCAACCTGGGCATGGCCATGCAGGGCCTGGCCGTGGTCCCCCTGTTCGCGGGGTACGACGTGGACCGCGACAAGGGCCGCATCTTCTCCTACGACGTCACCGGCGGCCGCTCCGAGGAGTACGGGTTCGCCGCCACCGGTTCCGGCTCCATCTTCGCCCGGGGCTCCATGAAGAAGCTCTACCGCGAGGACCTGACGGAGCAGGAGACCACCACTCTGGTCATCCAGGCGCTCTATGACGCCGCCGACGACGACTCGGCGACCGGCGGTCCCGACATGGCGCGCCGAATCTTCCCGATCGTCACCGTCATCACTGAGGACGGCTTCCGCAGGCTGACCGACGAGGAGTCCTCCGAGCTGGCGCGCTCCGTCCTGGCGCGGCGGCTGGAGCAGCCGGACGGCCCCCGGGCCTCCCTCCTCTGAGCCCGCTGAGCCCCGAGATGACCCAGCCACTGACAGAAAGGGACGGTTAGCCGGTGTCGACCCCGTTCTATGTCTCACCCCAGCAGGCCATGGCCGACCGTGCGGAGTACGCCCGCAAGGGCATCGCCCGCGGCCGCAGCCTGGTTGTGATCCAGTACGCCGACGGCATCGTGTTCGTCGGTGAGAATCCGTCCCGCGCGCTGCACAAGTTCAGCGAGATCTACGACCGGATCGGCTTCGCGGCGGCCGGCAAGTACAACGAGTACGAGAACCTGCGCATCGGCGGCGTCCGGTACGCGGATCTGCGGGGATACACCTACGACCGTGACGATGTGACGGCCCGTGGGCTGGCCAACGTCTACGCGCAGACGCTGGGCACCATCTTCTCCAGCGTCGGCGAGAAGCCGTACGAGGTGGAGCTGGTCGTCGCGGAGGTCGGGAGCACGCCCGAAGAGGATCAGATCTACCGGCTGCCGCACGACGGCTCGATCGTGGACGAGCACGGTTCGGTCGCGGTGGGCGGCAATGCGGAGCAGATCTCCACCTTCCTCGACCAGCGTCATCAGGAGGGCATGTCGCTCGCTGAGGCGTTGATGCTGGCGGTGCAGGCGCTGTCCAGTCAGTCCAACGGTTCCGACCGGGAGATTCCGGCCGAGCGTCTTGAGGTGGCGGTCCTGGACCGGACGCGGCCGCAGAAGCGGAAGTTCAAGCGCATCGTGGGCCGGCAGCTCTCCCGGCTGTTGCAGGCCGATGTGGCCAAGACCGAGCCCACGGAGGCCCCTTCGGATCTGGAGGAGACGGAGGACGAGTAGTGCGCCGTCCCTTCCGGCTCTGAGCGCCCCTGGCCCGTGGGCGCCCGGGTTCCTTTCGTGCCTCGGGTTCCTTTCGTGCTTCGGTTCCTTTCGTGCCCCGGTTCCGCCTCAGGCGGGCCGGGGCGCGGCCGTTGAGCCCCGTACGGCCAGGGCGACGGGCAGGTCGCCGGTCTCGGGCGGGCGGCCTTCGAGGACGGCGAGGAGCGCCGCCATGCCGCGTGCGCCGACCTGTTCGGCGGGCAGGGCCAGTGTGGTCAGTTCGGGTTCCAGGGCGGTGGCGAGGGTGAGGCCGTCGAAGCCGGTGACGGAGATGTCGTCGGGGATGCGCAGGCCGAGCCGGTGGGCGGCTTTGCAGGCGCCGGCGGCGAGGAAGTCGTCGTCGCAGACCAGGGCGGTGGGGCGGGGGCCGGGGGAGTTCAGGGCCTGGTGCGCGGCCCGGTGTCCGCCGGCGACGCTGAGGGGGGCCCGGATGGTGTGCAGCTCGGCGTCCGGGACGCCGGCGAGCGCCTGGGCCAGGGCCTTGGCGCGTACGACGAAGGTCCAGGAGTCCACGTCGGCGGCGAGGTGGGTGATCCGGCGGTGTCCGAGGTCGAGCAGGTGCGCGGTCAGGCGGCGTACGCCGTCGGCGATGTCGAGGTTCACGTGGGCGGCCGGTCCGGGCTCGGCGGGGTCGCTGTCGAGCATGACGAGGGGCAGGTCGCTGCCGCGGATGGAGGCGAGGGCGTCGGCGGCCATGGAGGAGGCGATGACGCCGTCGAGTGCGGTGCGCGCGGAGTCGAAGGGGTCGCGGGCGGGGCCGATGCCTTCGGGGGAGGGGTAGAGGACCACGCCGAAGCCGTGTTCGGCGGCGACCTTGGCCGCGCCGGCGTAGACCTGGGCGAAGAATTCGCTGGTCATGGCGGGGACGACGAGGAGTGCTGTGCGGGTGCGGCCGAGCCGGAGGCTGCGGGCGGCGAGGTTGGGGCGGTAGCCGAGTTCCCGGGCGGCTTCGCGGACCAGGTCCGCGGTGCGTTCGGAGACCCGGCCGCGCCATTTGTCTCCCAGGACGAGTGAGACGGTGGCCTGGGAGACGCCTGCGGCGCCGGCGACGTCGCGGCTGGTGGGGCGGGTGCCGGCGGGGCGGCCGGACAGGGCGGCGCGGGCGGCGCGTACTCCTGCCCGGGGCGCCACCGCTGCGGTTTCCGGTTCGTCCGGCCTTGTCACGCGTCCTCCAAAGCGGCTGGTCGGGGCGGGTGGGGTGGACCCGTCCACGCGCCACATGGTACGTATGACCCCGGACGTTATACGTAACACGTGAGGAGTGGCCATGGCGGCGGGGTACGCGCAGATCCTTCGGACCCGGCATGCCGCGCGGCTGCTCGCGGGCACGCTGACGGGCCGGCTGCCCAACGCGACCGCCGCCATCGCGGTCGTCTTCTTCGTGCGCGCCGAGGGCGGCGGCTACTCGCTTGCGGGCGCCCTGACCGCCGTGTACGGGGTGGCGACGGCCGTGGGCCAGCCGCTGCTCGGGCGCGCCGTGGACCTGTACGGGCAGCCGCGCGTGATGCTCCCCGCCTCCGTCCTCTCCGCCCTCGGCATGGCCATGCTCGCCGTCGTCGGCATCCGTCCCGTGTTCCTGGCGTACGCGGCCGTGCTGGTGGCCGGGATCGCCACCCCGCCCCTGGAGGGCGGTCTGCGGGCCCTGTGGCCCAGCGTCCTCGGGGGCGAGGGCCAGGTGCACACCGCGTACGCCATGGACGCGATAGCCCAGGAGGTGATGTTCACCGTCGGCCCGCTGCTCGTCACCGTCTCCATAGCCCTGTGGTCACCCGCCACCGCGCTGCTCCTGATCAACGCGCTCGGGGTCCTCGGCGCCCTCAGCGTCGTCCTGTCCGAGCCGTCCAGGACCTGGCGCTCGGCGCCGCGCGAGGCGCACTGGCTGGGCGCGCTGCGCTCGCCAGGCCTGCTCGCGCTGCTCGGCTCGTTCTTCTTCGTCGGCCTGGCGCTCGGCGCCATCATCGTGGCCGCGTCCGCCTACGGCGACGACCAGGGCAGCGACTCGGTCTACGGCTGGCTGATGGCCGCCAACGGCCTCGGCGCGCTGCTCGGCGGCCTCGCCTATGGCGCGCGGCAGTGGAGCGGGGCGCCCGAGAAGCGGCTGCGGGTCCTGGTGGCGCTGCTCGCGGTGGGCTATCTGCCGCTGGCCCTGGTCCCGGGCCTGCCCGCGATGGTCGCGCTCACCGTCCTCTCCGGCGTGTTCCTCGCGCCCTGCATCGCCTGCGCGTTCATCGCGGTGGACCGCCACGCGCCGCGCGGCACGGTCACCGAGGCCTTCTCCTGGCTGGTGACGGCCTTCGGGGTGGGCACCGCGATCGGTACGGCGGCGGCGGGTCCCGCGCTCGAACTCGGCGGAACGGGAGCGGGTTTCGCGGTCGCGGGGGGCGGCGGAGTGGCGGCGTTGGTGGTGCTGCTCGCGACACACAAGGTCCTCGCGGCGCCCGGGCGTCGGCGCGATGTCGCCGGACTTGACGAAAATGATCAAAACCGTGCCGTCGAACCCGGTTTCAGCTCAGGCCATCAGGCGTAATGTTCCCTCATGGACCGCCGCATTTTCGGGCTGGAGAACGAGTACGGCGTCACGTGCACGTTCAGGGGACAGCGCCGACTGTCTCCTGACGAAGTGGCGCGCTACCTCTTCCGCCGAGTCGTGTCATGGGGCCGCAGCAGCAATGTCTTTCTGCGGAACGGCGCCCGCCTCTACCTCGACGTGGGATCGCATCCGGAATACGCAACGCCCGAATGCGACAACGTGACCGAACTGGTCACCCACGACAAAGCCGGTGAGCGCATTCTCGAAGGCCTGCTCGTCGACGCCGAACGCCGCCTGCACGAGGAGGGAATCGCGGGCGACGTCTATCTCTTCAAGAACAACACCGATTCGGCGGGAAACTCCTACGGCTGCCACGAGAACTATCTGGTGGCCCGGCACGGAGAGTTCTCCCGGCTCGCGGACATCCTCATCCCCTTCCTGGTGACCCGTCAGCTGATCTGCGGCGCCGGCAAGGTGCTCCAGACCCCGCGCGGCGCGGTCTACTGCGTGAGCCAGCGCGCGGAGCACATCTGGGAGGGCGTCAGCTCCGCCACCACCCGCTCGCGCCCGATCATCAACACCCGGGACGAGCCGCACGCGGACGCCGAGCGCTACCGGCGTCTGCATGTCATCGTGGGCGACTCCAACATGTCGGAGACGACCATGCTGCTCAAGGTCGGCGCCACCGACCTCGTGCTGCGCATGATCGAAGCCGGCACCGTCATGCGCGACCTCACCCTGGAGAACCCGATCCGGGCCATCCGCGAGGTCTCCCACGACATCACGGGCCAGCGCAAGGTGCGTCTGGCCAGCGGGCGCGAGGCCTCCGCCCTCGAAGTGCAGCGCGAGTACTACGAGAAGGCCGTGGACTTCGTGGAGCACCGCGGCATCCGCACCGGCACCGTGGCCCAGGTACTGGAGCTGTGGGGCCGCACGCTGGACGCCATCGAGGCCGAGGACCTGGACCGGATCGGCACCGAGATCGACTGGGTCATGAAGTACAAGCTGATCGAGCGGTACCGGGCCAAGAACAACATGACCATGTCGCATCCCCGGGTCGCGCAGATAGACCTCGCCTACCACGACATCCACCGTCGGCGGGGTCTGTACTACCTGCTGGAGCGCAAGGGCCAGGCGGCGCGCATCTGTGACGACCTGAAGATCTTCGAGGGCAAGTCGGTGCCCCCGCAGACCACTCGGGCCCGGCTGCGCGGCGACTTCATCCGCCGCGCGCAGGAACAGCGGCGCGACTTCACGGTCGACTGGGTGCATCTGAAGCTCAACGACCAGGCGCAGCGCACCGTGTTGTGCAAGGACCCCTTCCGATCGGTGGACGACCGGGTGGAGAAGCTGATCGCCGGTATGTGAGGCGGCCTCGGCGGCCGTGTTCCGGGGGCCCCGCGCGCTGTGGCGCACGGGGCCCCCGGGCATGCCGCACCCTTGTGGTGGCCGGTCCGGGCCGTAGAGTGGCCGCTCCGACCATTCCAGCTACCCCCGAGGACCACTGTGCGACGCCGACTTGCTGCCGCGCTCATCGTGCCGGCCTTGATGCTCACCGCGGCTTGTGGAGGGGGTGACGACGGGGGGAAGAAGAAGGACGCGTCCGCTTCCCCCTCCGCGCAGGCGTCGCAGCCGCCCGCCGCCCCCAAGCCGGTGTCCGAGGCCGCGCCGATGCCCACCGTCGCCGGTGACGCGGGCAAGAAGCCCACGATCACCATCCCGAAGGGCGACCCGAGCGGGAAGTTCGTCGTCAAGACGCTGACGGCGGGCACCGGCGCGGAGGTCAAGAAGGACGACCTGGCGGTCACCAAGTACACCGGGAAGATCTGGAAGAGCGGCAAGGAGCTGTCCGGCTCCTACGACCAGGGCGGCGCCCCCCAGGTCATCCCGGCGGGCTCGGCGACCTACATCCCCGCGTTCAGTGAGGCGGTGCTCGGTCAGAAGATCGGCGCCCGTGTCCTGGTCGTCGCCCCGCCGTCCGCCGCGTTCGGCGCCGCGGGCAAGCAGGAGCTCGGGGTGAGCGGCACCGACACCCTGGTCTTCGTCCTCGACGTCGACAGTGTGATGCCGAAGAAGGTCGACGGCACCCAGGCGGCCATCCCCTCGGACCTGCCGCAGATCAAGGCGGACAAGGAGGAGGCCGCCACGATCACGGTGCCCAAGAACGATCCGCCGAAGAAGCTCGTCGACCAGGTCCTCATCGAGGGCAAGGGCGACGAGGTCAAGAGCGGCCAGACCGTCTACATGCAGTACAGCGGCGCCACCTGGAAGCCCAACGAGGGCCTGCCGCAGGCGAAGCTGTTCGACACGTCCTGGAAGACCGGCGCCCCGTTCACGACGACGATCGGCCAGGGCCAGGTCATCGAGGGCTGGGACAAGGGCCTGGTCGGCAAGAAGGTCGGCAGCCGCGTCCTGCTGGTCATCCCGCCGGAGCAGGGCTACAAGGACAAGGCCCAGGGAGCGGACATCCCCGCGAACTCGACCCTGGTCTTCGTCGTGGACATCCTCGGAGCAGTGTAAGACTGTCCCGGTTGCCCATAGAGATCAGTAGGAGCATTACGTGAGCATCGACAAGCCCGAGATCGACTTCCCCGAGGGCGAGCCGCCGGCGGACCTCGAGATCAAGGAGATCTGGGAGGGCGACGGCGCCGTCGCCAAGGCCGGCGACTTCGTCAAGGTCCACTACGTGGGCGTGGCCTTCTCCACCGGCGAGGAGTTCGACGCCTCCTGGAACCGCGGCAACCCGCTGGAGTTCAAGCTGGGTGCCGGTCAGGTCATCGAGGGCTGGGACAAGGGCATCCAGGGCATGAAGGTCGGCGGCCGCCGCCGGCTGACCATCCCCGCCCACCTCGCCTACGGCGACCGCGGTGCCGGTGGCGCCATCGCCCCGGGCGAGACGCTGATCTTCGTCTGCGACCTGGTCGCCGTCTGAGGAACACCCCGAGCGGTCCCGAGTGATGGGACCTGATCGGAGCGAGGGTCCATGCCTGCGGGCATGGGCCCTCGGCTTTTGCCCGGACAGCCCGGAGCGGTACGGTCAACGGTCGTAGCGCACAACACGAGAGGGCGTAGGGCATCGATGGCGATTGCCAAGGCCGAGCGGCTGATGAACCTGGCGCTGTGTCTGCTCGGGACACGGCGCGCACTCAGCAAGCGGGAGCTGCGCGAGTCCATCGAGGCCTATCTGGAAGCCGGTTCCGACGACTCCTTCAACCGGATGTTCGAGCGGGACAAGGACGATCTGCGGGAGCTCGGCCTGGTCATCGAGACCGTCGAGAACCTGGACGGCGAGACCGGCTACCTCGCCCGCCGCGACAGCAACCGGCTGCCCCCGGTCCAGCTCGACGCCGAGGAGGCCGCCGCCCTCGGGCTCGCCGCCCGGGTCTGGCAGCAGGCCAGGCTCGCGGGTGCGGCCAGCGGAGCGCTCCAGAAACTGCGCGCCGCCGGCATGCCGGAGGCCGACAACCCCTATGAGCACAGCGCCATCGAACCGCGCATCCCGGTCCACGAGAGCGCCTTCGAGCCGTTGATGCTGGCCTGCC
Source organism: Streptomyces sp. NPDC006711 (assembly GCF_042869775.1). Lineage (NCBI taxonomy): Bacteria > Bacillati > Actinomycetota > Actinomycetes > Kitasatosporales > Streptomycetaceae > Streptomyces > Streptomyces sp. NPDC006711. Next base: position 117,122 of record NZ_JBIAGO010000005.1, read on the forward strand.
GCGACCGGCGCCCGGTGATCTTCGACTACCGCAAGGTCACCGCCGTACGCCCCGAGACGCGCCACGTCGAGCCCTGGGGTCTTGAGTGCTGGCGCGGCCACTGGTATCTGGCCGGCTGGGACCGCGACCGGGGCGCCGAGCGGGTCTTCCGGCTCAGCCGCATCTCGGGCAAGGTCCGCTCGCGTGCCGGGGCGTTCACCGCGCCCGTGCCGGACGTCGTGACCGTACGCGAGACGGTCGAGAGCTGGGCGGGGGAGACCGCGACGCGCTCGGCGCGGATCCGGCTGCGCTCCGGCGCCGGCTATCCGCTGCGGGCGCGGGCCACCTCGGTGCGGGAACTCGGCGACGGGTGGGCGGAGTTGGAGATTCCGTACGGGCACGGGCTCGACGCCCACCTCGTGGAGTTCGGCCCCGACGTGGTCGTGCTGGAACCGGCCGATCTGCGGGCCGACGTGATCGAGCGGCTGCGCGCCGTGGCCAAGGGCTGAGGGGGACCGCGATCATGGCTGCCAATGCCATCGACCAGACACGGCGGATGCTGTCGCTGGTGACGTATCTGCGCGAGCGCCCCGGCGCCCACGTCGCCGATGTCGCCCGCGCCTTCGGCATCACCGAGGACGAACTGATCTCCGACCTGGACGTGCTGCCCATGTGCGGCACGAGCTTCCGGGGCGGCGACCTGCTGGACATCGACACCGACGGCGACCGCATCTGGTGGCACAACCCCGACGACGTCGCGGCCCCGCTCAGGCTCGCCGCCGACGAGGCGACCGCGCTGCTGGTGGCCGCCCGGGCCGTCTCCACCCTGCCGGGCCTGCGCGAGGGCGACCGGCAGGCGCTGCTTCGCGCCACCGCCAAGCTGGAGACCGCGGCCGGTGAGACCGCGGGCGCCAGCTCCCGGCTCTCGGTCACCTTCGAATCCGAGGGCGGCGTCTTCGCCGAGGTGGACCGGGCGATCTCCGAGCGGCGCCGGCTGTGGGTGAAGTACTACTCGCCGGCCCGTGACGAGCTCACCGAGCGCGAGGTCGACCCGATCCGGCTCTTCGCCGTGGGCCACACCTACATGGAGGCGTGGTGCCGTCTCTCCGAGGCGCGGCGCACCTTCCGTCTGGACCGGGTCGCCGAGATCCGGCTGCTCGACGAGGCCTCCGCGCCGCCCGAGCTGGAACTGCGCGACCTGTCCGAAGGGCTCGTCCAGCCGTCGGCCGAGGACCCCGAGGTCGTCGTAGAGGTCGGCCCGGGCGGTCGCTGGGTCGCGGAGTACTACCCGCACGACAGCGCGCAGGAGCTGCCCGACGGAGGCCTGCGGATCACGCTGCGCACGCCGGACCCTGCCTCGCTGCGCCGGCTCGCGCTGCGGCTCGGCCAGGACGGCCGGATCGTCTCGCCGCACGACCTGGCCATAAGTGCCCGGCGCGCGGCCACCGAGGCGCTGGCCGGTTACGAGGAACAGCCCACGCCCGACCACCGGAGCTGAGGAGAGCGCGGAACGTGTCGAACCTGTCGGTACTGCCCGGTGTCTCCCGTCCGGTGATCCCGGTGCTCTTCAAGGCGGCCTGCCCTCAGTGCCGGGGCCGCTTCGAGCTGGGCGCCCCCGCGTTGCGGCTGGCGATCGGCGCGAGCCGCCGTACCACCTTCTACTCCTTCACCTGCCCCGAGTGCGGCACGGCCGTCCGCAAGCCGGCCGGTGAGCGCATCATCGAGCTCCTGACCGGCGGCGGCGTCCGTACGCTGCGCCTGCACACCACCGCCTAGACCTCCGGGACCCCCACCATGTTCTGGCCGATGACCGCCATCGCCCTCGGTTTCCTCGGGATCGCCGTCCTCGGCGCCCTGGCCATCAGGGTGTTCGTCGAGGCCCAGCGGCTCGGCCGCCAGGTGGCCGACACCACACGGAAGATCAACCGCGCCGCCGAGGACCTGGAACGCGCGGCCGTGGACCTCGCGGGCGCCGGGGAAACGCTGGGATGAACAGTGCGCCCCGATGTCGTCCGTTTCGGGGCGGTACGCTGCACATCGCGGCCCGGATAGCGAGGCACGGTCCGCAAACGGGAGTGCGCACGGGGATTGCCCGCCGTTCACCCTTGCGCGTTACGATCGCTGCACGTAAGGCGTCCGGACACCCGTCCGGCGGCCCCCAGCAGCTCCCACCCCCGCAGCCTCGGTGAGAAGGTAAACGCTTATGTTCGGAAGGCTCGGCGCCCCCGAGATCATTCTCATCCTGATCGTCGTCGTCCTGCTGTTCGGCGCGAAGAAGCTCCCGGACATGGCGCGCTCGCTCGGCAAGTCGGCCCGCATCCTCAAGAGCGAGGCCAAGGCCATGAAGTCCGAAGGCCAGCAGACCGCTCCGGCCGACCCGCCGGTCCCGGGCGAGCAGCCGCCGGCCCAGCGCACCATCCAGTCGGCGCCCGGCGACGTGAGCAGCGCGCGCCCGGTGGCCGAGCCGACGGACACCACCAAGCGCTGACACCGGGTCCCAGCAGGCGCTGTTCACCTCCGGTGTGACCAGAGCGACCTGCCGCACGAGATGAGGACGTGGGTTGCTCAAGTCTGCCCGCAAACAACAGAGGGACCCCGAGGGCCGGATGCCGCTCTCGGACCACCTTCGTGAGCTGCGCAACCGGCTCGCGAAGTCGGTGCTCGCGATCCTGGTCTGCGCGATCGTGGCGGCGTTCTACTACAAGGACATCGCCGAGCTGATCACCAAGCCGATCAAGGAGGCCGTGGACTGCACGGTGCCGTTCACCAAGCTCACCGAGAAGGACGGCGCCAAGGTCTGCGGCAACATCACGATGTCCGGCCTCATGGGGCCGTTCACGCTGATGATCAAGGTGTCCATGGTGACGGGCGTGGTCGCGGCCAGCCCGGTCTGGCTCTACCAGCTGTGGGCGTTCGTCTCGCCCGGGCTGCACAAGCACGAGAAGCGGTACTCGCTGAGCTTCGTGGCGGCGGGCTTCCCGCTCTTCCTGGCCGGTGGCTGGTTCTCGTACAACGTGCTGCCGGCGGCCGCCGAGGTGCTGCTGGGCTTCACCCCCGAGGGCGTGGCCAACCTGCTGCCCCTCAACGAGCTCATCGACCTCGTCACCCGCATGATCATCGTCTTCGGCCTCTCCTTCGAGCTGCCGTTGTTCCTCGTCATGCTCAACTTCAGCGGCATTCTCACCGGCCGCCGGATGCTGGGCTGGTGGCGCGGAATGATCATGGGGGTCACCGTGTTCGCGGCCTTCGCGACGCCGACCGTCGACCCGGTCTCGATGCTCTCGCTCGCCGCTCCGATCGTCGCCCTGTACTTCGTCGCCGTCGGCATCTCCCTGCTGAACGACAAGCGGCGCAGGGAGCGCGCGGAATCCGGGCCCGCCGACGACGAGGCGTCCGACCTCGACCTCACCCCCGAGGACGTCGGCGCCATCGAGCCCGTCACCTCGCCCCCCGCGCTGCCCGAGCAGTCCGACGGCGGCCGGGGCAGCAGGCTCAGCGGATACGACGACGTCACCTGATCTTGACGGGCCCGCCGGAGCTTGTAAGGTCCGGCGGGTGACCGGCGAGATCACCCTCTTCGTCGATCCCACCGCGGGACGCGGCCGGGGCGCGCACGCCGCGCAGCCGGCCGCTTCGGCGTTGCGGGCCGCCGGTTTCCAGGTGCGCACCGTCCTCGGCGCGGACGCCCGGGACGCGCCGCGCCGGGCCCGCCGGGCCGTCGAGGACGGGACGGGGGCGCTCGTCGCCGTCGGCGGGGACGCCATGGTCAACCTCGCCCTCCAGACCGCGGCCGGCACCACGACCCCGCTCGGCGTGATCGCAGCGGGCACAGGCAACGACTTCGCCCGCGCCCTCGGCCTGCCCCTGCGCGACCCCGCCCGCGCGGGACACGTGGCCGCCCGGGCCCTCAACAGCGCCCGGCCGCGGGACATCGACCTCGGCCGCGTCGGTGGGCGCTGGTTCGCCACCGTCCTCGCCTGCGGCTTCGACTCCAAGGTCAACGACCGGGGCAACCGGATGCGCCTGCCCGGCGGCCGCTTCAAGGTCGTCGGCGCCTGCTCACGGGCGACGCTGATCAAGGTCTTCCCGCGCGTCCACCGGGGCACTCACCTGAGTCACCCCGATGTCACCACGCACCGCGTCGCCTCGATCACGCTCGCGGCGCCCGGCATCAGCGGATACGCCGACGGGGAACGGCTCGGCCCGCTCCCGGTCGCCGCGGAGTGTGTACGCGCCGCCGTACGGGTATTGGCTCCTCTGCCGGCGCCCCGCCGGCAGGCCGCGGCACCCGGCCTTCAATAAAGATCGCGACCTCTGTCAGAGGCGGCGGGTAGGCTCGAAGACAAGATGACAGAGGACCTCTCACCAGCCGAAGCGTACGCAGCTGCCCGGCTCCGCGCCGCCGAGCAGGCCACCGCGCTCGCACCCTTCCGTGACCTGTACGACTTCGATCTCGACCCCTTCCAGATCGAGGCCTGCCAGGCGCTCGAAGCCGGAAAGGGCGTGCTGGTCGCCGCCCCGACCGGCTCGGGCAAGACCATCGTCGGCGAGTTCGCCGTGCACCTGGCCCTGGGGCAGGGCCGCAAATGCTTCTACACCACGCCCATCAAGGCGCTGTCCAACCAGAAGTACGCCGACCTGGCGCGGCGCTATGGCGCGGACAAGGTCGGCCTGCTGACCGGCGACAACAGCGTCAACGCGGACGCGCCGGTGGTCGTCATGACCACCGAAGTGCTGCGCAACATGCTGTACGCGGGCTCCCAGGCCCTCATCGGCCTCGGCTACGTGGTGATGGACGAGGTGCACTACCTCTCAGACCGCTTCCGGGGCGCGGTCTGGGAAGAGGTGATCATCCACCTCCCCGAGTCCGTCACGCTGGTGTCCCTGTCGGCGACGGTCTCCAACGCCGAGGAGTTCGGCGACTGGCTGGACACCGTGCGCGGCGACACCGAAGTGATCGTCTCCGAGCACCGCCCCGTGCCGCTGTGGCAGCACGTCATGGCCGGACGGCGGATGTACGACCTCTTCGAGGAGGAGTCCGACCACGGCGGCCGGGGCATCGCCCGGCGCGAGGTCAACCCCGACCTGCTGCGCATGGCGCGCCTGGAGAACCAGAAGACGTACAACCCGCGCGAGCGGCGCCGGGGCAAGATGGTGCGCGAGGCCGACCGCGAGCGCGAGCGCCGTCAGCGCTCCCGGATCTGGACGCCGGGCCGGCCCGAGGTCATCGAACGGCTCGACGCCGAAGGCCTGTTGCCGGCCATCACCTTCATCTTCAGCCGTGCCGCCTGCCAGGCCGCCGTGCAGCAGTGCATGTACGCGGGGCTGCGGCTCAACGACGAGGAGGGCCGCCAGAAGGTCCGCGAGATCGTCGAGGAGCGCACCGCCTCCATCCCGGGCGAGGACCTGCACGTCCTTGGCTACTACGAATGGCTCGAAGGCCTGGAGCGCGGCATCGCCGCCCACCACGCCGGCATGCTGCCCACCTTCAAGGAGGTCGTGGAGGAGCTGTTCGTCCGTGGCCTGGTGAAGGCGGTGTTCGCCACCGAGACGCTGGCCCTCGGCATCAACATGCCGGCGCGTTCGGTGGTGTTGGAGAAGCTGGTCAAGTGGAACGGCGAGCAGCACGCCGACATCACCCCCGGCGAGTACACCCAGCTGACCGGCCGCGCCGGGCGCCGCGGCATCGACGTCGAGGGCCACGCGGTGGTGCTGTGGCAGCGCGGCATGGACCCGGACGCCCTGGCGGGCCTCGCGGGCACGCGCACCTATCCGCTGCGCTCCAGCTTCAAGCCGTCGTACAACATGGCCGTGAACCTGGTCCAGCAGTTCGGCAGGCACCGCTCGCGCGAACTGCTGGAGACCTCCTTCGCGCAGTTCCAGGCCGACAAGTCGGTCGTCGGCATCTCGCGCCAGGTCCAGCGCAACGAGGAGGGCCTGGAGGGTTACCGGGAAGGCATGCGCTGTCACCTCGGTGACTTCGAGGAGTACGCGCGGATGCGGCGCGACCTGAAGGACCGCGAGACCGAGCTCGCCAAGCACGGCGCGGCCCAGCGCCGCGCGGCGGCCGCCGCCTCGCTGGAAAAGCTCAAGCCGGGCGACATCATCCATGTGCCGACCGGCAAGTTCGCGGGTCTCGCCCTCGTTCTCGACCCCGGCATCCCGGCGGGCCGCACCAACGGGCACCGGGGCTTCGAGCAGCACGACGGGCCGCGCCCGCTGGTGCTGACGGCCGAGCGGCAGGTCAAGCGGCTCGCCTCGATCGACTTCCCGGTGCCGGTGGCGGCCCTGGAGCGGATGCGGGTGCCCAAGTCGTTCAACGCGCGCTCCCCGCAGTCCCGCCGCGACCTCGCGTCCGCGCTGCGCACCAAGGCCGGGCACATCGTCCCCGAGCGGCACCGCAAGGGCCGCTCGGACGCGGCCGACGACCGGGAGATCAACCGCCTTCGCACCGCGCTGCGCGCCCACCCCTGCCACGGCTGCGACGAGCGCGAGGACCACGCCCGCTGGGCCGAGCGCTACTACCGCCTCCAGCGCGACACCAAGCAGCTGGAGCAGCGCATCGAGGGGCGCACCAACACCATCGCGCGCACCTTCGACCGCATCGTGGCCCTGCTCACCGAGCTCGACTACCTGCGGGACGAGGAGGTCACCGAGCACGGCAGGCGCCTGGCCCGGCTGTACGGCGAGCTCGACCTGCTGGCCAGCGAATGCCTGCGCGCACGGGTGTGGGAAGGCCTGAACCCGGCCGAACTGGCCGCCTGCGTCTCGGCGTTGGTGTATGAGGCCCGTCAGTCCGACGACGCGGTCGCGCCCAAGACGCCGTCCGGCAACGCCAAGGCCGCGCTCGGCGAGATGGTACGGATCTGGGGCCGGCTCGACGCCCTCGAAGAGGACCACAAGATCAACCAGGCGGAGGGCGTGGGTCAGCGCGAGCCCGACTTCGGGTTCGCCTGGGCCGCCTACCAGTGGGCCAGCGACAAGGGCCTGGACGAGGTGCTGCGCGAGGCCGACATGCCCGCCGGTGACTTCGTGCGCTGGTGCAAGCAGGTCATCGACGTCCTCGGACAGATCGCGGCGGCCGCCCCGCGTGAGAACAGCACGGTGGCCAAGAACGCCCGCAAGGCGGTCGACGCGTTGCTGCGCGGCGTCGTCGCCTACAGCTCGGTCGGCTGAGCCGCGGCGGCCCGCGCCGCGTACGGCTCTTGGGGCAACGGCTCCCGTCGGACACGACGGGAGCCGTTCGCCTGCCCGCCCCGGCCGCGCGGCGGGGCGGAACCTCGCCCTCCGGTGCGTGGGCCGGGTGTGCGACGATCGGCCGCATGAGCTCCATGACGGGACGACGGGCCGGACGGCCCCGGGCGATCCAGCGGCCGGACAGCGGTCTCGCCGCCCGGGAAGAACTGCTGGGCGCGGCGGCCGAGTTGTTCACCCGGCACGGTTACGCCGCCACGACCACCCGGATGGTGGCGGAACGCGCGGGTCTTCGCCAGGCCACGATGTACCACTACTTCGCCGGCAAGGAGGACCTGCTCGCCGAACTCCTCGAATCGACGGTGGCCCCCTCCCTCGACCTGGCGCGCCGGCTCCTGGACGACTCCGCGCGCGGCGCCGGTGAACGCCTGCGCGCGCTGTGCCGTTTCGACGTGGAGCTGCTGTGCGGCGGCCCGCACAACCTGGGCGCGCTGTATCTGCTCCCCGAGGTACGGGCCGAGCGCTTCGCGGCGTTCCACCGGACCCGGGCCGAGTTGAAGGCCGCGTACGCCGAGCTGATCGCGGCGACCGAGGCCTGCGCGGCGCTGGACGCCGACGAGCGGGCGCTGCGTGCGGATCTGGTGTTCGGCCTGATCGAGGGTGTCATCCTCATCCACCGCTCGGCGCCGGCCCGCGAGGTCGCGGTCTTCGCCGAGGCCACCGCGGCAGCGGCGTTGCGCATCGCGGGCACCGCCTGAGGCCGCTCTCCGCCCCGCCCACTACGCCACCGCACCCGCCAACTCCCGCGCCACGACCGCGAGTTCACCCGCACGCAGAACCCGCCCGCCGCAACCCGGCACCGGCACGTGCAGTGCCCGCGTCCAACGCGCCGGGATGGCCCCCACACCGTAGCGGGCGCCGGCGAGTCCGCCAGTCACCGCAGCCACCGTGTCGGTGTCCCCGCCCAGATCGATCGCCGCCGCCAGCGCCCCCTCGAAGGAGTCCGTCGTGCGCAGCGCCCACAGTGCGGATCCCAGGCAGGGCCAGACCGCCCCGTTGAACTCCGTGGCGTCGTCGGGGTGCCAGTCGGGTGCCAGGACCACCGCCCAGCGGGCCCGGTGCTCGGGGTGCACGGCAGCCAGCGCGTCCAGGACGGCCGTCAAGGGGTCGATGCCGCCCAGCGCCACGCGGATCAGCTCGTGGTAGACCGCCGTGCCCTCCCACGCGGCCCGGTCGCCATGGGTGAGCGCGGCGATCCGGCGGGCCGCGTCCATCGTCGCCGAGCGTCCGGCACCGGCGAAGTGGACCGCGGCCGTGGTGGCCCGCATCAGTGAACCGTTGCCCGCCGCATGCCCGTTGCCCTCGAAGTGCCGCGCGGCCGCGCGGTCCCAGGGGTCCCCGCTGGTCAGAACGGCCTCGGTCTGGAGCCCGATGTCCTTGGGGTCCGAGGCCGCCCAGCGCGTGAAGCGGCGGAAGATGTCGGCCGGTTCGAGGCCACCGCACGCCAGGAGCGAGTCCGCGACGAGGACCGCCATCTGCGTGTCGTCGGTCGCCTCGCCCGGCTCCCAGCCGCCGCCCCCGCACATCGAGCCGACGCCGTCGGGGAAGCGCCGCGCGTACACCCCGGGCAGTTCGAACTCGAACGGCGCGCCCAGCGCGTCACCCACGGCCGAGCCGATCACGGCCCCCTCGACCCGGTCCGCCCATCCGGCGGGCCGGCCCGCTGCGCGGTGCGCCCAGCCGGCCCCCGCCTCGTCGATGTCCATGCCGGCCAGGCTATCCGCCGCGTCGGGGTGTGCCGAGGTGTCTGCTCGGGGTCCTCGAAATACGCGATACATCGTGGTTGACCCCTCCGTGCACTCGCGATATGTTCGGCCACGAGTACTCGGGGACGAGGTCGTCGGGGCTCGGAAGTGAGGTGATGACGATGGCCGTGGGCCGGCGCAAGTTGCGCAACCCCTTGGCGCTTGCCGTGCTGGTGCTGCTCGCCGAGCGGTCGCCGATGCATCCGTACGAGATCGCCCAGACTCTGCGCCGACGCGGCAAGGAGTACAGCATCAAGATCAACTACGGATCGCTCTACACCGTCGTGCAGAACCTCGAAAAGCACGGCTTCGTCGAGGTGGTCGACGTCCAGCGCGAAGGCAACCGCCCCGAGCGCACCCGCTACGCCCTTACCCCTGAGGGCCGCGAGGAAATGCTCGACTGGATGGCGGACATCGTCGCGGTGCCCGTGCACGAGTTCCCCATCTTCGAGACGGCGCTGTGCCTCATGGGCATCCTCCCGCCCGACGACGTCGCCGACCTGCTCGAACAGCGCGTCTCCACGATGGAGGTACGGGCCGCCGGGCTCAGGGGAGCGCTGCTCAAGCTGACCGAGACGATCCCGAGGGTCCTGCTCGTGGAGACCGAGTACCAGCTCCACATGGTCGACGCCGAGATCCAGTGGGTGCGCGGCTTTCTCAAGGAGATGGCCGAGGGCACCCTGGACGGTCTCGACGGCTGGCGCGCCTGGCACGCCACGGGACGGCTGCCCGAGGAATGGGAGCGTTTGGAGGAGGCCGACACCGACGGCTAGCCGACGGCCCGCGCCCACAGCGGCGCGGGGCATCGGGCGCGGACGCGTGAACCGCGCGGCCGCGCACAGAGGGGCCGCATACAGAGGGGCGGCCACACGCGCATCGCTCGTGGCCGTATGCGGACACCCTCATCGACACGACACAAAAACCCCGGCACGGGCTGTTGCAGCAGCCCCCGCCGGGGTCATGACCCCGGACCGGACCCGCGCGGAGCAGGCCAGGCGATCGAGGGTGTGGCACGCCAAGGATAGCCCGGCGCTCCTCACGCGGATCGGTCCGTCATCCCGACCGACCCGCTCACCACAGGAGAGCCTTGTCATGAGCAACCGGGCGCCCGCAGTAGAGGCGCGCAACCTGATCAAGACGTACCCCGGTGATGTCACCGCCCTGGGCGGCATGGCCCTCACCGTCGAACCCGGCACGGTCTTCGGGCTGCTCGGCCCCAACGGCGCCGGCAAGTCCACCACCGTCAAGATCCTCACCACCCTCGCGCGGCCCGACAGCGGCACCGCGAGCGTCGCCGGGCACGACGTGCTGCGCCATCCCGACCGGGTCCGGCGGGCGATCGGCGTGGTGGCCCAGAAGTCCGGCGCCGACCCCGTCGCCACCGGCCGCGAGAACCTGCGCCTCCAGGGCCGGCTCTACGGCCTGACCGGCGCGGCGCTGGGCCGCCGCGTGGACGAGCTCCTGGAGCGCTTCGACCTGGCCGACGCGGCCAAACGCGTGGTCAAGGGGTACTCGGGCGGCATGCAGCGCCGCCTCGATGTCGCGCTCGGCCTGGTCCACCGGCCCGAAGTCCTCTTCCTCGACGAGCCGACCACCGGGCTCGACCCCGAGGCGCGCACCGCCATGTGGGAAGAGATCTCCCGCCTCGCCGGCGACGAGGGCCTGACCATCGTGCTGACCACCCACTACCTCGAAGAGGCCGACCGGCTGGCCGAGCGGATCGCGATCGTCGACCGGGGCCGGGTCGTCGTCGAAGGCACCCCCGACGAGCTGAAGGGCGAACTGCGCGGCGACGCCGTCCACATGGAGCTGCGCGAGCCCGTGACCGGCTCACCCACCGGGCCCGCACCGCTGCGCCGGGCCCTCACCGGACTGCCCGGCGTCCACGAGGTGCTGATCGACGGCCGCCGGGTCAGTGCCCGCGCCGACGACGGCGCGGCCGCCGTGCCCGTGCTGCTCGCCGCCCTCGAACGGGCCGGTGCCTCCGTCGCCGCGGCGACCGTGGCCCGCCCCTCCCTCGACGACGTCTACCTGCGCTATGCCGGACGCCGCTACTCCGAGGCCGAGGCGGCAGCCGAAGCCCCCGCCCTCGCGACCGCGGGAGACCAGCGATGACCACCCACCTCCCCGCCCCGGGCCCGGCCACCGGCCTCAAGGGCTCCAACGCCCTCGCCCAGACCTGGTACATGACGCAGCGTCAGCTGATGGCGATCGTCCGCCAGCCCGCCTATCTCCTGATCACCCTCGTCCAGCCGGTGATCTGGCTCTTCCTCTTCGGCAACCTCTTCAAGAAGGTGGTCCAGCTCGGCGGCTTCGGCACCACCTCCTACCTGGACTACCTCGTCCCCGGCATCGTCTTGATGAGCGCGCTCGGCTCCAGCATGTGGGCCGGCATGGGCACCCTGGAGGAAATCGAGCGCGGCACGCTCAACCGGTTCCTGACCACCCCGGTCAGCCGCGCCGCCCTGATGAACGCCAACGTCGTCCAGAACGGCATCAGCATCACCGTCCAGACCGTGATCATCCTGCTGCTCGGCAAGCTCGGCGGGGCCCACTACCCCGGCGGATTCGGCGGCCTGGTCATTCTGGCGGTCGCGGCGATCCTGCTCGGCACGGTCTTCGGCGCCTTCTCCAACGCGCTCGGCATGCTGGTCCGCCAGCGCGAGTCGATCATCGGGATCAACACCTTCCTGCTGCTGCCGCTGACCTTCCTGTCATCGGCGTTCATGGCGCCGGCCCAGATGCCGTCCTGGATGCGGCACATCGCCGACTTCAACCCCCTCAACTGGGGCATGGTGGCGGGCCGTTCGGCCATGGCGGCCGACCCCGACTGGTCTCTCGTCCTCGGTCGCGGCGGTGCGCTCCTGGCCCTCGCGGTCGTGGCGGTGTGGCTCTCCACCCGTACGTTCCGCTCGTATCAAAAGTCGGTGTAACGGTTGCGCCCGGACCCGGTAGTAACCGGTGCCGCGCGCGGTCCGGGCACGCGAAGACCCCCGGCGGGGCAGACGCCGGGGGTCTTCGGGTAGGTCTTCAGGTGGGGGATGCGCCTCAGGCGGCGGGGGCCTCCTGCTCGCGCTCCACCTGCGCGTTCCACTCCCGCTTCGTCGCGCGCCAGGCGTCGTCGTCCTGGCCGAGGCGCCAGTAGCCCGAGATGGACAGGCGCTCGCGCGGTACGTTCCGCTCGACCCGGAGCAGGGCGCGCAGCTCCTTCACGAAGCCCGCCTCGCCGTGTACGAAGGCGTGCACGGCACCGGCCGGGAACTCCAGGTCCTTCACCGCGCCCACCAGACGCGAGCCGACCGGCGCCTCGCCCCGGTGCAGCCAGGTCACCTCGGCGCCGTCCGGCGTGGTGATCTTCTGCTCCTCCTCGGGACCCGACACCTCGACGAAGGCGCGCACCACGGCGCCCGCCGGCATGCGCTCCATGGCCGCCGCGATCGCGGGCAGCGCGCTCTCGTCACCGGCGAGCAGATGCCAGTCGGCCGCCGGGTCCGGGGCGTAGCCACCGCCGGGGCCGAGGAAGCGGACCGTTTCGCCGGGCTCGACCCCGGCCGCCCACGGGCCGGCAAGACCTTCGTCGCCGTGCACCACGAAGTCGACGGACAGCTCGCCGCGCTCCGCGTCCCAGGCGCGCACCGTGTACGCCCGGGTGCTCGGCCACTGCTCGCGCGGGAACTCGGCGCGGATCCGTTCCATGTCGAAGGGCTCCGGGTAGCTCACGCCCTTGGCCGGGAACAGCAGCTTGATGTAGTGGTCGGTGTGCTCGCCCACGGGGAGCCCGGCAAGTGAGGCGCCGCCGAGCACGACGCGCACCATGTGCGGGGTGATCCGCTCGGTGCGCACCACCTGAGCCTCGTTGATCTTCGGTGCTTTGCGAGACGGCCGTTCTGCCACAGTGCGCTCCCCTGATCCACCACTAGTTAGGTTTACCTAAGCTAGCACCTCAGGCCCGGAGAGTGGAGAACAGTCTGCCCGTCGCTCCCGCGAGCCCCCACCGGGCCACGAGCTCTTCGAGGGCCGCGGGGTCGCGGGGCTCTTCCGGCAGCGCCGGGTCGAACGGCGGAAGGGCGACGTCCATCGCGACCCGCACCACCTTCGGCGCGACATCCAGGTAGTCGGCCGCCTCCAGGATTCCCCGGCGCTTGGCCGGGGTCAGCCTGGAGAAGCGGTCGGCGGCCGCCGCGCGGACGCCCGCCAGATCGCCGTACTCCTTGATCAGTAGGGCCGCCGTCTTCTCGCCGATGCCCTTCACGCCGGGCAGTCCGTCGCTGGCGTCGCCGCGCAGGGCCGCGAAGTCGGCGTACTGGTCGGGGCGCACGCCGTACTTCGTCCGGATCAGCTCGTCGTCCACCACGTCGCAGTCGCCGACGCCCTTGCGGGGGTAGAGCACCCGCACCCCGCGCGCGTCGTCGACCAGCTGGAACAGGTCGCGGTCCCCGGTGACGATGTCGACCGGGCCGGGCGCGAGGCCGGACAGCGTGCCGATCACGTCGTCCGCCTCGTAGCCCGCCACGCCGACGCGGGCGATGCCCAGCGCGTCCAGCACGGCGTCGATCACCGGGACCTGCGGGGCCAGGGTGTCCGGGGTCTCCTCCTCGTCGGGCTGCCCCGGCGGCGTCACCTCGGCCACCCGGTGGGCCTTGTAGGAGGGGATCAGGTCCACCCGCCACTGCGGCCGCCAGTCCGCGTCCATGCACGCCACCAGCTCCTGCGGGCGGTGGTCGTGGACCAGGCGGGAGATGAAGTCGAGCAGGCCGCGCACGGCGTTGACCGGCGTGCCGTCGGGGGCCCTGACCGTGTCGGGGACTCCGAAGTAGGCCCGGTAATAGAGGGAGGAGGTGTCGAGGAGCATCAGGCGTCGCGTCACATCCCCGATGATGCCGCACACCACTGACAGTCATCCCGCGCTCACGGCGCATCTGCCCCGCGCCCGACGCTTGGGCGTCCGGCGACCAGCCGCTCCGCTCGTGAACAAGTGAACTGGGTCACTGTCGTGTTTGCCCTGGTCGGGCCCGGGCAGGCGCGTCGCCGGAGCGGACCCAAGTATGGATTTCAACCATTTCTCGGGCTGCGGACCGAATCCGCGCCGCTCCACGGCCCGCCCGCGGGGGATGCGGGCCGTTCTCAGTTCGACCCGTGAGGTGTATGTGTCCAGGCTGCAAGCCGAGCAGCTGTACAAGGTGTTCGGCAGACGACCCGAGGGAGCCGTCCGCAGGCTTGAAGGCGGCGCCGACCGCGACGAGCTGCGGGCGGAGGGGACGACCGCGGCGGTGATCGACGCCTCGTTCACGGTGGAACCCGGTCAGATCTTCGTGGTCATGGGCCTCTCCGGCTCGGGCAAGTCGACCCTGCTGCGCATGCTCAACGGGCTCCTGGAGCCCACATCGGGCCGCGTCCTGTTCGACGGGCAGGACGTGACCGCCCTGTCCGCCCGCGACCTGCGCGCGGTCCGCTCCAGCAAGATCAGCATGGTGTTCCAGCACTTCGCGTTGTTCCCGCACCGCAGCGTCCTGGAGAACGCCGCGTACGGCCTCGAGGTCCAGGGTGTGCCCCGTGCCGAGCGGGAGAAACGTGCCGCGGAGGCCCTGGAGCTGACCGGCCTGGCCGGCTGGGGCGACTCCTGGCCCGACGAGCTCTCCGGCGGCATGCAGCAGCGCGTGGGCCTGGCCCGCGCCCTGGCCACCGACGCCGATCTGCTCCTCATGGACGAGTCCTTCAGCGCGCTCGACCCGCTGATCCGGCGCGACATGCAGGACCAGCTCCTCGAACTCCAGAAGCGCCTGAAGAAGACGATCGTCTTCATCACGCACGACCTCAACGAGGCCATGCGGCTCGGCGACCAGATCGCCGTGATGCGCGACGGGCGGATAGTCCAGCTCGGCACCGCCGAGGACATCCTGCTCACCCCGGCCAACGACTACGTGGCCTCCTTCATCCAGGACGTCGACCGCTCCCGGGTGCTCACCGCGCTGTCCGTGATGACCGTCCCGCACCGCCCCGACGCGGGCAGCTGCGACTGCGAGAGCGTGCTGCCCGACACCCCCGTCGCGGACGTGTGCGCGGTGGCGGCCCGGGTCCCGCACCCGGTCGCCGTCAAGGACCGCGAGGGCGCCCTGCTCGGCGTCGTGCCGCAGGAGCGTCTGATCGCCTTCCTCGGGGACGACACGCAAGGCCCGGCCGACTGCTCGATGAAGGAGGTGGCCGCCCATGCCTAGGCTCCACCTCGGCGACTGGGTCGACAGCGCCGTCAACTTCCTCCAGTCCCACCTCTCCTGGCTCTTCGACGCCATCACCCACGTCGTCAACGGCATGTACGACGGCATCAACACCGTCCTCGACGCCCCCCAGCCCCTTTTGTTCGCCGGCATCCTCGCCGTCGTCGCCTGGTGGCTGCGCGGGCTCGTCGCCGGTGTCCTCACCTTCGCCGGGTTCGCGCTCATCGAGTCGATCCAGCTGTGGGACGACACGATGTCCACGCTCTCGCTGGTGCTCGTCGCGGCCATCGTGACCCTGGTCGTCGCGGTCCCGCTCGGCATCTGGGCCTCGCGCTCCAAGACGGTCAGCGCGGTGATGCGGCCGGTCCTGGACTTCATGCAGACCATGCCGGCGATGGTCTATCTGATTCCCGGCATCATCTTCTTCGGCGTCGGTGTCGTCCCCGGCATCATCGCCACCATCGTCTTCTCGCTGCCCCCGGGCGTGCGCATGACCGAACTGGGCATCCGCCAGGTCGACGGCGAACTCGTGGAGGCGGCCGAGGCTTTCGGCACCACCCCCCGCAACACCCTGCTGCGGGTGCAGCTCCCCCTCGCGCTGCCGACCATCATGGCCGGCATCAACCAGGTCATCATGCTCAGCCTCTCCATGGTCGTCATCGCGGGCATGGCGGGCGGCGGCGGCCTCGGCGGCGCCGTCTACCGCGCCATCGGCAACGTCGACATCGGGCTCGGCTTCGAGGCCGGCATCTCCATCGTCGTCCTCGCCATGTACCTGGACCGGATGACCGGCGCGCTCAGCCGCCAGGTCTCCCCGCTCGGCCGGCGCGCGCTGGCCAAGGCGAAGGCGGCCGCGGGCGGCCTGAAACTCTGGAACCACCGTCCCCAGCCGGTCGTCGCGATCGTCGGCGTGGTGATCCTCGGGCTCGTCGCGGGCGGCATGAACGTGTTCGGCTCCTCCGGGGAGGCCGCCGCGTCCGGCGCCAAGAACGTCGGCAAGGGCAAGAAGATCTCGCTCGGCTACATCCCGTGGGACGAGGGCGTCGCCTCCACCTTCCTGTGGAAGGAGCTCCTGGAGCGCCGGGGCTTCACCGTCGATGCCCGCCAGTACGAGGCCGGAGCGCTCTACACCGGCATGGCGGGCGGTCAGATCGACTTCGAGACCGACTCCTGGCTGCCCACCACGCACGCCCAGTACTGGGCGAAGTACAAGGACAAGCTGGAGGACGTGGGCTCCTGGTACGGCCCGACCTCCCTCGAGCTCTCGGTGCCGTCCTACGTCAAGGACGTCAACACCCTCGACGACCTCAAGGGCAAGGGCGCCGAGTTCCAGAACCGGATCGTGGGCATCGAGCCGAGCGCCGGTGAGACCGGGATCCTCAAGGACAAGATCCTCAAGGAGTACGGTCTCGACGGCGAGTACAAGGTCGTCGACGGCTCCACGCCGGGCATGCTGGCCGAGCTGAAGCGGGCGTACGCCAAGAAGGAGCCGATCGTGGTTCCGCTCTGGTCGCCGCACTGGGCGTACAACACCTACGACCTCAAGAAGCTCAAGGACCCCAAGGGCGCCTGGGGCAAGGGTGACGACGTGCACACGCTGGCCCGCAAGGGCTTCTCCGCCGACAACGCCGAGGTCGGCAAGTGGCTGAAGAACTTCCACATGGACGAGAAGCAGCTCACCAGCCTCGAGGCGAAGATCCAGTCCACCGGCAAGGGCAAGGAGCAGGACGCGGTGCGCGCCTGGCTCAAGGACAACCCCGGCCTCGCCGACAAGTGGACCCCGGTCGGTTCCTGAGGACCCCGTTCCACCTTCCTTCGTGCGGCCGCGGCCCCCCTCGGGCCGCGGCCGCACGACGTCGTGATCCGGCCCGATCGCGGACGGAACCCGTGGCGATCTCGGCGGGACGGTCCCGTCGGGGTCCGAAGCTGCGTAGGGTGACCTGCACGTGGCTGGTGCCACGACGGATCGAGCGAACGGGGAGGGCCCGGGAGATGGACGACAAGGAAACTCTTCGGGTGGGGGTGGCGGTGCGGCGTCTGCGCCGCGGTCTCGGTCTCACCCTGGCCGTGGTCGCCGAGCGCAGCGGCCTTTCGGTGCCCTTCCTCAGCCAGGTCGAGAACGAGCGCGCCCGCCCCAGCGCGCGCTCCCTCCAGCGCGTCGCGGACGCCTTGAACACCACGGTCGGTGAGCTGTACGACGCCGCCGACTGCGCCCGCACCGTCGACGTCGTGCGCGCCGAGCCCGAGGGGGAGGGCCAGGGCGTACGGGCCCTGCTGCGCGGCCACCACCAGCTGCACGCCATGGAGTTCACCGGTGATCAGGACACCGGGCGCGAATTCCAGCACCGCAACGACGAGTTGATGTACGTGGCCGACGGCGCCGCCGAGGTCGAGGCCGAGGGCCGCGCCTACCGTCTGGAGCGGGGCGACACGCTGTGCCTGTCCGGCGGGGTGCGCCACCGCTGGCGCGCCGCGCTGCCCGGCACCCGCATCCTGGTCGTCGCGGTCGCCGACCACATCGAGGCCATCGAGGAGACCCGCCCCTGATGGCGGGCGGGCTCGGCACGGGGCGCCACTGATGCGGGTGGTCTCCCTCGTCCCGTCCTTGACGGAGGCGGTCGCGGCCGGCGCCCCCGGATTCCTTGTGGGCGTCACCGACTGGTGCGTCCATCCGGCCGGGCTCGGCGCCGAGCGCGTCGGAGGCACCAAGAATCCGCATGTGGAGCGGATCGTCGCGCTCGCGCCGGATCTGGTCGTCGCCAACGAGGAGGAGAACAGGGCCGCCGACCTGGCCGCCCTGGCGGACGCGGGACTCGACGTCCTGGTCACCGAGGTCCGCTCGCTGCCGCAGGCCTTCACCGAGCTGGAACGGGTCCTGGTCGAGGGCTGCGGCCTGGCGCGTCCGGGCTGGCTCGACGCGGCCGAGCGGGCGTGGGCGGGGGTGCGGCCGGGCCCCGAGCGCCGGGCGGTTGTGCCGATCTGGCGGCGCCCCTGGATGGTGCTCGGCCGCGACACCTTCGCGGGCGACCTGCTCGCGCGTCTGGGCGTACGCAACGTCTACGCCGAGCACGCCGAGCGGTACCCCCGCGTCGCCGTCGAGGAGCTGAACACGGCGGGGGCCGACCTGGTCGTGCTGCCCGACGAGCCCTATCCGTTCACGCCCGGCGACGGTCCCGAGGCGTTCCCCGCCCTGCCGGCCGCCCTCGTCGACGGCCGCCATCTCACCTGGTACGGGCCCTCACTGGTCCGGGCGCCCGCCGTGCTGGGCGCGGCGCTGGGGAGGGACCGCTGAGCGCGTCGGCGCCTCAGCGGGTCACTTCTTGGCGGGCGGCGCGAGCAACCTGCCGTCGAGCAGCCCCCGTACGGTGTGGAAGCCGGCCGCCAGCCAGGCCGTCACCAGCAGCGCGTACAGGGCCACCGCCAGCCAGTCGAAGGCGTGCAGGCCGGTGTGGCGGGCCAGGCCCTCGGCCCCGGTGACGCAGGTGCCGACGGGGAAGGTGAAGGCCCACCAGGTCATCGCGAAGCCCATGCCGCGCCGGGCCGCCCGCACCGCCATCGCCACCGCGAGCGCGAGCCACATCAGGGCGAAGCCCATCACCGGCACCCCGTACACCACGGCGAAGGCGCCCATGCCCCGCGCGTAGGGGGCGCCGATCGCGCCGGACGCCACATCGGCCAGCTTGTTCACGGCGGTGGTCGACTGGCCCAGCGGGCCCAGGACCAGGAAGAGGGTCGGGGTGAGCAGGAGCGGCAGCGCGCCCCGGTGGACCAGACGCGAGAACACCACGGGCAGGATGATGAGCGTGGCGAGCAGGCTCATGCCGAACATCGCGTACGAGGCGAGCAGCATCGCCTCACGGGCCTGGCCCGCGGGCAGATGGGGGACCAGCAGCGGGCCGAGCGTCGCCGACACCATGGGCGCGACCACCGGGAGCAGCCAGACGGGGGAGGCGCTGCCGGGAGCGAGTTCGTGCCGCACCACCATCAGATACGGGACGCCCACCGCGGCCACCAGACCGGTGACCGTGCCCACGCCGTACAGCGCCCACGCCAGCGGGACCGCCGCGCTCTCGCCGATCAGCTGGGCGCCGACGGAGAGGGAGCCGATCCCGACCGCGAGGAAGGCCATCGAGAGGCAGCCGTAGAAGGGCGCGACGGCGGGGTCGAGGAGGTGGGCGCGGGCCTGGTCGCGGTGGTGCAGCCAGTGCCCGGCGCGGGCCACGAGCACTACGGCCAGCAGTGCGAGGGAGAGCGCCCAGACGAGCGCGAGACCCGGAACGTGGAAGGGCAGCCCCGCGCCCGCGTTGGCGATGATGGCGGTGCCCATGACAGCGGCGTACCAGTTCGGGCCGAGGTGGCGCAGCGCGGGGCGGCGCCGGGGGACGACGAGGGGTTGGGTGCGGGGGCGTGGTCGCGCGGTGAGGGCCATGGATCAAGCCTCGTCCCGCGCGCGGACCCCCACCACGCCCGCTGGCCCTATGAGCCCATAAGCTGGGTTTATGACCACGAGCCGCCCCGAGGACCAGGCGCCCCTCGCCCACCGGGTGCCCGACCTCGGAGCGATGGAGCTGCTGCTCGCCGTCGCCCGGCACGGCAGTCTCGGACGCGCGGCCCGCGATCTCGGCATCACCCAGCCCGCCGCGAGCAGCCGCGTCCGCTCGATGGAACGCCTCCTCGGCGTCGCGCTCGTCGACCGTTCCCCGCGCGGCTCACGGCTCACCGCCGAGGGCGTCCTCGTGACGGACTGGGCGCGGCGGGTGGTGGAGGCGGCCGAGGCGTTCGACGCGGGTGCGCAGGCGCTGCGGGGGCGGCGCGATTCGCGGCTGCGGGTCGCCGCCAGCATGACGATCGCCGAGTACCTGCTGCCGGGCTGGCTGATCGCGCTGCGCGCCGAGCGCCCGGGCACGGCGGTGTCCCTGAGCGCAGGGAACTCCGCCCTCGTGGCGAAGCTGCTGCTCGGTGACGAGGCGGACCTCGGCTTCGTCGAGGGGCTTGGCGTACCCGCCGGGCTGGACTCGGCGGTCATCGGGCACGACCGGCTCGTGGTGGTCGCGGCGCCCTCGCACCCCTGGGCGCGCCGGCGCGGGCCGCTGCCCCCGGCCGAACTGGCCGCGACCCCGCTCATCCTGCGCGAGCGCGGCTCGGGCACCCGTCAGGTCCTGGACGCGGCGCTGGCCGCGCACGGCGGACTTGCCGACCCTCTCATCGAGCTGTCCTCGACCACCGCCGTGAAGGCGTCCGTGGTCAGCGGGGCCGGGCCCTCGGTCCTGAGCGAACTGGCCCTGGGCGAGGAGCTGGCCGCCCGCCGTCTGGTGCGGATCCCGGTCGAGGGCGTACGGCTGCGGCGCGATCTGCGCGCGGTGTGGCGCAGGGGCCCGCTTCCGGCCGGCCCCGCCCGCGATCTGCTCTCCTTGGCCGCCCCCAAATAGGCCCCCGGATGCCGGTGTGAGCCGGCACCGATCCTCAGGGGCGCGGGGAACTGCGCGCTCAGCCACGCACGGCCCGCAGCCGGGGCCCCCTGGGGCTCCGCCCCAGACCCCGTTCGGCCTGAAGGGCCTCGTCCTCAAACGCCGGACGGGCTGAGGTTGCCGGTGTGGGCCAGCACGAGCCCTGCCAGGGGCGCGGGGAACTGCGCGACCAGCCACGCACGGCCCGCAGCCGGGGCCCCCTGGGGCTCCGCCCCAGACCCCGTTCGGCCTGAAGGGCCTCGTCCCCGATTGCCGGACGGGCTGGGTATGCCGGTGGGGGCCCGCGTTGACCCCGTCAGGGGCGCGGGGAACTGCGCGAGGAGCGGGCACGGTCCGCGGCCGGGGTTCTTGGGGCTGCGCCCCAGGCATCCGCGTGCTCGGCCCGGGGTCAGGCCGCCGCCCCCACCAGCCCCCGCGCCAAGCGGATGTCGTGGCCCGCCTCAGGGTGCCACTGGACGCCAAGCACCCAGCCGGGCCCACGCAGCTCCGCCGCCTCCACCGTGCCGTCCGCCGCGTACGCCGACGCCACGAGCCCGGCGCCGAGCCGGTCCACGCACTGGTGGTGGTAGGTCGGCACGGACGCCGCCTCGGGCACGAGCGAGGCGTACAGCGTGCCCGGCACCGGCTCGACGGTGTGCTCGCCGAACACCCCGCGTCCACCGGTGTGCCCGTCCAGGTGCTGCACCAGCGTGCCGCCGAGCGCGACGTTGAGGAGCTGAAGACCCCGGCAGATGCCGAGCAGCGGGGTGCCCGAGGCCAGGGCCGCCTCGATCAGGGCCAGCTCCCAGGCGTCCCGCGCGCGGGCGGGCGGCCCGGTCAGCGGGGAGGCCGTGGCCCCGTAGCGCACCGGCTCCACATCCGCGCCGCCCGCGATGATCAGGCCGTCGACGCGCGCCACCACCTCGGCCGCGGCCGCCGGGTCGTCGTCCGGCGGCAGCATCGCGGCCAGGCCCCCGGCCGCCCGCACGAGCCGGGGATAGCCGGCGGGCAGCAGGGCGGCGGGCATCTGCCAGACCCCCCACGCGGCGGGCTCCAGATACGTACTGATGCCGATCAGCGGTTTGGGCACGGTCACGGTCTCCGTTCGTAGGGGCGGGGCGGGGCGGGGCGGGCGGCCCGGTCAGTCCCGGGCGAGTTCGGCCTCGGCCTCGGCCAGCGCGGCGAACTCCTCCTCGGGCGCGTGGGCGACCAGCCGGTGGCGGCTGTAGAAGGCGAAATAGGCCAGCGCGATCGCGTAGACACCCAGCGCGATGAACGCCGCGTCCTTGTCCACAAGGAAGGTGGCCGCCAGCGCGGACAGCGCGAGCACGAAGGCGACGGAGGAGGTCAGGATGCCGCCCGGTGTGCGGTAGGGACGCTCCAGGTCCGGCTCGCGGCGCCGCAGGACCACGTGCGAGAGCGCCATCAGAGCGTACGAGATGGTGGCGCCGAACACGGCCACGTTCAGCATCCGCCCGCCGTTGCCGCTCCACGCGGCCAGCGCGAACCCGATCGCGCCGGGGATCAGCAGGCCGAGGTAGGGCGACTTGCGGCGGCTGGTCAGGGACAGGAAGCGGGGCAGGTAGCCGGCCCGGGAGAGGGCGAAGAGCTGGCGCGAGCCCGCGAAGATGAGCGAGAAGAACGACGCCACCAGGCCCGCGAGCCCCGCGTAGTTGACGAAGCGGCTGAGCGCGGTCGGTCCGCCGGCGCCCTGGAGCGCCACCACCAGCGGGTTGCCCGCGTCCTTGAGGGCCGCCGAGCCGTGCGCCCCGGTCGCGGCCAGGAACGTCACCACGGCGAG
Source organism: Streptomyces sp. NPDC006711 (assembly GCF_042869775.1). Taxonomy (NCBI): domain Bacteria; kingdom Bacillati; phylum Actinomycetota; class Actinomycetes; order Kitasatosporales; family Streptomycetaceae; genus Streptomyces; species Streptomyces sp. NPDC006711. The sequence continues at coordinate 139,563 of NZ_JBIAGO010000005.1, forward strand.
CAGGACGAGGACCGACAGCGCGATGGCGAGCGCGCGCGGCATGGACCGCACCGGATCCTTGGCCTCCTCGGCCGCGAGCGGCACCCCCTCGACGCCGAGAAAGAACCACATGCCGAAGGGGAACGCGGCCCAGATGCCGAGCACGCCGAACGGCAGCCACGAGCCGGCGCCGAGCGCCGAGGTGTCCACCGGGATGTCGTTGAGCCGGGACGCGTCGAAGTCGGTGAACGCGCCGACGGCGAAGACCAGCAGGGCCGCCACCGCGATCGCGGTGACGACCAGGCTGAAGCGCAGCGCCTCGCCCACGCCCCACAGGTGGATCCCGATGAAGAGCGCGAAGCAGGCGAGGTAGACGGGCCAGCCCGAGGTGAGCCCGAACAGGCCGAGCGATTCGACGTAGTCGCCGATGAACAGCGAGATCGCGGCGGGCGCCAGGATGTACTCGATGAGGATCGCGGTGCCGGTGAGAAATCCGCCCCAGGTGCCGAGCGCCCGGCGCGCGAAGCCGTAACCGCCGCCCGCCGTGGGCAGGATGGCGGAGAGTTCGGCGAGCGAGAAGACGAGACAGGCGTACATGATGCCCATCAGGACGGTGGCCGCCGCAAGGCCGCCGAAGCCGCCCTTGGACAGGCCGATGTTCCAGCCGGAGAAGTCGCCCGAGACCACATAGGCGACGCCGAGCCCGGTCAGCAGCAGCCAGCTGGCGCTGCCGCGCCGCAGGGTGCGCCGGTGCAGATAGTCGTCCTCGGCGGTGGCGGGTGGTGCGGTGCGCAGGTCGGTGCCCTCGGCCATGAGCCGCTCCAGATGATCGTCGGGGGAGATCAATTCAATGGTTTGGCTGCATACCTTTGCCGTAGGGCGCGGTGATGCGCAAGGGGTGGGCGCGAAACCGCGGGGTCCGGACCCGCTCAGGTCAAGAAGCCGCGCAGCAGCGCCGCCGTCCCCGCGCAGTGCTCCCGCATCACCTCGCGCGCGCCGTCCGCGTCGCCGTCGAGCACCGCCTCGACGAGCGCGGTGTGCTGGTGCTGGGAGTGCTCCAGGTTGCGCACCAGGAGCGGGATGCAGTCCAGGAGGTCGTTGACGCCGGCCCGGACCGCCGCGTACTGGGCGGTGAGCGTGGGGGATCCGGACAGCTCGGCCAGGGTGAGGTGGAGCAGGGTGTCCTGGCGGCGGTAGTCGGAGAGTTCGGCGTCGTGGGTCGCGGCGAGCGCGGCGCGCAGCCGCCCGGCGCCCCGCTCGTCCAGCCCGTGCGCCGCGCACAATCCGGCCGCCCCGGTCTCCAGGACCTCGCGGAAGCGCAGGGTGTCCTCGACGTCGACGGACGCGACGCGCCTGCGCAGCTCGTCCTCGCCGCCCTCGGCGGCCCTGGCCAGCACGAACGTGCCGCCGTAGCGGCCGCGCCTGCTCTCCACGAGGCGCTGGTCCTGGAGCACCTTCAAGACCTCGCGCAGGGTGACCCGGCTGATCCCCATCCGCTCGGCCAACTCCCGTTCGGGCGGGAGCCGTTCACCCGGTGGCACGAGCCCGAGGCGGAGCAGCTGGAGGACCTGCTCCAGCGCCTCCTCGAAGCCGTTCCCGGCCCGTACGGTCCGCAGGACGGGCACCAGCGCGTCCGGCCTCCCGTCCTCTGCCGGGTCCGGCCTCCCGTCCTCTGCCGGGTCCGGCCTCCCGTCCTCTGCCGGGTCCGCCGAGTCGATCTTCTTCGCCACGTCGTGGATTCCTCTTCCCAATCAATGGTCCTACCCCATACCTTATGGCTCTCGGCTGACCCAAGGAGGAGCTTCCCGTGGCAGACCGCACACCCCCGCTCTCGATCGAGGAGCTGCGAGACCTCGTCGCGAGCGGTGAGATCGACACTGTCGTCCTGGCCTTCCCCGATATGCAAGGGCGGTTGCAGGGCAAGCGCTTCGCGGCCGGCTTCTTCCTGGACGAGGTCCTTGCGCACGGCACCGAGGGCTGCAACTACCTGCTGGCCGTGGACACCGAGATGAACACGGTGGAGGGCTACGCGATGTCCTCCTGGGAGCGCGGCTACGGCGACTTCGCGATGCGCCCGGACGCGGCGACGCTGCGCCGCGTGCCGTGGAACGAGGGCACCGCGATGCTCATCGCCGATCTCGGCTGGAGCGACGGCGCCCCGGTCGTCGCCGCGCCCCGCCAGATCCTGCGCCGCCAGCTGGAACGGCTCGCGGAGCACGGCTACACCGCCCAGGTGGGCACCGAGCTCGAATTCATCGTCTTCCGGGACAGCTACGAGCAGGCCTGGGACGCGGGGTACCAGGGCCTGACCCCGGCCAATCAGTACAACATCGACTACTCCGTGCTCGGCACCGGCCGCATCGAGCCGCTGCTTCGCCGCATCCGCAACGAGATGCAGGCCGCGGGCCTGACCGTCGAGTCCGCCAAGGGGGAGTGCAACCCCGGCCAGCACGAGATCGTCTTCCGCTACGACGAGGCCCTGGTCACCTGCGACCAGCACGCGATCTACAAGACCGGCGCCAAGGAGATCGCCGCCCAGGAGGGCGTCTCGCTCACCTTCATGGCCAAGTACGACCAGCGCGAGGGCAACTCCTGCCACATCCACCTCTCGCTCACCGACGAGGACGGCCGCAATGTGATGGCGGGCGACGGACCCGGTCACATGTCGCCCCTCATGCGCCACTTCCTGGCCGGCCAGCTCGCCGCGCTGCGCGACTTCTCCCTCCTGTACGCGCCGAACATCAACTCCTACAAGCGCTTCCAGCCGGGCTCCTTCGCGCCCACCGCCGTCGCCTGGGGCCACGACAACCGCACCTGCGCGCTGCGGGTCGTCGGCCACGGCGCCTCGACCCGGTTCGAAAACCGCCTCCCGGGCGGCGACGTCAACCCCCACCTCGCCGTCGCCGGACTCGTTGCGGCCGGCCTGTACGGCATCGAGAACGAGCTGGAGCTGCCCGAGCCCTGCACGTCCAACGCCTATGTCGGCGACTACGCCCACGTCCCCACCACCCTGCGCGAAGCCGCCGAACTGTGGGAGAACAGCCCCATCGCCAAGGCCGCGTTCGGGGACGAGGTCGTCGCGCACTACCGCAACATGGCGCGGGTCGAACTCGACGCGTTCGACGCCGCGGTGACCGACTGGGAGCTCCGCCGCTCCTTCGAACGCCTGTGAGGAACACGTTGTCCACCGCGTCCACCGCGTACGAGCTACAGGTACTCAACCCCGCCACCGAGGAGGTGATCGCGGTCGTCGCCGGCGCCACCGTCGCCGACGTGGACGCCGCGGTCGCACGGGCCAGGGCCGCCCAGCGCGGCTGGGCCGCCGCGGCCCCCGCCGACCGCGCCCGCCTCCTGCGCCGCTTCGCGGCCGTGGTCGACCAACACATCGAGGAACTGGCCCAGTTGGAGGTCCAGGAGGCCGGGCACACCATCGGCAACGCCCGCTGGGAGGCGGGCAACGTCCGCGATCTGCTCGACTTCTCGGCCGGGGGAGTGGAGCGCCTGAGTGGGCGTCAGATTCCGGTCGCGGGCGGCCTCGACATCACCCTGCTCGAACCGCTCGGCGTGGTCGGTGTCATCGCCCCCTGGAACTTCCCGATGCCCATCGCCGCCTGGGGCACCGCCCCCGCGCTCGCGGCCGGCAACGCGGTGATCCTCAAGCCCGCGGAGACCACCCCGCTCACCGCCCTGCGGCTGGCCGGCCTCGCCCTGGAGGCGGGGCTGCCCGAAGGCCTCTTCCAGGTCCTGCCCGGCGCGGGCACGATCGCGGGGGACGCGCTCGTCGAGCACCCCGGCGTAGCGAAGATCGTCTTCACCGGGTCCACCCGCGTCGGCAAGCAGATCATGGCCAAGTGCGCCGACCGCGTGAAGCGGGTGACCCTCGAACTCGGCGGCAAGAGCCCCAACATCGTCTTCGCCGACGCCGACATCGAGGCGGCGGCCGCCGCCACCCCCATGTCCTTCCTCGACAACTGCGGCCAGGACTGCTGCGCCCGCACCCGCATCCTGGTCCAGCGCGGCGCGTACGACCGCTTCATGGAACTGCTCGGCCCCGCCATCGAGGAGATCGTGGTCGGTGATCCGGCCGACGAGAAGACGATGATGGGCCCGCTGATCTCGCGCGTCCAGCTGGACCGCGTCCGCTCCTACGTCCCCGACGACGCGCCCGCGCTGCGCGGCAGCGCGCCCGACGGGCCCGGCTTCTGGTTCGCGCCAACCGTCCTGACCGGCCTGGGCCCCGACGCGCCCGCCGCCGTCGAGGAGGTCTTCGGGCCGGTCGCCGTCGTGCTCCCCTTCGAGGACGAGGAGGACGCGGTACGGCTCGCCAACGCCACCGACTACGGGCTTTCCGGCTCGATCTGGACCCGCGACATCGGCCGCGCGCTGCGCCTCTCGCGCGCCGTCGCGGCCGGCAACCTGTCCGTCAACTCCCATTCCAGCGTGCGCTATTCGACCCCGTTCGGCGGCTACAAGCAGTCCGGCCTCGGCCGCGAGCTCGGCCCCGACGCCCTGGCCGCATTCACCGAGACCAAGAACGTCTTCATCAGCACGGAGGCCTGAGCACCCATGACCGACGACACCGCAACGACCCCTGGGGACTCCCCCCGGAACCCCGTCTGCCGCCGCCTGACCGGCCGCACCGCCGTCATCACCGGAGCCGGCAGCGGTATCGGACTCGCCACCGCCAAGCGCTTGGCCGCCGAGGGCGCCCACGTGGTGTGCGGGGACATCGACGAGAGCGCCGGCAAGGCCGCCGCGGAAGCCGTCGGCGGGCTCTTCGTCAAGGTCGACGTCACCGACCCAGAACAGGTCGAGGCGCTGTTCAAGACGGCGTTCGACACCTACGGCAGCGTCGACATCGCGTTCAACAACGCGGGCATCTCGCCGCCCGACGACGACTCGATCCTCACCACCGGACTCGACGCCTGGCGCCGCGTCCAGGAGGTCAACCTCACCTCCGTGTATCTGTGCTGCAAGGCGGCGCTGCCCTACATGCGGCGCCAGGGACGGGGCTCCATCATCAACACCGCCTCGTTCGTGGCCGTCATGGGCGCGGCGACCTCGCAGATTTCGTACACCGCCTCCAAGGGCGGCGTGCTCGCGATGTCGCGCGAGCTCGGTGTGCAGTTCGCCCGCGAGGGCATCCGCGTCAACGCGCTGTGCCCGGGGCCCGTCAACACCCCGCTGCTCCAGGAGCTGTTCGCCAAGGACCCCGAGCGCGCCGCGCGCCGCCTGGTGCACATCCCTGCGGGCCGCTTCGCCGAGGCCGACGAGATCGCCGCCGCCGTCGCCTTCCTCGCGAGCGACGACTCCTCCTTCATCAACGCCACCGACTTCCTGGTCGACGGCGGCATCTCCGGGGCGTACGTCACGCCCCTCTAAACCCCCTCTCCTCCCCTCGGCCCCGGCTGTTCACCCGACGGTCACGCACTGGGCGGCCGGGCGTCGCACGACGCCCGGCCGCGCTGTCTAGCGTCCGTGACGATCTTCCCTACGACAGGAGTCCTCCAGCGTGTCTGCCCTCTCCGCGGTCCCCGCCGTCCGCCGGCTTCCCGTCCTCGCCGCGGCGCTCTCCATGGCCGCCGCCGGGCTCGTCGCCGCACAGCCCGCCGAGGCGCACCCGGCGCGCTGCCCCCAACTGACCATCTCCCAGGGGTGGTTCGGCGACAACCAGGACCGCATCCAGGACCTGATCGACACCTACGGCACCTGCGAGGCGGGCGCGGGTCACGGCAAGAAGGAGCCGGTCGCCGTCTTCGACTGGGACAACACGGTCGTCAAGAACGACGTCGGTGACGCCACCATGTACTGGCTGCTGCGCCACTCCAAGATCCAGCGCCCGGCGCGCGGAGACTGGCGCACCACCAGCCGCTACCTCACCAAGGACGCGGCCACGGCGCTGTCCGCCGCGTGCCCGGCGGGCCCCTCCAAGACGCTGCCGACCGCGAGCGACACGCGGTGCGCGGACGAAATCCTCGCGGTGTACGGCGAGGGCGCCACCAGCGCGGGCACGGCCGCCTTCGCCGGGTACGACCGCCGCACCATCGAGCCCTCCTACGCCTGGCTCGCCCAGCTCCTGCACGGCTGGACCCCGGCGCAGGTCCGGTCCTTCGCGGCGGCGGCCCGCGCCGAGAACCTGTCGGCCCCGGCCGACGCCGTCCAGACGGTCGGCAGCAACACCAAGGCCACCGCCTGGGTGCGCTACTACGACCAGCAGCGCGATCTGATCCGTACGCTCCAGAGGGCCGGCTTCGACGTCTGGATCACCTCCGCGTCGCCCGAGCCCGTGGTGGACGTCTGGGCGCGCGGCGCGGGCGTGGACCCGGACCACGCCATCGGCATCCGCTCCACCACCGAGCACGGCCGCATCACCTCGCACCTCGTGGGCTGCGGCTCGGCCAAGGACGGCGACGACTCGGTGATCACCTACATCGACGGCAAGCGCTGCTGGATCAACCAGGAGATCTTCGGGGTGCGCGGCGCCGCCGCCGAGCGCGTACAGCCGGCGGGCCGGCGGCAGGTGTTCGCGGCCGGCGACTCCGACACCGACGTCTCCTTCCTGCGAGACGCCACCGGTCTTCGGCTCGTCCTGAACCGCAACAAGAACGAGCTGATGTGCCGGGCGTACGACGACAGCGACGGCCGCTGGATCGTGAACCCGATGTTCATCGAGCCCAAGGGCCGAAAGACGGCGCCCTACCCCTGCGCCACCACCGGCTACACCGGCCACGACGGCACCCCGGCCCCGGTGCGCCGCGCCGACGGCTCGGTCGTTCCGGATCAGCGGGACTCCGTGTACGCCGGCTGAACACGGGTTCTAGGCTGGGGCCATGACCTTGACGACCCCGCCCGGCTGGTACGCGGATCCGGGCCTGCCCGGCAACGAACGCTGGTGGGACGGCGCGGCCTGGACCGCGCACACCCGCGCCGCAGGCCAGCAGGGCTACGGGCCCCCGGTGGCGGTCGTGGCCCCGCCGCCCGCCCGTCGGCGCGGCCGGGCGGCGGTCATCGCCTCGGCCGCCGTGCTCCTGGTGGCCGGGATCGTCGCCGCCGTCCTCGTCGCCCGGCCCGGGGACGACGGGGCGCGGGCGGCGGCCCCGAGCAAGGGGCCCAAGGCGCCGTCGGCCGCCAACGCCCCGGCCCCGCAGGACAGTCCGGCACCCTCGCGCGATCCGCACCGGCTCGTCGACCAGCTCAACGGCATCACCCTGCCCATCCCGGACGGCTGGGAGGAGGGCGACGACCCGGTGACCGGACGCGTCACCATGGTGACCAAGGACATCCTGTACTGCCCGGGCGACCAGGGGTACTGCCGTGGCGGCGGGGTCTCCACGACGACGGCCACCCGGACCGACCTCACGACCCCCGAGGCCGTCGCCAAGAACGACATCGCCGACGCCGCCAAGGACGCCTACGACGCGGACCCCACCGGCAACGGCGTCCACCACTACAAGGGCATCACCTCGCACCAGGAGGTGAAGTCCGCCCCCGTGTCGGTCGACGGGAGCACCGGCTATCTGGTGCGCTGGCGGGTCAAGACCGGCGCGGGGCCCGGCGGTTACGTCGAATCCCTCGCCTTTCCCGCGCCCATGGCCAACCAGGCGATGGTCATCGTGCGGCTCTCCTTCGACGCGGGGTCCGACGGGCCGCCGCTCGCCCTCATGGACACCATCGCGCAGGGCATCGCGCCGATCGGCGGCAGTGGGGGTGGCGGCGGCGGTCAGAACGGCGGCGTCGGCACCAGCCTGGCCCCGCCCTCGCCCTGATCCGGGGGCGGCGGGCCTACAGGAACGTGCGGCCCTCGCCCCGGTAGGTCGGCACGGTCGCCGTCACGCGGTCGCCCTCCACCAGGTGCAACTCCCCGAAACGCTCGCACAGTTCGCCCGCCTTGGCGTGCCGGAACCACACCTTGTCGCCGATCAGCAGGTCGTCGGCGGGGGAGCCGAGCAGCGGCGTCTGCACCTCGCCGGCGCCCTCCTGTGGGTCGTAGCGCAGGCCCTCCGGCAGATACGGCACCGGAAGGCGGTCCGCGCCGGGCGCGCCCGAGGCCGGGTAGCCGCCGCCGAGCACAGTCACCACGCCGACGCCCGGCCGGCGCACCACCGGCTGGGCGAACAGGGCGGCCGGGCGCCCGCTGAAGGAGGTGTAGTTGTCGAAGAGCCGCGGCACGTAGAGCCCCGAGCCCGCGGCGATCTCGGTCACCGCCGCCTCGGCCGCCGTGTGCTGCACACTGCCCGTGCCGCCCCCGTTGACGAACTCCAGATCCGGCGCGACCGCCCGCACCGCGCGCACCACGTGGGCCCGCCGTGCCGCGAGCTCCTTGCGGGCCACGGCCTGCATCGCCCGGATCGCCCGCGAACGCAGCGGACGCCCCGCCACCGCGTCCCCGACCCCGGCGACATGACCCTCGTACGCCATCAGACCCACCAGCCGGAAACCCGGGCGCCGCGCCACCGAGCGGGCCAGTTCGGCCAGTTGGGCCGGGGTGCGCAGCGGGGAGCGGCGGGCGCCGACACGCACCCGGCCCCCCAGCAGCTGGAGCGAGGTGTCCAGCTCCAGGCAGACCCGCACCTCGTGCCCGGCGCCCTCGCGGGCCCGGTCCACCAGGTCGAGCTGCGCCGGGTCGTCGATCATCACGGTGATGGCGCCGGCGAGCTTGGAGTCCCCGGTCAGCTCGGTGAAGGCCGCGCGGTCGGTGGAGGGATAGGCGAGCAGTACGTCCTCGAACCCGGCGCGCGCCAGCCATACCGACTCCGCGAGCGTGAAGGACATCAGGCCCGCGAAGCCGGGCCGGGCGAGCACCCGCTCCAGGAGCGCGCGGCAGCGCACCGACTTGCTGGCCACCCGGACCGGCTTGCCGGCCGCCCGGCGGACGACGTCATCCGCGTTGGCGTCGAACGCCTCCAGATCGACGATCGCCACCGGCGCGTCGAGATGAGCGGTCGCCCGGTCGTACCGGGCGCGGTCAGCGGCGCGGGGTGTCATGGCGGAAGCCTGCCAGAACCGGTTACCACAAGGTAGGGGTCGAAGAGCGCGGACCGTACGGGATGCCGCGGCGCCCGGACCGGTCTGCGCCCGCACAGGATCAGCCCGTAGAGTGACGCCCGAGCGCGAAAGGGCTGGACCGGACGGCAAGAGGGGTACGAGGGGGGCGGATGACCACCGACGCACGGCCCCCGCACACCACCCCCCAACTGCCCTCCCCCGCACCGGAACCCGAGGCGTCCGATCCCCCCGCGCCGGCTCCCGCCGGGCCCGCGCCCGCCCGCGCCGCCGACCGGCCGCGCTGCGCGCTCAACCTGATGGACCCGGGCCCGGTCCTGCCCGACCGGCCGAACACCCCCATACCCTCCGGGGTTTCGGCGCCGCCTCCCGTCGCCCTGCCTCCCACCGCGCTGCCTCCCGTCGCGATACCCCCGCCGCCGGCCGCCCCGCCCAAGCCGCTGCTGCCTCCGCCACCGCTGTCCGACGAGCCGGGCCCGCTGCGGCCGGTGCCGGCCCGCAGGCCCGGGCGCGTGGCGGCGGCCGCGGTCTGCGTCGTCCTCGGCGTCGGGCTCATCGGCGGGGCGGCGGCCGGCACCTGGCTCGACGGCGGCTCCGGCGGGCCCTCGGCGCCCAGCACCTACACCGCCGCGCGCGAGCTGTGGCACAGCGTCCCCGTCGACACCCTCTTCCCGCCCAGCATCCGGGGCACCGGCGCGGGCCCGGGCGGTGCGGACCGCCAGTGGACCCGGATCGGCGTCGCGCCGGACGGCGACTGCGCGGACGCGCTCGACCCCCTGCTCCAGAAGGTCGTGGCACCGGTCGGCTGCGCCCGCCTGTTGCGCGCCACCTACACCGACGCCACCGAGACCAGCGTGATCACCGTCGGACTCCTCTTCACCCGCGCCCAGCCCGCCGCGATGACCGCCCTGGCGAACCGGTTCAGGAACGAGAAGCTGGGGGAGCGTACGGACCTGATGCCGAGACCCTACGCCGTCAAGAACAACGCCGCCGCCGCGTTCGGCGACAAGCAGCGCGCGAGCTGGACGGTACGGGTGCTCACGGACGCGCCCGTCGTCGTCACCGCCGTCTCGGGGTTCGCGGACGGCCGCGTGGCCCCCGCGCCGCAGTCCGCCGACACGGCCACGGCCCAGGCGGCGAGCGGACCCGTGGCCGAGGCGGGCCTCGGCCACGACGCCAAGGGCATCGCCGACACCGTCGAACGCGACCTGCGCAAGAAGGTGGCCTCGGGCCCGGAGCGTGCGCGGTGACCCGGCAGCCGGCGGCTGGAGCGCCGATGACTCGGGCGCGCGCCCGCGTGCCCGCCGTCCGGGCGCGCCGCGCGGCCGCGCTGGGCGCCGCCGCCGCGCTCACCCTGCTCGTCGCCGCAGGACCCGCGCACGCCGACGGCATCCGCGACCGCCAGTGGGAACTGGGCGCCATGCACACCCAGCAGGCCTGGCGCACCTCCCAGGGCAAGGGCGTCACCGTCGCGGTCCTGGACACCGGTGTCGACGCCGACCACCCCGACCTCGCGGGGCAGGTACTGCCCGGCAACGACCTCATCGGCTTCGGCGCGGAGCCCGGCAGCCGCGACTGGGCCCGGCACGGCACCGCCATGGCCGGGATCATCGCGGGCCACGGACACGGCGCGGACAACCGTTCCGGCGTGCTCGGCGTCGCGCCCGAGGCCAGGATCCTTCCCGTCCGCGTCATCCTGGAGTCGTCCGACCCGGCCCGCGCACAGGCCCGCGAGTCCAAGGGCGGCGCGCTCGCCGACGGCATCCGCTGGGCCGCCGACAACGGCGCCGACGTCATCAACCTCTCGCTCGGCGACGACAGCGCCTCCGCGCACCCCGAACCCGCCGAGGACGCCGCGATCCAGTACGCGCTCGGCAAGGGCGCCGTCGTCGTGGCCTCGGCCGGCAACGGCGGCGACTCCGGCGACCACATCTCCTACCCGGCCGCCTATCCCGGCGTGATCGCGGTGGCCGCCGTCGACAAGAACGGCACCCACGCCTCCTTCTCCACCCGGCGCTGGTACGCCACCGTCAGCGCACCCGGCGTGGACGTCGTGATAGCCGACCCGGACCGCAAGTACTACGAGGGCTGGGGCACGAGCGCCGCCTCCGCCTTCGTGTCCGGCGCCGTCGCCCTGCTGCGCTCGGCGGACCCGGGCCTGACCCCGGCGCAGATCAAGAAGCTCCTCCAGGACACCGCGCGCGACTCCCCCCGGGGCGGCCGCGACGACGCCCGTGGCTACGGCATGATCGACCCGGCCGCCGCCCTCGCCGCCGCGGCCGGACTGAAACCGGGCGCGGTACGCCCCCATGCCGCCGGGTACGGCAAGACCTACTTCGGCGGCGGCCCCGACGTGCCGGCCGCCTCGGACGACCCGGGCGACTGGCTCGCCCCGCTCTCCGCGGGCGGCGGCGTCCTGCTGCTCGCCACCGGCGTGGCGCTGTGGCGCTCCACGCGGGTCAAGACGCCGCGCGAGTGGCTGTAGGCCGGTCCGGAGGCCGTGCGGGACCGGCAGGCCGGCCCGGTTAGTCTCATGGCGTGGCGCTCAAGAACATTCCGGATTCCGGCTTCTCCGACGACGACGGCACCGCCGCCCCCGAACTGACCGAGGCGCTGGCCGCCTGGGCCGAGGACAGATCGGCCGAGCCACGCGTGCTCGCCGCGCTGCGCACGGCGCGGCTGCTGGTCCCCGTGGTCGCGCTGCTGGGTGAGAGCGAGATCGACGAACACGGCCTCAAGCGCGAGAAGACCAGCGACATGGCGGTGCCCACCCTGAAGGCGGGCGGGCGCACGGCGCTGCCCGCCTTCACCTCGACCCAGGCGCTCGCGCTGTGGGACCCGGCGGCCCGGCCGGTGGCGGTCCCGCTGCGCCAGGCGCTCGCGGCCGCCGTGCACGAGAAGGCGGACACCGTGGTCATCGACCTGGCGGGGCCGGTGGCGTACGAACTGAAGGGCGCGGCCCTGCTCGCCCTGGCCGAGGGACGCGCCGATGCCGAGCCGCTCCAGGACCCGGCGGTGATCGAGGCGGTGCGCTCGGCGGTGGCCGCCGTCCCCGAGGTGCTGCGCGCCCATCTCGGCCCCGGCAGCGCCGACGGCACGCTCGCCCTGGTCCTCGCCGACGGAGCGGCGCCCGCCGAGGCCGGACGCCGGGTGGCCGAGCTGATCGCCGCCGACGAGACTTTGCGGGCCCGGCTTGTGCGGGGGCTCGACCTGGCCGTGCTGCCGTCCGGGGCCCCACAGCCGAACGGGCCGCTCTTCACCCGGTGAGGTGAGGAGCGGCCCGTTCGCGCGTGGGTCCTGGAGGAAGGGCTCAGCCGAAGACGGCGCCCGTGTACTTCTCGCCCGGCCCCTGGCCCGGCGCGTCCGGGACGAGGGAGGCCTCGCGGAAGGCCAGCTGGAGCGACTTCAGGCCGTCGCGCAGGGGCGCGGCGTGGAAGGACGAGATCTCGGTGGCCCCGGCGTCCAGGAGGCCGGCCAGGGCGTGCACCAGCTTGCGGGCCTCGTCGAGGTCCTTGTGCTGGTCGCCCTCCTCGGTCAGGCCGAGCTTCACGGCGGCGGCGCTCATCAGGTTCACGGCGACCGTCACGATCACCTCTACCGCCGGGACCTCCGCGATGTCGCGGGTCATGGTGTCGAAGTCGGCGGTGCCGGCGGATGCGTCGGCGGAGGTGGCGGCAGCGGTGTTCTGGGGGGGCGTCTCACTCATGCCCCCACGATAGGCGCTGGTCGGACCCGGCCCCTCCGGCACGCTCGGTTGGTCCCTGCGCCGGGTTGCTGCTAACCTTGTGTAACGACCGGCCAGGCACGTGTGCCCGGCCCACAAGTGGAGGCTCCGATCTCCCACCCGACCACCCTCACGGGAGGCGGGTCATCCGGTCAGGTGGCCCCCATCGTTCCGTACGGACGATGGAGCCGCCCGATGTGCGCCCCGCGGTGGACCCGCGGCGTGTGTTCCGGTTTTCTTGGAGCCCCGCCTGTGTCCGTCCGGGGCATTTTTTTGTGCCTCGCGGCGGTTGGTCACGTCATCCAGACATACGCGGCTGTCTGCCAGGCAGTCGTGTGGTGCTACTGAGGAGGATCCATCAGCGCCGAGCCCCGCATCAACGACCGGATTCGCGTTCCCGAGGTCCGACTTGTCGGCCCCAGCGGCGAGCAGGTCGGAATCGTTCCGCTTGCCAAGGCCCTGGAGCTCGCCCAGGAGTATGACCTCGACCTGGTCGAGGTCGCGGCGACCGCCCGTCCGCCCGTGTGCAAGCTCATGGACTACGGGAAGTTCAAGTACGAGTCGGCCATGAAGGCCCGTGAGGCGCGCAAGAACCAGGCGCACACGGTCATCAAGGAGATGAAGCTCCGGCCGAAGATCGACCCGCACGACTATGACACCAAGAAGGGTCACGTCGTCCGGTTCCTCAAGCAGGGCGACAAGGTCAAGATCACGATCATGTTCCGCGGTCGTGAGCAGTCCCGGCCGGAGCTCGGCTACCGCCTGCTCCAGCGTCTCGCCTCGGACGTGGAGGACCTCGGCTTCGTCGAGTCCAGCCCGAAGCAGGACGGCCGGAACATGATCATGGTTCTCGGTCCGCACAAGAAGAAGACCGAGGCGATGGCCGAGGCCCGCGAGGCCCAGGCGGCCCGCAAGGCCGAGCGCCAGGGTCAGCCGGCCGCGGCGGACGAGTCCGTCGAGGACGAGCCCGCCACCGAGGCCGTGGCCGAGGAACACCCCGCCGAGGCCTGATTCCGGGACAGCCCGTTCCGGACATCAAACCGACATATATGACGCTCCCGCGCGCCGGTCCCCGGACCGGCTGGGAGCGCCACTGACGAGGAGATAACGGCGCTATGCCGAAGAACAAGTCGCACAGCGGTACCAGCAAGCGCTTCAAGATCACCGGCTCTGGCAAGGTGCTTCGTGAGCGTGCCGGCAAGCGCCACCTGCTCGAGCACAAGTCGTCCAAGAAGACCCGCTCGCTGACGGGCACGGTCGTCGTGGCTCCGGCCGACGCCAAGAAGATCAAGAAGCTTCTCGGCAAGTGACGTTCCTCCGCCTCCCTCCGTCGGAGGCGGAACGTCGAGACCGGGACCCATTCGATTTCGGGCCGTGTGAGTCCAACCACGGCCCCGCTACAAGGAGTTAAACAAGTGGCACGCGTCAAGCGGGCAGTCAACGCCCACAAGAAGCGCCGGGCGATCCTCGAGGCGGCCTCCGGCTACCGCGGTCAGCGTTCGCGCCTGTACCGCAAGGCCAAGGAGCAGGTCACCCACTCGCTGGTCTACAACTACAACGACCGCAAGAAGCGCAAGGGCGACTTCCGTCAGCTGTGGATCCAGCGCATCAACGCCGCTGCCCGCCAGAACGGCATGACGTACAACCGCCTCATCCAGGGTCTGAAGGCCGCCAACATCGAGGTGGACCGCAAGATCCTCGCGGAGCTGGCCGTCAACGACGCCAACGCGTTCGCCGCGCTCGTCGAGGTGGCTCAGAAGGCCCTCCCGAGCGACGTCAACGCCCCGAAGGCCGCGTGAGCGCCTGACGGCTTGTTGAGCCGGACCGGACCCGCAGGCCGATGGCCTGCGGGTCCGGACGCGTTGGGGGCCCGGGCCCCTCGGGGGCCGCGCCCCCGAACCCCCGTCTTGGGGGCGGTGCCCCCGAACCCCGCCTTGGGGGTCGTGCCCCCAGGCGTCCGTCTTGGGGGCCGTGCCCCTCGGGCGTCAGTCAGTCTTGGGAGTCGCGCCCCCGAACCCCTGTCTCGGGGGTCGTGTCCCCGGACGTCCGTCTTGGGGGTCGTGCCTCCGGGGCGGAGGTTCGGGGGTTGTGCCGCCGGGCACCCGTCTCGGGGGGCGTGCCCCTGCACCCCGTCTCGGGGGTCGTGCCCCCCGGCGTCTGTTTTGGGGGTCGCGCCCCGGGCCCCTGTCTCGGGGGTCGTGTCCCCGGACGTCCGTCTTGGGGGTCGTGCCTCCGGGGCTCCGTCTCGGGGGGCGTGCGTCCGTCTCGCGGGCTGTGCCCCCCGGGCATCCGTCTGGGAGGGCGCGCCTCCGTGACCCCGCCTCGGGGGTTGTGTCTCCGGGACTCCGTCTCGGGGGCCGTGCCTCCGAACCTCCGTCTCGGGCGCTGTGTCTCCGGGGCTCCCTCTTGGGAGCCGTGCCTCTGGGTTTCCGCCTCGGGGGCACTGCCCCCGAACCTCCGTTTCGGAGGCTGTGCCTCCGGGCGTCCGTCTCGGGGGGCGTGCCCCCCGGCGTTCGTCTGGGGGGCGCGCCTCCGTGACCCCGCCTCGGGGGTTGGGTCTCCGGGACTCCGTCTCGGGGGCTGTGCCCTCGGACCCTGCCTTGGGGGCCGGGCCCCAGGACCCCGCCGGGGAGCTGTGCCCTCGGACCCTGCTTTGGGGGCCGGGCCCCAGGACCCCGCCGGGGGGCTGTGCCCCCGGACCCCGCCTTGGGGGCCGCGCCCCAGGACCCCGTCTTGGAGGCTGTGCCCCCAGGACCCCGCCTCCGGGGCCGCGCCCCGGGACCCCGCTCCGGTGGGGCCGGCTCCGGGCCTCGGCGGGTGTGGCCGGTCGGCGGGGGGTACGTTCCTCGAAGCCGCTTCGGCGGTCCTGCCGTCCCCTCGGTGGGTGTGTCCCGGACCTCGGGTTTTCGGGGGGTCCGAGGGTCGGCCCAAGGCGGGGCTCCTCCCAGGGGGGAGCCCTTCAGGACGAGGGCCCCGGGTCGGCGTCCCGGGCCCACCCCGCCCGGGTCGGCGCCCCGGACTCACCCCGCCCGGGTCGGCGCCCCGGACTCACCCCGCCCGCCACCTCGTAGAGAGACCGCGTACATGCCCAGCCCCGAGCTGATCTCCTCCCGTTCCCCCCGCGTCGCCGCCGCGAAGCGGCTCGCCCGGCGCAACTTCCGGGGCAAGGAACGCCGGTTCATCGCCGAGGGGCCGCAGGCCGTGCGCGAGGCCGTCGAGCACCGCAGCGGCGGCGAGGCCACCCTGACCGAGCTCTTCACCACCGTCGAGGCCGCCGAGCGCTACGCCGACATCGTGGCCGCCGCCCGCGACGCGGGTGCCCGGGTGCACTACGCCGACGACGAGGTGCTGGCCGAGGTCTCCCAGACCGTCACCCCGCAGGGCCTGGTCGGCGTCTGCCGCTTCCTGGACTCGCCGTTCGAGGAGATCCTGAAGGCGCGGCCCAAGCTGGTCGCCGTGCTCGCGCACGTCCGCGACCCCGGCAACGCCGGCACCGTCCTGCGCTGCGCGGACGCCGCGGGCGCCGACGCGGTCGTGCTCACCGACGCCTCCGTCGACCTCTACAACCCCAAGTCCGTACGCGCCTCGGTCGGCTCGCTCTTCCATCTGCCGGTCGCCGTCGGCGTCCCTGTGGAGCAGGCCGTCCAGGGGCTGCGGGACGCGGGCGTACGGATCCTTGCGGCCGACGGCGCGGGCTCGGACGACCTCGACGCCGAGCTGGACGCGGGCACGATGGGCGGGCCCACCGCGTGGATCTTCGGCAACGAGGCCTGGGGCCTGCCCGAGGAGACCCGCGCCCTCGCCGACGCCGTGGTGCGTGTGCCGATCCACGGCAAGGCCGAGAGCCTGAACCTCGCCACCGCCGCCGCCGTATGTCTCTACGCCTCCGCCCGTGCGCAGCGCGCTCCCTCAGGGTGCCGCTCCGTGACCTCCGCCTAGTAGGGTGTCGGGCTCGGGGGCCCACTGAGCGCTTCGGAGAGGTGGGATACGGGGATGGGTGTCGGCATGAGCAGCACCGGCGAGGGCGCCGCGCCCCGCCCGTCCGGCCGCCCCGGCGGCGCTGGAGTTTTCGGGGATCTCGGGGTGCACGGGGCTCTCGGCGCTCCCGGCGTTCTCGGCTTCGACCCCGACGACCTGCCCGACGGCATCGTGGTCGCCGACGACGAGGGGCGGGTGATCTGTTTCAACGCCGCCGCCGTGAGGATCACCGCGATTCCCCAAGGCCAAGCCCTCGGCTTCTCGCTGGAGCGGGCGCTGCCTCTGGAAGACCTCAAGGGCCGCCGCTGGTGGCAGCTCACCGACCCCTACGGCGGCCTCGCCATCCGGACCGGCCAGCCCGAACGCAATCTGCTGCTGCCCGGCGGGCGCGAAGTGCTGGTCTCCGCGCGGTACGTACGCGAAAACCCCACCGGGCCGGTGCGCCGGGTCGTGGTCAGCCTGCGCTCCACCGAGGCCAGGCGGCGCACCGAACGCTCGCACGCCGAGCTCATCGCCACCGTCGCCCACGAGCTGCGCTCCCCGCTGACCTCCGTCAAGGGCTTCACCGCGACGCTGCTCGCCAAGTGGGAACGGTTCACGGACGCGCAGAAGCGGCTCATGCTGGAGACCGTCGACGCCGACGCCAACCGCGTCACCCGGCTCATCGCCGAACTCCTGGACATTTCGCGCATCGACTCCGGCCGCCTCGAAGTGCGCCGCCAGCCCGTGGACATGCCGGCCGCCGTCGGCCGCCACCTCCAGGCCCATGTCGCATCGGGCCAGGCCCCGGACCGCTTCCTCGTGCGGGTCCTGTGCCCGCTTCCCGACCTGTGGGCCGACCCCGACAAGATCGACCAGGTGCTCGGCAACCTGCTGGAAAACGCGGTGCGCCACGGTGAGGGAACTGTCACCATCGAGGTGGCGCCCGCGCCCCTGCGTATCGACGAGCACGACGAGAAGGGAACGGCCGTCACCGTGAGCGACGAAGGTCCCGGCATCCCCGAGGAGTCGATGGGCCGTGTCTTCACCCGCTTCTGGCGGGGGAGCAAGCGCGGCGGGACCGGCCTCGGCCTCTACATCGTCAAGGGCATCGTCGAAGCGCACGGCGGCACCATCACGGTCGGCCGCGGCCCGGGCGGCGGCGCCCAGTTCCGATTTATCCTGCCCGTCGGCGCTCCGGCGTATCTCCAGTAGACCGCCCCCGAGCCGCCCACGGGCGCACTCGCATTCCACCACCCCGTTAGACTCGACCTTTGGCGCGTTTGTGTCCGCGCGCTTGTCGCGGTATCGCTGTCGCGGTCGCGGGGACCCCCGGCCTGGGGGCACCTCCCAGTGTGAGCTGGGGGCCAATCGGAAGCACGGGAAGAGATGTCGGCACCTAACAAGTCGTACGACCCTGTCGAGGTCGAGGCGCTGAAACCGGAAGAGATCGAGCGCATGCGGGACGAGGCGCTTGCCGCCTTCGCCGCCGCCGGCGACCTCGACGAACTCGCCCAGGCGAAGACCGCGCACACCGCAGGCACCTCGCCCCTCTCGCTCGCCAACCGCGAGATCGGCGCGCTGCCGCCGCAGGCCAAGGCCGCAGCCGGCAAGCTCGTGGGCATGGCCCGCGGCGCCGTGAACAAGGCGCTGGCCGCCCGCCAGGCCGAGCTGGAGGACGAGCGGGACGCCCGGGTCCTGGTCGAGGAGGCCGTGGACGTCACGCTGCCCCACGACCGCGTCCCGGCCGGCGCCCGCCACCCGCTGACCACGCTGTCGGAGCGCATCGAGGACGTCTTCGTGGCCATGGGCTACGAGGTCGCCGAGGGTCCCCAGGCCGAAGCCGAGTGGTTCACCTTCGACGCGCTCAACATCGGCCCCGACCACCCGGCCCGCACCGAGCACGACACGTTCTTCGTGCGGGGCCCCGAGGGCGCCGCGGGCTCCGGTGTCGTCCTGCGCACGCACACCTCGCCCGTGCAGGTCCGCTCGCTGCTGCGCGGCGAGCCCCCGGTGTACGTGATCTGCCCCGGCCGGGTGTACCGCACCGACGAGCTGGACGCCACGCACAGCCCGGTCTTCCACCAGGTCGAGCTGCTGGCCGTGGACGAGGGCCTGACCATGGCCGACCTCAAGGGCACCCTCGACCACATGGTCAAGGCGCTGTTCGGTGAGGGCATGGAGACGCGCCTGCGGCCGAACTTCTTCCCCTTCACCGAGCCGTCCGCCGAGATGGACATGGTCTGTTACGTGTGCCGGGGCGAGTCCGTGGGCAACCCGGACCGTCCGTGCCGCACCTGTTCATCCGAGGGCTGGATCGAGCTCGGCGGCTGCGGCATGGTCAACCCCAAGGTGCTGACCGCCTGCGGCGTGGACCCCGAGAAGTACAGCGGGTTCGCCTTCGGCTTCGGCATCGAACGGATGCTGATGTTCCGCCACAACGTAGAAGACATGCGAGACATGGTCGAGGGTGACGTCCGGTTCACCCGGCCGTTCGGGATGGAGATCTGATGCGGGTCCCGCTTTCCTGGCTGCGGGAGTACGTCGATCTCCCCGCCACCGAGACCGGCCGTGACGTGCAGGCCAGGCTCGTCGACACCGGCCTTGAGGTCGAGACCGTCGAACAGCTCGGCGCCGGCCTGAAGGGCCCGCTCGTCGTCGGCAAGGTCCTCACCATCGAGGAGCTGGAGGGCTTCAAGAAGCCCATCCGCTTCTGCACCGTCGACGTCGGCCAGGCCAACGGCACCGGCGAGCCCCAGGAGATCGTCTGCGGCGCCCGCAACTTCGCGGTCGGCGACAAGGTCGTCGTGGTGCTGCCCGGCGCGGTGCTGCCCGGTGACTTCGCGATCGCCGCGCGCAAGACGTACGGCAGGACCTCGCACGGCATGATCTGCTCCAGTGACGAGCTCGGCATGGGCCCGGACACCACCGGCGGCATCATCGTGCTCCCGCCGGAGCACGAGGTGGGCACCGACGCCATCGCGCTGCTCGAACTCGTCGACGAGGTCCTGGACATCGCGGTGACCGCCAACCGGGGCGACTGCCTGTCGATGCGCGGCGTGGCCCGCGAGACCGCGATCGCCTACGGCCTGCCGCTGCGCGACCCGGCCCTGCTCGACGTGCCCGCGCCCAACTCCTACGGCTACCAGGTCAAGATCGCCGACCCGATCGGCTGCGACCGCTTCACGGCGCGCACCGTGACCGGCCTCGACCCCGAGGCCCGCTCTCCGATCTGGCTCCAGCGCCGGCTCCAGAAGGCCGGCATGCGGCCGATCTCGCTCGCCGTGGACATCACCAACTACGTGATGATCGAGCTCGGCCAGCCGCTGCACGCCTACGACCGCACCCTCATCGAGGGGCCCATCGGGGTGCGCCGCGCCGAGCCGGGCGAACTGCTCACCACCCTCGACGGCACCAAGCGCAAGCTCGACGCCGCCGACCTCGTCATCACCGACGACCGGGGCCCCATCGGCCTCGCCGGTGTGATGGGCGGAGCCAACACCGAGATCGCCGACTCCGTCACGGACCCCGAGACCGGCGAGGTCAAGGGCACCACCGAGGTCGTCATCGAGGCCGCCCACTTCGACCCGGTCGCCATCGCCCGGACCGCCCGGCGCCACAAGCTGTCCTCCGAGGCGTCCAAGCGCTTCGAGCGCGGCGTCGACCCGCAGGCCGCGGCCGCCGCCGCCCAGCGCACCGTCGATCTGCTCGTGCTGCTCGCGGGCGGCACGGCCGAGGCCGGCGTCACCGAACTCGTCTCGCCGTCCGCGCCGCGCACCATCAAGATGGCGGCCGACCACCCGGACCGCGTCGCGGGCATCGCGTACGGCCGCGAGACCGTCGTGCGCCGCCTCCAGGAGGTGGGCTGCGACGCGTACGGGCAGGACGAGCTCGTCGTGACCGTGCCGTCCTGGCGCCCCGACCTGACCGAGCCGAACGACCTGGCCGAAGAGGTCATCCGCCTGGAGGGCTACGCCAACCTGCCCTCCACGCTGCCCAGGCCGCCGGCCGGGCAGGGCCTGACGGAGCGTCAGCGACTGCACCGCAGGGTCGGCCGCGCGCTCGCCGGGGCGGGGTTCACCGAGGCGCCGAGCTACCCGTTCGTCGCCGAGTCGGTCTTCGACCAGCTGGGCCTCGACGCGGACGACACCCAGCGCGCCGTCGTGACGCTGGTCAACCCGCTCAGCGACGAGGAGCCGGCGCTGCGCACCACGCTCCTGCCGGGCCTGCTCGCCACGCTGCGCCGCAACGCCGGGCGCGGCAGCCACGACCTGGCGCTCTTCGAGACGGGTCTGGTCTTCCACCCCTCGACGACGCCGGGTGTCGCCGCCCGCCTGCCCGTCGACCGCCGCCCCACCGACGAGGAGATCGCCGCCCTGGACGCCGTGCTGCCCGCGCAGCCGCGGCACGTGGGCGCCGTCCTCGCCGGCGCGCGCGAGCAGGCCGGCTGGTGGGGCAAGGGCCGCCCGGCCGACTGGGCCGACGCGGTGGAGGCCGCGCGGACCGTGGCCCACGAGGCGGGGCTCGAACTCGCCGTGGAACAGGGCCAGTACGGCCCCTGGCACCCGGGCCGCTGCGCTGAGCTGTATGTGTTCCCCGAGGGCGTCAAGACCCTTGTCGGACACGCCGGTGAGCTGCACCCGCGCGTCGTCAAGGCGTTCGGCCTGCCCGCCCGCAGCTGCGCGATGGAGCTGAACCTCGACGTCCTTGAGCGGGCCGGCGAGGGCGTCGTGCGGGCGCCGTCGATCTCCACCTTCCCGGTGGCCACCCAGGACGTCGCGCTCGTCGTCGACGCCGGGGTGCCTGCCGCCGCCGTGGAGAACGCGCTGCGTGTCGGCGCCGGTGAACTCCTGGAGTCCATCCGCCTGTTCGACGTCTACAGCGGCGAGCAGACCGGCCAGGGCAAGAAGTCGCTCGCCTACGCGCTGCGCTTCCGCGCCGCCGATCGCACCCTGACCGTCGAGGAGGCATCGGCCGCCCGCGACGCGGCGGTGGCCCACGCGGCCGACGTCACGGGCGCGGTGCTGCGCGGGGCGTAGCCCGCGGCAGAACGCACCGGGAGGGGCGCACCGGGAATCCCGGCGCGCCCCTCTCGGCGTATGCCGTCATGGACGCCGAGGGCGCCGCCGCCCCGCCGGGAGTGCCGGGCGGCGCGAACAGGGCGGCGGCGCCGGGAACGAGCCGCCGCACGGTGTCGTGGGGGGCCGGCGGCCCGGTTGCCTCGGGGAGAGGCGCCCATGAGTCAACCGAGCGCGGGCGCCGGTGGGCAGAGGGCGCGGCGCACCAATGCGGGTACTCGCTTCACACCCCGTGTGAACCGGGCTCGATTACGCTGGTGGCACCGAGCCAACGGAGGGCCCCATGCAGCCCAATACCCTGCTCGACGCCCTGGTGGACGAAGCGGGGATCTCACACGCCGGGCTCGCGGCCCGGGTCAATCAGGCGGGGCGGGCCAGAGGCGTCGCCCTCAGATACGAACACACCGCCGTGGCGCGGTGGTTGAAGGGCCAGCGCCCGCGCGGCCAGGTGCCCGACCTGATCTGCGAGGTGCTGGCCGGGCGGCTGCGGCGCCGGGTCACCCTGGACGACATCGGCCTCGGTGTGCCGGGCGAGCCGGCGCCGGCGCACCGCTCGCCGCTCGCCGGATTCGTCGAGCGGGCCACCGCCCTGTGGCGCTCCGACGAACAGCAGCGCACCCACATCCTCGACGCCCCGGCCGTCACCGGCACCCCGGCCGTCATGCCCGTATGGGAGTGGGAGAACCCGCCGGAGGACACCGATGTCTCCCGCGACGGGCAGACGGCGGTGGGGGAGTCCGACATCGAGATGCTGCGCTCGGCGCGCGAGCACTACGAGCTGATGTACCGCAAGGCGGGCGGCATCGCGACGCGCTCGCGCGTCGTCGGCTTCCTCAACGCCGAGACCGCCCCGCTGCTGCGCGGCGGCTACACGGACGCGAACGGCCGCCAACTGCACCGCGCCACGGGCGGGTTGGTGGCCATCGCGGGCATCTGCGCCTATGACTCCAACGCCCAGGGCCTGGCCCAGCGCTACTTCCACCAGGCGCTGCGGCTCGCGAAGGCCAGTGGGGACAGGGGACTTGGCGCCTATGTCATAGCCCTCCTGGTCAACCAGTCGCTGTTCATGCGCGACTACCGCCAGTCGGTCGCCTTCGCTGAGGCGGCGCTGCGGGCCGCAGGCACCCGGCTGAGTCCGGCGCTCGCATCCGATCTGCACGCCATGCAGGCCAAGGCGTACGCGCATCTGGGCGACGGCCAGAGCGCGCTGTCCTCGATCCTGAGCGCAGAGGCGGCCGCCGGACGCGTCCGGCCGGGCCAGGAGCCGGCCGAGACCGGTTACGTCCAGCCCGGTCTCGTCAATGTGCAGGTGGCCGAGGCCCTGCTGAGCCTCGGTGACCTGACGGCGGCGCGCGAACAGGCCGCGCTCGCGGCCGAGGAGCCCTCCCACGACCGGGGCAGGGTGCACCGCCTCGCGATGCTCGCGCAGATCGAGCTGCGCCAGGGCGACGCCGACCGGGCCGTGGCCACCGCGGTCGAAATGGCCGAGCGGGCCCGGGGGATGGAGTCGCAGCGATTGCGTGACCGGTTGCGCGTGGTGCGCGAGCACCTGGTCGCGTCCGGCTGCGCCGGCGCGGCCGAAGCCGCCGCGCTGATCGACGGGGCGCTTCGCGTTCCCCTGTGACCGTCAGCCTGCTGCGATATTGCCACCTACTTGTCGAAAGGTGGCAGAACCGTGCAGTGGACGAACCTGAACGAACAAACGGTGTACGAGAATCGCTGGTTCCGGGTCAACCTCGCGGACGTGGCGCTCCCGGACGGGCGGCATCTGGACCACTTCCTGATCAGGCTGCGGCCGGTCGCCGCGGCCACCGTCGTCAACACCGCCAACGAGGTGCTGCTGCTGTGGCGGCACCGCTTCATCACCGACAGCTGGGGCTGGGAGCTGGCCGCCGGAGTCGTCGAGGACGGCGAGGACATCGAGGCGGCGGCCGCCCGTGAGATGGAGGAGGAGACCGGCTGGCGGCCGGGACCGCTCAAACCGCTGCTCACCGTCGAGCCGGCCAACGGGCTCATCGACGCCCGGCACCATCTGTTCTGGTCCGAGTCGGCCGAGTACATCGGCCACCCCGAGGACGACTTCGAGTCCTCGCGCCGCGAGTGGATCCCCCTCAAGCTGGTGCCCGACCTGGTCGCGAGGGGGGAGGTCCCGGCCGCCAACATGGCGGCCGGACTCCTGCTCCTGCACCATCTCCGCCTGGGCGAGGGCTGACCCGCCCGGCGCGGGGTCAGTGACCGAGTGCCTGCCAGGCGGCGAGCGTCAGCGCGCCGAGCGCGATCAGCGCGGTGAGGGCGGGGAGCGGCCATCGCAGGTGTTCCAGGGCCGCGACCCGTCCCACCACCTCGGTCACTTCTCGCTCGGTCTGCTCACCCCGCAGGGCGAGCAGCGCGAGCTGCCCGTCCACGCGGGCCATGGCGACGTCCACTTGGCGGCGTAACTCCGCCAGTTCGTCGACGGTGGTCGGATGTCCCGGGTCCCTGGACACGGTTGGCTCCTTATCCCTGTTCCGGAGGTGCCACTGATGTGGTGGCGCAGAGTCAACTCGCCGTGTTCCAGGGGCGGGAGCGTGTGCGATGGGCATATGCGGGCTCGCCGCGCACACCCGGTGTGCGCGGCACGAGCCCGGCTCACGCCTTTCAGACGTACGCCCGCGTATACAGACGTACGCCTTTTTACTCAGGCGTACGAGTAGAAACCGGACCCGGTCTTGCGGCCCAGGCGTCCCGCGTCGACCATGCGCTGGAGCAGCGGGGGAGCGGCGTACAGGGGCTCCTTGTACTCGTCGTACATCGAGTCGGCGACCGAGGCGACCGTGTCGAGACCGATGAGGTCGGACAGCTTCAGCGGGCCCATCGGGTGGGCGCAGCCGAGCTCCATGCCGTTGTCGATGTCCTCACGGCTCGCGATGCCCGACTCGAACATCCGGATCGCCGAGAGGAGATACGGGATCAGCAGCGCGTTGACCACGAAGCCCGAGCGGTCCTGGGCGCGGATCGCGTGCTTGCCGAGCACCTTCTCGACCAGGACCTGGGCGCGGCTGATGGTGCCCTCGGAGGTGGTGAGGGCGGGGATCAGCTCGACCAGCTTCTGCACCGGCGCCGGGTTGAAGAAGTGGATGCCGATGACCTGGTCGGGGCGCGAGGTGGCGACCGCGAGCTTGACCAGCGGGATCGAGGAGGTGTTGGACGCCAAGATCGCGTCCGGGCGGGTCACCACCTGGTCGAGGATCTGGAAGATCTCCGTCTTGACCTGCTCGTTCTCCACGACGGCCTCGATCACGAGATCGCGGTCCGCGAACTCGCCGAGGTCGGTGGTGAAGCTCAGGCGGGCGAGCGTCGCGTCGCGCTCCTCCTCGGAGATCTTGCCGCGCTCGGCGGCCTTCGAGAGGGAGTTGTGCAGCCGGGTGCGGCCGATCTCCAGGGCCTCGCCGGTGGTCTCGGCGACCATGACGTCCAGGCCGCTGCGGGCGCACACCTCCGCGATGCCCGCGCCCATCTGGCCACAGCCCACAATTCCGACGCGTTCGATGTCGGTCACATCGTGCCTTTCGCTCTACAGCAGTCCCCGGCAGGCCCCCCGTGTGATTCCGGCGCCCGCCTCCGGCCCCAGACGTTACTCCGAACGCGCGCGTGCTCGTGGGGGCGGGGCGGGCACGCTGTCCGGTAGACCTGGGCGCATGCGACCTGAGCGAGGGGCGAACGTGGGACTAATCACGCGGCGGGGCTTCGTGGCGGGCACGGCGGGGGCGCTGGGCGGGCTGATCACGGCGGCCCCCGCGTCCGCCCGGCGGGGCCGGGGCGCCGGACGGGAGTTTCGCGGGGTGTGGCTGGCCACCGTCGCCAACCGGGACTGGCCCTCGCTCCCGGGCCTCGGCGCCGCCGACCAGCGCGCGGAGCTCCTGGCCCACCTGGACAAGGCCGTCGAGCGGCGGCTGAACACCGTGGTCCTCCAGGTCCGCCCGACCGCCGACGCGCTCTGGGACTCGCCCTACGAGCCGTGGTCCCAGTGGCTCACGGGGACGCAGGGCCAGGACCCGGGCTGGGATCCGCTGGGCACCGCCGTCGAGGAGGCACACCGGCGCGGTCTCGCCCTGCACGCCTGGTTCAACCCCTACCGGGTCGCCAACCACACCGACCCCACGCGCCTCGTGGCCACCCACCCCGCCCGCATCCACCCGGACTGGGTCGTCCCCTACGGCGGGAAGCTCTACTACAACCCCGGCCTGCCGCAGGTCCGGCACTTCGTCGAGGACGCCATGCTGGACGCGGTACGCCGCTACGACGTCGACGGCGTCCACTGGGACGACTACTTCTACCCCTATCCGGTGGCGGGCGAGAGATTCGACGACGACGACGCCTACGCCCGGTACGGCGGTGACTTCCCCGACCGTGCCGCCTGGCGGCGCGACAACATCGACCTCCTGGTCCGCGAGACGGGCGCCCGGATCAAGGAGATCAGGCCCCGAGTCCGGTTCGGGATCAGCCCCTTCGGGGTGTGGCGCAACGAGGCGAGCGACGCGCGGGGCTCGGCGACCGCGGCCGGCGCCCAGACCTACGACGACCTGTACGCCGACACCCGCGGGTGGGTGCGCGAGGCGCTGATCGACTACATCTGCCCGCAGCTGTACTGGAACATCGGGCTCGCCGCCGCCGACTACGCCGTCCTGGTGCCGTGGTGGGACGAGGTGGCCCGGGGCACCGGCGTCGATCTCTACATCGGCGAGGCCCTGTACAAGGCGGGCGGCCCCGCCCAGCCCGCCGCCTGGCAGGACCCGGCGGAACTCTCGCGCCATCTGACCCTGGCGCGCCGGTACGCCACCGTACGCGGCCACTGCTTCTTCGCCGCGAAAGAGGTCACCGAGGACCGCATCGGAGCCATGGCGCGCGTCGTGGCCGACCACTGGGGCGGCTGAGAGCGGGCGTCACGAGCGGGCGCGCTGGGTCACCGCGATGCACACCAGGACGCCCGCGGCGGCCACCGGGGCGGCCGGGCTCAGCTGTTCGCCGAGCAGCAGCACCGACCAGACGAGCGTCGCGAGCGGCTGCGCCAGCTGGAGCTGGCTGGCCCGGGTGACGCCGATCGCGGCCATGCCCCGGTACCAGAGGTAGAGGCCGAGGAAGGTCGAGGCCGAGGCCACCCAGAGCAGCCCGGCGACGCCGTGGACGGTGAGGTGCCAGGGTTCGAGGCTCAGGCCGAGCAGCGCGCCCACCAGGGCGAGCGGGACACAGAGCACCAGGGCCCAGCCGACCACGTGCCAGCCCGGCATCAGGCCCGAGAGCCGCCCGCCCTCGGTGTATCCGGCCGCGCACAGGAGCAGCGCCCCGAACAGGTAGAGGTCCGCCCGCGTGAGCGCGCCGCCGCTCTGCTGGACCGTGAAGGCGACGACCACGGCGGCGCCGGCGAGCGCGGCCGCCCAGAACGCGCGCGAGGGCCGGCGCCGGGTCCGCACGGCGGCGAAGACGGCGGTGGTGAGCGGCAGCAGGCCCACCACGACGGCCGCGTGGGAGGTGGTCGCGGTTCCGAGCGCCAGCGTGGTCAGGACCGGGAAGCCGATCATCACGCCCCCGATCACCGCGGCGAACCCGGCCCAGTGCGCGCGCTCGGGGAAGGGCACCCGGCCCCGCCACAGGAAGACCCCGGCCAGGAGGGCGGCGACGAGCAGCCGCAGCGACACCATCGACCACGGGCCGAAACTCTCCAGAGCCCACGCGGTGCTGGGAAAGGTCAGCGAGAAGGAGAGCACCCCGAGCGCGGCGAAGAGCGTCCCGCGCGGGGAAGGGGCGCCGGCGCGGCGGACCGGGGCGCCGACCGTTATCGAGGTGGGAGCAGTAGCGCTATCCTGTGCTGTCATGCAAGAGCGTAGCAGTGTGACCGAGCTGGCGGACTCTCTGCGGAAAGAGGTCGACCGCTACCCGGTGGGTGGAAAGCTGCCGTCGAGCCGGGCCCTCGTCGAGCGCCACCGGGTCTCCCCGGTGACGGTCTCGCGCGCGCTCGCCCAGCTGGTCGCCGAGGGCCTGGTCGTCACCCGCCCCGGCGCGGGCGCCTACCGGGCCGAGCCGCGGACCACCGCCGCCCGCGCCGGGGACACCTCCTGGCAGGAGGTCGCGCTCAGTGCCGACGGCGCCACCGAGCCGGCGCCGCGCGCGGTCGACGCCGCCGGAGTCCTCGGCGCGCTCGCCATCCCGCCGACCGGCGTCATCGACCTCAGCGGCGGCTACCTGGACCCCGGGCTCCAGCCCGAACGAGCCATGGCGGCGGCGCTCGGACGGGCCGGGCGCCGCCCGGGGGCGTGGAGCCGCCCGCCCGTGGACGGGCTCACCGAGCTGCGCGCCTGGTTCGCCCGCGAGATCGGCCCCGCCGTTGGCGCCGCCGACGTCCTGATCACCTCGGGCGGCCAGACCGCCCTGACCACCGCGCTGCGCGCGCTCGCCGCGCCCGGCGCCCCCGTGCTCATGGAGTCGCCCACCTATCCCGGCATCCTCGCCGTGGCCCGCGCGGCGGGACTGCGGCCCGTTCCGGTCCCGGTCGACGCCGACGGCGTACGCCCCGAACTGCTCGCCCGCGCCTTCCGGGCCACCGGCGCCCGCGTCCTGTGCTGCCAGCCCCTCTTCCAGAATCCGACCGGCGCGCTGCTCCCCGCCGAGCGCGGCCGCGAGGTGGTCGCCATCGCCCACTCCTTCGGCGCGTTCGTCGTCGAGGACGACTTCGCCCGCCGCCTCGCCCACGAGGACGCGGGCCCCCTGCCCGCGCCGCTCGCCGCCGACGATCCCGACGGCGTCGTCGTGCACGTCTCCTCCCTGACCAAGGCGACCTCGCCGAGCCTGCGCGTGGGCGCGCTCGCCGCCCGGGGGCCCGTGCGCGAACGCCTGCGCGCCATCCAGGCCGTCGACTCCTTCTTCGTGCCGCGCCCCCTTCAGGAGACCGCCCTCGAACTCGTCGGCTCCCCCGCCTGGAACCGTCATCTGCGCACTGTCTCGGCCGAGTTGACGGCCCGCAGGGAGACGCTGGCCGCCGCCGTCCTGCGGCACCTGCCCGAACTCGCCCTGCCCCACATCCCCTCCGGCGGCTACCACCTCTGGGTCCGCCTGACCGACGGCACCTCCGAGGACGCTCTCGTCCCGGCCGCGCTGCGTGCGGGCGTCGCCGTCTCGCCGGGCCGGCCCTACTTCGGCGCGGAGCCACCGGCGGGCCATCTGCGGCTGAGCTTCGCGGGGGTGACGGGCCGCGCGGAGATCACCGAGGCGGTCCGCAGGCTGCGCGTCGCGCTTGACGGTGTCGCGCGTTGACGGTGTTGAGTGTTGGCGGCGTTGCGCGTTGACGGTGTTGCGCGTTTGACGGACCCGGGTCCTGCCGGGCGCGGAAGGTGGCCTCCGCCACTGACACGCGGGCCGCCACCTGCCAGGCTCGCGCCATGAGTGAAACGATCTTCCGCGAGTACGCGATCTCGAACGACCCCGCCCGCCTGGACCCGGCCCGGATCCATCACTGGCTCTCCACCGACGCCTACTGGGCGCTCGGCCGCACCCGCGAGAAGCAGGACGCCGCGATCTCCGGCTCGCTCAACTTCGGTGCCTACGACGCCGGTTCGGGGGCGCAGGTCGCCTATGCCCGGGTCGTCACCGACCGCGCCACCTTCGCGTGGCTCTGCGATGTGTACGTCGATCCGGCGGTACGCGGCAAGGGGCTCGGCACGGCGCTCGTGGCCGCCGCGCGCGACCATCTGGAGCCGTACGGTCTGCGCAGGATCCTGCTGGCCACGGCCGACGCCCACGGCGTCTACGAGAAGCTGGGCTTTCGGCCCCTGGAGAACCCGGCCAAGTGGATGGCGCTCGGCCTCCAGTAGCCGGCCCGGACGGCCCAGCCCTCAGGAGACCGACGGCGGGGGCTGCTCGCCGAAGACCCACGGTGCCAGGACGACGAGCCAGCCGTCCGGGTCCTCGAAGACCACCGCGCCGCGTTCTGGCCAGTACGGATTCGCGGCCGGGACCGGGCTGTGCCCGTGCTCGCTCAGCCTGCGGGCGGCCGTGGCGACGGCTTCGGGGCCGCGCAGATAGAGCACCAGCTGGTTCTCCGGGTCGGGCTCGGGAATGCGGGGCGGATCGCCGTGCTGGAGGAGTTCCATGTGCACCGGGGTGCCGGGCAGGCCGAGCACGACACCGTCGTAGCCGTGGTGACCGCGCCACTGCGCGAGTACCGGCAGTCCGAGCACGTCCCGGTAGAAGACCAGGACGTCGTCGTACTTGGCGGTCGGCCGGGCGAACCGGACCGCTCCTACATCGAGATGGCTGGGCCATGAGTGCGACATGCCGCCATGCTGACAGACCCGCACCGGGGCCGGATCGGGCTTTGGGCCTACGCCGCAAGACGGGCGGCGGCGGCGCCGGACCTCGGGCGGGCCAAGGGTGCGGACCTGGCGCTACGGGCCGGGCGGAGGCCCGGGGGCCACTGGGGGTCGCCGGGGTGGCGGACGCCCCGCCCGTAGGCGGACGCGCGCTCACCCGGCCCGGCGGGGTGGCTACGGGGCGGGGTCGGGGGGTGACGCCGCGGCCCAGGCCGCCTCGATCATCGCGAAGATCTCGTCCAGCGCGGCCACCGGATCCGCCGCCTCACGGGCCACCGCGTACGCGTCGATCACGAACCGCGCGATCGTCCGGGACGCCGTCGCCGACTGCGGCAGGCCCCCGTCCTCGACGATGGCCGCCGCAAGCGACTCCGCGTGGCGCAGCCGCATCGACTCCTCGTACTCCCGCAGAGCCGACGACCCCTCGATCATGCGCCAGACCGGAGCCGCACCCTGTGCCGTGCAGTGCCGGACCAGGGCCTCGACCTCGTGGCGCAGGGAGGCGATGAGCGGCTGGTGCGGCGCGCGCGCGGCGACCGCCCCCGTCAGGCGCTGCTCGAAATCGTCGTCCCGCTCGAACACCAGGGCCTCTTTCGAGGCGAAGTGGGAGAAGAGCGTGGTCACCGCCACGTCGGCCTCCGCGGCGACATCACGGATGCCCACCGCGTCGTAGCCGCGCTCCAGAAAGAGCCGCAGCGCGGTGTCGGCGATCTTCTGGCGGGTCGCGGCCTTCTTGCGCTCGCGACGCCCGGGAGGAGCGGTCATGAGAGGACGCTATCAAATATGAAATCGTAACCATTCCAAAAGGCTAACGGTTAGTGCTACGTTCTCGGCATGAAGAAAGTGAGCTTCGCCGAGTTCGGCGGCCCGGACGTCCTGCGCCTCATCGACGCCGAGGAACCCCACGCGGGCCCCGGCCGGATACGCGTCGCCGTGCGGGCGGCGGGTGTCAACCCCGTGGACTGGAGGATCCGGGAGGGCCAGGTCCTCGGCGCCCACCCGATCACGCTGCCTTCCGGGGTGGGCCTCGACGCCGCGGGGATCGTGGATGAGGTGGGGGAGGGCGTCGAAGGGGTCGGGATCGGTGACCGCGTGTTCGGCGAGGGGGTGGACACCTATGCCGAGTTCGCCGTGCTGTCGGCGTGGGCCCCGATGCCCGAGGGGCTGACGTTCGAGGAGGCGGCGGGGTACCCCTCGGTGGTGGAGACCGCGCTGCGGATCATCCGCGAGTGCGGGGTGCGGCCCGGGCAGACGCTGCTGGTCAGCGGCGCGTCCGGAGGGGTTGGTTCCGCGGTCCTGCACATCGCCCGCGAGCGCGGCATCAGGGTGATCGGCACGGCGGGGGCCGCGAACCAGGACTACCTGCGCACCCTGGGCGCCGTCGCGACGACGTACGGCGAGGGCTGGGTCGAGCGGGTCCGGCTGCTCGGCCCGGTGGACGCGGCGCTCGATCTGGCCGGCTCGGGCGTGCTCCGTGAACTCGTCGCGCTGACGGGGGACCCGGGCAAGGTGGTCTCCATCGCCGACCTCGCGGCGACGGAGTTCGGCGTCCGCTTCTCCGGGGTGGCCGGAAGTGTGCCGGAAGCGCTCGCCGTGGCCGCCGACCTCATCGCGCGGGGAGAACTGCACATCCCGGTCGAGAAGGCGTACGCCCTCGCGGACGCGGCGGCGGCGCACATCGACAGCCAGGCGGGACACGCGCGGGGCCGCCGGGTGCTGGTGGTCTGAACCGGGGCCTTGAACCCGGGGTCGCGCCTCGGCTCCCATGAAACCGGGGCCCGAACGACCGTGTCCCACATCACAGTTGAGGTTGACCCCGGGTCAGGGTCGAGGCTCATCGCATCGGCAGGACGCCGGCCCGGCCGGGAGGCCGGAGACGACGATGTGAAGGAGCCCGTCACCATGAGCACCCCTCTGCACACCACCACCAACTCCCCTGTTTCCCCCACCACTTCGCGCCCGGGCCAGGACCGTCCGCACCTGCGCAAGGTGCTCGACGAGGTGACCGCCGGCGGTTTCCTCGGCGTCCAGCTCCGGGTGCGCGACGAGCGGGGCGAATGGGTCGCGGGGGCGGGGGCGGGCGAGCTGGACGGGAGCGCGGGACCGGTGACGGACGGCCACTTCCGTATCGGCAGCACCACCAAGAGCTTCGTCGCGACCGTGGTGCTGCTGCTGGTCGCCGAGGGCAGGATCGGTCTCGACGCCCCGGCCGCCGACCACCTCCCCGAGTTCGGTCTGGACCGGCGGATCACGGTACGCATGCTGCTGCGGCACACCAGCGGCATCTTCAACCACACCGGCGAGCTCTACGAGGACGGCACGATCGTGCTCGGGGTGCCCTGGCAGGGCAAGGAGTGGGTGGAGAAGCGGTTCGCGACGTACCGGCCAGAGGACCTGGTGCGCCTGTCGCTGTCCAAGCCGGCCCGGTTCGCACCCGGTACGGGCTGGAGCTACGCCAACACCAACTACGTCCTGGCCCGGCTGGTGATCGAACACGTCACGGGGCGTACGTTCGCCGAGGAGCTGAGCCGGCTCGTCCTGCGGCCGCTCGGGCTGACCGGCACGCTCGCGCCGGGCGACTCCCCGGAGATCCCCGCGCCGCACAACCGCGGTTACTACCGCTACGAGGACGCCGGCCAGGAGCGGATCGTGGACGTCACCCGGCAGAACCCGTCCTGGGTCGGAGCCGGCGGGGACATGATCTCGACCACCGGGGACCTCGCCACCTACTTCTCCGCGCTGATGGGCGGGCGGCTGCTTCCGGCCGGGCTGCTGGCCGAGATGCGCACGCCGGAGGCGACCGTCGGTTACGGCCTCGGGGTCTTCGCCCAGGAGACGGGGAGCGGCACCGTCTTCCACCACAATGGCGCCACCATGGGCTCGGCGGCGCTCATGTACGCGAGTGCCGACGGCCGTACGGTCCTGACGGCCGGGCTGACGTGGGTCGACGACGCCGATCTGACGATCGCGCCGGCCTTCCAGGCCGCCCAACAGCGCTTCGTGGAGGCGGTGTTCTCGGGCAGACTGGCCGGATGAGCAACGGGGTCACGATCGGGCAGGCGGCGTCGTTCGCCGGCGTCACCGTCAAGACGGTGCGGCACTATCACAAGCTCGGCCTGGTCGCGGAGCCGGAACGGGACAGCTCCGGCTACCGGCGTTACGGGTCGAGGGAGTTGCTGCACCTGGTGCAGGCGCGGACGCTGGCCGGCGCGGGGGTGCCGCTGGCCGAGATCGCGCCCATGCTCGACGCCGACGCGGCGCGGTTTCGTACCGCGCTCGCCGACGTCGAGCGCCGGCTCACCGAAAGCATCGCGGAGCTGACCGCCCGGCGCGACACCCTGCACCGGCTCGCCGACGGCGACCGGGCGCTGCTGCCCGACCGTGCCTGCGCGCTGCTGGAGCGGATGACGGACCTCGGCTTCGATCCCGACTACGTGGCCGCGCAACGCGAGGCCATGGTGCTGGCCCGCGCGCTGGTGCCGACGGGGTTCGAGGGATTCCTGGCCCAGCTGGAGACCGGGCTCGACGACCCCGAGTACGTCGATCTGACCAGGCGGGCCCAGGAGGCGGAGGCCTGGGACCCGGACGATCCGCGCGTCGAGGAACTGGCCGGCGCCCTGGCGAACCGCTACCTCGCCAACGCCGCCCCGCGCGGGGACGACGCGAGCCTGCGGGCATGGGCGAAGGCATCGGCCCAGTACCAGCTGATCAACACCCACCGCGCCGACCAGGCACCGGTCGCGGCCCGCCTGACCGCCCTCACCGAAGCCAAGCTCCGCGCGGCGGGAGTGCCGTTGCCCAGGCGGTGACGCGCGTTCGCCACCACGGGGCGGGTGTGCTCAACGCCAGTGGTTGTTGCTGGTGTGGTCGCCCGCGAGCCAGCGGGCGAGGTCGGCGTGTGCCGTGGCGCGCCGCTCGGCGTCGATCTTCTCCACGTCCGGGTGATCGACCGCGAACTCCAATATCAGCCCGTTCGGGTCGGTGATGTACAGCGAGACGCAGAAGCCGTGGTCGATCACGTGAGCGTTCGCCTCCGCGACGCCGGCCGCGGCGACGCGCTCGCGCAGGGCGTCCTGGGTCTCGGCCTCGACCTTGAAGGCGATGTGACGCAAAGGAGTCGCATTGATGCTGGTCTTGAACTCCGCCTGGTCCTTGGGGTCGGCGAACTGAAAGAACGCCAGCGCGCTGCCGTCGGCCAGCCCGTAAAGAGCGTGGCTGTAGGCGCGCTCGGCCCCGGACAACACCTCACGCTCGGTCCACGTGGCCACCAGCGGCAGCCCGATGACGTCTTCGTAGAAGCGCCGGTTGGCCTCCTGGTCGTCGGTGATCCAGGCGTGGTGGTGGAGGCGGAGGGGGAGTGCCAGTGTCATGTCGGGTCATCTCCGTTGCCCAGGTGGGCCGTTGGGGGCATCGGGCCGGACCTGCGGGAGGCTGTCGGCTCTGTGACCAGCATGCCGTCAAAGTAGGTTGAACGTTGAATCAATTCGGGCCATGTTCGCGGGCGGGGGTGGCGGTGGCCCGAGCGCCGGATCTGTGACCGAGGTGCTCGGGCGGCCGGCGAACGTGGTCGACGCATCCGAACCGCCGCGCCATGGGCGGAGCGGTATCGAGGCGGGGCGCGGCCGTGCGGCCGGAAAGGCTCGTCGTGGGCGACGTGTCGTGGCAGCGGCCGGCGGCCGCTCTCGCTGTCTCGACGCAGTGGTGATGCGTCTTGCCTGCGTTGGTGCCGGCCTGGGGCGCGGTGATGTGGTGTCTCCGTGCGACGGATGCTGGTGCCTCCCGGCGGACGACCTCGCTGTCGATTCCCTGTGGTGCGATCATTCGCAATTCCTCATTGGCAGCCGAGTCGCCGTGGGGCGTCGGGCAGCCAATCGACGCAAGCCACAGGCGGCAGAAGACTGAAAGCCGCACCTGGCGCCCCTCGGTGAGCCAACCGAAGGGCACGCCCGGCCCCACGGAAAAGCGTAGGGGATACCGAGGGGTGGGTGGGAATGCCTATCACTATATCGAAATTTCCTTATGGAATCGTGTCGAATCTCTGGGTAATGTTCATTGTGTTAGGCGAGCCTTCCGTGAGTCGCAGCACTATCAAGGGCTGGTCGGTGAATTGAAGATATGGCCAGATCGGGCGCGGAGTCGGAAAGGGTGAGGCCCGATTTCAGGCCCGTCGCATAGATAAGCCAAGAAAAGCGCCGGAGGGAGAAGGTGTGGGCCGTTCGGTTTCCACGCCAAGCGGCCTGCCGTATGCCTTCTCCCACCCGGCGGCAAGGGAAGTCCAGGTGAAGAAGAATCACATTCGAATGACTGCTGTTACTGCAATGGCTGCTTTAACTTTCGGCGTAGCCGCGCCAGTCGCAAGCGCAGTCGAGACCAACCGTGACAAGGCGGCGGCTTTGCAGGCGGCGGAGTCGTTGCAGCCGACTGCAAGCGATGTCCGCGACCTCGTCTCCCGCATGCGGGCAGACGGTGCGGATGCACAGCAGATTCGAGAATTCGAACAATACGCGAAGCAGCTTGAAAACCCCGGCGCCCACGAGGAGGCGGAGCGGATCCTGGGGTCGGGCACGATTGTTCGCAAACTGGTCGTCGCCGGACTGCGCCACGGTGGCGTGTGGGCCGGCAAGATCGTCGGCAAGCTCCACAGGAAGAGCGGTGACTTCCTCAAGCGCAACGGCGGTAAGGTTGCCGACGCGATTGAGGACGTCGAGAGCTGGAGCGAGACTGCGCTGACCATCGCGCTGGTCAAGGCTGGTGTTCCAGCTGACATCGCCAAGGATCTCGCGACGGCCATCATGTTGGTCGCTGCCTGAGACCGTTGATTTCGCGGGCGGCATACCGGCTGGTTCGGGTGTCGCCCGCTTCTGTCTTCTCCTGTACGAAGGAGGTGCATCGTGGAGCCCCAGCGGCCCGATGAGCCAACCTGGGCCTGTCTGTCAACTCGTGAGAAGGTGTCTGCCGCCCTCGGCATGACGGGCCTGGGTCTCGGTATCCTTGCTGCCTTGGCCGCGGTGATGCTGGCAGGCGTTCTGGCTGTCGCTTTTCTCTCCAGCGACTTGATCGAAGCTGACAGCGCCAGCTCCCTCGTCTGGGCGGTGCTGCTGTGCCTTCCCTGCGGCCTGCTCGCGACTGCCTTCACAGCTCCTGTACGCCTTGCACTGAGCCTGACTGGTATTTCCGAGAGGTCCAAACGCCGCGCGGACATGGCCATATCCGCGACAACGACGTTCCTGGGTGCGCTGCTCGTTGAATCCTTCACCCCCGGGCTCCGCGTCGAACGCCCCTGGCTTCCAGCGCTACTGGCCACACTGTTGGTCGCTCTCGCCAATCTGGTGATCAACTACGTCGAGCGCCGCCGCCATTCGAACGGCGAGGAAGGTTGAGGACCACGTCTCGCACATGGCCCGACTTCCGCCGGAGCGATTGGCTCCCACGCAGCCGGCGCCGGATCAGCCTGCCGCCGCGGCGGGAGGGGTAGCTCTGCCGGCCGACGTAGATGTCGCGCGGCGGATGGCCGCCCATGATCAACTCAACGATCTTGGACCGTAAGGGCAGGACTCCAGCGGCTCACCGTGTGAGGGGGCTCGGGTCACGCGTTGTCCCCCTGGCCAGTTGTCTCGGCGTCTGCGCCGTCGCGCGGCGGCGGCGGGAACATGGGCCGCCGGTTCAGGGCTTCGTGCAGCGTCGGTGGAGCCACCGGCCGGGTTCCGGCGAGTGCTTCCTCCCGTCGCCGGCGGCGGTCGGTGTCGACCGCCCGGTCGATCATGCGGGCGTGCTCGGTCCAGGCCACGGGCATCCCGGCCGGAAACTGTTCGTCTGCGGCGGCCGGTGCGGCCGCCGCAGGTGCTCGGGTGATCTTGCGGGCCTGGCCGACGACGCGACGACAAGTGGTCAAGGACGCTCCAGACGTGCGGGCGCCAGCCCGTAACCATCGAGTACCGCCAACCGTAAGCAGCCGCCATCTCCTTGGCCGCCGCGAACCTCCGCGCGTCCTCGTCCATGATCAGTCTCTCAGGCGTACGTCCAGCAGCCACATTCCGCCGCCGATCACGGCCAAGTAGTCCGGGATGTGCCAGGACGACCCGCCTAGAAATGCGGCTTCCCCGCTGTGCACCGCGACAAGCTCGTCGAAGCGGCTCGAGTCCGACCGGATGCCTGCCCCGGGAGTCTCACTCACGCACGCACAGCGCCACCCACCCACGTGGCGACAGAGCCCGATCTTCGGAAACCGGATCGCTGAGCTCGAGTCGAGTTCTTTGCATAAAACTGCATCGGTACGTATAGTCATGCCATCACCGAGGAGGATTGCGATGGCGGCGGTACGTGCGGCAGTGGCGGGGGCCAGTGGGTATGCGGGTGGGGAACTGCTCCGGCTGCTCGTTGGGCACCCCGGGGTCGAGATCGGGGCGCTGACCGCGAACTCCAACGCCGGGCAGGTGCTCGGTGCGCTCCAGCCGCAGCTGGGTCCGCTGGCCCACCGGGTCCTGGAGCCGACCACCGCCGAGGTGCTGGCCGGGCACGACGTCGTGTTTCTCGCGCTGCCGCACGGACAGTCCGCGGCGGTCGCCGAACGGCTCGGTGACGACGTGCTCGTCGTGGACATGGGGGCCGACTTCCGCCTCCGTGACGCCGGGGACTGGGAGAAGTTCTACGGCTCGGCGCACGCCGGGACCTGGCCCTACGGGCTGCCCGAACTGCCGGGCGGGCGGGCCGCGTTGGAGTCGGCGCGGCGGATCGCGGTGCCGGGCTGCTACCCGACCGCCGTCTCGCTCGCTCTGTTCCCCGCCTACCGGGACGGCCTCGTCGAGCCCGACGCGGTGATCGTCGCGGCCACCGGCACCTCCGGCGCGGGCAAGGCGCTCAAGCCCCATCTGCTGGGCAGCGAGGTGATGGGCTCGATGTCCCCCTACGGCGTCGGCGGCGGCCACCGGCACACCCCCGAGATGATCCAGAACCTGAGCGCGGTGGCCGGCGAGGACGTCACCGTGTCCTTCACGCCCACCCTCGCGCCGATGTCCCGCGGCATCCTCGCCACCTGTTCCGCCAAGGCGAAGCCCGGCGTCGGCGCCGAGAGCGTACGGGCGGCGTACGAGAAGGCCTTCGCCAACGAGTCGTTCGTGCGTCTGCTGCCCGAGGGGCAGTGGCCCGCGACCGCGTCCGTGTACGGGTCCAACGCCGTCCACGTGCAGGTCGCGTACGACCAGAGCGCCGGCCGCGTCCTCGCGATCAGCGCCATCGACAACCTCACCAAGGGCACCGCCGGCGGCGCGGTGCAGAGCATGAACATCGCCCTCGGGTTCGAGGAGAGCCTGGGCCTGCCGACGGTCGGAGTCGCACCGTGAGCGTCGCGCGCGGCCACCGGGCCACGCATCACGACGGACACCGCGCGGGCGCCGCCGCGTGGGCCCAGAAGTGAACGAGAAGACGCCGTGAGCGGCGCGCGCGGCCGCCGGGCCGTGGAGATGACGACGAAAGCCGCGCGGGCGCGCCGCGCGGGCCCAGAAGCGAACGAGGAGACACAGTGAGCGTGACGGCAGCCAAGGGATTCCAGGCGTCGGGCATCGCCGCCGGGATCAAGCAGAACGGCAACCCGGACCTGGCCGTCGTGGTCAACACCGGACCCCGCCTCGCGGCCGCGGGCGTCTTCACCTCCAACCGCGTCAAGGCGGCCCCGGTCCTGTGGTCCGAGCAGGTCCTCAAGGGTGGCGAGGTGCGCGCGGTGGTCCTCAACTCCGGTGGCGCCAACGCCTGTACGGGCCCCCAGGGCTTCCAGGACACGCACGCCACGGCCGAGAAGGCCGCCGCCGCCCTCGACGCCGCCGGGTACGACGAGACCGGCGCGGGCACCGTCGCCGTCGCCTCCACCGGGCTGATCGGCACCCTGCTCCCCATGGACAAGCTGCTGCCCGGCATCGACAAGGCCGTGGCCCAGCTCAGCGATCACGGCGGCGAGAAGGCCGCCATCGCCATCAAGACCACCGACACCGTGCACAAGACGAGTGTCGTCACCCGGGACGGCTGGACGGTCGGCGGCATGGCCAAGGGCGCGGGCATGCTCGCGCCCGGGCTCGCCACCATGCTCGTCGTGCTCACCACCGACGCCGATCTCGACGCGGCCACCCTCGACAAGGCGCTGCGCGACGCCACGCGGCAGACCTTCGACCGGGTGGACTCCGACGGCTGCATGTCCACGAACGACACGGTGCTCCTGCTCGCCTCCGGCGCGTCCCAAGTGGCGCCCGCCTACAGCGAGTTCGCCGAGGCAGTGGTGACCGTCTGCGACGACCTGGCGCGCCAGCTCATCGGCGACGCCGAGGGCGCGTCCAAGGACATCCGCATCGAGGTGATCAACGCCGCGAGCGAGGACGACGCCGTGGAGGTGGGCCGCTCCATCGCCCGCAACAACCTCCTCAAGTGCGCCATCCACGGCGAGGACCCCAACTGGGGCCGGGTGCTCTCCGCGATCGGCACCACCAAAGCGGCCTTCGAGCCGGATCTGCTCAACGTCGCCATCAACGGCGTGTGGGTCTGCGAGAACGGTTCCGTCGGCGAGGACCGCGACCTGGTCGACATGCGCTTCAGGGAGGTCCGGATCACCGCCGACCTCGCCGCGGGCACGAGCGAGCCCGTCGTCATCTGGGCCAACGACCTCACCGCCGACTACGTCCACGAGAACAGCGCGTACAGCTCATGAGCGCCCACTCGTCTCCCGCCACCACCCGTCCAAGGAATGGGCCGCGCTCATGAGCACTCGCAAACACACCGCCCTGCCCAAGGCGCAGATCCTCATCGAGGCGCTGCCCTGGCTGACCCGGCACCACGGCAAGACCGTCGTCATCAAGTTCGGCGGCAACGCCATGGTCGACGAGGAGCTGAAGCGCGCGTTCGCGCAGGACGTGGTGTTCCTGAGGCAGTCGGGCCTCAAGCCCGTCGTCGTGCACGGCGGGGGGCCGCAGATCAGCGCGCAGCTCGACAGGCACGGCCTGGTCAGCGAGTTCAAGGCGGGCCTTCGGGTCACTACGCCCGAGGCCATGGACGTGGTGCGCATGGTGCTCGCCGGGCAGGTGCAGCGCGAACTGGTCGGGCTGCTCAACGAGCACGGGCCGCTCGCGGTCGGCATGACCGGCGAGGACGCCCACACCATCACCGCCACCCAGCACCGGCCCGAGATCGACGGCGAGCTCGTCGACATCGGCCGGGTGGGCCAGATCACCGCGATCGACCCGGGCGCGATCACGGCGCTCCTGGACGACGGCCGCATCCCGGTCATCTCCTCGATCGCCCGCTCCCAGGACGACGGACATGTCTACAACGTCAATGCTGATACGGCGGCTGCGGCACTTGCGGCTGCGCTGGGCGCCGAGACTCTGATGGTCCTCACCGACGTCGAGGGCCTGTACGAGGACTGGCCGAACAGCGACGAGGTGATCAGCAAACTGACCGCCACGCAGCTGGAGAAGCTGCTGCCCGAGCTCTCCAGCGGCATGGTCCCCAAGATGGAGGGCTGTCTGTTCGCCGTGCGCAACGGGGTCAACACCGCGCGCGTGATCGACGGCCGGGTCCAGCACTCGATTCTGCTGGAGATTTTCACGGATGAAGGCATCGGCACGATGGTCGTGCCGGACGCACGGGGAACCGGAGGGGGAACGCGGTGA
The DNA here is from genome assembly GCF_042869775.1 of Streptomyces sp. NPDC006711. Classification (NCBI taxonomy): domain Bacteria; kingdom Bacillati; phylum Actinomycetota; class Actinomycetes; order Kitasatosporales; family Streptomycetaceae; genus Streptomyces; species Streptomyces sp. NPDC006711. Next base: position 180,298 of record NZ_JBIAGO010000005.1, read on the forward strand.
GCAACGAGGAACTGGCGCGGCGCTGGCGGCACGCCATGACGGACAACTACGGCACGCCGAAGCTCGCGCTCGTACGCGGTGAGGGCGCCACGGTGTGGGACGCGGACGGCGCCGCCTACACCGACTTCGTGGGCGGCATCGCGGTCAACGCGCTCGGGCACGCCCATCCGGCCGTCGTGCGGGCGGTCTCCGAGCAGATCGCGACGCTCGGCCATGTCTCCAACCTGTATGCGGCGGAGCCTCCCGTGGCGCTCGCCGAACGCCTCCTTCAGCTCTTCGGGCGGCCCGGACGCGTTTTCTTCTGCAATTCCGGCGCCGAGGCCAACGAGGCCGCGTTCAAGATCGGCCGGCTGACCGGACGCACCCGGATGGTCGCCACCCACGGCGGTTTCCACGGCCGGACGATGGGCGCGCTCGCGCTCACTGGACAGCCGGGCAAGCAGGAGCCGTTCCGGCCGCTGCCCGGTGACGTCACCCATGTGCCGTTCGGCGACGTCGAGGCGCTGCGGGCGGCCGTCACCGAGGAGACCGCCCTCGTCGTCATCGAGCCGATCCAGGGTGAGATCGGCGTGGTCGTCCCGCCGGCCGGCTATCTGCGGGCCGCCCGGGAGATCACCCGCGCCACCGGCACGCTGCTCGTCCTCGACGAGGTGCAGACCGGCATCGGCCGGACCGGTGCCTGGTTCGAGTACCAGCGGCACGAGGGGGTCGAGCCGGACGTCGTCACGCTCGCCAAGGCGCTCGGCGGGGGGCTGCCGATCGGCGCCACCGTCGCGTTCGGCCCGGCGGCCGATCTCCTTGAGCCCGGAATGCACGGCACCACCTTCGGCGGCAACCCCATCGCCTGCGCCGCGGGCCTGGCCGTACTCGACACCCTCGCGGCCGACGGCGTACTCGACCGGGTCAAGCGGACCGGCGAGAAGCTGCGGGAGGGAATCGAGGCGCTGGCGCACCCGCTGGTCTCCCATGTCCGTGGTGCGGGGCTGCTGCTGGGTATCGTGCTCAACGAGCCCCTCGCACCTCAGGTGCAGCAGGCGGCTCAGGGTGCCGGCTTCCTGGTCAACGCGCCCGCGCCCGATGTCGTACGGCTCATGCCGCCGCTCGTCATCGGCGACGCGGAGGTGGATGCGTTCGTCCGGGCGCTGCCCGGCATCCTTGGAGCAGCAGGCGGGGACGGACGATCCGGAGAATGAGACGACGATGACCGACGAGGCGCAGGACTTCGAGCCGGGCGGCCCCGCCGTACCGCAGACCCGCACCGCCCGCCACCGCCGGATCGTGGACATCCTCAACCGGCAGCCGGTGCGGTCCCAGAGCCAGCTGGCCAAGCTGCTCGCGGACGACGGGCTGAGCGTCACCCAGGCCACGCTCTCGCGCGACCTCGACGAACTGGGCGCGGTGAAGATCCGCAACACGGGCGGCGAGCTGATCTACGCGGTGCCCAGCGAGGGCGGTTTCCGTACGCCCAAGGCGCCGCTGGGGGAGTCGGCGAAGGAGGAGCGGATGCGCAGGCTCTCCGCCGAACTCCTGATCTCGGCGGAGGCCTCCGCCAACCTGGTGGTGCTGCGCACCCCGCCCGGCGCCGCCCAGTTCCTCGCCTCGGCCATCGACCAGGCCGAACTGCACGACATCCTCGGCACGATCGCGGGTGACGACACCCTGATGCTGATCAGCCGCGACCCCACGGGCGGCCAGGCGCTGGCCGACCATCTGCTGCGCCTGGCGCAGAACGACCACCGCTGAGGGGAGTTGGAGGCCCGGCCCTCAACTGCCGTCAGACGAAGGGCGGTTCAGTACCCGGTGATGGCGGTGGGGCCGGTGTCCGTGCCGATCGCGATGTGCGGGGAGCGGGCCGGATCGGCCCAGGCGAGCACCTGGTCCATCGCCTCGGCGGGCACCGACACACAACCGGCGGTCGCGCCGCTTCCGTTGACGTGCAGAAAGATCCCGGCGCCCCGGCCGCGCACCGGCCGCTCGTAGTTGTAGCCGATGACGAGCGCCCGGGCGTACTGGCCGGCGAACGCCGTCAGATGCTCCGACTCCGACGCCCGGCAGTCCTTGGGCAGCCCCTCCACCCAGCGGTTGTAGGAGCGGGACTCGTTGTCCTCGCACCACCAGGAACGGTCGGTGGCGCGCCGGTAGGGATAGCGGATGCCGGGCGGCGCGGCGGCCACCCCGAAGGCGTACGGAAACGCGTACAGGCCGGTCGGCGTCGTGTTGGTGCCCTGCACGCGCGTCTCGCCATCCGCCAGGCCCTTGGCGCCGAACCTCGCGGGCGCGGACCCCGCCGCCACCCAGTGCCCCTCGCGCAGGTCCCACCAGGTCAGCCGCCCGGTGGTCGAGCCGAGCTCGGCCGCCTCCGCGGTCAGCAGCTGGCTGCCCCCGCCGGTGCGGGCAAGCCGCTCCGGCAGCGGCGCGGGAGGCTCCGGCGCGGCGAGCGGGACCAGCAGGGAGGCGAGGAGCAGCGTGGCGATGCGCATGCTCGTGACCGTATGCGCCGCCGCTGGCGACGGCCGCCCGAACCGGCCCGGGTTGCTCCGTAAGCGGGACGCGCCCGCGCCGCCGCCCGCCCGTCAGCCCACGCGTCCGGGCAGCGGGAGCGGGAGCCCGGGCAGGCCGTCGATGCTGGTGGCGATGTGCTCCTTCTTCGCGAAGTACGCGCTCAGACTGGCGTCGTCCTCCCGCGCGAAGCGTTTGGCGTGCAGGTCGCGGTCCTCGTCGTACGACAGGAACGGCACCGCGTATCCGCAGGTGTCGCGGATGAGTTCGGCGGTGACGACCACGACGGCGCGCAGCCCGTGCGGGGCCGGGTCGACGCCGGGGAAGCGGGCCACAAGATCTTCGAAGCGCGGGTCGTCACGGAAGACCGGCTCGCCCCTGCCGTGCACCCGCACGATGTTCGGCGGCCCCTGGAAGGCGCACCACATCAGGGTGATGCGGCCGTTCTCCCTCAGGTGAGCGATGGTCTCGGCGTTGCTGCCGGCGAAGTCGAGATAGGCCACGGTCCGCTCGTCGAGCACCGCGAAGGAGCCGGCGACACCCTTGGGGGAGAGGTTGATGGTCCCCTCCTGGCCGAGCGGGGCGGTGGCGGTGAAGAAGAGGGGCTGGTTCTCGATGAAGGTCCTGAGGCGGCCGTCTATGCGGTCGTACGTCTTTCCCATGGGCGGATTATCCGCCGCCGCCCGGGCGGTCACCGGAAATTCCGGCCCGTGGACAGAGCTCGCACGTCCGCGCCCCCGAGTGCTTTGACAAAACATGCAGAGCTCTGCATAGTTATGCCAACAACGAGATCGCCGCCGGGCGGCCCGCCCACTTCTGAGGAGCTTGAGCTGTGAGCAGCAACAACGGTGACGTCCGGCTCTGGGGTGCCCGGTTCGCCGACGGTCCCGCCGAGGCGCTGGCGAAGCTGTCCGCGTCGGTCCACTTCGACTGGCGGCTCGCCCCCTACGACATCGCGGGCTCGCGCGCCCACGCCCGTGTGCTGCACGCGGCCGGCCTGCTCACCGCCGACGAGCTCCAGCGGATGCTCGCGGGCCTCGACCAGCTGGCGAGCGACGTCGCCGACGGCTCGTTCGTCGGCACCGTGGCGGACGAGGACTGCCACACCGCCCTTGAGCGCGGCCTCCTTGAGCGCCTTGGCCCCGACCTCGGCGGCAAGCTGCGGGCCGGGCGGTCCCGCAACGACCAGGTGGCCACGCTCTTCAAGATGTACCTGCGCGACCATGCCCGGATCATCGGTGGCCTGATCGCCGACCTCCAGGACGCCCTGATCGGCCTCGCCGAGGCGCACGCGGACGTCGCCATGCCCGGCCGTACGCACCTCCAGCACGCCCAGCCGGTCCTCTTCGCCCACCATGTGCTCGCCCACGTGCAGTCCCTGTCCCGGGACGCCGAGCGCCTGCGGCAGTGGGACGAGCGGACCGCCGTTTCGCCCTACGGCTCCGGCGCGCTCGCGGGCTCCTCGCTGGGGCTCGACCCGGAGGCGGTCGCCGCGGAGCTCGGCTTCGAGCACGGCTCGGTGGGCAACTCCATCGACGGCACGGCCTCGCGCGACTTCGTCGCCGAGTTCGCCTTCATCACCGCGATGACCGGCGTGAACCTCTCGCGGATCGCCGAGGAGATCATCATCTGGAACACGAAGGAGTTCTCCTTCGTGACCCTGCACGACGCCTTCTCGACCGGCTCGTCGATCATGCCGCAGAAGAAGAACCCGGACATCGCCGAGCTGGCGCGTGGCAAGTCGGGCCGGCTCATCGGCAACCTCACCGGCCTGATGGCGACCCTGAAGGCGCTCCCGCTCGCCTACAACCGCGACCTCCAGGAGGACAAGGAGCCCGTCTTCGACTCCTGCGACCAGCTGGAGGTCCTGCTTCCGGCCTTCACCGGCATGATGGCCACGCTCACCGTCAACCGGGAGCGGATGGAGGAGCTGGCCCCCGCCGGGTTCTCGCTCGCCACCGACATCGCCGAGTGGCTGGTCAAGCAGGGCGTGCCGTTCCGGGTGGCGCACGAGGTCGCGGGGGAGTGCGTCAAGGAGTGCGAGGCGCACGGCATCGAGCTCGGCCAGCTCACCGATGAGCAGTTCGCGAAGATCTCCGAGCATCTGACGCCCGAGGTCCGTACGGTGCTGGACGTCAAGGGCGCGCTCGCCTCCCGCGACGGGCGCGGCGGCACGGCCCCCTCGGCCGTCGCCGTCCAACTGGCCGAACTGAAAGCCGACTTGGCGGTCCAGCGCGCCTGGGCCGACGCGAAGAAGTAGCGTCCGGGCGGACCGGGCTCCCCTCGCCCCAGTGAGACGTGTGTGTCTCACTGGGGCTAGAGTTGTCTCATGACCGTGGACCGAGACCAGGTACTCCGCACCGCCGCAGCCCTCCTCACCCGCAAAGCGACCGCCACCATGGACGAGGTCGCCCGCGCCGCCGGCATCGGCCGGGCCACCCTGCACCGCCACTTCGCGGGCCGCGAGGCGCTGGTCAGAGCGCTGGAGGAGCTGGGCATCCGGGAGCTGGAGGGCGCCCTGGACGCCGCCCGTCTGGAGGAGGGCGCGGCGACGGACGGACTGCGCCGGATGGTCGCGGAGGTCGAACCCGTCGCGGGCCTGCTCGCCTTCCTCGTCACCGAGAACCAGCTCTTCGAGGGCGAGGAGATGAACGCGGGCTGGGCCCGCATCGACACCCGGGTCTCCGCGCTCTTCCGGCGCGGCCAGGAGCGGGGCGAGTTCCGCATCGACCTCACGCCCGCCTGGCTCACCGAGGCGCTGTACGGGCTGATCGGCGCCGGGGCCTGGGGCGTGCAGGACGGCCGGGTGGCCGCCAAGGACTTCCAGTACATGATCGTCGAGTTGCTGCTCGGCGGTGTACGGCGGAGCGTGGAGAAGTGACCGCGACCCAAGCCCGCCCGCCCCAGGCCGTCGGCCCCACGGGCCGCTGGCTCGCGCTGGCGGTACTCGTCCTGGCTGTCCTGCTCGTCGCCGTCGACGCGACCGTGCTCGGCCTCGCCACGCCCTTCCTCAGTGAGGACCTGAAGCCGTCCGGCACCCAGCTGCTGTGGATCGGCGACGTCTACTCGTTCGTCATCGCCGGGCTCCTGGTCTCCATGGGCAGCCTCGGCGACCGCATCGGCCGTAAGAAACTCCTGCTCTGCGGCGCGGTGGCCTTCGGCGCGGTGTCCGTGCTCAACGCCTACGCGTCGAGCCCCGAGATGATGATCGTGGCCCGGGCGCTGCTCGGCATCGCGGGCGCGACCCTCATGCCCTCCACGCTCGCCCTGATCCGCAACATCTTCCACGACCCCAGGGAGCGCAGCCTCGCCATCGGCATCTGGGGCGCCGCCGCCTCCGCCGGCACGGCGGTCGGGCCGGTCGTCGGCGGATTCCTCCTGGAGAACTTCTGGTGGGGCTCGGTCTTCCTCATCAACCTGCCGGTCATGGCCGTCCTCGTCCTGGTCGGCATCAAGCTGCTGCCCGAGTCCCGCGACCCCGCCCCTGGGCCCTGGGACCTCATCAGCGTCGGGCTCTCCCTGGTCGGCGTGGTCGCGGTCGTATACGCGGTGAAGGAGGCCGCGGTCAACGGGTTCCGCTGGGACATCCTGGCCTCCGCGGTCCTCGGCGTCGCCGCGCTGGTCTGGTTCGTACGGCGCCAGCGCCGGCTCGACTCGCCGCTCCTGGACATCCGCCTCTTCCACCACCGGGGCTTCTCCGGGGCCGTCCTGGCCGACCTGCTGACCATCCTCGGCCTCTCGGGCCTCGTCTTCTTCCTCTCCCAGTTCCTCCAACTGGTCCAGGGCCGCTCGCCGTTGGAGGCCGGGCTCATCGAACTGCCCGCCGCCGTCGGCGCGGTGGGGTCGGGGCTCGCGGCCGGTTCCATCGCCCGGCGGACCTCGGTGCGGGCCGCGGTGTCGGGCGGTCTCGCGGCGGTCGGCGTCGCCCTCGCCGCCTGCGTCCTGCTCGGCGCGGACACGGACATCGTCTCGCTCGGCATCGCCCTGTTCGTGGGCGGTCTCGGCGCGGGTCTCGCCTTCACGGTGACGGCGGACGTCATCCTCTCCAGCGTCCCCAAGGAGCAGGCGGGCGCGGCGTCGGCGGTCTCCGAGACGGCGTACGAACTGGGCGCGGCCCTCGGCATCGCGCTGCTCGGCTCGGTGGTGACCGGGATCTACCGGGGCTTCGAGGTGCCGGCCGGGGTGCCCGCCGATCTCGCGGCCGAGGCCCACGATTCGCTCGGCGGGGCGGTCGAGGCGGCGGTGCGGCTGCCGGGCGATCAGGCGCGCGCGGTCCTGGCATCGGCCAAGGACGCGTTCACGCAAGGGTTCCAGACGGCGGCGGGGGTGGGGGCGGTGGTGCTGTTCGCCACGGCGACGGTGGCGTTCTTCCTGCTCCGGGGCCAGCGCCTCCCCGAAAGCCCCGAGCACCACTGATCCCGGCGGGGCGCGGGTGCGCTGTGGGCCCGCGCGGGATGGGGGTTCACTTTGCGGGGGCTCGGCATGCGCTCTGTCAGGGGCGCGGGGAACTGCGCGACCAGCCCCCTGCGGTCCGCACTTTGACGTGGACGGCGCCCCCGGGGGCCTGTTGTTCGGCCGCAGGCCCGTCGTGGCTGGTCGGGCAGTTCCCCGCGCCCCCAACAGGGCCGGCCCGGCCAGGGCGCGGGCGACGCGGGGTCGGGGCGGACCCCCGGAGGGACTACGCCGCCTTCGCCTTCGTGGCGTACATGTCGACGTACTCCTGCCCGGACAGCCGCATGACCTCGGCCATCACCGAGTCCGTGACGGCCCGCAGGACATAGCGGTCCCGGTCCATGCCCTCGTAGCGCGAGAACTCCATCGGCTCACCGAAGCGCACCGTCACCTTGCCGGGGCGCGGCATCCCCGCGCCGCCCGGCTGGAGCTTGTCCGTGCCGATCATCGCGAAGGGGACGACCGGCGCGCCCGTCATCAGGGTCAGCCGCGCAACGCCCGTACGGCCGCGGTAGAGGCGGCCGTCGGGGGAGCGGGTGCCCTCCGGGTAGATGCCGAACATCTGGCCGTTCTCCAGCACGCGGCGGCCGGTCATCAGCGCCGCGACACCACCGTTCGCGCCGTCCCGGTCGACCGGGATCATGCCGACGCCGGTGAAGAACCAGGCCATCAGGCGGCCCTTGAGCCCCTTGCCCGTGACGTACTCGTCCTTGCCGATGAAGGAGACCTGCCGGTCGCACACAATGGGCAGCACGATCGAGTCGATGAACGTCACGTGGTTACCGGCGAGGATGACTGGACCGGTGCCCGGGATGTTCTCGGCGCCTTCCACCTGTGGGCGGAACATCAGGCGCATGATCGGTCCGAGCACTGCCTTGATGAGCGCGAAGCGGGACAACGGGCCCTCCGGGGTCGTCTGGGTGGATGTCGGTTGTCTGTGCAGGTGAGGACGATACTCGCGGCGCACGTCCGATCGCACATCGGGTTCACGCAGTGGATACACGTTCTTGGCGCGTGTTCGCGCCGGATTTGGCCCTCGTTCACCCCCGAGTACCCCGTAGACATCCCGCTCTTCAGCTCGGTCCGCCTACGCTCGTGCCCTCCCGGCGGGCAGCCGCGGGACAGGTGCGACACCAGTGGCATCCAGACGAAGGAGAGTTCATGAGTGAGGGTGAGCGGATGAGCCCCGGACGGCGCGCCGTGCTCGGTGCGGCGGGCGTGGCGGGCGCGGCCGTGTTCGGCTCGGCTGCCGTCGGCCTGACGGCGGGGGAGGCCGAGGCCGCGCCGCGCCGGGGAGGCGGCCCGGCCGGATACCGCGACCTGCCCGTCCCGTACGTCATCGGGCACCGGGGCACCGCCGGATACCGGCCAGAGCACACCCTCGGCTCCTACCAGCACGCCCTCGACCTCGGCGCCCACGTCATCGAGCAGGACCTGGTCCCCACCAAGGACGGGCATCTGGTGTGCCGTCACGAGAACGACATATCGGCCACCACCGACGTCTCCGCGCACCCCGAGTTCGCGTCCCGCAAGACCACCAAGAGCGTCGACGGGACCGCCGTCACCGGATGGTTCACCGAGGACTTCACCCTCGCCGAGCTCAAGACGCTGCGCGCCAAGGAGCGCATCCCGGGCAACCGGCAGCACAACACGCTATACGACGGCCGCTGGGACGTGCCCACGTTCGAGGAGGTGCTGCGCTGGGCCGAGGAGCAGGGGCGCCGTCTCGGCCGCCGGATCTGGCTGCACTCCGAGACCAAGCACCCCACCTACTTCCGGGGCATCGGACTGCCCCTGGAGAACCGGGTCGCGACACTGCTGCGCCGCTACGGCCGCAACCGCGCCGACTCCCCGCAGTTCCTCGAGTCCTTCGAGCCCAGCAGCATCCAGCGCCTGGCGAAGCTGGTGGACACCCCTGCCGTGGTGCTGCTCTCCAACGCCGGCACCAAGCCCTGGGACTTCGTCGTCAGCGGCGATCCGCGCACGGTGGACGACCTGGTCAAGCCGGCGGGCCTGCGGTGGATCGCCTCCTACGCCCAGGGCATAGGCCCCACTCTCGACCTGATCATCCCCAAGGACGCCGACGGGAAGCTGACCCGGCCGACCACCCTCGTCCGTGACGCGCACGCCCAGGGCCTGATCCTGCACCCCTACACGATGCGCGACGAGAACACCTTCCTGCCCGCCGAGTACCGGCGCGGCAGCGACCCCAACGCCTACGGCGACGCGTTCGGCGCCTTCAGGACGTACTTCGCGACCGGCATCGACGCGGTGTTCTCCGACAACGCCGACACCGCCCTGCTCGCGGCGGCCGACTTCCGGGGACGCTGACCTCCGCCCCGTACGGGTGACAAGTGTCCGCCGGGGAAACCGGCTTCCCCGGCGGGCGCGTCCCGCCCGGCATGGATCTCGTCACAGAGCTCAGCCCGCTCCTCGCCGCCGAAGCGGCGGCCGAGGCATCCGGCACCGGTGTCGACGCCGCCGATCTCGAACAGGCCGTCTGGCTGCGGCTGTTGGAGCGCCGGCCGTCGGACCTGCCGCTCCCGGCGCGCTGGGTGCGCAGCGCCGTACGGGCCGAGGCGCGCCGGGCCCGGCGGCTGCGGCGTCAGGAGAGTCCCTACGCCGGTGAGCGCGCGCCCGATCCGGGCCCGGGGCCCGAACTGGCCGCGCTCAGCGCCGAACGGCGGCGTGTCCTGCGCGCGGCGATCGCCCGCACGCCGGGCGGCTGCCCCCGTCTGCTCACCGCGCTGCTCTCACCGAAGGACCCCACCTACCGGGAAATCGCAGGGGAGTTGGATATCTCACAGGGCAGCCTGGGGCCGACGCGTTCCCGTTGCCTGGGATGCCTGCGCAGAATGCTGGCGGCGGAGGTTGCCGCTCCTGAACGCGGGGGAAAGGAGCGGTAGACCATCGGGGACCAGTTGAGCGAGAGGCATGCGCACATGGGCATGAGCGTGACCATCTCTGCGGCCGGCGCACAGGATGCCGAGCAGATACTGAAGCTGCAATACCTGTGCTACCAGAGCGAGGCCGAACTCTACGGCGACTACTCGATCGAGCCCCTGACGCAGACCCTCGATGAGCTGCGCGGTGAACTGTCCACGGGGTACGCCCTGGTGGCCCGGCTCGGCGACGAGGTCGTGGCCTCGGTGCGGGGCCGGGTGGACGAGTCCGGAACCGGCCGGATCGACAAGCTGATCGTCCACCCCCGGATGCGGCGGCACGGCCTGGGCGGCCGGCTCCTGAGCGCCATCGAGGCCCACTTCGCCGCGGAGCTCGCCGCCAAACGCTTCCAGCTCCTCACCGGCCGGCGCAGCGAGTCGAACCTGCGGCTGTACCGCAGGCACGGTTACGCGACCGTCGCCACGGAGCCCGTGAGCGCGCGGCTCTCCCTGATCACCCTCGAAAAGGCCGCGGCGGCGCAGGAGTTCGTGGCCAGCGCCTAGCGCCTAGCGCTCGGCGCCTGGCTGTGGGCGCTTGGCGCGCCTGAGCCACAGCATGCCGAGGACCGGCAGGATCACCGGGATGAAGAGGTAGCCCATGCCGTAGTCGGACCAGACCGTCTTGTCGGGGAAGGCCGAGGCGTCCACCAGCGTCCAGGTGCCGACGATCAGGACGAACAGGAGCTCCGCCGCGCAGCACACCAGGGCCGCGCGGCGGGCCCGCTCCCCGCCGCGCACCAGCGAGTACGTGATGAAGCCGTACACGCAGGCCGCGATCGCGGACAGTACGTACGCCAGCGGCGCCTTGCCGAAGTCCAGGACCGACTGGACGATCGAACGGGACGCGGCGGCCACGGTGAAGACCCCGTAGAACCAGACGAGCACCCGGCCGGGCCCGGTGCCGATCTTCTCGACGGGCGTGGTGTCAGTGGCGGACTCGGTCACGGTCAGCCTCCCCAGATGTCGTAGAGACGCACTTCGAGCACGGCGAGCACCACGGCGCCCGCCGACACCGTCACCGAGCCCCACTTGGTCCGCTCGGACAGCGAGAGGAAACCCGCCGCGGGGACGGCCGCGAACGCTCCGGCCAGATACGCGATGAAGATCGCGACACCCTGCTCGGGCCGCTCGCCCCGGCCGAGCTCCACCAGGCCGACGACCAGCTGGGCCAGCGCCAGGACGGCGACCACGGCCATGCCGATGAAGTGCCAGTCCTTGGTGGCCTGGTCCCGGTATGCGGCATATCCGCACCAGGCGGCGAGGGCGAGCGCGGCGGCGGCGACCGCGACCGTCAGGGCATCGAGCATGGGGTCGAGGGTATTACGGTCCGAAAGGCCCGATGCGCTCACCCCTGCCCGGCGAGGAGCGCGGCACCGCCGCCGTCGCCGCACCGGGCGCGAGGCGGTCCGGGCGACCGTGGCCTTGACCACAGCGCCCCCGGCCGACGCGCCCGGATGGGCTGCGGTCGCCGTCGCATTTCCGGCCGTGTCCGCGCAGGTCACAGCGGGTGGCGTCGGGGTCGGCGCGGCGGAGGCCGTCCGTCCGTGGAGCCGTCCAGGTGTGTCCGCTATTCGGACATCTCCGAGGGGTGCCGGGCCGGTTCTGCTTTACTTGCCGACATGACCACGACGAGCAGCCGCACCCTTGCGACCGAGGCGAAGATGACGCCCGGTGCTCGTTGTATGTGTCGAATGTGCGCCTTCTGAGGGCCCCCGCCTGAGCCTCGCGCCCCGAAGCGAGACCACGACGGCCGCGCCCGGTTCCGTACCCGATCCCACGGACCCGGCCTGCCCCGCGCACACCGCGCCCCCGGTACCCACCGCGGGGGCCGAGCCGCGCCCCGAACACGTTTGCCCCGTGCCCGGCATACCCCGCGCCGCGCACTCGACAGTGACGGAAATCCTGTGATCACCACAACGGGCCTGACCAAGGTCTACCAGTCGCGCGGACGAGATGTCACCGCGCTCGACGGCGTCGACCTGCACGTCCGCGAGGGCGAGGTGTACGGCGTCATCGGCCAGAGCGGCGCCGGCAAGTCCTCTCTCATCCGCTGCGTCAACCTCCTGGAGCGCCCCACGTCGGGCACCGTGAGCGTCGACGGCGTCGACCTCACCGCGCTCGCCGGGCGCGGCCGCCGGGCCGGCAGGGACCTGCGCCGGGCCCGCTCCCGCATCGGCATGGTCTTCCAGCACTTCAACCTGCTGTCCTCGCGCACCGTGCGGGACAACGTCGAGCTGCCCCTGGAAATCCTCGGAATCTCCGGCGCCGAGCGCACCCGCAAAGCCCTGGAACTGCTCGACCTCGTCGGCCTCGCCGACAAGGCCAAGGCCCACCCCGCCCAGCTCTCCGGCGGCCAGAAGCAGCGCGTCGGCATCGCCCGCGCCCTGGCCGGCGACCCCAAGGTGCTGCTCTCCGACGAGGCGACCAGCGCGCTCGACCCCGAGACCACCCGCTCGATCCTCCAGCTCCTGCGCGACCTCAACCAGCAGCTCGGCCTCACCGTCCTGCTCATCACGCACGAGATGGACGTCGTCAAGACGGTCTGCGACTCGGCCGCGCTGATGCGTAAGGGACGGATCATCGAGTCCGGCACGGTGAGCGAACTGCTGGCGACGCCCGGCTCCGAACTCGCCGCCGCACTGTTCCCGGTGACCGGCGCCGCCACCGGCCCCGAGCGCACCGTCATCGACGTCACCTTCCACGGCGAGGCCGCCACCCAGCCGGTCATCTCGCAGCTGTCGCGGACGTACAACATCGACATCTCGATCCTCGGCGCCGCGATGGACACCGTCGCCGGCAAGCAGATCGGCCGGATGCGGATCGAACTGCCAGGGCGTTACGAGGAGAACGTCGTCCCCGTCGGCTTCCTGCGCGAGCAGGGCCTCCAGGTGGACGTCGTGGACGACAGCGCCGAGGCCGAGGCCCGGACGGCCGGTCTCGTGAAGGAAGGTGCCAAGTGACCTGGTCGGAGATGCAGCCGCTGCTGTCGCAGGGCACGTACGACAGCCTCTACATGGTGCTGTGGGCGACCGTCGTCACCATCGCGGCAGGCCTGCCGCTCGGCGTGCTGCTCGTCCTCACCGACAAGGGCGGACTGCTCCAGAACCGCCCGGTGAACAAGGTCGTCGGCGTGATCGTGAACATCGGCCGCTCGCTGCCCTTCATCATCCTGCTGATCGCCCTGATCCCGTTCACCACCTGGGCCGTCGGCACGTTCATCGGCCCGAGCGCGATGATCGTGCCGCTCTCCATCGGCGCCATCCCGTTCTTCGCGCGTCTGGTGGAGACCGCCGTGCGCGAGGTCGACCACGGGCTAGTGGAGGCCGCGCAGTCCATGGGCGGCGGCATCCCCACCATCGTGTGGAAGGTGCTGCTCCCGCAGGCGCTGCCCTCGCTCGTCTCGGCGGCCACCACCACCGTGATCACGCTGGTCGGCTACTCCGCGCTGGCCGGCGCGGTCGGCGGCGGCGGACTCGGCTCGGTCGCCATCACCTACGGCTACCAGCGCTTCGAGACCACCTTCATGCTCATCACGGTCGCCGTCCTGATCGTGATCGTCACCGTGGTCCAGCTGCTCGGCGACGGCATCGGACGCCTGCTCGCCCGTCGCGGCCGGGCCTCCTGAACCTCCCTTGAGAAAAACGGCCCGCACTCCTTGTCCGGGCGTCACACCGCACCACCGGAAAGAGGCACTTTTCGTGCGTAAGAACACCAAGATCACCGCTGCCGCCCTCGCCACCGCCGCGCTCGCCGTCGGCCTCACCGCCTGCGGCTCCTCCTCCGACCCCAAGCCGGCCGGCAAGGCCGACGAGTCCAAGGCGCTGGTCGTCGCGGCGTCCCCGACCCCGCACGCCGACATCCTCAAGTTCGTCAAGGACAACTTGGCCGCCAAGGCCGGACTGAAGCTGGAGGTGAAGGAGTTCACCGACTACGTCCTGCCCAACACCGCCACCGAGCAGGGTCAGGTCGACGCCAACTTCTTCCAGCACAAGCCCTACCTGGACGACTTCAACAAGAAGAACGGCACCCACATCGTGCCCGTCGTCGACGTGGAGCTGGAACCGCTCGGCCTCTACTCGCACAAGGTCAAGTCGCTCAAGGACCTTGCCTCCGGCCAGACCGTCGCCGTCCCCAACGACACCACCAACGAGGGCCGCGCGCTCCAACTGCTCGCGTCCAACGGCCTGATCACCCTCAAGGACGGCGTCGGCTCCGGCGCCAAGCTCTCCGACATCAAGGACAGCAAGGGCCTGAAGTTCAAGGAGCTGGAGGCCGCCACGCTGCCGCGTGCTCTGAACGACGTGGACGCCGCCGTCATCAACGGCAACTACGCCATCGAGGCGAACCTCAAGCCCGCCAAGGACGCCCTCGCCCTGGAGAAGGCCGAAGGCAACCCCTACGCCAACTTCCTCGCCGTCAAGAAGGGCAACGAGAACGACCCGCGCATCCAGAAGCTCGCCAAGCTCCTGAACTCCGACGAGGTCAAGAAGTTCATCACCGACAAGTACGCGGGCTCCGTCGTCCCCGCGTTCGGCCCCGCCAAGTAGCCCTGCACGTATGGCAGGACGAAGGTCCCGGACACCGCGTCAGGTGTCCGGGACCTTCGTCGTCACCGCCACCCGGCCATGCGCGCCGAGGTCCCCATGCTGCATGCTGTGCCTTTACGGTCCTCACAGGTTGACGGGCCACGCGGCCCCGGGGCCGGCGCGGTCCCCAAGGCGGTCCACGGCATGGAGCGGCACATGACTACCCACCTTCCGGTGTTCCCGGACATCTCCATCAGCACGGACCGGCTGGTGCTGCGCCCCTTCGAGGACGCCGACGGCTCCGCGCTCATCGAGATGATGAACGACGAGCAGGTGGTCGCCTGGACCGCGGTGCCCCACCCCTACACCGCGCGCGACGCCGACGACTGGGTCCGCCACATCGCCCCGCGCGAGCGCTCCGAGGGCCGAGGAATCGTTCTGGCGGTCACCGAGTTCCTGACCCAGCGCCTGGTGGGCATCGTCCACCTCCAGCACACCAACTGGCGCACCCTGGCCACCGAGGTCGGCTATGTGGTGGCGCCCTGGGCGCGCGGCGAGGGCTACGCCACCGAGGCCGTGCTCGCCACGGCCCAATGGCTCTTCAGGGACCAGCGGTTCGAGCGCCTGGAACTGCGCACCGCCGCCGACAACACCGCCTCCCAGCAGGTCGCCCAGAAGATCGGCTGCGTCAGCGAGGGAGTCCTGCGCAACGCCTGGATAGCGCGTACGCAGACGGAGGACGGCGGCTGGACGGACATCCGCACCGACCTCATCGTCTGGAGCCTGCTCCCCGAAGACCTCGACGGCGTCGCCGACCAGCTCACGGAGGCCGGATACGCCTCCTATCCCGACTGGAACTGATCCGGGGCCGGCGGCCGCTTCCCTTTCCGGAGCTACCCTCAAGTCCGTACCCGGCGCACCCGCCGCCCGACCTGCCACCCCCTGGAGTCTGACGAAGATGGCCGACCGCGTCACGGTGATCGGCTGGGACGGCTCGCCCCTCACCCCCGCGGCCACCTCCGCCCTGACCGCCGCGACCCTGGTCGCCGGCGCCGCCCACCACCTCGCGCTCCCCGAAGTGCCCGCGGGCGCCGAACGCATCCGGCTCGGCAGCGTGAGCCTGGCCGCCCGGCGCATCGCGGGGCACCGGGGGAGCGCGGTCGTCCTCGCCGACGGCGACCCCGGGTTCTTCGGCGTCCTGCGCACCCTCAGGGACCCCGAGCACGGCCTTGAGGTCGAGGTCGTGCCGGCCGTCTCCGCCGTCGCCGGAGCCTTCGCCCGGGCCGGCATGCCCTGGGACGACGCCCGGATCGTCGTCGCCCACCCCCGCACCCTGCGCCGCGCCGTCAACGTCTGCCGCGCCCACCCCAAGGTCGCCGTCCTCACCTCGCCCGGCGCGGGACCCGCCGAACTCGCGCTGCTCCTCGAAGGCGTCCACCGCACCTTCGTCATCTGCGAGGAACTGGGCAGCGACCGCGAACAGGTCACCGTCCTCACCTCCGAGAGCGCCGCCGACCACGCCTGGCGCGACCCCAACGTCGTCATCGTCCTGGGCGGCGGCCCGGCGGGCGAAGGCGAGGGCTGGCTCGCGGGGCCCGCCCCCGGCTACCCCTCGGCGCCGCGCGGCTGGGCGCTGCCGGCCCGCGAGTACGACGCCGGGCTCGGCACCGGTGAGACCGCCGAGTTGCGCGCCGCCCAACTCGCCAGGCTCGGGCCCAGGGTCGGCGACCTCGTGTGGGACATCGGCTGCGGCAGCGGCGCCCTGTCGGTGGAAGCGGCGCGGTTCGGCGCCGCGGTGATAGCCGTCGACGAGGACGCGGGGGCCTGCTCGCGCGCCGAGTCCACCGCCCGCCGCTTCGGCGTGCAGCTCCAGGTGGTCAGGGGCCGGGCCCCGCACATCCTGGAGACGCTGCCCGAGCCCGACGTCGTACGGATCGGGGGCGGCGGGGCCGGCGTGGTGGAGGCGTGCGCCGACCGCAGGCCCGAGCGCATCGTCACGCATGCCTCGACACGGGACGAGGCGGAGGCCGTGGGAGCCGTTTTGAGCGCCGGCGGATACGACGTCGAGTGCGCGCTCCTCCAATCGGTCGACCTCGACCCGCGTGCCTGGTCGGAGCGCGAACGCTCGGTCGCGTTCCTGCTCTGCGGACGGCGAAAAGAAAGATCCCTGTGACGGTCGCGGCGCGTCGCAAAGGGTAGGCTGGCCGATCGTTGTACCGCACCCTGCCGTTCGCGGCGCCGCTCGCCAAGGGCCGGACAGGGGAACCGATTGAGGGACCCGTGGTCGGTACGGCACATCCGGGGGACGCGCAACGTGGCGCAGCCCACACGGTCCGTGGCCGGGACTGACCGCCACGGCGGCGAAGGCCCGCGACAATGCATGGTGTCGTTGACACCTGCGGGCCGTTCGCAACCGCGCGGCGCACACGTCCTGAGCGACGGGTGCCGCGAGCCGAGCGTGTGTGGTCCCGGGCGCAGGCCGAAGGAGCACTACAGATGGGCGAGGGGTACGCATGACTGACACCGGCCAGATCCCGGGCGAGGGACTGCCGGAGAACGCAGGCATGGTGGAACAGCCGGGCGTCCCCGCTCCCGGCGCCTACACCTTCCTCGACCCCTCCGACAACGCGGCGACCGCCATGGACGACGACGACCTGCTCCTGATGCCCGGCGCCCAAGGTGCCTGGATCGACCCGCAGTCGGCGGCCGCCGCTGCCCCTGTCGCCGCCCCGGCGGCGCCCGCTCCCGGCCCGTCACCGGAGCCCGGCGCGCACGAGACCGGCGGCCGCGACACGGGCTCGGTCGACCTCGGCGGCGCCCGCGCCGCGCAGGCGCCCGCGAACCCCGCTCCGCCACCGGCCCGTCGCCCCCTGCACCTCGGCCCCCAGGTGCCGGACACCTCCTCCGGCGTCGTACGCTCCCTCGCCGACCGGGGCCCGGCCGGCGCCCCCGCGAACCCGATGCCCGTCCGGACGCAGGCGCCGCCCACCGTCGGCCCCGAGTACTTGGACGTCCCGCGCGAGGAAGCCGCTCCGCAGCCCCCGGCGCCCCAGCCCGGGGACGGGCAGCCGGGGGGAGGTATGGCATGGACGCCTCAGCAGCGTTCCGCGCCGCAGACGTCACTCAACACGCCCGTGGCCCCTGCAGAAACGGTCGTCCCGGAGGGTGCCGAAGCGCACGCGGCGGTTCGGGCCGTACCGGCCCAGGCATCGCCGCAGGCGGCCCCGCACATGACGCAGCCCGCGCCCATGCTCCTGGTGGACCAGCTCGTGGCGCAGCAGGGCGGACAGCCGCGACAGGGCGGACAGCCGCAGCCGGTGGGCCAGTTCGTGCCCGTGGAGGGCTCGGTCCCGACCGGACCGCACCTCGCGCCCGAGCGCCTTGTGCCCGCGTCGGACGCGCCCGCGCCTGAGGTGCCCGCGTCGGACGCGCCCGCGCCCGAGGTGGCCGGCGCGCAGGAGGTGCCGCAGCCGGCACCCGAGGCCGTCGCCGTGGTCGCACAGCCGGAGCCGGCCGCCGAGGCCGCGCCCGTGGCTCCGGACGCCGCCGCGCCCGTGACGCCCGAACCGGCCGTGGTCGAGCCCGGCGCCGAGTCCGTCGCGACCGCCCCCGACGCGCCCGCCCCCGAGGCGTCGGCCGCCGCGCCGCAGGTTGCGCATGCGGGGGCCGCCGAGCAGACCCAGGCTCCGACCCCGGCCCCGCAGGCCGTTGCCGAATCCGCCGCGCCTGATGCGGTCGTGTCCGATGCGGTCGCGCCTGAGGCCACCGGGCCCGCATCCGTCGCGCCCGAATCCGTCGCGCCTGAGGCGGTCGCTCCCGAACCCGTCGTCGCCCAGCCCGTCGTGGCCGAGGCCGTCATGCCCGAGCCCGCCGCGCCCGAGGCAGCCGCGTCCGCGCCCGCCGCGCCCGACGCTGTCGTCGCGCCGCTGCCCACCGAGCCCCAGGTGGCCGGACCCCAGGCAGCCGAAGCTCATCAGACGGCCCAGCCGCTTCCCGCCGAGCCGGCCGTGGCCGAGCCCGTCGTCGAGCCGACCGTCGTCGAGCCGGCCCCGGCCCAGTCGGCGCCCGCCGCCGAACCCGTCGCACCCGCCGCCGAGCCCGCGCCGGTCGCGGTCGCGCCGGACCAGGCGCCCACGCATGTCGCCGTCCCCGTGCCGCAGATCGTGGCCGAGGAGCAGGTCCCGGGGCAGCCCGGCGTCCCCGAGGCGGCGGCCGCCGCCATCGTGCCCGAGCCCGCCCAAGCCTCCGAGCAGGTCCAGGCCCCCGAACCCGTGCAGGCCCCCGAGCCCGTCCTCGTACCGCGGCAGGACCAGGGCGCGGCCCAGCCCGCCGAACCGGTCCAGGAGGTCGCCCCTGCGGCGCCGGTGGCCGAGGCCGCTGCCGCGCCCGTGGCTCCCGAAGCGGCCGTCGCGCCGCAGCCGGTCGAGGCTCCGGAAGCGGTCGTGCCGGCCGCCGGGGAGGCGGAGGCGGAGACGCCCGAGCGGGCCGATGAGGGGGCCGAAGTCCTGGAGCAGGGGCCCGCCGCGCCCGGGTACGACGACGCCGAACGCGAGGCCGTCCTGCGCGTCATGCGTGAGCGCCGTGACATCCGCAACGGCTTCCGCTCCGACCCCATCCCGCACGAGGTGCTGCTGCGCGTCCTGGAGGCGGCCCACACCGCGCCCAGCGTCGGGCACTCCCAGCCCTGGGACTTCGTGGTGATCCGGTCCGCCGAGACCAGGCGCACCATGCACGAACTGGCCGAGCGCCAGCGCGAGGCCTACGCCAAGTCGCTGCCCAAGGGCCGGGCCAAGCAGTTCAAGGAACTGAAGATCGAGGCCATCCTCGAAACCCCGGTGAACATCGTGGTCACCGCGGACCCGACGCGTGGCGGCCGGCACACCCTGGGCCGCTACACGCAGCCGCAGATGGCCCCGTATTCCTCGGCGCTCGCCGTCGAGAACCTGTGGCTCGCCGCCCGCGCCGAAGGCCTCGGTGTCGGCTGGGTCTCCTTCTTCGACGAGCGCGAGATGGTCCGCGCCCTCGGCCTGCCCGAGCACCTGGAGGTCGTCGCCTACCTGTGCGTCGGCTACGTGGACGAGTTCCCGGACGAGCCCGAGCTGATGCAGGCCGGCTGGTCCAAGCGCCGCCCGCTGTCGTGGGTCGTGCACGAGGAGACGTACGGCCGGCGCGCGCTGCCCGGCGAGGACCCGCACGACCTCCTTCAGGAGACCATCGCCGGGATCCGCCCGCTCGACGCCAAGGCGCTCGGCGAGGCCTGGGAGCGGCAGAAGCGGATGACCAAGCCGGCGGGCGCCCTCGGCATGCTGGAGATCATCTCCGCGCAGCTGTCCGGGCTTTCGCGCAAGTGCCCGCCGCCGATCCCCGAGCCGGCCGCCGTCGCGATCTTCGCCGGTGACCACGGGGTGCACGCGCAGGGCGTCACCCCCTGGCCCCAGGAAGTCACCGGCCAGATGGTCGCCAACTTCCTCGGCGGCGGCGCCGTCTGCAACGCCTTCGCCGGCCAGGTGGGCGCCGAGGTCTGCGTGATCGACGTGGGCGTGGCCAGTGAACTCCCGGCCACTCCCGGCCTGTTGCCCCGCAAGGTGCGCCCGGGTACGGGCGACATGACGGCCGGGCCCGCCATGACCCGCGAGGAGGCGATCGCCGCCATCGAGGTCGGCATCGAGACCGCCCGCGACCTGGTGGCGGCCGGCAACAAGGCGCTCCTGACCGGTGAGATGGGCATCGCCAACACCACCGTGTCCGCCGCCCTCATCTCGCTCTACACGGGCGTCGACCCGGTGGAGGTGACCGGACGCGGTACCGGCATCAACGACGAGACGCACGCCCGCAAGGTCGATGTCGTACGCCGTGCCCTGGAACTGCACCGGCCCGACCCGGCCGACCCGATCGGCGTCCTCGCCGCGATCGGTGGTCTGGAGCACGCGGCCCTGGTCGGTTTCCTGCTCGGTGGCGCGTCGCTGCGTACGCCGGTGATCCTCGACGGCGTCAGCACGGGAGCGGCCGCCCTGGTCGCCCGCGCGATCGCCCCCGAGGTGCTGTCCGCCTGCATCGCCGGACACCGCAGCGCCGAGCCCGGGCATGTGGCCGCCCTCAACAAGCTGGGCCTTCGCCCGCTGGTCGACCTGGACCTGCGCCTCGGTGAGGGCACCGGCGCGCTGCTCGCCCTGCCCCTGGTGCAGAGCGCGGCCCGCGCCATGCACGAGGTCGCCACGTTCGACTCGGCGGGCGTCACCGAGAAGTAGTACGTACGCGTCGGCGGGGGCCGGGGCCGGCGACCCCGGCCCCCGCCGACGCCGCACCCGCCCCTTAGGCTGTCGGCGGGGGCGCGTACCCCTCCCACCAGCCGCTTCACCGCCGCAGCGGCCCATCGCACGCCAGCCCGCCCGAGGAGCACCGCCACCATGGTCGAACACCCCGCGTACCCGGTGGGCCTTCGCCTCACCGGCCGCCGCGTCGTCGTCGTCGGCGGCGGCCAGGTCGCCCAGCGCCGTCTGCCGGCCCTCGTCGCCGCCGGGGCGGACGTCACCCTGATCTCCCCGAGCGCCACCCCCTCCGTCGAGGCGATGGCCGACGCGGGCGAGATCCGCTGGGAGCGCCGCCGCTTCCAGGACGGCGACCTCGCGGACGCCTGGTACGCGCTCGTCGCCACCGCCGACACTGCCTCCAACGAGCGGATCTCCGCCGAGGCCGAGCGCTTCCGCGTCTGGTGCGTACGCTCCGACGACGCGAGCGCCGCCACCGCCTGGACCCCGGCCACCGGCCGCTCCGAGGGCGTGACGGTCGCCGTCCTCACCACCGACACCCCCGACCCGCGCCGCTCGGCCGCGATCCGTGACGCGGTCGTCGAGGGCCTGCGCGACGGCACGCTGGTCGCCCCGCAGCAGCGCACCCGCACCCCGGGCGTCGCCCTGGTCGGCGGCGGCCCCGGCGACCCGGACCTCATCACCGTGCGCGGCCGCAGGCTGCTGGCCGAGGCCGACGTGGTCATCGCCGACCGGCTCGGGCCGCGCGACCTGCTCGACGAACTGCCGCCGCACGTCGAGGTCATCGACGCGGCGAAGATCCCCTACGGCCGCTTCATGGCCCAGGAGGCCATCAACAACGCGCTGATCGAGCACGCGAAGGCCGGCAAGGCCGTCGTGCGGCTCAAGGGCGGCGACCCGTACGTCTTCGGGCGCGGCATGGAAGAGCTCCAGGCGCTGGCCGACGAGGGCATCACCTGCACCGTGGTGCCCGGCATCTCCAGCTCCATCTCGGTGCCGAGCGCGGCCGGCATTCCCGTCACGCACCGGGGTGTCGCGCACGAGTTCACCGTGGTCAGTGGCCATGTGGCCCCGGACGACGAGCGCTCGCTCGTCGACTGGAAGTCGCTGGCCCAGCTGCGCGGCACCCTGGTGATCCTCATGGGCGTCGACAAGATCGGCGCGATCGCGCGGGCGCTCATCGCGCACGGCAAGAGCCCCGAGACCCCCGTCGCGCTCGTCCAGGAAGGCACCACCGCCGCCCAGCGCCGCGTGGACGCCACTTTGGGAAGCGTGGGCGAGGTCGCCAGGGCCGAGGAGGTCAAGCCTCCGGCCGTCATCGTCGTCGGCGAGGTCGTCAGGGTGAACGCGCGCCCCTGACCCCCGCGAACGCCCGCCGCCCGCTCACCCTCGGTGACGCGGCCCCCGCCCCTCAGTGACGGAGCCGCGTTCCAGCCGTTGGCACCTCACTCAGGACAAGGCAGTATCACCCTGTGGCCGATCTCATCACCGTCGACGACCCCGACGATCCCCGTCTGCGCGATTACACGGGCCTGACCGACGTGGAACTGCGGCGCCGCCGCGAACCCGCGGAAGGCCTCTTCATCGCCGAGGGCGAGAAGGTCATCAGACGGGCCAAGGACGCCGGGTACGAGATGCGCTCGATGCTGCTCTCGGCCAAGTGGGTCGACGTGATGCGGGACGTCATCGACGAACTGCCCGCGCCCGTCTACGCGGTGAGCCCCGACCTCGCCGAACGCGTCACCGGCTACCACGTGCACCGGGGGGCGCTGGCCTCGATGCAGCGCAAGCCGCTGCCCGCCGCCGAGGAACTGCTGACCACCGCGCGCCGCGTGGTGGTCATGGAAGCCGTCAACGACCACACGAACATCGGCGCGATCTTCCGGAGCGCCGCCGCCCTCGGCATGGACGCGGTGCTGCTCTCGCCGGACTGCGCCGACCCGCTGTACCGGCGGTCGGTGAAGGTGTCGATGGGCGCGGTCTTCTCGGTCCCCTACGCCCGGCTCGACTCCTGGCCCAAGGGGTTGGAGACGGTCCGCGCGGCCGGCTGCAAGCTGCTCGCGCTCACCCCGGCCGAGCAGGCCTCCAGCATCGACGATGCCGCGCCGCACACGCTCGACAAGGTGGCCCTCATGCTGGGCGCGGAGGGCGAGGGGCTGTCCCGTCAGGCGCTGGTCGCCGCCGACGAATGGGTACGCATCCCGATGGCCCACGGCGTCGACTCGCTCAACGTGGGCGCGGCGGCGGCCGTCGCCTTCTACGCGGTGGCCACCGGCAGGCCGACGGCCTGACCGCGCCGGACTCCGGCGCTCAACTCCGGGCCGCCGGGTCCTTTCGCAGTCCCGCGAGGAGCAGCGCGACCAGGCGGCGCGCGTCATAGCGCGGGTCGTCCTCGGCGCCCGCGCACAGGTTTCCGATGCCCCGCATGAGCTGATAGGCCTCGAGGTCGGAGCGTATCTCCCCGGACTCGGCGGCGGCGTCCAGGAGCCCGGCGCAGACCGGCAGGAGCCGGTCGAGGAAATAGGTGTGCAGCGGCTCGAAGCCGCTGGTGTCGGCCCGCAGCGCCCCGGCGAGGCCGTGTTTGGTGACCAGGAAGTCGACGAACTGGTCCACCCACTGTTCCAGGGCGGCCCGGGGTGAGGGCGCCGCCGTCAGCAGGGCGGGGCCCGCCTCGGCGCAGGCGTCCACCTGATGGCGGTAGACCGCGACGACGAGGTCCGCCCGGGTGGGGAAGTGGCGGTAGATGGTGCCCACGCCGACCCCCGCCTCGGCGGCGATGTCCCGGACCGGCGCCTCCACGCCCGATTCGACGAAGACCGCGGCCGCGGCCTCCAGCAGCGTCTGCTGATTGCGCCGGGCGTCCTTGCGCCGGGACCCGGCCGAGCCCGCCGTCCCCTTGCCGCTGTCGCTCACGCGGCACTCCCTTCCCTTTTTCCGCACCGCCGGGCGGTGTTCGGCGATCACCTCTCGCGATCACCCGGATTCACCCTTGTAAAACGGAACACGGTTCCGTATCGTAAACGGAACAAGGTTCCGCTTCACTCATGATGGCAGACCGGACCCCGGCCCGCCATCGCCGTCAAGGGAAGGCACCTCCATGTCCGACTCCATCACCCTCGCCGCGCGCAACGTGCGGGGCGTCCCCGCCGCGGTGGTCTCCGCGAAGCCGGTCGTCCTGCCCGCCCCGGGCCGCGGCGAGGACCTTCAGGTCCGCGTGTCCGCCCCCGCGACCGGCGGCGATCTGCCCGTCGTCGTCCTCTCGCACGGCTCCGGCTCCTCGATGAACGGCTACGGCCCGCTGGCCGACCACTGGGCCGCGCACGGCTTCGTGGTCGTGCAACCCACCCACCTCGACTCCCGCACCCTCGCCCTACCCGCCGACGATCCCCGCACGCCGGGCATCTGGCGCGTGCGCGTCGCGGACCTGGTGCGCGTGCTGGACGAACTGGCCGTCCTGGAAGCGGCGATACCGGGCCTGGCCGGCCGCGTCGATCGCGCCCGGGTCGCCGTGGCGGGGCACTCCTGGGGGGCCCAGAGCGCGAGCATGCTGCTGGGCGCGCGCGTCCTCGGCCCGGACGGTGCGCCCGGAGAGGACATGTCCGATCCCCGCGTGACGGCGGGCGTGCTGCTCGCCGCGCCGGGCCTCGGCGACGAGCTGACCCCGTTCGCGCGGGAGCACCTTCCCTTCATGACGCCGTCCTTCGCCGCCATGACGCCGCCCACGCTCGTCGTCGCCGGGGACAACGACCACTCCCGGCTGACCACGCGCGGGCCGGACTGGTTCACCGACCCCTACACCCACAGCCCGGCCCCCAAGAGCCTGCTCACCCTGGCCGGCGGGGAGCATTCGCTGGGCGGCGTCGCCGGATACGAGGCCGGCGAGACGACGGATGAGAACCCGACACGTGTCGCCCTGCTCCAGCGCCTCACCACGGCGTTCCTGCACAGCGCCCTCCACCCGGGCGACACCTCCTGGAAGGCGGTGATGAGCGAACTCGAGGCGGACCCCGACCCCTTGGCCACGCTGCGGACCAAGTAGCGGCAGCCACCCGGGGCGCGTGAGCACCGAGAGGTCTGCCCGCCTTGAGAACTGCTCAGAACTGCTTGACCGCCGCGATGCCCAACAGCACGATCAAGGTCACCAGCACGAACACGGTGAGCCGCTGCCGCAGCAGCCGCGGGTTGGCGGGCCGCAGCCCCCCGCCCGACGTGCGCGCCCCGGGCCGCGTCCCGGGACGCCCCCCGGGGCGGGACGCACCCCCGCGCGGCCCACCCGGACGCGAACCACCGGTGCGCGACGAGGAGCCGCCGGTACGCGAAGAGGAGCCACCGGTACGAGGCGCCGAGCCGCCCGTGCGCGGCGCGGAACCGCCCGTACGGGATGACGAGCCGCCCGTACGGGACGCGGAGCCGCCCGTGCGCGCCCCGGGCCGGGACGCGGGGGAAGGGATGTCACGGCCGGCCTCGGTGTAGCGCTGGGTGCGCTCGTCGATCCGTCCGGTGGGCCGCTCCACCTCGGCACGGTCGCGCTGCACCGGGGGACGCACGTCCGCGCCCGGTGCGTGCGAGCCGCCCTGCGCCTCCCGTGCGGCGATCTCCTTGAGCCGCATGGACAGCTGCAAGGTGCTCGGCCGCTCCTCGGGGTCCTTGGCCAGACACGCCTGGACCAAGGGGGCCAGCGCGTCGGGCACACCGCGCAGCTGCGCCTCCTCGTGGACCACGCGGTAGAGCATCACCTCGGAACTGCCGTGTCCGAACGGCGAGTCACCCATCGCGGCGTACGCCAGGGTCGCGCCGAGCGAGAAGACATCGGTGGCCGGCGTGACCGCGGCGCCGCGCACCTGCTCGGGGGCGAGGAAGCCGGGGGAGCCCACGGCCGTGCCGACATGGGTCAGCGTCGAGGCGCCGGTGGCCCACGCGATGCCGAAGTCGATGATCCTCGGTCCCTTGGGGGACAGCAGGATGTTGGACGGCTTGAGGTCGCGGTGGACGACCCCGGCCTCGTGCACCGCGACCAGGCCCTCGGACAGGGCGGCGCCGATTGCCGCGGTGTCGGCGGCCGTCAACGGGCCCTCCTCGGCGACCTTGTCGTGCAGCGAGGGTCCCGGGACGTACTGGGTGGCGAACCAGGGGCGCTCCGCCTCCAGGTCGGCGGCAACCAGCCGGGCCGTGCACCCGCCACGGATCCGGCGCGCCGCCGAGACCTCGCGGGCGAACCGCGACCTGAACTCCTGGTCCTCGGCGAGGTCGGGCCGGATCACCTTCAGCGCCACCCGCTGCCCGCGCCGGTCCGAACCGAGGTACACCACCCCCATGCCGCCGGCGCCGAGACGCCGGTGGAGCCTGAACGAGCCGACGACACGCGGGTCCTCGCGCCGGAGCCGCATCATCGCCATTTTCATCCCCGCTGCCAGTCCTGTTGACGTGGCACAGCTTACGTACCCGTCGCCCGGTGTGCTCATAGGCCGCGCCCTCACGGCCCGACCGATTGTCAGTGCCCGGTGGGAAACTTGAAGAGTGGTCAGCGAGCCGTGGATCCCTGGCGGCTGGCCCGTGCGAGATCTCAACGGTCCGTCGCAGAAGGGGGTTTGGGGCCATGAAGGGTGACCGCGTGGAGATAGTGGTGGACGCCGGAGACACGACGCGCACCTATGAAGTGGTGGCGAGCAGGGCGGGGCGCAGGGTCGAGACGGCGGTCCGTCGCGGTGTGGTCGAAGTGAGCGAAGTCACCCGCAGCGGCACGGTCGTGCGCACCGCCCGCTTCATGGCGACGCGGGTGCTCGCCCTGGTCGAGCAGCCCGTCCCCAGGGAGGACGCGGGGGAGCGGGAGAGCCGCCCGGGGCCCCGTCCCCTCCGGGAAGACCCCAAGAGGCAGGAGGCCCGTCTCCACCCAGGGGAGTAGGCACGGGGGTGACGGCTCATCCCCTGGGAGGCCAGTCAAGCGGTACGAGGGCATGACGTGCGGCGCCGCGCGCCTGCCTACTGTGGGAGTCAAGCGGCGGGTGGCGCACTCGTCCCCCGAGGCCAGACACCCGCCGCTGCCAAGCACGACGCTTGGCAGCGGCAACGAAGAACACCTTGAACCGGACAGGAGAGGACCATGGCGCACACGGTGACGCGGCCAGTCGTCCGCGCGCGGGGACGCGCGGCGCACGGCATCGCGTTCGGCGCCCGTCGTTCCGGCCCGCGCCACCCCCTGGTGGCGACGGCCATGGTCCTTCCCCTGGCGGCCCTGCTCGTAGTCGTCTTCGGCGGCTGGGACGCGGTGGTCACACAAGCGTCGTCCGTGGGCGTGATGCTGGGGCGCTGAGCGGCGCCCCGGACCCGGTAGAGCGGACCGGGTCGGGACATCCGGCCATATCAGCCCCGTGGGGACGGGGGTGCGGCGGACGGCAGTAGAAGGCGTGGCCCGATCGGCTGGGGAGCCGATCGGGCCACGCCTTTTCCTCGCCGTTCCCATGGCTCGTTCTGCGGCACGTCCCACGGCTCGTTCGCGACTCGGTCCCCGACTCGGCGCTCCCGCAAGGGTGTTGAGCTGCCAAGCCGACGGCCCGAACGACGAAACCCCCGGCCTTCGAGAAGGCCGGGGGTCCCGGGTGGTGCGCGATACTGGGATTGAACCAGTGACCTCTTCCGTGTCAGGGAAGCGCTCTCCCGCTGAGCTAATCGCGCGGGAACGGCCCCAAACCTTACCGGGCCGGTTACTTCGTGTTACTGCGTGCGCGATACTGGGATTGAACCAGTGACCTCTTCCGTGTCAGGGAAGCGCTCTCCCGCTGAGCTAATCGCGCGGGAACGGCCCCAAACCCTACGGGACCGGTTACTTCGTGTTACTGCGTGCGCGATACTGGGATTGAACCAGTGACCTCTTCCGTGTCAGGGAAGCGCTCTCCCGCTGAGCTAATCGCGCCTGGAGGTGGAGACGGGATTTGAACCCGTGTAGACGGCTTTGCAGGCCGTTGCCTCGCCTCTCGGCCACTCCACCAGGAGTGCATATGAGGGTCGGGAAGATCCCCCACATCGAGCGGACGACGAGATTCGAACTCGCGACCCTCACCTTGGCAAGGTGATGCTCTACCAACTGAGCCACGTCCGCTTGTCGTTTCCGTTCCGCTTGCGCGTCCCGGCGACGTGTTGAACTCTAGCGGATTCCCGGGCCAGTACAAAAACGCGTTTGTGCAGCGTGCTGCGGTGCGTCCGGTCCGTGCCCCCGCCAGGGACGACGCCCGGCGTTCGCCTCCACGTCACCCAGGGGCACCCCACCCGCACCCGCTCTAGACTCACCAGCGTGCACGCACTCACTCCGCTGGCCCGTTTCGGCCGCCTCGTCGCCACTGACCTGCGTGATGTCACCAGTGACCCCGCGGCCCTCGACTCCGCGGGTTTCTGGGCCGTCTCGGCCGACTTCGAGGGACGGCTCGTCTGCGCCCGGTTCGCGGACGTCCGCACCCTGCCCGTCCCCGAGCCCGTACCGGGCGCCTGGCGCGGGCCCGCCGCCGAGGACTGGACGACCTCCCTCGACCGCGCCGCCTACCTGGCGGGCGTACGCCGCATCCGCGAGCACATCGCGGCCGGCGACGTCTACCAGGTGAATCTCTGCCGGGTACTGAGCGCCCCGCTGCCCGAGCCGGCGACGGCCGACGTGGACGCGCTCACCGCGCTGCTTGCCCGGGGCAACCCCGCCTCGTACGCGGGAACGATCCGTCTGCCCGCCCACGGGGTCGAGATCGCCACCGCCTCACCCGAACTCTTCCTGCGCCGCGCCGGGCGGACCGTGGAGTCCGGACCCATCAAGGGGACCGCGCGCACCGAGGCGGACCTGCTGGAGAAGGACCACGCCGAGAACGTGATGATCGTGGACCTCGTCCGCAACGACCTGGGGCGCGTCTGCGCCACCGGCACGGTGAGCGTGCCCGAGCTGTGCGCGGTCCAGGAGTACCCGGGCCTCGTCCACCTCGTCTCCACCGTGCGCGGCGAGCTGCGCGAGGGGGCCGGCTGGCCGGAGCTGCTTGCCGCCGCCTTCCCGCCGGGCTCGGTCACCGGGGCACCGAAGACCAGCGCGACGCGGATCATCGAGGCGCTGGAGACCGAACCCCGTGGCCCCTACTGCGGCGGCATCGGCTGGGTCGACGCCGACCGGGGCACCGCGGAGATCGCCGTGGGTATACGCACGTTCTGGCTCGACCGGCCGCACGGAATGCTGCGGTTCGGCGCGGGGGCGGGCATCACCTGGGGCTCCGACCCCGAGGGGGAGTGGCGCGAGACCGAGCTGAAGGCCTCCAGGCTGCTCGCGATAGCGTCGGGCGACCGGGCCCACGACGGGCACAGGGGAAGGACCGCGTAAATGCAGATCTGGGTCAACGGCGCCCTGCGTGACGCCGGCGCAGCGCAGGTGTCGGTGCTCGACCACGGGCTCACCGTGGGCGACGGCGTCTTCGAGACGGTGAAGGCCACCGGCGGGAGGCTCTTCGCGCTCACCCGCCATCTGGACCGGCTGACGCGCTCGGCCCGCGGCCTCGGCCTGCCCGACCCCGACCTCGACGAGGTGCGGCGGGCCTGCGCGGCCGTTCTTGACGCCAACCCCATGCCGCTGGGCCGGCTGCGGATCACCTACACCGGCGGCATCTCACCGCTCGGCTCCGACCGGGGCGACGACCGGCCGAGCCTGGTCGTCGCGCTCGGCGAGACCGCGCGCCGCCCCGACACGACCGCCGTGGTCACGGTGCCCTGGACCCGCAACGAGCACAGTGCGGTGGCGGGCCTGAAGACCACCTCGTACGCGGAGAACGTCGTCGCCCTCGCCAGGGCGCACGCGGCCGGGGCGTCGGAGGCCCTGTTCGCGAACACCGCGGGCCGGCTGTGCGAAGGCACCGGCTCCAATGTGTTCGTGGTCGTCGAAGGCCGCCTGCACACCCCGCCGCTCGCCTCCGGCTGCCTCGGCGGGATCACCCGCGCGCTGACCGTGGAGTGGACCGGCGCGTACGAGAGCGAGCTGGACCTGGACGTCCTGGAGCGCGCCGAGGAGATCTTCCTGACCTCCACCCTGCGCGACGTCCAGGCCGTGCACCGGGTCGACGGGCGGGTTCTGGGCACGGCGCCCGGTCCGGTCACGGCGAAGGCCATGCGGATCTTCGAGGAGCGGGCCGGATCGGATCTGGACCCGTAAACCCCGTGACGGGGGGCGCCGGGGCAGGTACAACGGCCTTGATGACCACCACCATTCGGCCGACCGGGCCGCTCCAGCAGGGTGCCGACGGCGCCAAGTCACGTACCTACGACGTGTGTGTGAACAGCCGGCACGTCGGACGGATCCAGATCGCCACCGACCCGCGGTTCGGGCCCGCCGTGGGCCGGATCGAAGGACTGCGGATCGAGGAGGCCGACCGGGGGCGCGGCCGGGGCACCGTCGCCGCGCTCGCCGCCGAGGAGGTGCTGCGCGGCTGGGGCAGCGGCGAGGTCCGTGTCACCGTCCCGGCGGAGGCCGATGCGGCGCTCAGGATGGCGGGCGCCCTCGGCTACGTGGAGCGCAGCCGCACCATGGTCAAGCAACTCCCGCCCGTACCGCCGGAGTTGCCCGCCGGGACCACCGGCAGGCCCATGACCGCCGAGGAGTACGCGAGCTGGCGCGCGAAGGCGGTGGAGGGCTACGCGCGGGACTGGATCGAGCGGGGCACGGACGAGGCGCGGGCCCGGGCGATGTCCGAGCGCGAGCACGGTGAGCTGCTGCCCGGGGGAGCCGCGACCGAGGGGGCGCATCTGATGGTCCTCGAGGAGCGGGGCAGGGCGGTCGGCAGCCTCTGGGTGGCCCGGGCGCCCGCGTCCGCGCCGACCGAGGAACGCGAGGAACGCGAGGAACGCGAGGAACCCGGGGGAGGCGGCTACATCTACGACGTCCTGGTCGCCGACGAGCACCGGGGGCGCGCTCACGGGCGCTCGCTGATGCTGCTGGCGGAGCGGGTGGCGCTGGCCGACGGTATGAACACGATCGGGCTGCACGTCTACGCCGACAACACCCCGGCGGCGCGCCTGTACGACTCCCTCGGCTACCGCGCCACCCGCCACCACCTCGTCAAACGGCTGCTCTGAGCTAGGGGGTGTCTGGTGGACCATGGCCGGGGGCGCGGCGTCTGGCACGGCACCTCGCGGCGTTGCCGAATCGCCCCGATAGCTCCGCTATCGAGACGCTCCGGCGCCTTGCGATGCACCGCACCAGACGCCGCGCCCTGACCGACCCTGATCCACCAGACACCCCCTAGCGGGCGAGCAGGCGGTCCACGATCTCCTCGATGCGCTCGCGCAGCCCTTCCTGGCTCGTGCCGCCGTCCAGACGCTCCTCGCCGATGACGTACGTCGGTGTGCCCGTCACCCCGATCGCCTTGCCCTCGGCCTGGTCGGCGTCGACGATCAGCATGTGCCGCCCGTCGATGAGGGCGGTCTCGAACTCGTCGGTGTCCAGGCCGAGTTCGCCCGCCGTCTCCACCAGCGTGCGCTCGCCCCGGGTGGCCAGGCGCTCGGTGCGCGCGAGCACGGCCTCCACGTACGGCCAGCCCTGCCCCTGCTCGAAGGCCTCCTCGGCGGCCTGGGCGGCGGCGAAGGCGTGCTGGTGCTTGTCCAGCGGGAAGTGCCGCAGCCGGATGTCGAGGCGGTCGCCGTAGCGGGCGCGCAGGGCGCGGATGTCGTCCAGGGCGGTGTGGCAGTCGGGGCACTGCAACTCGCACCACACATCGAGGACAAGGGGGCCAGGGGTGCCAGGGGCGTCGGCGGGGCCGGTGGTGCTGGAGGGGGCGGTGTCGCTCATGGGTCCAGTCTCCCAGCAACCGGCACCTGGGGAGGATCTGGCCCCGGAGATGTCCCTGAGGTCGAGGCCGGGCGTGGCCCGCGGACCACGTTCCGGTGCAGGATGGAAGGAGCGTCACCACTCATTTCGCCCCACCGCTGATTTCGCCCCACCGTTCGTTTCGCCCCGCCGCTCCCGCCTGGAGGAACCGGATGCTTGCCGAGACCGTCTGCTCCGCCGTTTCCGCGGCCGGCCTGGGCATCGCCGCCATCACGGCGTACCGCAGGCGCTTTCTGGCGGCCACGCGCGTCGCCGCCTACTCGCTGGTCCCTGTGGGCCTGGTCATGACGGGCGTCGTGCAGTGGGTGTCCGGCATCGTCTTCAAGCCCAGCGTCTGGATCGGCTTCGGCCTGCTCGGGGCCGCGTGGCTGCTGTTCCTGGCGACCCGCGCCGTGGAGCGGCGCGGCGGTGGCACCCGCAAGGAGCGCAAGGCGGCGGCGGCCGCCCGGCGTGAGGCGGTGGCGCCGGAGGCGTCGGCCCCCTCGCTCGGCGCGGGCCGCGCGCCGGCTCAGCCGGCCGCCCGGCCCCAGGGCAAGCCGGCGGCGAACGAGGACTTCAGCGACATCGAGGCCATCTTGAAGAAGCACGGCATCTGAGGCGGCCCGGCCGCCGCGCGCGCCTAGGTGCGCCGGCCCGTGCGGCTGTTTTCGTACGCGCCGCAAGATCGGGTGAACTCCCGCTGAATATGGCCACGTTGGTATATCCATGCGGCGCGGCTGGGTCATCATCACCCCGAGATGCTGGACACTTCCCAGGGCCCCGTCCCTGCACCCACCGACGAGCCGAGCGCCCCCGACCCCCAGGCGCGGGGCTGCCTCTTCGCGCTCTCCCAGCCGCCCCTGATGATCTTCCTGGGGGTGATCGGCGCCCTGTTGCTCATGGCGGCCGTACACGATCTGTTCCTGCTCTGAGGCCCGCCGCCGGGACGGCTCAGCCGGCGGCTTCCTTGCGCCGGGCCCGGTAGGCGGCCACGTGCAGCCGGTTCCCGCAGGTACGGCTCGAACAGTAGCGGCGGGAGCGGTTGCGCGAGAGGTCCACGAAGGCCCGCCCGCAGTCCGGCGCCTCACACCGGCGCAGACGCTCCTGCTCCCCGGTGACGACGATGAAGGCGAGCGCCATGCCGCCGTCGGCCGCCAGGTGGTCGGCGACCGAGGCGCCCGGCGCGAAGTAGTGCACGTGCCAGTCGTAGCCGTCGTGGTCGGTCAGCTGCGGGGTGGTGCCGGCGGCCGCGACGAGC
Organism: Streptomyces sp. NPDC006711; assembly: GCF_042869775.1. Taxonomy (NCBI): domain Bacteria; kingdom Bacillati; phylum Actinomycetota; class Actinomycetes; order Kitasatosporales; family Streptomycetaceae; genus Streptomyces; species Streptomyces sp. NPDC006711. The sequence goes on from NZ_JBIAGO010000005.1 coordinate 213,060, forward strand.
TGGTTGACCAGCGCGGCCGCGCTGCGGGCGTCGGGCGCGGCGAAGATCTCGGCGAACCGGGCGCGCACCTGCTTGACGCCCAGGAGGTCACCGGGGGAGAGCCGTTCCACGCCGCTGACGCTGTGGTCCTTGACGAAGGCGTGCAGCGCGTCGACGTCCGCGAGACGGTCCCTGGCCTCGCTCTCCGGTGCGGTGTTCACCAGATCGACCACCATGTCGAGCGCGATCCGGGTGTCGTGAGGGATCAGCACGATTCGCTCCCTGGCCTGCGGCGGGCGGCGCCCGTCGGATGCTGGCCGACTCTAGCGGCTCGTGCCGGACGCGCACCGGCGCCGTCCCCCACGACGGCTTCGTGGGGGACGGCGCCGGTGGCTGCCGCTCCGTGGTTGTCCGCGCGGCGCCGTCGCCCCGAGTCGGACGGCGCCGTGCGGCTCTCTGCCTGGCCTCAGTTGTTCTCGGCCAGGATGTGCGAGAGTTCCGTGTCGAGATCGAAGTGACGGTGCTCGGTGCCGGGCGGCACCGCGGCGTCGGTCCGCTTGAGGAACGACTCCAGGGCCCGCGCGGGGGCTTCGAGCAGGGCTTCTCCTTCCGGCGAGCTCAAGGCGATACAGACGACGCCCTGGCCGTGACTGCGCGACGGCCAGACTCTGACGTCGCCGGTTCCGGTGGGCCGGTGCAGGCCCTCCGCGAGGAGGTCGCGAGCGAAGACCCACTCGACGGTTTCCTCGGCTCCGGTGTGGAAGGTGGCGTGCACGGCATAGGGATCGGCCGTGTCATACCGCAGGCCCGCGGGTACAGGCAGTGAGGACTCGCTCGACACAACGAGGCGCAGGTGCAGCTCGCAGCTGACCGTGGTGTTCATAAGCGCCAGGGCCTTTCGCTCAGTGTGCGCTCGGGGATTCGCACGTCGGCGAAATCGACATGCCACCTACGGTGCCGTTGTAAACCCCTCTGACCGTTTTGAAGGGGTTCACGTAGCTCGTACGGCGGAGTATTACTTTGGGTTATACGCCCATTTCGGTGAACCCGTTTCGAGACACCCGTCCGGTACGTTGGGGCGCATGGATACGGGGAGTGACGAGCAGGGCACCACGGCACTCGGGTCGCGGGCGCCCGCGTTCATCAGGGCGTCGAGGCCGCTGCGCCTGAGCTGGCAGGTCGGCGTTTTCGTGGTGGGTCTCGCGGTCGTGGCCGGGGGCGTGGTCATGCTGCCGCTGCCGGGCCCCGGCTGGCTGGTGATCTTCGGCGGCATGGCGATCTGGGCGACCGAATTCGTCTGGGCCCAGCTCGTGCTGCGCTGGACCAAGCGGAAGGTCGCCGAGGCGACGCGCAAGGCGCTCGACCCCAAGGTGCGGCGGCGCAACATCACCGTGACCACGGCCGGCCTGGTGATCGCCGCCGCGCTCGCGGGCGTCTACGTGGGGAAGTTCGGCATGGTGGCGCCATGGAAGATCAACAACTGACGGCGCGTGGTCAAAGACCCCGCTGACATGCGGTAATGTTGGCGCTGCGCCCGGGCGATTAGCTCAGTGGGAGAGCGCTTCGTTCACACCGAAGAGGTCACTGGTTCGAACCCAGTATCGCCCACCCGGACCGAAGGCCCCGGAGATCGTCACGATCTCCGGGGCCTTCGGCGTTCCCGCCCCGGGGGCGCCCGGCCGCCGCCTCGCCGCCCCGCGCACACTGGCCGCATGAACTGGAGCCATTACCGCTTCCGCAGCGTCTGGGACCTGCCGGCCGCCCCTGGCGCCGTCTACGCCGTCCTGGAGCGCCACGAGGAGTACCCCCACTGGTGGCCCGAGGTCCGCGAGATGGTCCCGCTCGACGAGCGCACCGCCACCGCCCGGTTCCGCGCGCTCATCCCATACGAGCTGGTCGTCACCGCGCGCGAGACCCGGCGCGATCCGGTGGCGCTGGTCCTGGAGGCCGCACTCAGCGGCGACCTCGAAGGCATGGCGCGCTGGACGCTGAGCGCGCACGGCGCCGGTACGCGCGTCGTCTACGAGCAGGACGTCGAGGTCGTCCGGCCGCTCCTGCGCCGCCTCGCCGTGCCGGGCCGCCCGCTGTTCCGGGCCAACCACGCCCTGATGATGCGCTCCGGTCGCCGTCGCCTTCGCCGGCGTCTGGGCGCGGTTTGAAAGCGGGGCCACAAGGCCTGTATGGTTCAGTCCGTTCCCGGGCGATTAGCTCAGTGGGAGAGCGCTTCGTTCACACCGAAGAGGTCACTGGTTCGAACCCAGTATCGCCCACCGGGAAAGGCCGGTCCGTCCCCGACGGACCGGCCTTTTTGCTGCCCGCCTCCACCGCCGGCCCGCCAACGCTCAGGCGGCCGCCGGGAGTTCGGGCCGCAACGGCCACGCGGTGTCCACCAGCTCCGGGGTGCCCTGCTTGCTGAACCAGGCCTGAAGGCCCCGCGCCTGGGCCGCGTGCCAGGTCGCCTGGAGCGCGTGCAGCTCGGTGGGCGTCAGCCGTTCCAGCCGGCCCGCGAACCTGCGCCCGAGGGCCCGTACGACCTCCAGGGCGGCCAGCGCGTCGGCGGCCGCGTCGTGCGCGCCCTCCAGCGTCACGCCGTAGTGCTCGCACAGATCGGTCAGGGTGCGCCGGCCCTTGCGGTAGCGGTCCAGATGCTTGTCCAGGACCCGGGGATCCAGCACCCGCAGCGGATTGCGGCCCAGGTAGTGGCCGAGGGAGGCCGCGCGATGGCGGCGCAACTCCCGGTCGAGCAGCGTCAGATCGAACGGCGCGTTCATGATGACCAGCGGGCGCCCCGCCGCGCACTGCTCGGCCAGCGCCTTGGCGACCTCCTCCATCACCGGCGCCGGCCAGCGCCCGTTCAGCCGCAGGTGCTCGTCGGTCAGACCGTGCACGGCGGTCGCGCCCGCCGGGACGGGTATGCCCGGGTTGATCAGCCAGCGCGTCACCCGAGGCCGCCCGCCCGGGCCGTCCTGCACGACCAGCGCGGCCGACACCATGCGGTCCCCTTCGACGTCCACCCCGGTCGTCTCCGTGTCGAACGCCGCCAGGGGACCCTCGTACCAGCACGTCATGTCTACTCAACTCCTCGCGCACTCCTGGCAGATGGCGTGCTTCCCCTGCCCGATTGCGTGATACCCGTGCTGTTTGCGTCATACGCCGTTTGCGGGCCGTGGACTGCGGAGACAACACAGATGACGGTCCAAGGTGTTGACGGACCGTCATGAGAAATGGTTCGGCACCGCCCGGAAGGCATACGGCAGCCATGGCGCTCGCGCAGCCCGATCCGGCCGCGCCCGGCCACGGTCTGCTGTCGGGGCGGATCGCACCGCTGCGCGGCTCACTCGCCACCACCGCCTGCATGGAGACCCTTCAGGTGGGCTACCTGCACGCGGTGGCGGCCGCAGCGGGGTGCTCGCTGTCCCAGCCCTTCCCCGACAACGGGATCGACTGGCACGTGAGCCACAGCGCCGCAGGCCATGTCGTCGACGACGAAGTGACGATCAAGGTGCAGCTCAAGTGCACCTACCAGATCCCGCCGCACCCGCCGGGCGGGGTCTTCTCCTTCACGCTGGACAACGACCACCTGGTGAAGCTGGCCCGCACACCCGTGTCGGTCCACAAGATCCTGGTCGTGATGCTGGCGCCGAGGAGCCGGGACGAGTGGCTGCGCGCGGGCCACGACCGCCTGGCCCTGCGCCACTGCTGCTACTGGATCAACCTGGCCGGACACCCGGTGACCGGCCGGCGCAGGACCACGGTGCGGATACCGACCTCGCGGATCTTCGACGACCGCGCGCTCTGCGAGATCATGACGCGGGTCGGAGCGGGAGGGAGACCCTGATGCGCCGGCCCGACGAAGAACCCGGCTCGATCCCGCCGGTCCCCGGCCCGGTCGACCCGGCCGTCCTCGGCGCGCTGCTGCGCCGGCACGGCTGGCACCGGCGCGGCGGAGCCCCGGGGCGCTACGCGCGCTGGACGCCGCCGGGCGCGGCCGGCCCGGGCACCAGCCTGCTGGTCCCCGAGAGCCGTGCCTACCCCGACAGCGACGACCTGATCGGCGAAGCCCTGACCGCGCTCGCGCGCAGCGCCGCGCCCTCGGCACGCGACGTGCTCGTCTCGCTCGCCGTGCCGAGCGACGAGGTGCGCTGGTGGCGCGAGGTGCCCGAGGGACCGGCCGGCACCGCTTCCTGGGCCGAGCAGGAACACCTGCGCGGCGCGGCCCACCGGATGCTGCTCGCGGGAGCCCTGGCCGCGCGCGGGCCCGCCGGCCACCACGGGGCGCGCCACCGCCGCCAGGCCCTTGCCTGCCTCGACGGCGTCCTGGTGGAACCCGCGCGGGGCGGCGGGCTCACCGCGTTCGTGCCCGCGGCCACCGCGCGAGCGGCCGTGGTCCAGCTGTACGCGGCGCTGAACGCGGTCCGCGACGCGGTGGACTACCAGCGCACCACCGGCGGCATGGAGGCCTTCGACGCCGCCGTGAACGCGGGCGTCAGCAGGGAGCTGACCGAGTCCCTTGTCGCCCTGGTGCGGGGCAGCGAGGGAGCGCGCGTGGCCCTGGCCTGGGCACCCGCAGCGGGAGTCCCCGAAGGCTGCGCGGCCCGGCCCGAACCCGTCGACTTCTCACCCGGCGACCTGCCCGCCCTGCGCGCCGCCGGCGCCCGCTACCTGGGCGGCGAACCGTCGGTGCCGGTGCGCGTCACCGGCGCGGTGGTGCGCCTGCGCCGGCCTGAGCCGCGCGGTCCGGGGTTCGTACGGCTGCGGGTGCTGGCCGGGGCCGAGGTCGCGCACGTGCGCGTGGAGCTGGACGAGGAGGCGTACCGCATCGCCGGGCACGCGCACCTGGTCGGGCTGCCGATCCGGGTCGTGGGGCAGCTGGAGAGCCGGGACGGGTTCCGGCGGATCCGCGGCGCCCATGACGTGGCGCCGGTCCCGGTGGACGACGCCGAGCGGGACCGGCTGATGAAGTCGCTCCAGGAGAACGTCGACTTCTTCGAGGAGGCCTGCGGCACGGAAGCGGGACCCGCTCCCCGGTGAGCGCCGCGATATCCATTTCGCGACGTACCCCACCGGCTCGGTAGGATCGTCCCGCGTACGCGAGAAGCGCTGCGCGCCCCCTACGGCAGGAGAAGTCCGGTGTCAGACGTCCGTGTGATCATCCAACGCGATTCCGAGCGGGAAGAGCGCGTGGTGACGACGGGCACTACGGCGGCCGAGCTCTTCGCCGGTGAGCGCACCATCGTCGCGGCCCGCGTGGCCGGCGAGCTGAAGGACCTCGCGTACGAGGTGAAGGACGGCGAGGAGGTCGAGCCCGTCGAGATCTCCTCCGAGGACGGCCTCAACATCCTGCGCCACTCCACCGCGCACGTCATGGCCCAGGCCGTGCAGGAGCTGCACCCGGAGGCGAAGCTCGGCATCGGCCCGCCGGTCCGGGACGGCTTCTACTACGACTTCGACGTCGAGAAGCCCTTCACTCCCGAGGACCTGAAGGCCATCGAGAAGAAGATGCAGGAGATCCAGAAGCGCGGCCAGCGCTTCTCGCGCCGCGTCGTCAGCGACGAGGCGGCCCGCGCGGAGCTGGCCGACGAGCCGTACAAGCTGGAGCTCATCGGCATCAAGGGCTCGGCGTCCACGGACGACGGCGCCGACGTCGAGGTGGGCGGCAGCGAGCTGACCATTTACGACAACCTCGACGCCAAGACCGGCGAGCTGTGCTGGAAGGACCTCTGCCGCGGTCCGCACCTGCCGACCACCCGCGCCATCCCCGCGTTCAAGCTGATGCGCAACGCCGCCGCCTACTGGCGAGGCAGCGAGAAGAACCCGATGCTCCAGCGCATCTACGGCACCGCGTGGCCGACCAAGGAAGAGCTCAAGGCGCACCTGGAGTTCCTTGCCGAGGCCGAGAAGCGCGACCACCGCAAGCTCGGCGCCGAGCTCGACCTGTTCTCCATCCCCGAGGAGCTGGGCTCGGGTCTCGCGGTCTTCCACCCCAAGGGCGGCATCGTCCGGCGGGAGATGGAGGCGTACTCGCGCCAGAAGCACGAGGCTGCCGACTACGAGTTCGTGAACACCCCGCACATCTCCAAGGAAGAGCTCTTCGTCACCTCGGGCCACCTGCCGCACTATGGCGAGGGCATGTTCCCGCCGGTGGAGTTCGACGGGCAGAACTACCGCCTCAAGGCGATGAACTGCCCCATGCACAACCTGATCTTCAAGGCGCGCGGCCGCTCCTACCGTGAACTGCCGCTGCGGCTCTTCGAGTTCGGCACGGTCTACCGCTACGAGAAGTCCGGCGTGGTGCACGGCCTGACCCGCGCGCGGGGCTTCACGCAGGACGACTCGCACATCTACTGCACCAAGGAGCAGATGCCGCAGGAGCTCGACTCGCTCCTGACCTTCGTGCTCGACCTGCTGCGCGACTACGGCCTGGACGACTTCGAGCTCGAACTGTCCACCCGTGACCCGGAGTCCGACAAGTTCATCGGCACCGACGAGGCCTGGGAGGAGGCCACCGAGGCGCTGCGTCTGGCGGCCGAGAAGCAGAACCTCCCGCTGGTTCCCGACCCGGGCGGCGCCGCGTTCTACGGCCCGAAGATCTCGGTGCAGGCCAAGGACGCGATCGGGCGGTCCTGGCAGATGTCGACCATCCAGGTCGACTTCAACCAGCCCGAGCGCTTCGGCCTCGAGTACACCTCGTCCGACGGCACCAAGCAGCGTCCGGTCATGATCCACCGCGCGCTGTTCGGCTCCATCGAGCGCTTCTTCGCGGTGCTCCTGGAGCACTACGCGGGCGCGTTCCCGGCGTGGCTCGCCCCCGTCCAGGCGGTCGGCATCCCGATCGGTGACGCGCACGTGGAGTACCTTCAGGACTTCGCCCGCCAGGCCAAGGCCCAGGGGCTGCGGGTCGAGGTCGACGCCTCGTCGGACCGCATGCAGAAGAAGATCCGCAACGCGCAGAAGCAGAAGGTCCCGTTCATGATCATCGCGGGTGACGAGGACATGGCGGCGGGCGCCGTCTCCTTCCGCTACCGCGACGGTTCGCAGGAGAACGGCATCCCGGTGGCCGAGGCCATCGCGAAGATCGAGAAGGTCGTGGCGGAGCGGACCCAGGTCTGAGCCCCGCCCCACGCCGGGCCCCCGGGAAGCGCGCCTTCCCGGGGGCCCGCGCATGTTCCGTGGCGGGTGACCCGGACGATGTGCCGGGGCACCGAAGTCCTATGCTTTTCCCCATGACGAGTGAGCCGGAGCAGCAGATCGGAGTGGGTGTCCAGGACGCGTTCCAGCGCCTGTGGACGCCTCACCGGATGGCCTACATCCAGGGCGAGAACAAGCCGACGGGACCGGAGTCCGGCGACGGGTGTCCGTTCTGCTCGATTCCGGCGAAGTCGGACGAGGACGGGCTGATCGTCAAGCGGGGCGAGCACGTGTACGCGGTGCTCAACCTGTACCCGTACAACGGCGGGCACCTCATGGTCGTCCCCTACCGGCACGTCGCCGACTACACCGAGCTCGACGCGGCCGAGACCCTGGAGCTGGGCGAGCTCACCAAGCGGGCGATGACCGCGCTGCGCGCGGCGTCCGGCGCGCACGGGTTCAACATCGGCATGAACCAGGGCTCGGTGGCCGGTGCCGGGATCGCCGCCCATCTGCACCAGCACATCGTGCCCCGCTGGGGCGGCGACACCAACTTCATGCCGGTCGTCGGCCACACCCGGGTGCTGCCCCAACTCCTCGCGGACACCCGCACGATGCTCGCAAACGCCTGGCCTGCCTAGGGCACCGAGGGGCCGGCGGGTCCGCACGTCTTGTTCGCGGCGTTCATCGAGCTGCGCGGCGGCGCTCGACTGGTTCGACAGTGTCCTCCCCGGTGAGCCGGTGGTGCTCGCCACCCCGACCGCCGGCGCCGCCTCGATGCGCCTCGCGGCAAAGCCGGGGTTCACCGAGGTGGAGCGCTACCGGGCCTCGGGTGCCGCTCCGTGGCTCGGTGTGCGGGACCCGGTCACGCCCCGCCGTTGAGCCCGCCCTCGGCAGCGTGCACAGGAAGCCGGTCCACCAGCAGCCGCACCCTCGCCTCGGTGTCCTCCGGCGGGAGCCGTCCCGACCGGGTCAGGGTCGCCACTCCGTGCAGGGACGCCCAGAACACCTCGGTGAACAGTCCCGAAGCGACGCCTTCCCCCGTGACCTCGCCCAGGCACTCCAGTAGCGCGGCGAAAGCGTCCTTGAGGGGTTCCGGGGTCTCCTCCTGTGCGTACGCGAGGCCGCCGTCGAGCTGGAAGATGGCGTCATAGACCGCCGGGTTGCGTTCGGCGAAGTCGAGGTAGGCGCGGGCGAGGGCGTACACCCGGGCGCGCGGCCCGTTCGCGGCGGCGGTCGCGGCCCGCACCGCCGCGGCCATCTCGGTGGAGCCCTGGAGGGCGACGGCGCCGATGATCTCGCGCTTGCCGCGGAAGTGGCTGTAGAGGACCGGCTGGCTGTACTCGATGCGCTCGGCGAGCCGGCGGGTGGTGACCGCGTCCCAGCCCTGCTGCTCGGCGAGTTGGCGGGCCGTCGCCACGATCAGGCGCTCGCGCTCCGCCCGGTCGCGTTCCTTGCGTTCCTGTACCGACATGATCCGATTCTAGCACCGCTAGACAATCGAGCGGCAGTAGGTCTAGCGTTGCCTCATCGGCTAGCGGCGCTAGATTCTAGGAGGGGCCGTCATGTTCCACGCACTCGAGGTCTTCACCACTGTGGTGGTCGGCGTGCTGGTGGGGGTGGAGTTCGCCGTCCTCGTCGTCATGAGCCGGATCCTCAACGCCCTCCCGGAGGACAGCGCCCAGCAGGGCCACGCCCACGGGGGCCGGATGCTCGGCGCCGTGATGCCGTTCTGGTACATCGGCTCGTGCGTCCTCGTCGCGGCCTGGGCCGTCACCGGCCGGCACCATCGCGGCGCCGGCCTGGTCGTCACCGCGGGCGCGCTGCTGATTCTCAGCGTGATCATGTCGATCCTGCTGCTCGTCCCGATCAACAACCGGAACAAGACGTGGACCCCCGAGGACCGGCCCGCCGACTGGAGAGAGCAACTGGACCGCTGGCAGCGCTTCCACTACGTCCGCGTCGCCGTCATCATCGCCGCCTTCGCCACCCTGGTCACCGCCCTCACCTGAGCCGTCGGCCGCTGACGTGTGATCTTCCCGGCCGACGAACCGGCCGATAGGTTCCCTCCATGAGACCACCGCGGCCAGCCGTCCAGCATTCGGCTTCGTCCTGGCGGCAGCCCTGTCCGCCGGAAGCCTCCGCCGAGCGCGGCGCGCTGGTGGAAGAGATCGCCGAGCGCGTCCTCGCATGCGGTCAGGACCGTCTGCTCGTCGGGATCGACGGCTTCACCGCAGCCGGGAAGACGAGCTTCGGGCATGAACTGGCCGAGCGGATCAGCGCAGCGGGACGGCCGGTACTCCGGGCGACTCTCGACGACTTCAAGAAGCCGTGGAGGGACCGGCACCTCTACGACCGGGAGTCCGGTGAGGGGTACTACCGGAACGCGTACGACTACGAAGCGGTCAAGCGCCTGTTGCTGGACCCCTGCCGGTCATCGCGAGCGACGACGTGTGCGCTGTGCGGCATCGACCCACTGACCCAGCGCGACCACTCATCCGAAGTGACGCCGCTCGGGGCGGACTCCGTGCTGATCGTGGACGGGGTGTTCGCCTTCCGTCCCGAGATCAACGCTTACTGGGACTTCCGCGTGTGGTTGCGGGTGGACGCGGAACTGTCCGTCCGGCGGGGTGCCGAGCGGGACCAGGACTGGGCCGGGGCGGAGACGCTGCACCGCACCAGGTATCTGGCCGCCGAGCGCGTCCATCTGCGGGAAGTCGACCCGTTGCCGATGATGGACGTCGTCATCGACAACTCGGTGTTCGCGCGCCCGCGGGTCGTGACACCGTGACACCTGGACAGGGTCTACGCGTCGTACACGTCGGCCTTCCTGGGCGCCGGGTCCTGGACCAGGCCGCTGAGGATCATCGAGCGGTTGGTGAAGCGCTCGGTGTTCACCCCGTGCTCGTCGAGCACCTTCATGGCCGCGGCGTGCACCACCCGCAGGACGGGTGTCGCCGCGCGCATCGCGTCGTCGGCCATGAAGCGGTGGCGCCAGGGCTTGTCCGCCCAGGCGTGCCGCAGGCCGAAGGGCTCGGGCAGCGCTATTTTGCCGCCCAGGTGGTCGAGGACCGGCGGGTACCAGGTCAGCGGGGCGCGGGCGGTGAGCCGCACCACTTCCGCGGCGTCGACCAGGGGCAGCTGGACCGTCTTCTTCTCCCAGAACTTGAAGGTCTTGTCGACCTCCTTGGTCTTGGGGGAGGGCTTGGTGGTGAACAAGGGGTGCACCGGGCCTAGTGCGTGCCCGGTCACCTCGATCCGCAGCGTCTCGTGCAGCACGGTGACGGTGACCATCATCGTGATGACCAACTGGCCGTCCCACAGCGTGAATTGGATGCCGAGGTAGTGCCGGTTCCCGCTGGAGAACTGCTGCTCGTTGCAGATGCGCTGTATCTCGTGCTGGCGCACCTGGAAGTTGTCGATGTCCTGGCCACTGGGGCGTGACACCTCCTTGGCGCCCTCGCCGATGGGGGAGACCACCCAGTTCTTGATGGAGGGGGTGGGGAAGCCGCCGGTGTGCAGCGGACCGCGTTCCAGGAGCTGGAGGCGGTCCTGGATGGCCCGTATGACGTCCCAGCTGCGAAAGCCGTGGATCTCCTTGCCGGGCTCCTTGGGTTCAAGCTCCTCGGCGAGCTGCCAGCTGCCCCAGCGGGTGCCCATGCCCAGTATTCCCTTGGGCCCGGCGTAGAAGACGACGTTGCTCTGGTCCTCGGCGGCCAGCTTGACCAGGGACTGGCGCAGCTGCTCGGCGGAGCCGGCCGCCGCGCTCTTGGGCACCGCCTCGGGGATCTTGGCTCCTATGCCGCCGCCGCCGAGCAGGCTGTCCCAGCGGGAGCGCAGGTCGCGCGCGGTCTTCTCGCAGATCACCTTGGCCCAGAACCAGCCGATGACCGGGGCCACGATCATCGCGCGCAGATAGAGGCCGAGGAAGCCGTGGAAGGGCAGTTTGATCAGGAAGAGCACGGCCAGGCCCGCGGCCGCCACGAGCAGGATGGTGCCGAGCGCCCCGACGCGGCGGTCCTTGGCCCCGGCCAGGGTGCGGCGCAGCTGGAAGAGGCCGAGCCAGAGCAGCATGCCGGGCAGGAAGAGCAGCCCGAAGACGGCCATGACCAGGGTGAGTTTGGTGTCGCGTTCCTTGCGGATGCGGATCGCGGCCAGGCAGTGCTCGACGATGGTGCCGGGCTCGGTGCCGAAGGACTGGATGATGCCCTTGCGGGTGGCGCCGAGCATCCGGGACTGCACGGCACGCGAGAAGGCCTCGCCGAGGTTGGGTTCCAGGAGGGACAGTTTGCCCTTGGTCACCACGGACTCGTGCCACTCGCTGTTGGCCATGAGTATGTCCTGGACCGGGCTGTCCCGGTACGCGGCCGAGGCGAGGGCCTGGGTCGCCGCCGTCTGGCCCGCGGAGCCCTGCAACGGCACCTGTGGCCTGGGCAAGAAGTCGAAGAATGGCTCTTCCGTGGTCACTGCCGCCCCCATCGCCGCACGCCGTCCTGCGGCCTGTTCCCGGCCGCCGCCCCGCGCACACCATCTGATCTGCGACCCCAGCGTATCGGGGAGGCGGCCCGCCCGTCAGGTGACGTCGTGATGCCGCCCGTCGAGCGGAGGCGCGCGCCGGGCGCCCTGCTGACGCAACGTCAACTGCCGTGCGCCTTCCCGCCCTTGTGCCCCCTCACTTCCCTTCGTCCTGTGCGCGCATCTTGTCGGCGAGCTGGGGCGGCATCGGCTCGTGCCGTGCGTACCTGCGGCTGAACTGTCCGGTGCCGTGCGAGAGCGACCTGAGGTCGAGGGCGTAGCGGCCGATCTCGATCTCGGGGATCTCGGCCCTGACCAGGGTGCGCCCCGGTCCCGCCTGTTCGGTGCCCACCACCCGGCCCCGGCGTCCCGACAGGTCGCTCATGACCGGGCCCACGTAGTCGTCGGCGACCATGACCTGGACCTCGGCGACCGGTTCGAGCAGATGGATGCGGGCCTCGGCGGCCGCCTCGCGCAGGGCGAGCGCCCCGGCGGTCTGGAACGCGGCGTCGGAGGAGTCCACCGAGTGCGCCTTGCCGTCCAGGAGTGTGACGCGCACGTCCACCAGCGGATAGCCCGCGGCCACACCCTTGGCGGCCTGGGACCGTACGCCCTTTTCGACCGAGGGGATGAACTGGCGCGGCACGGAGCCGCCGACCACCTTGTCGACGAACTCGATGCCGCTGCCCGGCGGCAGGGGCTCCACCTCGATCTCGCAGATCGCGAACTGCCCGTGCCCGCCCGACTGTTTGACGTGCCGGCCGCGCCCGGCCGAGCGCGCGCCGAAGGTCTCCCGCAGGGACACCTTGTGCGGGACGACGTCGACCTGGACGCCGTACCTGGTGCGCAGGCGCTCCAGGGCGACGTCGCGGTGGGCCTCGCCCAGGCACCACAGCACCAACTGGTGGGTGCCCGGGTTCTGTTCGAGCCGCATGGTCGGGTCCTCGGCCACCAGCCGGGCCAGGCCCTGCGAGAGCTTGTCCTCGTCGGCCTTGCTGTGGGCCTCGATGGCGAGGGGGAGCAGCGGATCGGGCATGTCCCAGGGCGCCATCAGGAGCGGGTCGTCCTTGGCGGACAGGGTGTCGCCGGTCTCGGCCCGCGCCAGCTTCGCCACGCACGCCAGGTCGCCCGCGACGCACTGCGTGAGGGGGCGCTGCTGTTTGCCGAAGGGCGAGGACAGGGCGCCGACGCGCTCCTCGACGTCGTGGTCCTCATGGCCCCGCTCCGCCATGCCGTGACCCGAGACGTGCACCGTCTCGTCGGGGCGCAGGGTGCCCGAGAAGACCCGTACCAGGCTGATCCGGCCCACGTACGGGTCGGACGAGGTCTTGATCACCTCGGCGACCAGGGGACCATCGGCGGTGCGGGCCGGGGCCGGGCGGGGCTTGCCCTCGGGGGTCGTGAGGTCGGGCGTGGCCCGCTCCAGGGGCGAGGGGAAGCCGCCGGTGATGAGTTCGAGCAGTTCGATGGTGCCGAGGCCGTGCCGGGCGCCGTCGGCGGCGGGCGCCGCGGCCAGGACGGGGTGGAAGGTGCCGCGCGCCACGGCTCGCTCCAGATCGGCGACCAGCGACGTGAAGTCGATGTCCTCGCCGCTCAGGTAGCGGTCCATGAGGGTTTCGTCCTCGCTCTCCGCGATGATCCCCTCGATGAGCCGGTTGCGGGCCTGTTCGATCAGCGGGAGCTGGCCCGCGTCGGGCCCGATCTCCTTGCGCTCACCCGATGAGTAGTCGAACACCCGCTGCGAGAGCAGGCCGATGAGCCCGGTCACCGGGGCGTGCCCGTCGGGGCCCGGCGCGCCGTGCGCCGGCAGGTAGAGCGGGAGTACGGCGTCGGGATCGTCGCCGCCGAAGGCGCCCGCGCAGATCCCGGTCATCGCGTCGAAGTCGGCGCGGGCCGCCTCCAGGTGCGTGACCACGATGGCCCTCGGCATGCGTACGGCCGCGCACTCGTCCCAGAGCATCCGGGTGGAGCCGTCCATGCCGTCCGCCGCCGAGACGACGAACAGGGCCGCGTCCGCCGCCCGCAGACCGGCCCTGAGCTCCCCGACGAAGTCGGCGTATCCGGGGGTGTCCAGTAGGTTGATCTTGAAGCCGTCCCAGGCGATCGGGACCAGCGACAGCTGTACGGAGCGCTGCTGGCGGTGCTCGATCTCGTCGTGGTCGGAGACGGTCCCGCCGTCTTCGACCCGGCCCGCGCGGTTGACGGCCCCCGCCGCCAGCGCGAGGGCTTCCACCAGCGTGGTCTTTCCTGAGCCGCTGTGGCCGACCAGCACCACATTCCGTACCGATGCGGGGTGGCCGGCCGTCGTGGCCCTGCCGGCGGCCCCGGGGTGTGCGTTCGCCTTGTCGCCCATGTCGGTTCCTCTCGGTCCTCCCGCTCGTGACGCGCGGCGAGGTGGTGTGAGGGCGCGGACACGCGGACTGCGCGTGCCGAGGCGGCAGCTGCGATGCCCGCGGTAATTCGAGCTTTCCACTCCGGTCACGGTGCGTCCATACGTCGTACGTGACACACGCCGCCCGGGCGCCGCCCGGCGGGTGCCCGGCGGTGGCGCCCGCCAGTCGTGGCTACGATGGGTCGGCCGGTGGCCAGCAGGGGCCGCGCGGCCACACCGACCCCTCGGGAAGGCCATGCTGAACAAGTACGCGCGTGCATTCTTCACGCGTGTCCTCACGCCGATCGCCGCGTTTCTGCTCCGCCGAGGAGTCAGCCCCGACGCGGTGACCCTCGTCGGCACGGCCGGAGTGATGGCGGGTGCGCTGGTCTTCTTCCCCCGTGGAGAGTTCTTCTGGGGCACGATCGTCATCACCCTGTTCGTCTTCTCGGACCTGGTCGACGGCAACATGGCCCGCCAGGCCGGGATCTCCAGCCGCTGGGGCGCCTTCCTCGACTCCACGCTCGACCGGGTCGCCGACGGCGCGATCTTCGGCGGCTTCGCGCTCTGGTACGCCGGACGCGGCGACGACAACATTCTGTGCGCGGTCGCCATCTTCTGCCTGGCCAGCGGCCAGGTCGTCTCCTACACCAAGGCGCGCGGCGAGGCGATCGGGCTCCCGGTCGCGGTCAACGGCCTGGTGGAGCGCGCCGAGCGCCTGGTGATCTCGCTGGTCGCCGCGGGCCTCGCGGGACTGCACGGCTTCGGCGTGCCGGGCATCCAGGTGCTGCTGCCCATCGCGCTGTGGATCGTCGCCGTGGGCAGCCTGATCACGCTGATCCAGCGCGTGGTGACGGTCCGCCGTGAGTCCGCCGAGGCGGACACGGCCGCCGCGCGGTCCGCCGGCGAGGCGGGCGCATGAACGACAGGCTGAGCGACGCGCTGTACGGCCTCGGCTGGGCCACGGTCAAGAAACTGCCCGAACCCGTCGCGACCGGTCTTGGCCGGCGCATCGCCGACCAGGTGTGGAAGCGGCGCGGCAAGAGCGTGCTGCGCCTGGAGGCCAACCTGGCGCGCGTCGTCCCCGACGCGGGCCCCGACCGGCTCGCCGAGCTCTCCCGGGCCGGCCTGCGCTCGTACATGCGGTACTGGATGGAGTCCTTCCGGCTGCCCGCGTGGAGCAAGGAGCGGATGAGGAACGGGTTCGAGGGCGAGGGCATCCACCACCTCGTCGACGGTCTCGCCTCCGGGCGCGGCGTCGTCGTCGCCCTGCCGCACATGGGCAACTACGACCTCGCGGGCGCCTGGGTCACCACCCGCCTGGACACCCCCTTCACCACGGTCGCCCAACGCCTCAAGCCCGAGACGCTGTACGACCGCTTCGTCGCCTACCGCGAGGGCCTTGGCATGGAGGTGCTGCCGCACACCGGCGGCGCGGCCTTCGGCGCGCTGGCCCGGCGGCTGCGCGCGGGCGGCCTGGTCTGCCTGGTCGCCGACCGCGACCTCTCGGCCTCAGGCGTCGAGGTCACGTTCTTCGGCGAGACCGCCCGGATGCCGGCGGGCCCGGCGCTGCTGGCCCAGCAGACCGGCGCGCTGCTGCTGCCGGTGACGCTCTGGTACGACGAGACGCCCGTCATGAAGGGCCGGGTGCACCCGCCCATCGAGGTGCCCGAGACAGGCGACCGGGCCGCGAAGACGTCCGTCATGACACAGGCGCTGGCGGACGCCTTCGCCGGCGGAATCGCCGACCACCCGGAGGACTGGCACATGCTGCAACGGGTGTGGCTCGCGGATCTGGAGGAACGACGGGCGTGAAGATCGGCATCGTCTGCCCGTACTCCTGGGACGTGCCGGGCGGCGTCCAGTTCCACGTCAGGGACCTGGCGGAGCACCTGATCCGGCTGGGCCACGACGTGTCGGTCCTCGCGCCGGCCGACGACGAGACCCCGCTGCCCCGCTATGTCGTCTCGGCGGGCCGTGCCGTGCCGGTGCCCTACAACGGCTCGGTGGCGCGGCTCAACTTCGGGTTCCTCTCGGCGGCGCGCGTGCGGCGCTGGCTGCACGAGGGCACCTTCGACGTCATCCACATCCACGAGCCCGCCTCGCCCTCGCTCGGCCTGCTCTCGTGCTGGGCCGCGCAGGGCCCCATCGTGGCGACCTTCCACACCTCCAACCCGCGCTCGCGGGCCATGATCGCGGCGTACCCCATCCTCCAGCCGGCCCTGGAGAAGATCAGCGCGCGCATCGCGGTCAGCGAGTACGCGCGCCGCACCCTGGTGGAGCACCTGGGCGGCGACGCGGTGGTCATCCCCAACGGGGTCGACGTCGACTTCTTCGCGCGGGCGGAGCCGAACAAGGAGTGGCAGGGCCAGACCCTGGGCTTCATCGGCCGCATCGACGAGCCCCGCAAGGGCCTGCCGGTCCTGATGAAGGCGCTGCCGAAGATCTTCGCCGAGCGCCCTGGCGCCCGGCTGCTCGTGGCGGGACGGGGCGACGAGGAGGAAGCGGTCGCCTCCCTGCCGCCCGAGCTGCGCTCCCGAGTGGAGTTCCTTGGCATGGTGAGCGACGAGGACAAGGCGCGGCTGCTGCGCAGCGTCGATGTGTACGTCGCGCCCAACACCGGGGGCGAGAGCTTCGGGATCATCCTGGTCGAGGCGCTGTCGGCGGGCGCCGCGGTCCTCGCCAGCGACCTGGACGCGTTCGCGCAGGTGCTCGACCAGGGGGAGGCGGGCGATCTGTTCGCCAACGAGGACGCCGACGCGTTGGCGTCGGCCGCGGTGCGGCTGCTCGCCGACCCCGGGCGCCGCGCGGGCCTGAGCCGGCGCGGCTCGGCCCATGTGCGGCGCTTCGACTGGTCGACGGTCGGTGCGGACATCCTCGCGGTGTACGAGACGGTGACGCACGGGGCGGCGGCCGTCGCGGCCGACGAACGCCCGGGCTTCCGGGCCCGCTTCGGCCTGGCCCGCGACTGAGCCCCGGCGACGGTATGCCGATGCGGGCCAGGATGGGATGCTCCAGGCGGCCTGGGGATGCCGGTGCGGGCCAGGATTGGATGCTCCAGGCGGGCTGCGGATGCCGGTGCGGGCCAGGGTTGAATGCTCCAGGCGGGCTGCGGATGCCGGTGCGGGCCAGGGTTGAATGCTCCAGGCGGGCTGCGGATGCCGATGCGGGCCAGGGTTGAATGCTCCAGGCGGGCCGAGGATGCCGATGCGGGCCCGCCCGAGCCCCGCCAGGGGCGCGGGGAACTGCGCGCCCAGCCACCCACGGCCCGCAGCCGGGGCCCCTGGGGCTGCCCCAGACCCGGGTTCGGCCCGCACGGCGTTCGGCCTCAACCTCCCCCAAGGCCTTAAGGGCCAGGGGGGACCCCCATGACGGGCTGAGGGTGCCGGTGTGGGCCAGCGCCAACCCTGCCAGGGGCGCGGGGAACTGCGCGAGAAGCGACCACGACCCGCAGCCGACGTCCCTGGGGCTCCGCCCCAGACCCCCGTTCGGGCCTGAAGGGCCCTCGTCCTCAATCTCCCCCAAGGCCTTAAGGGCCAGGCGGGACCGCCATGACGGGCTGACCACGCCTGTGCGGGCCAGGGTTGAATGCTCCAAGCCGGCTGGGGATGCCGGTGCGGGCCAGGATTGGCTGCTCCAGGCGGCCCGAGGATGCCCATGCGGGCCCGCCCGAGCCCTGCCAGGGGCGCGGGGAACTGCGCGCCCAGCCACCCACGGCCCGCAGCCGGGGCCCCTGGGGCTGCCCCAGACCCGGGTTCGGCCCGCACGGCGTTCGGCCTCAACCGCCGGACGGCTGCCGGTAGCCTTGCGGCCCGTGACCGTAACCCTCATCTGGATCGCCGTCGCCCTCGTCGCGATCGGCCTCTACCTCGGCTGGACCGCGGGCCGCCTCGACCGCCTGCACGCCCGCATCGACGCGGCCAGGGCGGCCCTCGACGCCCAGCTGGTGCGCCGCGCCTCGGTCACCCAGGAAATCGCCACCAGCGGCGTGCTCGACCCGGCCGCCTCCATCGTGCTCTACGAGGCCGCGCACGCCGCGCGCCAGGCGGAGGAGGAGCACCGGGAGGTCGCCGAGAGCGAGCTCAGCCAGGCGCTGCGCGCCGTCTTCACCGAGCCCGCGCAGGTGGACGCCGTCCGCGCGGCGCCCGGCGGTGTGGAGGCCGCAGAGGAGCTGGCTCAGGCGGCGCGCCGGGTGCCGATGGCGCGGCGCTTCCACAATGACGCCGTCCGCGCGGCCAGGGCGCTGCGCAGGCACCGCACGGTGCGCTGGTTCCGGCTCGCGGGCCACGCGCCGTTCCCGCTCGCCTTCGAGATGGACGACGAGCCGCCGACGGCGCTCGCCGACCGGCCGGGGAGCTGAGCCCGGCGGAACCTGGGCGGCGCGCCAAGCGGCGCGCTCGCGGGGCCGATGACCCGCTCCAGCAGGAAAAACGATCCACCGGGTGCGCATTGGCCCTTGATGTGGCCCGCCCCACCGGGGTTGTCTCGGGACAGCAGAATCCCATCTTCACCCCCGTGAGGTCGCTCCGTGTCCAGCACCCCTTCCAGCACCCCCCAGGCCGACAGCCCCGCCGTCGGTACCGCACGCGTCAAGCGCGGCATGGCCGAGCAGCTCAAGGGCGGTGTGATCATGGACGTGGTCAACGCCGAGCAGGCGAAGATCGCCGAGGACGCGGGCGCCGTCGCCGTCATGGCCCTCGAGCGGGTTCCGGCCGACATCCGCAAGGACGGCGGCGTGGCCCGGATGTCCGACCCGAACATGATCGAGGAGATCATCGGCGCGGTCTCCATCCCGGTGATGGCCAAGTCCCGCATCGGCCACTTCGTCGAGGCCCAGGTCCTTCAGTCGCTCGGCGTGGACTACATCGACGAGTCCGAGGTCCTGACCCCGGCCGACGAGGTCAACCACAGCGACAAGTTCGCCTTCACCACGCCGTTCGTGTGCGGCGCCACCAACCTGGGCGAGGCCCTGCGCCGCATCGCCGAGGGCGCGGCCATGATCCGCTCCAAGGGCGAGGCCGGCACCGGCAACGTGGTCGAGGCCGTCCGCCACCTGCGCCAGATCAAGAACGAGATCGCCAAGCTGCGCGGCTTCGACAACAACGAGCTGTACGCCGCCGCCAAGGAGCTGCGCGCCCCGTACGAGCTCGTCAAGGAAGTCTCCGAGCTCGGCAAGCTCCCGGTCGTGCTGTTCTCCGCCGGTGGCGTGGCCACCCCCGCCGACGCTGCCCTGATGCGCCAGCTCGGCGCCGAGGGCGTCTTCGTGGGCTCCGGCATCTTCAAGTCGGGCGACCCCGCCAAGCGCGCCGCCGCCATCGTGAAGGCCACCACCTTCTACGACGACCCGAAGATCATCGCGGACGCCTCCCGCAACCTCGGCGAGGCCATGGTCGGCATCAACTGCGACACGCTGCCCGAGACCGAGCGCTACGCCAACCGCGGCTGGTAATCCCTCATGAACAACCCCCCCGTCATCGGCGTCCTCGCGCTCCAGGGCGACGTACGGGAGCACTTGATCGCCCTGGCCGCGGCGGACGCCGTGGCCAGGCCGGTGAGGCGCCCCGAAGAGCTCGCCGAGGTGGACGGCCTCGTCATCCCCGGCGGCGAGTCCACCACCATCTCCAAGCTGGCCGCCCTGTTCGGCATGCTGGAGCCGCTGCGCGAGCGGGTCCGCGCGGGCCTGCCCGTCTACGGCACCTGCGCCGGCCTGATCATGCTCGCCGACAAGATCCTCGACCCGCGCTCGGGCCAGGAGACCTTCGGCGGCATCGAGATGATCGTGCGCCGCAACGCCTTCGGCCGCCAGAACGAGTCGTTCGAGGCGACCGTGGAGGTCGCGGGCGTGGGCCCCGTGGAAGGCGTGTTCATCCGCGCGCCCTGGGTGGAGTCCGTCGGCGCCGGGGCCGAGGTGCTGGCCGAGCACGGCGGCCACATCGTCGCCGTACGCCAGGGCAACGCGCTGGCGACCTCGTTCCACCCCGAACTCACCGGCGACCACCGCATGCACGCGCTCTTCGTCGACATGGTGCGCGCCGCCGGCTGACAAGCGCCCGCCCGGCGCCCGCGACGCGGGGGCCGGGCGACGGGTGGGCCGGGTCCCGGTAGGATCTCTGCCGAACGACGCAGAATGGGTTACGCGAAGGAGACAGGCAGATGTCCGGCCACTCTAAATGGGCTACGACGAAGCACAAGAAGGCCGTGATCGACGCCAAGCGTGGCAAGCTCTTCGCGAAGCTGATCAAGAACATCGAGGTCGCGGCCCGCACCGGGGGCGCCGACATCGACGGCAACCCGACCCTCTTCGACGCCGTGCAGAAGGCGAAGAAGCAGTCGGTGCCCAACAAGAACATCGACTCCGCGCTCAAGCGCGGCGCCGGTCTCGAGGCGGGCGGCGCCGACTACGAGACGATCATGTACGAGGGCTACGGTCCGAACGGTGTCGCGGTGCTCATCGAGTGCCTTACCGACAACCGCAACCGCGCCGCGTCCGACGTCCGCGTCGCGATGACCCGCAACGGCGGCTCGATGGCCGACCCGGGCTCCGTGTCGTACCTGTTCAACCGCAAGGGCGTCGTCGTCCTGCCCAAGGGTGAGCTCTCCGAGGACGACGTCCTGGAGACCGTGCTCGAGGCGGGCGCCGAGGAGGTCAACGACCTCGGTGACTCCTTCGAGATCATCTCCGAGGCCACCGACATGGTCGCGGTCCGCACGGCGCTCCAGGAGGCCGGCATCGACTACGACTCGGCCGAGGCCAACTTCGTCCCGACCATGCAGGTCGAGCTGGACGAAGAGGGCGCGCGGAAGATCTTCAAGCTGATCGACGCGCTGGAGGACAGCGACGACGTGCAGAACGTCTTCGCCAACTTCGACGTCTCCGACGAGGTCATGGAGAAGGTCGACGCCTAGGGGGGTGTCTGGTGGATCATGGCCGGGGGTGCGGCGCCTGGCACGGCACCTCGCGGCGTTGCCGAAACGCCCCGATAGCTCCGCTATCACGACGTTCCAGCGCCTTGCGATGCACCGCACCAGGCGCCGCACCCTGACCGACCCTGATCCACCAGACACCCCCTGGCATCACCGTGAGCCGAGCGGTTGTGGCGGGCCGATGGGACACGTCCCATCGGCCCGCCGCCGTTGTCAGTGCCGCCGGTTAGCCTGGCGGAAGGTCGAAGATCGTCGAGGGGAGGGGCCGTGCGCGTACTGGGGGTGGACCCCGGCCTCACGCGATGTGGCGTGGGCGTCGTCGAGGGGGTCGCGGGCCGGCCGCTCACCATGCTCGGCGTCGGCGTCGTGCGCACACCGGCGGACGCGGAGCTGGGCCACCGGCTCGTCGCCATCGAGCGCGGCATCGAGGAGTGGCTGGATACGCACCGGCCCGAATTCGTCGCCGTGGAGCGCGTGTTCAGCCAGCACAACGTGCGTACGGTGATGGGCACCGCCCAGGCGAGCGCGGTCGCCATGCTGTGCGCGTCCCGGCGCGGCATCCCTGTCGCCCTGCACACCCCGAGCGAGGTCAAGGCCGCCGTCACCGGCAGCGGCCGCGCCGACAAGGCCCAGGTCGGCGCGATGGTCACGCGCCTGCTGCGGCTCGACGCCCCGCCCAAGCCGGCCGACGCCGCGGACGCGCTCGCCCTGGCCATCTGTCACATCTGGCGAGCCCCCGCGCTCAACCGGCTCCAACAGGCCCACGCCCAGCACTCCGTCCGGAAGGTCACCCGATGATCGCCTTCGTCAGCGGCCCGGTCGCCGCCCTCGCTCCCGACACCGCGGTGGTCGAGGTCGGCGGCGTCGGCATGGCCCTTCAGTGCACGCCCAACACCCTGGCCGAACTGCGCGTGGGCCAACACACCAAGCTCGCCACGTCGTTGGTCGTGCGGGAGGACTCGCTGACCCTGTACGGCTTCGCCGACGACGACGAGAAGCAGGTGTTCGAACTGCTCCAGACCGCCAACGGCGTCGGTCCCCGGCTCGCCCAGGCCGTCCTGTCCGTGCACACGCCCGACGCGCTGCGCCGCGCCTTCGCCTCCGGCGACGAGAAGGCGCTCACCGCCGTGCCCGGCATCGGCAAGAAGGGCGCCCAGAAGCTCCTCATCGAGCTGAAGGACCGGCTGGGAGCGCCCGTCGGCAGCGCCCCCGCCGTCGGCGCACCCGTCACCTCGGGCTGGCGCGACCAGCTGCACGCGGCCCTCATCGGTCTCGGCTACGCCACGCGCGAGGCCGACGAGGCGGTCGCCGCGGTGACCCCCCAGGCCGAGGCCTCCAGCCCGCCGAACGTGGGCGCGCTGCTCAAGGCCGCCTTGCAGACCCTCAACCGCGCCCGCTGAGCCAGGGGCGCCCGGCGGTCACCGAGCGCCCCCGGCCCGCCCCCACACCCCCCGCCTGCGCCCCCGCACCGCGACCACCCACCACGATCCGAGGCACACGTCATGAACTGGGAAGACAGCTCCGGCACCGCGGATCTGTCGGCGACCGCCGACGGCCCCGGCGACCGCTTGGTGGGGGCCGCCGCCGACGGCGAGGACACCGCGGTCGAGGCCGCCCTGCGCCCCAAGGACCTGGAGGAGTTCGTCGGCCAGGAGAAGGTCCGCGAACAGCTGGATCTGGTTCTGCGCGCGGCACGGGCCCGGGGCGCGACCGCCGACCACGTGCTGCTCTCGGGCGCCCCCGGCCTCGGCAAGACCACTCTTTCGATGATCATCGCGGCCGAGATGGGCGCCCCGATCCGCATCACCAGCGGCCCCGCCATCCAGCACGCGGGCGACCTCGCCGCGATCCTCTCCTCCCTCCAGGAGGGCGAGGTCCTGTTCCTCGACGAGATCCACCGGATGTCGCGCCCCGCCGAGGAGATGCTGTACATGGCGATGGAGGACTTCCGGGTCGACGTCATCGTCGGCAAGGGCCCCGGCGCCACCGCGATCCCGCTGGAACTGCCCCCCTTCACGCTGGTCGGCGCCACCACCAGGGCGGGCCTCCTGCCGCCCCCGCTGCGTGACCGGTTCGGCTTCACCGGTCACATGGAGTTCTACGAACCCGCCGAGCTGGAGCGCGTCATCCACCGCTCCGCCCGGCTGCTCGACGTGGAGATCGACACCGCGGGCGCCGCCGAGATCGCCGGCCGCTCCCGTGGCACCCCCCGCATCGCCAACCGGCTGCTGCGCCGCGTGCGCGACTACGCCCAGGTCAAGGCGGACGGCGTCATCACCCCTGAGATCGCGTCGGCCGCGCTCGGGGTGTACGAGGTCGACGCGCGCGGCCTCGACCGCCTGGACCGGGCGGTGCTCCAGGCCCTGCTCAAGCTGTTCGGCGGCGGCCCGGTGGGCCTGTCCACCCTGGCGGTCGCGGTGGGGGAGGAGCGCGAAACGGTGGAGGAGGTGGCCGAGCCCTTCCTCGTGCGCGAGGGTCTGCTCGCGCGCACCCCGAGGGGCCGGGTGGCGACGCCCGCCGCCTGGGCCCACCTCGGCCTCGTACCCCCGCGGCAGGGCGGCGGCCCGGCGGGAAGCGGACAACCGGGGCTCTTCGGGGCGTGACGGCGCGGAGGATCGTACGCGGAGGAACCCCGGTGGGATGCTGGGCGTTGTTCCATCTGTGCGGACTCGCTTAGACTCCGCCGATGCCGCCCTTCCAGGCCGGCGTACCCACCCCCAGATCAGGCCGCGCTTTCGTGTGGTCATGCGAAGGAAGTTCCGTCCCGTGAGCCCTATCACCCTCCTCCCCTTGGTTTTGCTTATCGGGGCCATGTTCCTGATGACGCGGTCGGCCAAGAAGAAGCAGCAGGCCGCCGCGGCTATGCGCGAAGAGATGCAGCCCGGCACCGGTATCCGCACGATCGGGGGCATGTACGCCACGGTCAAGGAGATCGGCGACGAGACGGTCCTCCTGGAGGTGGCGCCCGGCGTCCACGCCGTCTACGCCAAGAACGCGATCGGCGCGGTCCTCAGTGACGCCGAGTACAACCGCATCGTGCACGGCGACACCGACGACACCGACGTCGAGCTCCCGGAGGTGCCGGACGACGCCTCGTCGCTGACCGGCGCCACCGAGGCCGGGGCCGAGGACAGCAAGAACGCCAAGATCGACCTGGGCAAGAAGGACGAGGCGCAGAACGCGGCCCTGCCCACGGACGACACGGACGGCAAGGACGGCAAGGCCGACGGCGGGGCCGAAGCGAAGTAGTCACGCGCCGGGACCGCACGGCGCCCGACCGGCGCCGACGGCCCCCGAGCGGGCCGACTTCCGCGGGGGACGTCCCCACAACACTTCGTGGCCGCCCACGCGCATTACCCGGCGCCGGGCGGTTGGACAGGGAGAAACGACAAGGTGGCAGCACCGAACAAGGGCCGAAGGCCGGCGGCGGGGGGTCAGAGCAGGCCGGGCCGTGCCCTGGCCTTCATCCTCATCGCCATGGTCGCGCTCACCGGTGGGATGTTCATTTCCCACACCACCACCCCGAGGCTGGGCATCGACCTCGCCGGCGGCACGAGCATCACGCTCAAGGCCAAGGCGGAGCCCGGCCAGGAGTCGGCGATCAACAAGAAGAACATGGACACGGCGGTCCAGATCATGAACCGCCGCGTCAATGGTCTCGGTGTCACCGAAGCCGAGGTTCAGACCCAGGGCAGTGACAACATCATTGTCAACATCCCCAAGGGTACGAACTCCGAGCAGGCCCGCCAGCAGGTCGGCCAGACCGCCAAGCTGTACTTCCGGCCGGTCCTGACCGCCCAGCCGACCGCGGCGCCCACCCCGAGCGCTTCTCCGAGCGGCACCGGCAAGGCCACCCCCTCGGGCGCCCCGAGCGCGACCGGCAAGCCCGCGCCGAACGCCTCCGCCAAGGGCACGCCGAACGCGGGCAAGCCGAGCTCCGGCAGCACGCCCCAGGGCCGCGCCCTGACCGACGCGCTCAAGGCCCCAGGCTCGCCCACGCCGGGCGCGAGCAAGCCGGCCAGCCCCGCGCCCGACCCGTCGGCCTCCGGTGACGCGGCCGCGGCCAAGCTCCAGGCCCAGTTCGCGGCGCTGGACTGCTCCACCAGGGAAGCCCGTTCCAAGGCCGGCCAGGGCGCCAAGTCCAGCGAGCCGACCGTGGCGTGCGACAAGGACGGCGCGGAGAAGTACATCCTCGGCCCGGCCGAGGTCGACGGCACCGACGTCTCCAAGTCGCAGGCCGTGATCAACCAGAACGGTCAGTGGATCGTTCAGATGGACTTCACCAGCGGCGGCTCGAAGAAGTTCGCGGCGATCACCGGGAAGCTCTCGCAGCAGCAGTACCCGAACAACCGCTTCGCGATCGCGCTGGACAACCAGGTCGTCTCGGCCCCGACGGTGAGTTCCACGCTCAGCGGCTCCGCCGAGATCTCCGGCAACTTCAACCAGACGAGCGCCCAGGACCTGGCCAACGTGCTGTCCTACGGCGCGCTGCCGCTCTCCTTCCAGGAGCAGAGCGTCACCACCGTGACCGCGGCCCTCGGCGCCGACCAGCTGCACGCGGGTCTCATCGCCGGTGCCATCGGCCTCGCGCTGGTCATCATCTACCTGGTGGCCTACTACCGGGGACTGGCCACGATCGCCATCCTCAGTCTCGTCGTCTCGGCGATCCTGACGTACACGATCATGACGCTGCTCGGCCCCGGCATCGGCTTCGCGCTGAACCTGCCCGCGGTCTGCGGCGCCATCGTCGCCATCGGCATCACCGCGGACTCGTTCATCGTGTACTTCGAACGCATCCGTGACGAGATCCGCGAGGGCCGCACCCTGCGTCCCGCCGTCGAGCGGGCCTGGCCGCGCGCCCGGCGCACCATCCTGGTCTCCGACTTCGTGTCGTTCCTGGCCGCGGCGGTGCTGTTCATCGTGACGGTCGGCAAGGTCCAGGGCTTCGCGTTCACGCTGGGCCTGACCACCCTGCTCGACGTCGTCGTCGTCTTCCTGTTCACCAAGCCGGTGATGACGCTTCTGGCCCGCCGGAAGTTCTTCGCCGGCGGCCACCCCTGGTCCGGCCTCGACCCGAAGCGACTCGGCGCCAAGCCCCCGCTGCGCCGGGCCCGCCGCACCACCTCCGCCCCCGTCGACAACCCGAAGGAGGCGTGAGATGTCGAAGCTCGGCACTCTCGGCGCCAGGCTGTACCGCGGTGAGGTCGGTTACGACTTCGTCGGCAAGCGGAAGATCTGGTACGGCATCTCGATCCTGATCACCATCACGGCCATCGTGGGCCTGGCGGTGCGGGGTCTGACGATGGGCATCGAGTTCGAGGGCGGGGCGGTCTTCACCACCCCGAAGACCTCCCTGTCGGCCTCACAGGCGGAGAAGTACGCCGAAGCCGCGTCGGGCCACGACGCGATCGCCCAGAAGCTCGGCGACAACACCATCCGCATCACCATCGGCGGCGTCGACACCGCGAAGTCCGACCAGATCAAGCAGGACCTGGCCAAGAACCTCAAGGTCGATGCGAACAACATCAACGCCGACCTGGTGGGCCCCAGTTGGGGCCAGACGATCGCCAACAAGGCCTGGACGGGCCTGATCATCTTCATGGTCCTCGTCGTGCTCTACCTGGCGATCGCCTTCGAGTGGCGGATGGCGCTCGCGGCCCTGGTCGCCCTGATCCACGACCTCACGATCACGGTCGGCATCTACGCCCTGGTCGGTTTCGAGGTCACCCCGGGCACCGTGATCGGTCTGCTCACGATCCTCGGTTACTCCCTCTACGACACCGTCGTCGTCTTCGACGGACTCAAGGAGGGCCAGAAGGGGATCACCAAGCAGACCCGGGTCACCTACAGCGAGATGGCGAACAAGAGCCTCAACGGCACCCTGGTCCGTTCCATCAACACCACGGTCGTGGCGCTGCTCCCGGTGGCGGGCCTGCTGTTCATCGGTGGCGGCGTCCTCGGCGCCGGCATGCTGAACGACATCTCGCTCTCGCTGTTCGTCGGTCTCGCCGCCGGCGCGTACTCCTCGATCTTCATCGCCACTCCGCTGGTCGCCGACCTGAAGGAGACCATGCCGGAGATGAAGGCGCTCAAGAAGCGGGTGCTCGCCAAGCGCGCGGCGGCCGCCGCCAAGGGCGAGCCGGACGAGGGAGCGCGGGACGAGAGCGCCTACGCGCAGGACGGCGCGGACGCTGAGGACGATGACACCGACGCGGCGCAGACCGCGGGCGCGGTCGTCGGCCAGCGCCGTCAGCCCAGCCGCAACAACCGGGGGAAGCGCCGATGACCAGCGTCTCCACCGAAACCGTCGGGCTGCTGCTCAGCCGCATCCGTGACGTGCCGGACTATCCGAAGCCGGGTGTGATGTTCAAGGACATCACCCCGCTGCTCGCGGACCCGGAGGCGTTCACGGCCCTCACCGACACCCTCGCCGCACTGTGCGTCCAGCACGGCGCGACGAAGATCGTCGGACTTGAGGCGCGCGGCTTCATCCTGGCGGCGCCCGTCGCCGTCCGCGCCGGGGTCGGTTTCATCCCCGTACGCAAGGCGGGCAAGCTGCCAGGGGCCACGCTCAAGCAGGCCTACGAGCTGGAGTACGGCACCGCGGAGATCGAGGTGCACGCCGAGGACCTGAGCGCGGGCGACCGTGTCCTGGTCATCGACGACGTGCTGGCCACCGGAGGCACCGCGGAGGCGTCCCTCGATCTGATCCGCCGCGCCGGGGCCGAGGTCGCAGGCGTCGCGGTCCTGATGGAGCTCGGCTTCCTCGGCGGCCGTGAGCGCCTGAGCGCCGCCCTGGCGGGCGCCCCGCTCGACGCCCTGATCACCATCTGAGCCGGTCGCACAGACCGCCGAAGGCGGGCCCGGAGGAATCCGGCGCCCGCCTTCGGCGTTGGTCGGGGCAGAGCGCTCGCACCCGGCCGGGGGCGAGCGCGGGGCCCTGGCTCGATACCATGTACTTCCGGGCCTGACCGGGGGACCCGGACCCTCCCCCAGACACCGTCCGGGGGGACCCCAGAGGAGCGCTCTTGCCAGACGAGGCCCAGCCACTCTCCGCCGCGCAGCCCGACGAGCCCGACCACACGGCCGAAGAGCCCGCGGCGGCCCCGGCCGCGCCCTCCGAGCCCGCGGCCGAGGCCGAGCCCGCCGCGCCCGGAAAGGCCGAGAGCCCGGCCCCGCCGGCCAAGGCTCCCGCGCCCGTCGCGAAGCCGGTCGTGCCGGCCGGCGCGGTGTCGCGCTCCGGCGGCTCCTCCAACCGGGTCCGCGCCCGCCTCGCCCGCCTGGGTGTGCAGCGCTCGTCCGCGTACAACCCGGTGCTCGAACCGCTGCTGCGGATAGTGCGCGGCAACGACCCCAAGATCGAGACGGCCACGCTGCGCCAGGTCGAGAAGGCCTACCAGGTCGCCGAGCGCTGGCACCGGGGACAGAAGCGCAAGAGCGGCGACCCGTACATCACCCACCCCCTCGCGGTGACCACGATCCTCGCCGAGCTCGGCATGGATCCGGCCACCTTGATGGCGGGCCTGCTGCACGACACCGTCGAGGACACCGAGTACGGCCTGGACACCCTGCGGCGCGACTTCGGCGACCAGGTGGCCCTGCTCGTCGACGGCGTCACCAAGCTCGACCGGGTGCAGTTCGGCGACGCCGCGCAGGCCGAGACCGTACGCAAAATGGTCGTGGCGATGGCCAAGGACCCCCGCGTCCTGGTCATCAAGCTCGCCGACCGCCTGCACAACATGCGCACCATGCGCTACCTCAAGCGTGAGAAGCAGGAGAAGAAGGCGCGCGAGACCCTGGAGATCTACGCGCCGCTCGCCCACCGCCTGGGCATGAACACCATCAAGTGGGAGCTGGAGGACCTCTCCTTCGCGATCCTCTACCCCAAGATGTACGACGAGATCGTGCGGCTCGTCGCCGAGCGCGCGCCCAAGCGCGACGAGTATCTGGCCATAGTGACCGACGAGGTCCAGTCCGACCTGCGCGCGGCCCGCATCAAGGCGACCGTCACCGGCCGCCCCAAGCACTACTACAGCGTCTACCAGAAGATGATCGTCCGCGGCCGTGACTTCGCGGAGATCTACGACCTGGTGGGCATCCGCGTCCTGGTGGACACGGTCCGCGACTGCTACGCGGCGCTCGGCACGGTGCACGCGCGATGGAATCCGGTCCCCGGCCGGTTCAAGGACTACATCGCGATGCCCAAGTTCAACATGTACCAGTCGCTGCACACGACGGTGATCGGCCCCAACGGCAAGCCTGTCGAGCTCCAGATCCGCACGTTCGACATGCACCGCCGCGCCGAGTACGGCATCGCCGCGCACTGGAAGTACAAGCAAGAGGCGGTCGCCGGCGCGTCCAAGGTGCGCACCGACGTGCCGCGCAAGACCGGCAAGGACGACCATCTCAACGACATGGCGTGGCTGCGCCAGCTCCTGGACTGGCAGAAGGAGACCGAGGACCCCAGCGAGTTCCTTGAGTCGCTGCGCTTCGACCTGTCGCGCAACGAGGTCTTCGTCTTCACGCCCAAGGGCGACGTCATCGCGCTCCCGGCCGGCTCGACACCCGTCGACTTCTCCTACGCGGTGCACACCGAGGTCGGTCACCGCACCATAGGCGCGCGGGTCAACGGCCGGCTCGTACCGCTCGAATCGACCCTGGACAACGGCGACCTGGTGGAGGTCTTCACCTCCAAGGCGGCCGGCGCGGGGCCCTCGCGGGACTGGCTCGGCTTCGTCAAGTCGCCGCGCGCCCGCAACAAGATCCGGGCCTGGTTCTCCAAGGAGCGCCGCGAAGAGGCGATCGAGCAGGGCAAGGACGCGATCGCGCGTGCCATGCGCAAGCAGAACCTGCCGATCCAGCGGATCCTGACCGGTGACTCGCTGGTCACCCTCGCCCACGAGATGCGCTACCCCGACATCTCCTCGCTGTACGCGGCGATCGGGGAGGGCCATGTCGCGGCCCAGGGCGTCGTGCAGAAGCTGGTGCAGGCGCTCGGCGGCGAGGAGGCCGCCAACGAGGACATCGCCGAGTCGGCGCCGCCCTCGCGGGGCCGCAGCAAGCGCCGCAAGAACGCCGACCCGGGCGTGGTCGTCAAGGGCGTCGACGACGTGTGGGTCAAGCTCGCGCGCTGCTGTACGCCCGTTCCCGGCGACCCCATCATCGGCTTCGTCACGCGGGGCAGCGGCGTCTCGGTGCACCGGGCGGACTGTGTGA
The DNA here is from genome assembly GCF_042869775.1 of Streptomyces sp. NPDC006711. Lineage (NCBI taxonomy): Bacteria > Bacillati > Actinomycetota > Actinomycetes > Kitasatosporales > Streptomycetaceae > Streptomyces > Streptomyces sp. NPDC006711. The sequence goes on from NZ_JBIAGO010000005.1 coordinate 243,193, forward strand.
ACGTGGACTCGCTGTCCCAGCAGCCCGAGCGGATCCTGGAGGTGGAGTGGGCGCCGACGCAGTCCTCGGTCTTCCTGGTCGCCATCCAGGTCGAGGCGCTTGACCGCTCGCGGCTGCTGTCCGACGTCACGCGGGTCCTGTCCGACCAGCACGTCAACATCCTCTCGGCGGCGGTGCAGACGTCTCGCGACCGGGTCGCGACGTCACGGTTCACCTTCGAGATGGGGGATCCCAAGCACCTGGGGCACGTGCTCAAGGCGGTTCGGGGTGTGGAGGGTGTGTACGACGTGTACCGGGTCACGTCGGCGCGCCGCCCCTAGCCTGCGGCGCGCTGGAAACCTCCCCGGGTTCCGCCCGGGCCGGGTCTCCCAGCCCCTACCCCGTGCGGCCCGCTTCCAGGTGCGGGTCGTGCTGGGCTGGCCACGCAGTTCCCCGCGCCCCTGAGCACCTGGTGCTGGCCCGCGCGGGGGCTTCAGCTTGGCCTGCGCAGTTCCCCGCGCCCCTGGGCACTTGGTGCTGGCCCGCTCGGGGGCTTCAGCCTGCGCAGTTCCCCGCGCCCCTGACCACCTGGCGCTGGCCCGCACGGGGGTTTCAGCTCGGCCTGCGCGGTTCCCCGCGCCCCTGAGCACCTGGTGCTGGCCCGCACGGGCAACCTCAGCCCGTCCGGCGTTTGAGGACGAGGCCGTTCAGGCCGAACGGGGTCTGGGGCGGAGCCCCAGGGGGTTTTGCTTTCACCCCCGGAGGGTTTAGGGGAGGGGCGGGGAGGGGCAACCCGGGGTCTGGGGCGGAGGCCCAGGGGCCTCGGCAGCGGGCCGTGCGTGGCTGGGCGCGCAGTTCCCCGCGCCCCTGGCAGGGGCGGTGTCGGCCCGCGTGGGCCTGGTCGGCCTGGGGGGTGAGTCGGGGCTGGGCCCCCACTCGTGTGCGGGCCGTGGCGCGGCTCCCCGCGCCCCTCCCCGGGGCCGGGTGCATGGGGAGGCCCCCGGAACCCTAGAGTTCCGGGGGCCTCGCCGCCGGGATGCGGCGGGCGGCTCAGCCGCCGAATTCCTCCAGGCCCTTCAGGGCCTGGTCGAGGAGGGCCTGGCGGCCCTCCAACTCACGGGCCAACTTGTCCGCCTTGGCATCGTTGCCGGCCGAACGCGCCGCGTCGATCTGCCGGTGCAGCTTGTCGACGGCATCCTGGAGCTGACCCGTGAGCCCGGCCGCACGGGCCCGCGCCTCCGGATTCGTACGGCGCCACTCGGCCTCCTCGGCCTCCTGGATCGCCCGCTCCACGGCGTGCATCCGCCCCTCGACCTTGGGCCGCGCGTCCCGCGGCACGTGACCGATGGCCTCCCACCGCTCGTTGACCGAGCGGAACGCGGCCCGCGCCGCCTTCAGATCGGTCACCGGGAGGATCTTCTCGGCCTCGACGGCCAGCTCCTCCTTGAGCTTCAGGTTCTCGCTCTGCTCGGCGTCGCGCTCGGCGAAGACCTCACTGCGCGCCGCGAAGAAGACGTCCTGGGCGCCGCGGAAGCGGTTCCACAGCTCGTCCTCCGCCTCGCGCTGCGCACGCCCCGCGGCCTTCCACTCCGCCATCAGATCGCGGTAACGCGCGGCGGTCGGCGCCCAGTCCGTCGACCCGGACAGCGCCTCCGCCTCGACGACCAGCTTCTCCTTGACCTTGCGGGCGTCCTCACGCTGCGCGTCGAGCGACGCGAAGTGCGCCTTGCGGCGCTTGGAGAACGCCGAGCGGGCGTGCGAGAAGCGGTGCCACAGCTCGTCGTCGGACTTGCGGTCCAGGCGCGGCAGCCCCTTCCACGTGTCCACCAGGGCTCGCAGCCGCTCGCCCGCCGAGCGCCACTGCTCGCTCTGCGCCAGCTCCTCCGCCTCGGCGACCAGCGCCTCCTTGGCGTGCTTGGCCTCGTCGGTCTGCTTGGCCTTCTGGACCTTGCGCTCCTCGCGACGCGACTCGACGGTCTTCACGAGCTGGTCGAGGCGCCCCCGCAACGCGTCGAGGTCACCGACCGCGTGGTGCTCGTCCACCTGCGCGCGCAGATGGTCGATCGCGGCCCCGGCGTCCTTCGCCGACAGGTCGGTGGTTTTCACCCGTCGTTCGAGGAGGCCGATCTCGACGACCAGGCCCTCGTACTTGCGCTCGAAGTAGGCCAGGGCCTCCTCCGGGGAGCCCGCCTGCCACGATCCGACGACGACTTCGCCCTCGGCTGTACGCACATACACGGTGCCCGTCTCATCGACGCGGCCCCACGGGTCGCTGCTCACAGCGCCTCCTCCACATGATGCCTGCGCGGGGGGTCCTCCCCCCGGGGCATCGTCCACAGTTTCCCGGCGGGCCTCGCCCGCCCTCCACGGCGCGGTTCACGAGCCCGCGCCGCACAACGCCAATCTAGGCGACCGGCCGCCCGGCTGTCCGCACTCAGCGCGGCCGAATTCAGCGGTTCACGCTCGGTGCCGGGCGCCGGGCGCCGACCGGAGTCACTGCTTGGTGACGGTGGCCTTCTCGATGGTGACGGCCTTCTTCGGCGCCCCGTCGCCCGCGCCACCCTCGACGCCCTCCTTGGCGACGTCCTGGACGGCCTTCAGACCGGCGGCGTCGATCGTGCCGAACGGCGTGTAGGTGGGCGGCAGTTTGCTGTCCTTGTACACCAGGAAGAACTGGCTGCCGCCGGTGTGCGCCTGGCCGGTATTGGCCATGGCGACGGTGCCCGCCGGATACGTCACGGTGCCGTCCGCGCCCGCCTTGCCGAGGCCGGTCAGGTTCTCGTCGGGGATCGTGTAGCCGGGACCGCCCGAGCCGGTGCCCTGGGGGTCGCCGCACTGGAGCACATAGATGCCCTGCGTGGTCAGACGGTGGCACTTGGTGTTGTTGAAGAAGCCCTTGTCGGCGAGGTACTTGAACGAGTTCACCGTGTGCGGGGTCTTCGCGGCGTCCATGGCGAACGTGATGTCACCGGCGTTCGTCTTGAGCGCCATGTCGTACTTCGCCTTGGCGTCGACGGCCATCTTCGGCTCGGCCGAGGAACTTGCGGAGGGCGAGGGGCTGCTCGACGGGGACGCGGCGTCGCTCTTCTTGTCGCCGTCGCCGGAGAACACACCCGTCGCGTAGGCGGCGCCGCCCGCGGCGACGATCACCGCGAGGGTGGCCGCGATGACGGTGTTGCGGCGCCTGGCCCTGCGCCGGGCTGCCTCCCGGCGCTGCTGCTGCCGCTCGAACTTCTCGCGCGCGAGCTGGCGCCGACGCTGTTCGCTGCTGACCACCGGTCGTCTCCTTGTGCGGTCTCATGAGGTTGCGGGTACGTGCGTACGAGCTGACTGTGCCCCGTACCGTATATGGGTTCGCTGTGATCGGAGCAGCGCCGGTAGGCTCTGAACAGCCGTAATCACCCGCCGCGCAAGAAATCGAGGACGATCGTGCTGATTGCCGGGTTCCCCGCCGGGGCCTGGGGGACCAACTGCTATCTGGTCGCCCCCGCCGCAGGCGAGGAATGCGTGATCATCGACCCCGGCCACCAGGCCGCCCAGGGCGTCGAGGAAACGCTGAGGAAGCATCGGCTCAAGCCCGTCGCCGTCGTCCTCACCCACGGCCACATCGACCACTGTGCCTCGGTCGTCCCGGTCTGCGGAGCCCACGACGTACCCGCCTGGATCCATCCCCAGGACCGCTACATGATGAGCGACCCGGAGAAGGCGCTCGGCCGCGCCTTCGGCGCCCAGCTCCTGGGCGAGCTGACGGTGGGGGAGCCCGACGACGTCAAGGAGCTCACCGACGGCGCCAAGCTGGCGCTCGCGGGCATGGAGCTCACCGTGTCGCACGCGCCCGGCCATACCAAGGGGTCGGTGACGTTCGGGCTGCCCGAGGCGGAGGACATCCCTCCGATCCTGTTCTCGGGCGACCTGCTCTTCGCCGGCTCCGTCGGACGCACCGACCTGCCCGGCGGCAGCCACGGGGAACTGCTCGAGTCGCTGGGCCGCGTGTGCCTGCCGCTCGACGACTCCACCGTGGTGCTGTCCGGCCACGGCTCCCAGACGACCATCGGCCAGGAGCGCGCCACCAATCCGTATCTGCGGCAGGTGGCCGCCGGCCAGGGAGAGGGCATCGCCTCTCCCCGACGAGGAATGTGACGAGAAGTCTTCCCATGAGTACCTTCCAGGCCCCCAAGGGCACCTACGACCTGCTCCCGCCGGACTCCGCGACGTTCCTCGCGGTCCGCGAGGCGATCGCCGCGCCCCTGCGCGGTTCCGGCTACGGCTACATCGAGACGCCCGGCTTCGAGAACGTCGAGCTGTTCGCGCGCGGGGTCGGCGAGTCCACCGACATCGTCACCAAGGAGATGTACGCCTTCGAGACCAAGGGCGGCGACCGGCTCGCGCTGCGCCCCGAGGGCACCGCCTCCGTGCTGCGCGCGGCCCTCGAGGCCAACCTGCACAAGGCGGGCAACCTGCCCGTCAAGCTCTGGTACTCCGGCTCGTACTACCGCTACGAGCGCCCCCAGAAGGGCCGTTACCGCCACTTCTCGCAGGTCGGCGCCGAGGCGATCGGCGCCGAGGACCCGGCGATCGACGCCGAGCTGATCATCCTGGCGAACGACGCGTACCGCTCGCTCGGCCTGCGGAACTTCCGCATCCTGCTGAACTCGCTCGGCGACAAGGAGTGCCGTCCGGTCTACCGGGAGGCCCTTCAGTCCTTCCTGCGCGGCCTCGACCTCGACGCGGAGACGGTCCGCCGCGCCGAGATCAACCCGCTGCGGGTCCTCGACGACAAGCGCCCCGATGTGCGGAAGCAGCTCGTGGGCGCGCCGGTGCTGCGCGACTACCTGTGCGACGCGTGCAAGGCGTACCACGAGGAGGTGCGCGTCCTGATCACGGCGGCGGGCGTCGCCTTCGAGGACGACGAGAAGCTGGTGCGCGGCCTGGACTACTACACGCGCACGACCTTCGAGTTCGTCCACGACGGCCTCGGCTCGCAGTCCGCGGTCGGCGGCGGCGGCCGCTACGACGGGCTCTCGGAGATGATCGGCGGCCCCGCGCTGCCGTCGGTGGGCTGGGCGCTCGGCGTGGACCGTACGGTCCTGGCCCTCGAAGCCGAGGGCGTGACCCTCGAACTCCCCTCCACCACCAGCGTGTTCGCGGTCCCGCTGGGCGAGGAGGCGCGGCGCGTGCTGTTCGCCAAGGTGACCGAGCTGCGCCGAGCCGGCATCTCGGCCGACTTCAGCTTCGGCGGCAAGGGTCTGAAGGGCGCCATGAAGAACGCCAACCGCTCCGGCGCCCGCTTCGCGCTGGTCGCGGGTGAGCGCGACCTCGCGGAGGGCATGGTGCAGCTGAAGGACATGGAGTCCGGCGAGCAGACGCCGGTGGGCCTGGACGACGTCCTGAGCACCCTTCAGGAGCGGCTGGCCTGAGACGGGACGGAGCCGGGGGAGCCGCCTGTCACAAGGCGCCCCCCCGCGCCCGGCCCCGGAGCGGCTTCCTTATCCGCATCGAACGGTGAACAGTGCGCCCCGTGCGGCAGAATGAGGCGGCGGCAGCACAGGACAACGATGACGGGATGACGGACCGGCGCTATGACGACACCACTTGACGACGTCTCCTCCGACTCCGGCAACCGGGAGGTGAGCAGCGAGGGGACGATCGGCGCCGGCCGCGCCTTCGCCTGGCTGCTCGTGATCACCGGCGCCGCCGGTGTACTGGCGGCCTGGGTCATCACGCTCGACAAGTTCAAGCTGCTGGAGAACCCGAACTTCGTACCGGGGTGCAGCCTCAACCCGGTCGTCTCCTGCGGCAACATCATGAAGAGCGACCAGGCGGCGGCCTTCGGGTTCCCGAACCCGATGCTGGGCCTGGTCACCTACGGCATCGTCGTCTGCGTCGGCATGAGCATCCTGGCGGGCGGCCGCTTCCGCCGCTGGTACTGGCTGACCTTCAACGCCGGCACTCTCTTCGGTGTCTGCTTCGTCAGCTGGCTCCAGTTCGAGTCGCTGTACCGCATCAACTCGCTCTGCCTGTGGTGCTGCCTGGCCTGGGTCGCCACGATCCTGATGTTCTGGTACGTCACCTCCTTCAACCTGCGCAAGGGCCTGCTGCCCGCGCCGCGCTGGATGAAGAACTTCCTGTCCGAGTTCACCTGGGTGCTTACGGTGCTGCACATCGGGATCATCGGCATGCTGATCCTGACGCGCTGGTGGGACTTCTGGACCAGCTGACCGGCGTCGCCGCTGGTCGGCGGCGTTGTCAGTGGCGTGCCCTAGGCTCGTTGACGTGGAACCCGATCTCTTCACCGCAGCCGCAGAGGACCGCCAGGAGAAAGACCCGGCGGGCAGCCCTCTTGCCGTACGGATGCGCCCGCGCGTCCTGGACGAGGTGGTCGGCCAGCAGCACCTCCTGAAGCAGGGCTCGCCGCTGCGGCGCCTGGTCGGTGAGGGCGCGGGCGGCCCCGCCGGGCCGTCCTCGGTGATCCTTTGGGGCCCGCCGGGCACGGGCAAGACGACGCTGGCGTACGTGGTGTCCAAGGCCACCAACAAGCGGTTCGTCGAGCTCTCGGCGATCACCGCCGGGGTCAAGGAGGTCCGCGCGGTCATCGACGGCGCGCGCCGCGCCATCGGCGGCTTCGGCAAGGAGACCGTCCTCTTCCTCGACGAGATCCACCGCTTCTCCAAGGCCCAGCAGGACTCCCTGCTCCCCGCCGTCGAGAACCGCTGGGTCACCCTGATCGCGGCGACGACAGAGAACCCGTACTTCTCGGTGATCTCCCCCCTGCTCTCGCGCTCCCTGCTGCTCACGCTCGAACCGCTCACCGACGACGACCTGCGGGCCCTGGTGCGGCGGGCGCTGGTGGAGGAGCGGGGTCTGGGCTCCGCGGTCACGCTGCCGGCGGACGCGGAGGCGCATCTGCTGCGCATCGCGGGCGGTGACGCGCGCCGGGCGCTGACCGCGCTCGAGGCGGCGGCCGGGTCGGCGCTGGCCAAGTCGGAGCAGGAGATCACGCTCCAGACGGTGGAGGAGACCGTCGACCGGGCTGCGGTGAAGTACGACAAGGGCGGCGACCAGCACTACGACGTGGCGAGCGCCCTGATCAAGTCGATCCGTGGCTCCGACGTGGACGCGGCGCTGCACTATCTGGCCCGGATGATCGAGGCGGGCGAGGACCCCCGCTTCATCGCCCGGCGTCTGATCATCTCCGCGAGCGAGGACATCGGCCTGGCCGATCCGACCGCGCTGCCCACGGCCGTCGCGGCGGCCCAGGCCGTGGCCCTCATCGGCTTCCCGGAAGCGGCCCTGACCCTGAGCCACGCCACGATCGCGCTGGCACTGGCCCCGAAGTCCAACTCCGCGACGACGGCGATCGCCGCCGCGATGGAAGACGTGCGCAAGGGCCTGGCGGGCCCGGTCCCGCCGCATCTGCGGGACGGCCACTACAAGGGTGCGGCCAAGCTGGGGCACGCCCAGGGCTATGTCTATCCGCACGACGTGCCGGGCGCGATCGCCCCCCAGCAGTACGCACCGGACGCGGTGGCCGACCGGCGCTACTACGAGCCGACGCGGTACGGAGCGGAGGCGCGGTACGCGGATGTGGTGGAGAAGGTGCGCGAGCGCCTCCGGCGGGGCGAGGACTGACGCCCTCGACGGGGCGCGGGGTGCCCGGCCGGGCGGGCCGCGATGTCGGTCCGGATCGCCACGCCGGGGCGCGCCCCGTGTTCCGGGTGCGGGCCGTCGGTGGCTGGGCGCGCAGTTCCTCGCGCCCCTTGGCGGGTGTGGAAGCCCTCGCGCCTCGCGGCGGCGGCTAGCGGGCCGCGGCCTCGAAGAGCCGGTGCATCGCGCGGCGCAGGTCCGTGATGTCGGCCACCGGCTCGGGGAAGTCGAAGCGGGCGTCGAAGGTGTGGCCGTCGTCCAGGGCGAACCGCACCCGCAGACCGAAGCGGTCCAGGGCCAGCGGCGTGGCCCCTGTCACGCCTTCGCGTCCCACGAGCGAGCACAGCAGGTCCATCTGCTCGCCGTGGGCCGAGGCCAGGTGCTGGAGGATTTCGGTCTCGTGGCGCAGCAGGGGATCGGGGGCGGCCCGCGCGAAGTCCTCGGGGTCCACCGGTCCTGCGCCCCACAGATCGTCCACGCAGGCCTCGCCCACGTCCAGGCGCAGCGTCATGCGCCCGGGCCCGGCCTGGCCCGGCACCGGGGTCAGCCGGCCGGAGACCCAGGCCCGTCCCCGGATCCGGCGGGGGACGGAGACCGGAGCCACATCCGTGATCTCCAGCACCGCCCGGACCTCGCCGTCCTCGGAACGGGTCGCGGCCCGTACGGCCGGGGAATCGGCGGGGAAGTCGAGGAAGACATCGCCGTCGGGCCCCACGGTGCGGAGGTCGGCGACGAGCTGGTCGGGCCGGGCCGCCGGGAGGCCCGGTACGAGGAGCACCGCCGAGCAGGTACTATGTACGAGAGTTCGTGTGCGCTCGGCTGCTGACGGCATCCGCGCGATTTCAAGTCCGCTGGGACGCGGCTGACCACGATCTGATCGGACCTCCGTCACGTGCCCGGCCCCATGCTTCGACTGGGGGCCGGAGGAGTCGACCTCTCCCGAGGGAGCAGGGTCGGCCTTCTTCGTGCTGTCCGTGATGTGACTGGTGTTCCCCGGACGCGACATGCGATCTCCTTGAGTAAGGTGAGCCTAACCTAACCCAACCATGGAGGTTTGGAGAACGTGCCTAACCAGTCGCGTCCCAAGGTCAAGAAGTCCCGTGCGCTCGGCATCGCGCTGACGCCGAAGGCCGTCAAGTACTTCGAGGCCCGCCCCTACCCGCCGGGCGAGCACGGCCGTGGCCGCAAGCAGAACTCGGACTACAAGGTCCGTCTGCTCGAGAAGCAGCGTCTGCGCGCCCAGTACGACATCAGCGAGCGCCAGATGGCGCGTGCCTACGACCGCGCCAAGAAGGCCGAGGGCAAGACGGGCGAGGCGCTGGTCGTCGAGCTCGAGCGCCGCCTCGACGCGCTGGTCCTGCGTTCGGGCATCGCCCGCACGATCTACCAGGCCCGCCAGATGGTCGTGCACGGTCACATCCAGGTCAACGGTGGCAAGGTCGACAAGCCGTCGTTCCGCGTCCGTCCCGACGACGTCGTGACGGTCCGCGAGCGCAGCCGCGAGAAGGTCCCCTTCCAGGTCGCCCGCGAGGGTGGCTACGCCGGCGAGGGCGAGACCCCGCGCTACCTCCAGGTGAACCTGAAGGCCCTGGCCTTCCGCCTGGACCGCGACCCGAACCGCAAGGAAATCCCGGTCATCTGCGACGAGCAGCTCGTCGTCGAGTACTACGCCCGCTGATCACGGCGTAGCACCGGAGCCTCAGCGCTTCAGCCCGCCGTCCCCCCGCTCCGCACGGAGCGGGAGGCGGCGGGCTTCCGCTTGTCCGGACCCCGTGCGCCCGGGCCCCTCATGTCCCGACCCGTCGTGTCCGGACCCCTCGTGCGGCTGGTCGTCGCCGGCCTGCCCCGCGCGCGCCGCCCGCGCCTCGCGTGCCGGCGCCAACTCCCGTACTCCGCCCGTCCCTCGGCCGTGTCCCAGCGCCCGCTCGACGGCCGCGTCCGCGTCGATCCGGGCGCCCCGGCGGCGGTGCTCCTCATACCGCGCGTCGCCCAGCAGCTCCCGGGTCCGCTCCTCGCAGCGGACGTGCGCGGCGTAGAAGTACGCCGAACCGAACAGGGGCAGCCCCACCGAGGGCCAGATCCGCTCGGCGGCCCCCTGGAGCACGGCCGCCTCCACCGGATCCCCGGCGTCCACCGCCACCAGCGCCAGCATCTCCAGGGTGAGCACCGTGCCCACCAGGTCGTGGAAGGCGTGGTGGACGGCGAGCGTTTCGCGCAGCAGCGCCCGTGCGCGGTCGCCGTCGCCGCGGCACCAGGCCGCGTACGCCAGGACGTACACCGCGTAGGCGCGGGCCCAGCGTTCGCCGTGGTCGTCGCAGATCGCCACCGTCCGTTCGCACATCGCCACGGCCTCGTCGAGACGGCCGCGGAAACCCACCGCCATCGCCAGCTCCACCTGCCCCATCAGCACATTGCTGTTGAGCTCGCCGACCTCCTCGTACCCGGCGAGCGCGGCCCCCAGCAGTTCCTCGGCGCGCGGCATGTCGTCGGTGACCAGGGCCAGACACCCCGAGCGGTGCACGGCGTACGCCGCCGCGACCCGGTCGCCCCGCGCCTCGGCCTCCTCGCGGCACTCCTGGAGCGCGGCGATCGCCGCCACCGCGTCCCCCTGGAGCACGGCCGCATAGCCAAGGACCCACAGCGCCTTCAGGCGTGAACTGCCGTGCTCGGCCGAGGCGTCGAGGACCTGGGCCAGCCAGTGCCGCCCCTCGGCGAGGCGCCCGCAGCCCACCCAGCAGAACCAGAGCGTGCCCGCCAGGTACTGGGCCAGGTGCGCGTCCTCGGGCGAGGCGAGCGAGAACTCCATCGCGGCCCGCAGATTGGGCAGTTCGCCCTCGATCCGCGTCGCGACCTCGCCCTGGCGCGGGCTGAACCAGTCCAGCTCGCACCAGGTGGCGAGCCCGAGGAACCAGTCGCGGTGGCGCCGGCGCAGCCGCTCCGCGTCGCCCGTCTCGGCCAGCCACTGCGCGCCGTACTCCCGCACCGTGTCCAGGAGCCGGTAGCGGACGCCGCACGGGCCGTCCTCGCGCACCACGAGCGACTGATCGAGCAGCGCCCCGAGGACGTCAAGGACCTGCTCCTGGGGCAGACCCGAGCCGACACAGATGTACTCCACCGCCTCCAGGTCGAAGGTCCCGGCGAACACCGACAGCCGCGCCCACAGGAGCCGCTGGCCCGCCGTGCACAGCTCATGGCTCCAGCCGATGGTCGTGCGCAGGGTCTGGTGGCGGGGCAGCGCGCCCCGGCCGCCGCCGGTCAGCAGCCGGAACCGGTCGTCAAGGCGCTTCAGCAGCTGCTCCACCGAGAGCGTGCCGAGCCGCCCGGCCGCGAGCTCCAGGGCCAGCGGGATCCCGTCGAGGCGCCGGCACAGCTCGGCGGCCGCGGCCTGCTGCCCCTCGGCCGGCCGTTCCCCGGCACGGGCCGCGGCCGCGCGCTCGGTGAACAGCAGCAGCGCGTCCTCCTCGGACATCGGCGCCAGCGCGAACACCCGCTCGCCGTCGATCCTCAGCGGCAGCCGGCCGGCGGCGAGCACCCGAAGTCCGGGGCAGCCCCTGAGGAGTTCGCGTACGAGTTCGGCGCAGGCGTCCACGATCTGCTCGAACCCGTCGACCACCAGCAGGAGTTCGCACTCACCGAGGTGGTCGAGGAGCAGCCGGCGGGGAGCGCGCGCCGTGTGGTCGGTCAGGCCAAGGGCCTCGATGACCGCGTGGTCGAGCAGGGCGGGGTCGTTCAGGCACGACAGCTCGACCAGCCGCACGCCGTCGCAGTACCGTTCCTGCTCGGCCGTGGTGGCCGCGGCCCGCAGCGCGAGCCGGGACTTGCCGACGCCGCCGACGCCGGTCACGGTGACCATGCGCGCCTCGGTGAGCAGGCGGTCGAGGCGGGCCAGATCTCGGTCTCGCCCGACGAAACGGTTCAACTCTGCGGGCAGATGGGAGCGCATGGAACACGCAGCGTACTCAAGGGTATGCACTGCGTACAATCGGCTTGCGCGACTCCGCTTGTGACGGGCCGTGACGCGGTTCGGGAAGCGATGCCCGGCGCGATAGGCTCAGGGGGCTATATTTCGAGGTTTTCGAGTTCCGACGGGTTGCGGGGAGCGGTGCAAGTGTCCGGTGGTGAGGTGGCCGGGATCCTGGTGGCCGTCTTCTGGGCGATCCTGGTGTCCTTCCTCGCGGTCGTTCTCGTGAGGCTGGCCCAGACGCTCAAGGCGACGACCAGACTGGTCGCGGACGTGACCGACCAAGCGGTGCCCCTGCTCGCGGACGCCTCCACCGCGGTGCGTTCCGCGCAGACCCAGCTGGCCCGGGTCGACGCCATCGCCTCCGACGTCCAGGAGGTCACCTCCAACGCGTCCGCGCTCTCCACCACCGTCGCCTCCACCTTCGGCGGCCCGCTGGTGAAGGTGGCCGCCTTCGGATACGGGGTGCGCCGGGCGATCGGACGCAAGGGCGCCGCCGCCGAGGGACCCGCTCGGGAGAGCCGACGAACCGTGATCGTCGGGCGGACCGTGCCGTCCGCGCGGCGCACCAAGCGAAAGGGCTGACGCCGCGATGTTCCGCCGTACGTTCTGGTTCACCGCGGGCGCGGCCGCCGGCGTCTGGGCCACCACCAAGGTCAACCGGAAGCTGAAGCAACTGACCCCCGAGAGCCTGGCCGCGCGCACCGCCGACAAGGCCGTCGAGGCCGGCCACCGGCTCAAGGACTTCGCCCTCGACATCAAGTCCGGCATGGCCCAGCGCGAGGCCGAACTCAACGACGTCCTGGGCATCGGCGAGAGCGAGGCGCGCGAACTTCCCGCGCAGCGCCGCCTCGTCGCGCTGGAGACCGCCCACGAGCGGTACGGCAAGCAGCAGGACAGCAAGCAGCAGTACCCCCAGCAGCAGAACAGCACGCATTCGTACAACCGGAATGAGGACCACTGATGGAGTCGGCCGAGATTCGCCGCCGCTGGCTGAGCTTCTTCGAGGAGCGCGGGCACACCGTCGTCCCTTCGGCGTCGCTCATCGCGGACGACCCGACTCTGCTGCTCGTCAACGCGGGCATGGTCCCCTTCAAGCCCTACTTCCTCGGCGAGACCAAGCCGCCCGCCCCGCGCGCCACCAGCGTGCAGAAGTGCGTGCGCACCCCCGACATCGAAGAGGTCGGCAAGACCACCCGCCACGGCACGTTCTTCCAGATGTGCGGCAACTTCTCCTTCGGTGACTACTTCAAGGAAGGCGCCATCAAGTACGCCTGGGAGCTGCTGACCAGCTCCGTGGCGGACGGCGGCTACGGCCTTGAGCCCGAGAAGCTGTGGATCACCGTCTACCTCGACGACGACGAGGCCGAGACGATCTGGCGCGACGTGATCGGCGTGCCCTCCGAGCGCATCCAGCGCCTGGGCAAGAAGGACAACTTCTGGTCCATGGGCGTGCCGGGACCGTGCGGGCCCTGCTCCGAGATCAACTACGACCGGGGTCCCGAGTTCGGCCCCGAGGGCGGCCCGGCCGTCAACGACGAGCGCTACGTGGAGATCTGGAACCTGGTCTTCATGCAGTACGAGCGCGGCGCCGGTGAGAACAAGGAGGACTTCCCGATCCTCGGGGACCTGCCCTCCAAGAACATCGACACCGGCCTCGGCCTCGAACGCCTCGCGATGATCCTTCAGGGCGTGCGGAACATGTACGAGACCGACACCCTGCGCGTCGTCATGGACAAGGCCACCGAGCTGACCGGTGTGCGCTACGGCGACCAGCACACCTCCGACGTCTCGATGCGCGTGGTCGCCGACCACATCCGTACGTCCGTGATGCTCATCGGCGACGGTGTGACCCCGGGCAACGAGGGCCGCGGCTATGTGCTGCGCCGCATCATGCGCCGCGCCATCCGCAACATGCGCCTCATGGGCGCCACCGGCCAGGTCGTCCAGGACCTCATCGACGTCGTGATCAAGACGATGGGCCAGCAGTACCCGGAGCTCGTCACCGACCGCAAGCGCATCGAGACGGTCGCGCTCGCCGAGGAGGCCGCGTTCCTCAAGGCGCTGCGCGGCGGCACCAACATCCTCGACACCGCCATCACCGAGACCAAGGCCACCGGTGGCACCGTCCTCGCCGGCGACAAGGCGTTCCTGCTCCACGACACCTGGGGCTTCCCGATCGACCTCACCCTGGAGATGGCCGCCGAACAGGGCCTTTCCGTGGACGAGGACGGCTTCCGCCGCCTGATGAAGCAGCAGCGCGACCAGGCCAAGGCCGACGCGCGCGCCAAGAAGACCGGCCACGCCGACCTGTCGGCCTACCGCGAGGTGGCCGACGTCTCCGGCGCCACCGACTTCACCGGCTACACCTCCACCGAGAACGAGTCGACCATCGTCGGCCTGCTCGTCGACGGCGTGCCCTCGCCGGCCGCCACCGAGGGCGACGAGGTCGAGGTCGTCCTCGACCGCAGCCCGTTCTACGCCGAGGGCGGCGGCCAGCTCGCCGACCAGGGCCGCATCAAGCTCGACAGCGGCGCGGTCATCGAGATCCGCGACGTACAGAAGCCGGTCCCCGGCGTGCATGTGCACAAGGGGGTCGTGCAGGTCGGCGAGGTGACGGTCGGCGCGTCCGCGTACGCCGCCATCGACACCAAGCGCCGGCGCGCCATCGCCCGCGCCCACTCCGCCACCCACCTCACCCACCAGGCGCTGCGTGACGCGCTCGGCCCGACGGCCGCCCAGGCCGGCTCCGAGAACTCCCCGGGCCGCTTCCGCTTCGACTTCGGTTCCCCCGCCGCCGTCCCCGGCACGGTCCTCACCGACGTCGAGCAGAAGATCAACGAGGTCCTGGCCCGCGAGCTCGACGTGCAGGCCGAGGTCATGTCGATCGACGAGGCCAAGAAGCAGGGCGCCATCGCCGAGTTCGGCGAGAAGTACGGCGAGCGGGTCCGCGTGGTCACCATCGGCGACTTCTCCAAGGAGCTGTGCGGCGGCACCCACGTGCACAACACCGCCCAGCTCGGCCTGGTCAAGCTGCTCGGCGAGTCGTCCATCGGCTCCGGCGTGCGCCGCATCGAGGCCCTGGTCGGCGTCGACGCGTACAACTTCCTGGCCCGTGAGCACACGGTCGTCGCCCAGCTCCAGGAGCTGGTCAAGGGCCGTTCCGAGGAGCTGCCGGAGAAGATCTCCGCGATGCTCGGCAAGCTGAAGGACGCCGAGAAGGAGATCGAGAAGTTCCGCGCGGAGAAGGTGCTCCAGGCCGCCGCCGGTCTCGTCGACTCCGCCAAGGACGTCCGCGGCACCGCGCTCGTCACCGGCCAGGTGCCGGACGGTACCTCCGCCGACGACCTGCGCAAGCTGGTCCTGGACGTCCGGGGCCGCATCCCTGGTGACCGCCCGGCGGTCGTCGCGCTGTTCACCACGGCCAACGGCCGTCCGGTCACCGTCATCGCCACCAACGAGGCCGCCCGCGAGCGCGGTCTGAAGGCCGGTGAACTGGTCCGTACGGCGGCCAAGACCCTCGGCGGCGGCGGTGGCGGCAAGCCGGACGTCGCCCAGGGCGGCGGACAGAACCCGGACGCGATCGGCGACGCCATCGACGCCGTCGAGCGCCAGGTCGCCGAGACCGCCTGATGCGCAGAGGACGCCGACTGGCGATCGATGTCGGTGACGCCCGGATCGGGGTCGCCTCGTGCGACCCCGACGGGGTGCTCGCCACGCCGGTGGAGACCGTGCCGGGACGCGATGTCCCGGCCGCCCACCGGCGGCTGCGGCAGCTGGTCGAGGAGTACGAACCGATCGAGGTGATCGTCGGACTGCCCCGCTCCCTCAACGGGGGCGAGGGTCCGGCCGCGGCCAAAGTCCGGCGTTTCGCCCAGGAGTTGGCGCGCGGCATCGCCCCGGTCGGGGTCCGGCTCGTCGACGAGCGCATGACGACCATCACGGCCACCCAGGGGCTGCGGGCCTCGGGCGTGAAGTCGAAGAAGGGCAGATCGGTCATCGACCAGGCCGCCGCCGTGATCATCCTTCAGAACGCCCTTGAGGCCGAACGGGTGTCGGACACGGAACCGGGCGAAGGCGTCGAAGTGGTTATCTGATCGCGATACGGTAACGTTCCGGCCGATGCGGAGGCATTCGAACAGTCGCCGCACAGCAAAAGAGGCGGACCGTCCGGATGCCTCGCGGCTCTAGGGGACCGATGACTGAGTATGGCCGGGGCCAAGGCTCCGAACCGTGGCACCCAGAGGACCCCCTCTACGGGGACCAGGGGTGGGGAGAGCGCCAGGCTGCCTCCGGTCAGGCTCTGTACGCCGGCCAGGACGAGCAGTACCAGCAGCAGCCTCAGCAGCAGCAGTACTACCCGCAGCAGTCGCAGGATCCGTACGGACAGCAGCAGCCCCAGGCGCACTACGCCGAGCAGCAGCAGCCCGGGCAGCACTACGCCCAGCAGCAGCCCCAGGCGCACTATGCCGAGCAGCAGTACCAGCAGGGGTACGCGGAACAGCCCCAGCAGGGCTATCCGCAGCAGCACGTGGACCAGCACGCGGACCAGCACGCGGACCAGCACGCGGACCAGTACGCCGGCCAGTACGCGGCGCAGCCCTCCCAGGCCCAGCAGTTCAGCGGTGGCTGGGACACGGCCACCGGCGAGCAGGCCGCGATGCCGTACGGGGGCCAGCAGCCCGATCCGTACCACAACGGCTACGGCGCCGAGGGGCACGACCCCTACCGGACCGACGAGGCGTTCCCGCCGCCCCAGCCCCCCGGCCAGCGCAAGGCACCCACCGTGCCCGAGGTGCCGGGGCAGGGCGAGGAGTGGAACGCCGAGGCGCAGGAGGAGGACCACCCGTTCTTCACCGGCGTTGGCGACAGCGAAGGCGAAGGCGAAGAGCCGCGCGAGTCCGGTCGGGCCGCGGACGGCGGCGCCGGACGCGACCGGCGCAGCAAGCCGAAGAAGAAGGGCAAGAGCGGGCGCGCCTGCCTCGTGCTCGCGGTGATCTTCGCCGTGGGCGCCGGCGGCATCGGCTACGTGGGGTACGACTTCTACCAGAAGAAGTTCGGCGCGGCGCCCGACTATGTGGGCGAGGGCAGCGGCGACACGGTCACCATCGAGGTGCCGGCCGGCGCGGGCGGCTCCGAGATCGGCCAGCTCCTCAAGCAGGCCGGTGTCGTCAAGAGCATCGACGCCTTCGTGCAGGCCCAGAACGACGACCCCAAGGGCAAGACGATCCAGGCCGGCGCCTACACGATGAAGAAGGGCATGTCGGCGGCGAACGCGATCAAGCTGATGCTCAATCCGAGCAGCCGCAACGCGCTCATCATTCCCGAAGGCAAACGCAACGCCTGGGTGTACGAGCAGATCGACAAGCGGCTCGGCGTGGCGCCGGGGACGACCAAGGGCGTCGCGCTCAAGGACGCGGGCAGCATGGGCCTGCCCGACTGGGCCAAGAACCACAAGGACGTCAAGGACCCGCTGGAAGGATTCCTCTACCCGGCGAGCTACCCGGTCGCCAAGGGCATGAAGCCCGAGGACGTCCTGAAGAAGATGGTGGATCGCGCCACCTCGGAGTACGGCAAGCAGGACCTGGCCGCCGAGGCCAAGAAGCTCAAGCTGGACGGTCCCTGGCAGCTCATCACGGTGGCGAGCCTGGTGCAGGCGGAGGGCAAGACGCCCGACGACTTCCGCAAGATGTCGGAGGTCATCTACAACCGCCTCAAGCCGGACAACTACCAGACCAACCAGAAGCTCCAGTTCGACTCGGCGTACAACTACCTGACCAACCAGAGCAACATCAAGATCGGCCTGTCCGAGATCAACAGCAACCCGGACCCGTACAACACCTACAAGTGGCGGGGCCTGACCCCCGGGCCGATCGGCAACCCGGGCAGCGAGGCGATGGCGGCGGCGCTGGATCCCACGAAGGACGGCTGGATGTACTTCGTGGCCACCGACGGCAAGCACAAGACGGAATTCGCCAAGACGCTCGCCGAGTTCAACAAGCTGAAGGAAGAGTTCAATGCCCAGTCCGGCCAGTGAGGGAGCGCGCCGGGCGGCCGTCCTCGGGTCGCCCATCGCGCACTCGCTGTCCCCGGTCCTGCACCGGGCCGCGTACGCCGAACTCGGCCTCGGCCACTGGTCCTACGACCGGTTCGAGGTCGACGAGGCGGGACTCGCGGGCTTCTTCGCGGAGCTCGACACGTCCTGGGCCGGCCTCTCGCTCACGATGCCGCTCAAGCGCGCGGTCATCCCGCTGCTCGACGCGGTGAGCCCCACCGCGGCGCTGGTGGAGGCGGTCAACACCGTCGTCTTCGCGGACGACGGCCGCCGCCTGGGCGACAACACCGACATCCCGGGCATGGTCGCGGCCCTGGGGGAGCGCGGGGTGACCCGAGTGGAGTCCGCCGCCGTCCTGGGAGCGGGCGCCACCGCGTCCTCGGCGCTCGCCGCGCTCGCCCGGATCTGCACGGGTCCGGTCACCGCGTACGTACGCGGCGAGACGCGCGCCGCCGAGATGCGCGGCTGGGGCGAACGCCTCGAGGTCGACGTCCGCACCGTCGACTGGTCGCGGGCGGCGGAAGCCTTCGCGGCGCCGCTCGTCGTCGCCACCACGCCGGCCGGCGCCACCGACGCCCTGGCCGGCGCCGTCCCCGACCACGGGGGCACCCTCTTCGACGTGCTGTACGAGCCATGGCCGACCGCGCTGGCGGCGGCCTGGGCGGAGCGCGGGGGAGCGGTCGTCGGCGGCCTCGACCTGCTCGTCCACCAGGCCGTGCTCCAGGTCGAGCAGATGACGGGCTGCGCGAGCGCGCCACTGGACGCCATGCGCAAGGCAGGCGAAGCCGCCCTGGCAGAGCGCTGAGCCCTCACTCGGCGTGCCTCCGCCGCACGGGCGCGACCTGAACTCGGGTGGGCCGCACGCTCGGGGCCGCGCCACCTACAGGGGCGCGGGGAACTGCGCGAGCAACCCACAACGGCCCGCACGGGACCAGATCACAGTCCGCCAGCTGGACTACGTCCCGGCCCACCATCTTGGACGTGGGAGGATCAGTGGTGGCGGGCCAGGGCCGCGCACCCCGGCCGCGCCGTCGGATTACCAGGACGCGCGAGCAACGAGGAGCACCGTTGAGCAGGCTGCGCTGGCTGACCGCTGGGGAATCCCACGGACCCGCACTTGTCGCGACGCTGGAGGGTCTTCCCGCCGGCGTACCGATCACCACGGAGATGGTGGCCGACCACCTGGCCCGGCGGCGGCTCGGCTACGGACGCGGCGCCCGCATGAAGTTCGAGCGGGACGAGGTGACCTTCCTCGGCGGCGTACGGCACGGCCTGTCCATGGGCTCGCCCGTCGCGGTCATGGTGGGCAACACCGAGTGGCCCAAGTGGGAGCAGGTCATGTCGGCCGACCCGGTGGCCCCCGAGGTGCTGGCCGAGCAGGCCCGCAACGCGCCGCTGACCCGCCCCAGGCCCGGCCACGCCGACCTCGCCGGCATGCAGAAGTACGGCTTCGACGAGGCCCGGCCGATCCTGGAGCGCGCCAGCGCCCGCGAGACCGCCGCCCGGGTCGCGCTCGGCGCGGTGGCCCGCTCCTTCCTGAAGGAGACGGCCGGCATCGAGATCGTCAGCCATGTGGTGGAGCTGGCCGCGGCCAAGGCCCCCTACGGCGTCTACCCGACGCCCGCCGACGTCGAGAAGCTGGACGAGGACCCGGTGCGCTGCCTGGACGCGGACGCGTCGAAGGCGATGGTCGCCGAGATCGACCAGGCCCACAAGGACGGCGACACCCTCGGCGGGGTCGTGGAGGTCCTTGCCTACGGCGTGCCCGTCGGTCTCGGCTCGCACGTGCACTGGGACCGCCGCCTGGACGCGCGCCTCGCCGCCGCCCTCATGGGCATCCAGGCGATCAAGGGCGTCGAGGTCGGCGACGGCTTCGACCTGGCCCGGGTGCCCGGCTCCCAGGCGCACGACGAGATCGTCAACA
Organism: Streptomyces sp. NPDC006711; assembly: GCF_042869775.1. NCBI lineage: Bacteria > Bacillati > Actinomycetota > Actinomycetes > Kitasatosporales > Streptomycetaceae > Streptomyces > Streptomyces sp. NPDC006711. The sequence continues at coordinate 262,756 of NZ_JBIAGO010000005.1, forward strand.
CCCCCGAGGGCGTCAAGCGCACCTCCGGCCGCTCCGGCGGCACCGAGGGCGGTCTGACCACCGGTGAACTGCTGCGGGTGCGCGCCGCGATGAAGCCCATCGCGACCGTGCCGCGCGCGCTGGCCACCATCGACGTCGCAACCGGCGAGGCCGCCAAGGCCCACCACCAGCGCTCCGACGTGTGCGCCGTGCCGGCCGCCGGCATCGTCGCCGAGGCCATGGTCGCGCTCGTCCTCGCGGACGCGGTCGTCGAGAAGTTCGGCGGCGACAGCGTGCCCGAGACCCGCCGCAACGTGCGCTCCTACCTCGACAACCTCCAGATCCGGTGAGCGCCACCGGACCCCTGGTCGTCCTGGTCGGCCCGATGGGCTCGGGCAAGTCCACCGTGGGCGCGCTGCTGGCCCAGCGGCTCGGCGTGCCCTACCGGGACACCGACGCCGACATCGTGGCCACCGAGGGCCGCGCCATCTCGGACATCTTCGTCGAGGACGGCGAGGAGCACTTCCGCGCCCTGGAGCGCGACGCGGTACGCGCCGCGCTCGCCGGGCACACGGGTGTCCTCGCGCTCGGCGGCGGCGCCATCCTCGACGAGGGCACCCGGGCGCTGCTCGCGCCGCACCCGGTGGTCTACCTCTCGATGGACGTCGAGGCGGCCGTCAAGCGCGTCGGCCTGAACACCGCCCGCCCGCTGCTCGCCGTCAACCCGCGCCGGCAGTGGCGCGAGCTGATGGACGCGCGGCGCCATCTGTACACCGAAGTCGCCCGTGCGGTCGTCGCGACCGACGAGCGCACCCCCGAAGAGGTCGCCCAGGCGGTCCTCGACGCACTGGAGTTGAAGGACGCATGACGGAGCAGGCACCCACCCGGATCCAGGTCGGCGCCGCCGCCGGCACCGACCCGTACGACGTGCTCGTCGGCCGCAACCTGCTGGGCGAACTGGGCGGGCTCATCGGCGACAAGGCGAAGCGGGTCGCGATCATCCACCCCGAGGCCCTGGCCGGCACGGGGGACGCGATCCGCGACGACCTCGCGGGCCAGGACTACGAGGTCATCGCGATCCAGGTGCCCAACGCCGAGGAGGCCAAGACCGCCGAGGTCGCCGCCTACTGCTGGAAGGCGCTCGGGCAGTCCGGCTTCACCCGCACCGACCTCGTCATCGGCGTGGGCGGCGGCGCCACCACCGACCTCGCGGGTTTCGTCGCGGCCACCTGGCTGCGCGGGGTGCGCTGGATCTCGGTGCCGACCACCGTGCTCGGCATGGTGGACGCGGCCGTCGGCGGCAAGACCGGCATCAACACCGCCGAGGGCAAGAACCTGGTGGGCGCCTTCCACCCGCCCGCCGGCGTCCTGTGCGACCTGGCCGCGCTGGACTCGCTGCCCGTCAACGACTACGTGTCGGGCCTGGCCGAGGTCATCAAGACCGGCTTCATCGCCGACCCGGTCATCCTCGACCTCATCGAGTCCGACCCGGCCGGCGCCCGCACCCCCGAGGGCCCGCACACCGCCGAGCTCATCGAGCGCTCCATCCGGGTCAAGGCCGAGGTGGTCTCGGGCGACCTGAGGGAATCGGGCCGGCGCGAGATCCTGAACTACGGCCACACCCTCGCCCACGCGATCGAGAAGAACGAGCGCTACAAGTGGCGCCACGGCGCCGCCGTCTCCGTCGGCATGGTCTTCGCGGCCGAACTCGGCCGCCTGGCAGGGCGGTTGGACGACGCGACCGCCGACCGGCACAGCGCTGTCCTCAAGTCGGTCGGGCTTCCGCTGACCTACCGGGGCGACCAGTGGCCCAAGCTCGTGGAGAACATGAAGCTCGACAAGAAGTCCCGGGGCAACCTGCTCCGCTTCATCGTCCTCGACGGCCTCGCCAAGCCGACCGTCCTTGAGGGCCCCGACCCGGCGATGCTGCTCGCCGCCTACGGCGAGGTCTCCGCGTGACCCGGCGCGTGTTCGTCCTCAACGGCCCCAACCTCGGCCGCCTCGGCTCGCGCGAGCCCGACGTGTACGGCGCCACCAGCTACGCCGGCCTCGTCGAGGTCTGCGAGACGCTGGGCAAGGAGCTCGGCTTCGAGGTCTCGGTGCGCGAGACCAACGACGAGGGTGAGCTCATCCGCTGGCTCCACGAGGCCGCGGACGGGCGCGTTCCGGTCGTCATCAACCCGGGCGCCTTCACGCACTACTCGTACGGAATGCGCGACGCGGCCGCTCAGCGCACCGCGCCGCTCATCGAGGTGCACATCTCCAACCCGTACGCGCGGGAGGAATTCCGCCACACCTCGGTGATCGCGCCCGTGGCCACCGGCACCGTCGCGGGCTTCGGCATCGGCTCCTACCGGCTCGCCCTGCGCGCGCTCGCCGACGAACTGGCCGCGGAAACCGGCTGACGGGGCATGCTTGACGCCTCCCGGCCGTTCACACTGTGGCGGCCGGGGAAGGTACGGTTCTGCACCGGGCCGCCCGACACCGACGGGCGTCCCACCAGCGCCAGTTGCCTGTACGAGACGGAGTGGCACCGGATGCAGCACGCAGGGGGGGCTCCACTGCCGCCGCCCCACGCCCCGGGGCAGCCCCCGCACGAGTGGGTCCAGGGCATCGAACCGGAAGGCACGGCTCCAGTGCGGCCGGCCGCGCCCTTGGCCGGCGCCTCGCCGTCCTACCAGCCGGGGGCCGCGCCGGGAGCCGGTCCCGCCGGGCCGCCGGCCCACCCCCCGGCCCCGCCGGCCCAGGCGCCGCGCCACCCCGCCACCCAGCAGCCGCCCGGCCAGGGCTGGCACGGCCCGGCGCCGCAGCACGCCTCGGTGCGGCCGCCCTCCCTCGACACCACCGGGCACGTCGCCCTGCCGCCCGGCGGGCCCGTGCCGGTGCCCCAGGCGCCCGAGGGCACCGGCGCCACCACGCTCGCCGTGCTGCTCATCGGCCCGGCGGGCGCGGGCAAGACGACCGTGGCCCGGTACTGGGCGCAGCACCGCCAGGTGCCCACCGCGCACATCAGCCTCGACGACGTACGCGAGTGGGTGTGCTCGGGGTTCGCCGACCCCCAGTCCGGCTGGAACGACCACTCCGAGGCCCAGTACCGCCTGGCCCGGCGCACCTGCGGCTTCGCCGCGCGCAACTTCCTGGCCAACGGGATCTCCTGCATCCTGGACGACGCGGTCTTCCCCGACCGGCCGGTCGTCGGCCTCGGCGGCTGGAAACGGCACGTGGGGCCCGGGCTGCTTCCCGTCGTGCTCCTGCCCGGCCTCGAAGTGGTCCTGGAGCGCAACGCGGAGCGCAGCGGCAACCGGCGCCTGTCCGACGAGGAAGTGGCGGGCATCCACGGACGCATGGCCGGCTGGTACGGCTCGGGCCTGCCGATCATCGACAACTCCCAGTACGACGTCCCCACCACGGCCCGCCTCCTGGACGACGTCCTGGCCCGCACCATCGCGAGCCCCCCGGCCTGGTAGCCCCGGCCCCCACCCCTGGGGCGAAGCCCCAGGCACCCCCGTTTCCGTCTGCGGATCGTGCTGGCGTCTCGCGCAGTTCCCCGCGCCCCTGGACTACTCGGTGTCGGGCGACGGCGGAATCCTCGGCCCGTCCGGGGTGTGCGGAGGGGCGGAGGCCCCTGGCATCCCCGTTTCCGTCTGCGGATCGTGCTGGCGTCTCGCGCAGTTCCCCGCGCCCCTGGACTACTCGGTGTCGGGCGACGGCGGAATCCTCGGCCCGTTCGGGGCGTGCGGAGGGGCGGAGGCCCCAGGCACCCCCGTTTTCGTCTGCGGATCGTGCTGGCGTCTCGCGCAGTTCCCCGCGCCCCTGGACTACTCGGTGCCGGGCGACGGCGGAATCCTCGGCCCGTCCGGGGCGTGCGGAGGGGCGGAGGCCCCTGGCATCCCCGTTTCCGTCTGCGGATCGTGCTGGCGTCTCGCGCAGTTCCCCGCGCCCCTGGCGGTACTGGTGCCGGGCAGCATGCACACCCCCAGCCGGCCCGGCGTTCGAGGCCCCGGGCGGGGTCGGCCCCGGTGGCATGCCGGGCATGGGCAACCTCAGCCCGTCCGGCGATTGAGGACAAGGACGGACCGACTACCGGGGCGGCCCCCGGTCGGACGCGCAGAAACGGCCGAACACCCGCCCCGCTCATACGCTCGGGGCATGTCAGAGGTGTTCGCGGTGCGCCGCGCCTGGCTGCGGGACCGCTGCGCGGCCGCAGGCAGCGCGGCCGCCCTGGTCTCGCGCCCGGCCAACGTCCGCTACCTCGCGGGCGGCGCCCCGCCGGGCGCGGTCCTGCTGATCGGCCCGGCCGAGGACGTCCTGCTGTGCCCGCGCACGCCCTCGGGCGACCTCATCGAGGGCCACCTCGACGAACAGCTGCGGCTCACCGTGCTGCCGGCCCCCGGCGGCGACCCGGCCGTGGCGGCCGCCGACCTCGCCCAGGCCGGCGGGGCCGACTCCCTCGCCGTGGAGGAGCACCACCTGTCCGTGGCCCGTCACCGCGCCATCGGCTCGGTCGCGCCGCACCTGCTCCTGGGCGACCTCGCGGGCGCGGTGGAACAGCGCCGCCTGGTCAAGGACGAGGAGGAGATCGCCTGTCTGCGGATCGCCGCGGAGATCACCGACCAGGCCCTGGGTGAACTCCTCGAGTCGATCCTGGTGGGCCGCACCGAACGCCACCTCGCCCTGGAGCTGGAACGCCGCCTGGTCGACCACGGCGCCGACGGGCCCGCCTTCATGACGTCGGTCGGCACCGGCCCCAACTCCGGCCGCGCGGGCCACCGGCCGGCCGACCGCAGGGTCGAGGAGGGCGACTTCCTCTCGGTCTGCCTGGGCGCCACCTACCGCGGATACCGCTGCGAGATCGGCCGTACGTTCGTGATCGGCACGACCCCCGCCGACTGGCAGATCGAGCTGTACGACGCCGTCTTCGCAGCCCAGCGGGCCGGCCGGGAGGCCCTGCTGCCCGGCACCGAGTACCGCGCGGTGGACCGTGCGGCCCGTCAGGTCCTGGACGCGGCCGGCCACGCGGAGGCCGTCGGACCGCTCACCGGACACGGGGTCGGGCTCGAAATCGACGAGGAGCCGCAGCTCGCACCTGTAGCCATGGGTAAACTGGACACTTGCGTGCCGGTCACCGTCGAACCGGGGGTCCACCTCCCGGGCCGGGGCGGCGTCCGGATCGATGACACGCTCGTCGTACGCCCCGAGGCGGACGGCGGCCCCGAGCTACTCACCATCACGACCAAGGAGCTGCTAGCGCTCTAGCACGCGTACGCGCACCGCGCGCGTACCCTCGGTCGTCCACCAGCTTTCAGTCCAGGAGATTCCGCAACCGTGGCTTCCACGAACGACCTCAAGAACGGCCTGGTGCTCAAGCTCGACGGAGGCCAGCTCTGGTCCGTCGTCGAGTTCCAGCACGTCAAGCCCGGCAAGGGCCCGGCCTTCGTGCGCACCAAGCTCAAGAACGTGCTCTCCGGCAAGGTGGTCGACAAGACCTTCAACGCCGGTGTGAAGGTCGAGACGGCCACCATTGACCGGCGCGACATGCAGTTCTCGTACATGGACGGCGACTACTTCGTCTTCATGGACATGGACACGTACGACCAGCTGATGGTCGACCGCAAGGCTGTCGGCGACGCCGCCAACTTCCTGATCGAGGGCTTCACCGCCTCGGTCGCGCAGCACGAGGGCGAGGTGCTCTACGTCGAGCTGCCGGCCGCCGTCGAGCTGACCATCCAGCACACCGACCCGGGCGTCCAGGGCGACCGCTCCACCGGCGGCACCAAGCCGGCCACCCTGGAGACCGGTTACGAGATCGGCGTCCCGCTCTTCATCACCACCGGTGAGAAGATCAAGGTCGACACCCGCACGGGCGACTACCTCGGCCGGGTGAACAGCTAACCGTGGCTGCCCGGAACAAGGCCCGCAAGCGCGCCTTCCAGATCCTCTTCGAGGCCGACCAGCGCGGTGAGACCGTGCAGACGGTCCTCGCGGACTGGGTGCGGCACTCGCGGTCCGACGACCGTCAGCCTCCGGTCAACGAGTACACGATGCAGCTCGTCGAGGGGTACGCGGAGTACGTGGACCGCATCGACGACCTGATCTCCACCTACGCGGTGGACTGGACGCTCGACCGGATGCCGGTCGTCGACCGGAACATCCTGCGGCTCGGCACCTACGAGCTGGTCTGGGAGGACGAGACGCCCGACGCGGTCGTCATCGACGAGGCCGTCCAGCTGGCCAAGGAGTTCTCCACGGACGACTCCCCGGCCTTCGTGAACGGGATGCTCGCCCGCTTCAAGGACCTCAAGCCCAGCCTGCGCCGCGACTAGCCTCCGGCGGTACAGGAGCCAACCGAAGGGCCCGCGGCACACGCCGCGGGCCCTCCGGCATCCCGGGGACCCCCCGGGCCCGCCGGGTCCCTCGGAAACCCGGGCCCCTCAGAACCCGGGCCCCTCAGAACCCGGGACCCTCGGAATCCGGGCCCCTCGGAACCCGGGCCCCTCGGAACCCGGCACCTCCGGGATCCCGGAGACTCTGGCCCCCGGCCCCCGGCCCCCGGCCCCCGGCCCCCGGCCCCCGGCCCCCGGCCCCGGCCCCCGGCCCCGGCCCCCGGCCCCCGGAGGCCGAGGTCCGGCCTCGGAATCCGCGACCTTTCGGGAACTTGGGAAGCCCCAGAGCCCGATCCTGGGATCCCGGGTCCCTCGGGCACTCGGGGCCTGGGGGCCTGGGGGCCTGGGGCCCTGCCTCGGGGGTCCCGGATTCTTCGGGCACTCAGGGGCCCGTCCGGCTTTGGGATCCGGGTCCCCCGGGAATTCGGAAGGCCAGGGGTCCGGCCTCGGGATCCGGTGTCCTTGGGATGCTGGGGAGGCCTGGGGCCAGCTTCGGGGGTTCGGGATCCCCCGGGAGCTCGGGGGGCCTGGAGCGCCCGGCCTCGGCGGGCACGCGGGAGGCCCTGGAGCCGGTCCAGGGCACCCGGCCCCCCGGATCCCCGGGCGCCTCCCGAAACGCCGGCGGGCCCGGTGGGAGCGATTGCTCACACCGGGCCCGGCGGCACGTTTCTGCTTAAGGCCGTCAGGCCTCTTCGTGGGCGACGGCGCGGCGCGCGTCCGCGTCCAGGACGCCCCAGCTGATCAGCTGCTCGGTGAGGACCGAGGGCGACTGGTCGTAGATGACGGCGAGGGTGCGCAGGTCGTCCTGGCGGATCGAGAGCACCTTGCCGTTGTAGTCGCCGCGCTGCGACTGGATGGTCGCCGCGTAGCGCTGGAGCGGGCCGGCCTTCTCCGGCGGCACGTGCGCCAGGCGCTCAAGGTCGAGGACGAGCTTCGGCGGCGGCTCGGCGGCCCCGCCCGGCGTGGTACCCGGCAGCAGCTCCTGCACCGGGACCCCGTAGAAGTCCGCCAGCTCGGCGAGGCGCTGAACGGTCACGGCGCGGTCGCCACGCTCGTACGACCCGACCACGACGGCCTTCCAGCGGCCCTGGGACTTCTCCTCCACACCGTGCAGGGACAGGCCCTGCTGGGTGCGGATGGCGCGGAGCTTGGCCCCGAGCTGTTTTGCGTATTCGCTGGACATATAGCTCCCCGGACGCTGTGACAACGTGCGGCTCCGCCGCGCGGCTGTAACTCACTGTGAGGTTACGCAGCGTTACTTGGCCGCGTCAAGCCGAATGGTCCACACCCACGCCCCGCAGGAGTGACACGCTCCGGGCGTGGCGCGCCCCTCCTGGTCACGGCGATCGTCCCGGCCCGTTCACCCGTACGAGTGAGGGGCCGGTACCGGGCGGGCCTCGGCCCCTGGTAACGTGGGGGTCGCAATTTCGACGTCCTTTAAGGTCCGTCCCGTGAGGCGGAGAAGGAGGTCCGTTTCATATGGACACGCAGCACCCGCAGAACCAGCAGGATCCGGCGCAACCCGATGCGGCGCGGCCCGTTCTCGAAGGCCCCGACATCGCCCGCGTCCTGACCCGCATCGCCCACGAGATCGTCGAACGCGCCAAGGGCGCCGACGACGTGGTGCTCCTCGGCATCCCGACCCGAGGCGTCTTCCTCGCCGAACGGCTCGCCGTGAAGCTCGAAGCCATCACCGGGCGCAAGACTCCCGTCGGCTCCCTCGACATCACCATGTACCGCGACGACCTGCGGATGAAGCCCGCCCGCGCGCTCGGCCGCACCGAGATCCCCGGCGACGGCATCGACGGCCGCCTGGTCGTCCTGGTGGACGACGTCCTGTTCTCCGGCCGCACCATCCGCGCCGCCCTGGACGCCCTCGGCGACCTCGGCCGCCCCCGCGCCGTCCAGCTCGCGGTCCTCGTCGACCGCGGCCACCGCGAACTGCCCATCCGCGCCGACTACGTCGGCAAGAACCTCCCCACGTCGCTGCGGGAGACGGTCAAGGTCCAGCTCGCCGAGGAGGACGGCCGCGACGCCGTGCTGCTCGGTGTCAAGCAGACCGCTCCGGCCGGCGAGCAGTAGCTCCCCGCACCCCCGTACGGCCCCTCGGACCCGCACGGGCTGCTTCTGCGCGCCCGCACGCCCCCACCCTCCATCCCACCTGGAGAACCCCCCGATGATGCGTCACCTCATCTCGGCCGCCGACCTCACCCGCGACGACGCCGTCCTCGTCCTCGACACCGCCGAGGAGATGGCCCGGGTCTCCGACCGGCCCATCAAGAAGCTCCCCGCCCTGCGCGGCCGGACCGTCTGCAACCTGTTCTTCGAGGACTCCACCCGCACCCGGATCTCCTTCGAGGCCGCCGAGAAGCGCCTGTCGGCCGACGTCATCAACTTCGCCGCCAAGGGCTCCTCGGTCTCCAAGGGCGAGTCCCTGAAGGACACCGCGCAGACCCTGGAGGCGATGGGCGTGGACGCCGTCGTCATCCGCCACAGCGCGTCCGGCGCCCCCTACCGCCTGGCCACGTCCGGCTGGATCGACGCGCCCGTCATCAACGCCGGCGACGGCACCCACCAGCACCCCACCCAGGCGCTGCTCGACGCGTTCACCATGCGCCGGCGCCTGGTCGGCGAGGACGCGCTCGGCCAGGACCTGTCCGGCAAGCGCGTCACCCTGGTCGGCGACGTGCTGCACAGCCGCGTCGCCCGTTCCAACGTCGACCTTTTGCACACGCTCGGCGCCGAGGTCACCCTGGTGGCCCCGCCCACCCTGCTCCCGGTCGGCGTCGAACACTGGACCTGCGACGTGTCGTACGACCTGAACGCCGTGCTGCCGAAGTCCGACGCGGTGATGATGCTGCGTGTGCAGCGCGAACGCATGAACGCCGCCTTCTTCCCGACCGAGCGCGAGTACTCGCGGCGCTACGGACTCGACGGCGACCGCATGGCCAAGATGCCCGAGCACGGCATCGTCATGCACCCCGGCCCGATGGTGCGCGGCATGGAGATCACCGCCGAGGTCGCCGACTCCGACCGCTGCACGGTCGTCGAACAGGTCGCCAACGGCGTCCACACCCGTATGGCGGTCCTGTACCTGCTCCTGGGCGGCAACGAGCCCGCCGTCAGCCACGCCCGCCCCACCGATGCGGAGAACAAGTAACCATGAGCACGATCCTTATCCGTGGTGCGAAGGTCCTCGGCGGTGACGTCCAGGACGTACTGATCGACGGCGAGACCATCGCGGCCGTCGGCACCGGCCTCGACGCCGGGGACGCGACCGTCGTCGACGCCACCGGCCAGATCCTGCTGCCCGGCCTCGTCGACCTGCACACCCATCTGCGCGAGCCCGGCCGCGAGGACTCCGAGACCGTCCTGACCGGCACCCGGGCGGCCGCGAGCGGCGGCTACACCTCCGTGTTCGCCATGGCCAACACCTTCCCCGTCGCCGACACCGCGGGCGTGGTCGAGCAGGTATGGCGGCTCGGCAAGGAGTCCGGCTACTGCGACGTGCAGCCCATCGGTGCCGTCACAGTGGGCCTTGAGGGCAAGCAGCTCGCGGAGCTCGGCGCCATGCACGAATCCGCCGCCGGCGTCACCGTCTTCTCCGACGACGGCAAGTGCGTCCACGACGCGGTGATCATGCGCCGCGCCCTGGAGTACGTGAAGGCCTTCGGCGGCGTCGTCGCCCAGCACGCCCAGGAGCCCCGCCTGACCGAGGGCGCCCAGATGAACGAGGGCGTCGTCTCGGCCGAGCTCGGCCTCGGCGGCTGGCCCGCCGTCGCCGAGGAGTCGATCATCGCCCGCGATGTGCTGCTCGCCGAGCACGTCGGCTCCCGCGTGCACATCTGCCACCTCTCCACGGCCGGCTCGGTCGAGATCGTGCGCTGGGCCAAGTCGCGCGGCATCGACGTGACCGCCGAGGTCACCCCGCACCACCTGCTCCTCACCGACGAGCTGGTCCGCTCCTACGACCCGGTCTACAAGGTCAACCCGCCGCTGCGCACCGAGAAGGACGTCATGGCGCTGCGCGAGGCGCTGGCCGACGGCACCATCGACATCGTCGCCACCGACCACGCGCCGCACCCGCACGAGGACAAGGACTGCGAGTGGGCCGCCGCCGCCATGGGCATGGTCGGCCTGGAGACGGCGCTCTCGGTCGTCCAGCACACGATGGTCGAGACCGGGCTGCTCGACTGGGCGGGCGTCGCCGACCGCATGGCGCACAAGCCCGCCGAGATCGGGCGGGCCACCGGCCACGGCCGCCCCGTCTCGGCAGGCGAACCCGCCAACCTGACCCTGGTGGATCCGGCATACCGTGGTGAGGTGAACCCCGCGGGCTTCGCCTCCCGCAGCCGCAACACCCCCTACGAGGGCCGCGAGCTGCCCGGGCGCGTCACGCACACCTTCCTGCGGGGCCGGGCAACGCTCGTGGACGGGAAGCTGGCGTGAGGTACGCACCACTGATCAATCTGGCCGCCGAGGAGAAGTCCGCCGAGGTGACCAACTGGGGCGGGCGCATCGGCTGGCTGGTCGGCCTCGCGCTCTTCGTGGCCCTCGTCTACTGGCTGATGCGCCAGGGCTGGCAGTGGCGCCGCCGCCTCCAGTCCGACCTTCCCGCCCTCCCCGCCGCGCCGCAAGAGCCCGGCGAGGTGAAACTGAGGCTGAGCGGCCGCTACCACGGCTCCACCACCGCCGGGCAGTGGCTCGACCGCATCGTGGCGCACGGCCTCGGCGTGCGCAGCAAGGCGGAGCTCACCCTGACGGACGCGGGCCTGATCGTCGTACGCCCCGGGGCGAACGACTTCTTCGTCCCGGCCGAACAGCTCCACGAGGCCCGGCTCGACAAGGGCATCGCGGGCAAGGTCCTCACCGAGGGCGGGCTGCTGGTCATCACCTGGGACCACGGCGACCGCCTGATCGACTCGGGCTTCCGCTCCGACCGGGCCGAAGAGCACCCGGCCTGGGTCGAGGCCATCAACTCCATGCCCGAGCCCGCTCGGACCGGTCGGGCCACCCAGACCGCTCAGACCGCCCAGACCACTGAACAACCCACCACCACGACGGAAGGCGCCGCACGATGACGACCTCCACCCGGGGAATCGCCCCCTCAGGAAAGGCGACTCCCGCCGTACTCGTCCTGGAGGACGGCCGCATCTTCCGCGGCCGCTCCTACGGGGCCGTGGGGGAGACCTTCGGCGAGGCCGTGTTCTCCACCGGCATGACCGGCTACCAGGAGACCCTGACCGACCCCTCGTACCACCGCCAGGTCGTCGTGATGACCGCCCCGCACGTCGGCAACACCGGCGTGAACGACGAGGACCCCGAGTCCGCGCGGATCTGGGTGGCGGGCTACGTCGTGCGCGACCCTGCCCGGATGCCCTCCAACTGGCGCTCGCGCCGCACCCTGGACGACGAACTCGTCCAGCAGGGCGTCGTCGGGATCTCGGGCGTCGACACCCGCGCCCTCACCCGCCACCTGCGCGAGCGCGGCGCCATGCGCGTCGGCATCTTCTCCGGTGACGCGGTCGCGGACGACGCGGCGCTGCTGGCCCGCGTGAAGGAAGCGCCCCAGATGGTGGGCGCGAACCTCTCCGCAGAGGTCGCCACCAAGGAGACGTACGTCGTCCCCGCCATCGGGACCAAGAAGTTCACCGTCGCCGCCGTGGACCTCGGCATCAAGGGCATGACCCCGCACCGCATGGCCGAGCGCGGCATCGAGGTGCACGTGCTGCCCGCGACCGCCACCGTCGAGGACGTGTACGCGGTCCACCCCGACGGGGTGTTCTTCTCCAACGGCCCGGGCGACCCGGCCACCGCCGACGGTCCCGTCGCCGTGATGCGCGCCGTACTCGAACGCAAGACACCGCTGTTCGGCATCTGCTTCGGCAACCAGATCCTCGGCCGCGCGCTCGGCTTCGGCACCTACAAGCTGAAGTACGGTCACCGGGGCATCAACCAGCCCGTGCAGGACCGCACCACCGGCAAGGTCGAGGTCACCGCGCACAACCACGGCTTCGCCGTGGACGCGCCGCTCGACGAGGTCTCGCAGACGCCCTACGGGCGCGCCGAGGTCTCCCACGTCTGTCTGAACGACCAGGTCGTCGAAGGCCTCCAGCTGCTCGACCAGCCGGCCTTCAGCGTCCAGTACCATCCCGAAGCCGCCGCGGGCCCGCACGACGCCGCGTACCTCTTCGACCGCTTCGTAGAGCTCATGGAGGGCCAGCGTGCCTAAGCGCTCCGACATCCAGTCCGTCCTGGTCATCGGCTCCGGCCCGATCGTCATCGGCCAGGCAGCCGAGTTCGACTACTCCGGCACCCAGGCCTGCCGCATCCTCAAGGCCGAGGGCCTGCGGGTCATCCTGGTGAACTCCAACCCCGCGACGATCATGACCGACCCGGAGATCGCCGACGCCACGTACGTCGAGCCGATCACCCCCGAGTTCGTCGAGAAGATCATCGCCAAGGAGCGCCCCGACGCCCTCCTGCCCACCCTCGGCGGCCAGACCGCGCTCAACACCGCGATCTCCATGCACGAGCAGGGTGTGCTCGAGAAGTACGGCGTGGAGCTGATCGGCGCCAACGTCGAGGCCATCAACAAGGGCGAGGACCGCGACCTGTTCAAGGGCGTCGTCGAGGCCGTCAAGCAGAAGATCGGCTACGGCGAGTCCGCCCGCTCGGTCATCTGCCACACCATGGACGACGTCATCGCCGGCGTCGACACCCTCGGCGGCTACCCCGTCGTGGTCCGCCCCTCCTTCACCATGGGCGGCGCGGGCTCCGGCTTCGCGCATGACGAGGAGGAGCTGCGCCGCATCGCCGGCCAGGGCCTCACGCTCTCGCCGACCACCGAGGTGCTTCTGGAGGAGTCCATCCTCGGCTGGAAGGAGTACGAGCTGGAGCTGATGCGCGACAAGAACGACAACGTCGTGGTCGTCTGCTCCATCGAGAACTTCGACCCGATGGGCGTGCACACCGGCGACTCCATCACCGTCGCCCCGGCGATGACCCTGACCGACCGCGAGTACCAGCGCCTGCGCGACATCGGCATCGCGATCATCCGCGAGGTCGGCGTCGACACCGGCGGCTGCAACATCCAGTTCGCGATCGACCCGGCCGACGGCCGCGTCATCGTCATCGAGATGAACCCGCGCGTCTCGCGCTCCTCCGCGCTCGCCTCCAAGGCCACCGGCTTCCCGATCGCCAAGATCGCGGCCAAGCTCGCCATCGGCTACACGCTGGACGAGGTCCCCAACGACATCACCGAGAAGACGCCGGCCTCCTTCGAGCCGTCCCTCGACTACGTCGTGGTGAAGGCCCCGCGCTTCGCCTTCGAGAAGTTCCCCTCTGCCGACTCCACCCTCACCACCACCATGAAGTCGGTGGGCGAGGCCATGGCGATCGGCCGCAACTTCACCGAGGCCCTGCAAAAGGCGCTGCGCTCCCTGGAGAAGAAGGGCTCGCAGTTCGACTTCACGAGCCCGACCGGTGACAAGGACACCCTGCTTGCCGAGGCCAAGCGCCCCACCGACGGCCGCATCAACACGGTCATGGCGGCGATCCGCGCCGGTGCCACCCAGGAAGAGGTCTTCGACTCCACGAAGATCGACCCCTGGTTCGTCGACCAGCTCTTCCTCATCAAGGAGATCGCCGACGAGCTGGCCGCCGCCGACAAGCTCGGCCCCGAGCTGCTGGCCGGGGCCAAGCGCCACGGCTTCTCCGACGTCCAGATCGCCGGCATCCGGGGTCTGCGCGAGGACGTGGTGCGCGAGGTCAGGCACGCGCTCGGGGTGCGCCCGGTCTACAAGACGGTCGACACCTGCGCCGCCGAGTTCGCCGCCAAGACGCCGTACTTCTACTCCTCCTACGACGAGGAGAGCGAGGTCGCCCCGCGCGAGAAGCCCGCGGTGATCATCCTGGGCTCCGGTCCCAACCGCATCGGCCAGGGCATCGAGTTCGACTACTCCTGCGTCCACGCCTCCTTCGCGCTGAGCGACGCGGGCTACGAGACCGTGATGGTCAACTGCAACCCGGAGACCGTCTCCACCGACTACGACACCTCCGACCGCCTGTACTTCGAGCCCCTGACGCTCGAAGACGTCCTTGAGATCGTCCACGCCGAGACGCTTGCCGGACCGGTCGCGGGCGTCGTTGTCCAGCTCGGCGGGCAGACCCCGCTGGGCCTGGCGCAGGCGCTCAAGGACAACGGCGTCCGCGTGGTCGGCACCTCGCCCGAGGCCATCCACGCGGCCGAGGACCGGGGCGCCTTCGGCCGGGTGCTCGCCGAGGCCGGCCTGCCCGCGCCCAAGCACGGCACCGCCACCACCTTCGCCGGCGCCAAGGCCATCGCCGACGAGATCGGCTACCCCGTCCTCGTACGCCCCTCGTACGTGCTCGGCGGCCGCGGCATGGAGATCGTGTACGACGAGGAGCGCCTGGCCTCCTACATCGCCGAGTCCACCGAGATCAGCCCGACCCGGCCGGTCCTGGTCGACCGCTTCCTCGACGACGCGATCGAGATCGACGTGGACGCCCTCTACGACGGCACCGAGCTCTACCTCGGCGGCGTCATGGAGCACATCGAGGAGGCCGGCATCCACTCCGGCGACTCGGCGTGCGCGCTGCCCCCGATCACGCTGGGCGGCCACGACATAAAGCGCCTGCGCGCCTCGACGGAGGCCATCGCCAAGGGCGTCGGCGTCCGCGGTCTGATCAACATCCAGTTCGCCATGGCCGGCGACATCCTGTACGTCCTGGAAGCCAACCCGCGCGCCTCGCGCACCGTGCCCTTCACCTCCAAGGCGACCGCGGTGCCGCTCGCCAAGGCCGCGGCCCGCATCTCGCTGGGCGCCACCGTCGCCGAGCTGCGCGCCGAGGGCATGCTGCCCAGGGAGGGCGACGGCGGCACACTGCCGCTGGACGCGCCGATCTCCGTCAAGGA
Source organism: Streptomyces sp. NPDC006711 (assembly GCF_042869775.1). Taxonomy (NCBI): domain Bacteria; kingdom Bacillati; phylum Actinomycetota; class Actinomycetes; order Kitasatosporales; family Streptomycetaceae; genus Streptomyces; species Streptomyces sp. NPDC006711. Next base: position 278,056 of record NZ_JBIAGO010000005.1, read on the forward strand.
GGCCGTGATGCCGTGGAGCCGCTTCCGCGACGTCCACGGACGCGGCGTCGACACGGTGCTCGGCCCGGAGATGCGCTCCACCGGTGAAGTCATGGGCATCGACTCGGTGTTCGGCACCGCGTACGCCAAGTCGCAGGCGGGCGCCTACGGTCCGCTGCCGACCAAGGGCCGCGCGTTCATCTCGGTGGCCAACCGGGACAAGCGCACGATGATCTTCCCGGCGCGCGAACTGGTCGCCCACGGCTTCGAGTTGCTGGCCACCTCCGGCACCGCCGAGGTGCTGCGCCGCAACGGCATCAACGCCACGGTCGTGCGCAAGCTCAGCGAGGGCGAGGGCCCGAACGGCGAGAAGACGATCGTCCAGCTCATCCACGACGGCGAGGTGGACCTCATCGTCAACACGCCGTACGGCACCGGTGGCCGCCTCGACGGCTACGAGATCCGCACGGCGGCGGTCGCCCGCTCCGTGCCCTGCCTGACCACGGTCCAGGCGCTCGCCGCCGCCGTCCAGGGCATCGACGCCCTCAACCGCGGTGACGTGGGCGTACGTTCCCTCCAGGAACACGCGGAACACCTGACCGCGGCCCGCGACTAGCGGACGGGGAAGCAGGGGGACACCGGAAACGGTGTCCCCCTCTTCATGAGCCCTCTCCCCGAGCCACCGAGGACACCGACCATGTACAAACTCTTCTTCCACCTCGTCTTCAAGCGCATGGACCCCGAGCAGGCCCACCACATGGCCTTCCGCTGGATCCGCCTGGCGGCCCGCGTCCCCGTTCTGCGTACGTTCGTCGCCGCCGTGCTCGCGCCCCGCTACAAGGAGCTGCGCACCGAGGCGTTCGGCCTGCGCATGCACGGCCCGTTCGGCCTCGCGGCCGGCTTCGACAAGAACGCCGTCGCGGTCGACGGCATGGCGATGCTCGGCTTCGACCACATCGAGATCGGCACCGTCACCGGCGAGCCCCAGCCCGGCAACCCGAAGAAGCGCCTGTTCCGCCTCGTGCCGGACCGCGCGCTGATCAACCGCATGGGCTTCAACAACGAGGGCTCGGCGGCGGTGGCGGCCCGCCTGGCGGCCCGCACAGCGGTGTTCAAGACCGTCGTGGGCGTCAACATCGGCAAGACCAAGGTCGTGCCCGAGGCCGACGCCGCCGCCGACTACGTGAAGTCGACCGAGCGCCTGGCCCGCCACGCCGACTACCTCGTGGTGAACGTCTCCTCGCCGAACACGCCGGGCCTGCGCAACCTCCAGGCCACCGAGTCCCTTCGCCCGCTCCTGACCGCCGTGCGCGAAGCCGCCGACCGCAGCGTCCAGGGCCGCCGCGTCCCGCTGCTCGTCAAGATCGCGCCCGATCTGGCCGACGCGGACATCGACGCGGTCGCCGACCTCGCTCTCGAACTCGGCCTCGACGGCATCATCGCCACCAACACCACCATCGCCCGCGACGGTCTCGGCCTGACGTCCCCGGCCGGTCTGGTCAAGGAGACCGGCGGCCTGTCCGGCGCCCCGCTCAAGGAGCGCTCCCTGGAGGTCCTTGGCCGGCTGTACGCCCGCGTGGGCGACCGCCTCGTCCTGATCGGGGTCGGCGGCATCGAGAACGCCGAGGACGCCTGGCAGCGCATCCTGGCGGGCGCCACCCTGGTCCAGGGCTACAGCGCCTTCATCTACGAGGGTCCCTTCTGGGCCCGCGCGATCCACAAGGGCCTCGCGGCCCGGCTCGCGACCTCCCCGTACGCCACCCTCGCCGAGGCCGTCGGCGCCGAGACCCGGAAGAAGGCAGCGGCATGATCCCCTTCGGTACCCGTCTGCGCGAGGCGATGGACACCCGTGGCCCGCTGTGTGTCGGCATCGACCCGCACGCCTCCCTGCTCGCGGACTGGGGTCTGAGCGACGACATCGCGGGCCTCGAACGCTTCACCCGGATCACCGTCGAGGCGCTGGCCGACCGGGTGGCCGTGCTCAAGCCGCAGTCGGCGTTCTTCGAGCGGTTCGGCTCGCGCGGCGTCGCCGTCCTGGAGAAGGCGGTCGAGGACGCCCGGGCGGCGGGCGCCCTGGTCCTGATGGACGCCAAGCGCGGCGACATCGGCTCCACCATGGCGGCGTACGCGGCCACCTACCTGGACCCCGCCTCCCCGCTGTTCTCGGACGCGGTGACCGTCTCGCCCTACCTCGGCTTCGGCTCGCTGCGCCCGGCGCTCGACCTCGCGGCCGCGTCCGGCTCGGGCGTCTTCGTGCTCGCTCTCACCTCCAACCCGGAGGGCGCGGAGGTGCAGCGCTCGACGGCCGCCGACGGCCGCTCCCTCGCCCAGCTGATGCTGGACCACATGAGGGCCGAGAACGCGGGCGCCGACCCGCTCGGATCCGTCGGCGCGGTGGTCGGCGCCACGCTCGGCGACGCGGGCGTGGACCTCGCCATCAACGGCCCCCTGCTGGCCCCCGGCATCGGCGCCCAGGGCGCGACCCCGGCCGATCTGCCCCACGTCTTCGGCTCCGCCGTGCGCGACGTGGTCCCGAGCGTCAGCCGCGGCGTCCTGCGCCACGGCCCCGACGTCGCCGCCCTGCGCGAGGCGGCCGCCCGCTACGCGGACGAGGTCCGCGCGGCCGTCCTGACGGGCTGATCCCGCACGGCCCGGGTGTGACATGCGTCCCATCCGGGCCGCGCTCGGTGACCCGCCGCCCCGACCGGCGCGGACGCCCGGGGAACGAGGAAACCGCCCCGCGCGGAAGCCATGGGGTGCGTGCACACGGAACGTTGACAAATTCCTTACGCAAAACCAGGGTGTTTTGTCCGAAAAGTCCTGATCAGCTGAGGCTGACCAGGACTTTTCGCTTGTTCTCGCTGACTGGAGCGGCCTTGGCCGCTAGTCTCCGACGAGAGCAGACGAGCACGTGCGCGAGTACGGAGGACGCTGCTCACCTGGTGTGGAGCGATCAGGTTCCTCACCGGTCCGTATCCGACAGTTCGACATCCGAGGTGACGTAGGCGTGGCTCTTCCGCCCCTTACCCCTGAACAGCGCGCAGCCGCGCTCGAAAAGGCCGCCGCGGCTCGCCGGGAGCGGGCCGAGGTCAAGAATCGACTCAAGCACTCCGGCGCCTCGCTCCACGAGGTCATCAAGTCGGGCCAGGAGAACGACGTCATCGGGAAGATGAAGGTCTCCGCCCTCCTTGAGTCCCTGCCCGGCGTGGGCAAGGTCCGTGCCAAGCAGATCATGGAGCGGCTCGGCATCTCCGAGAGCCGCCGCGTGCGGGGGCTCGGCTCCAACCAGATCGCGTCCCTTGAGCGCGAGTTCGGCGGCTCCGGGGCCTGACGTCTCGGGCATACCCGAGAAGCTGGAATAATCGCCGCATGGCAGCAACACTCCGGGGGACCACCCCCGTACCCCCGGACGCACGTCCGCGGCTGACCGTGCTCTCCGGCCCCTCCGGGGTCGGCAAGAGCACGGTCGTCGCTCATATGCGCAAGGTCCACCCCGAGGTCTGGCTCTCGGTGTCGGCGACGACCCGCAAGCCGCGCCCCGGCGAGCGCCACGGCGTGCAGTACTTCTTCGTGGACGACGAGGAGTTCGACAAGCTCGTCGCCAACGGTGAGCTCCTGGAGTGGGCGGAGTTCGCGGGCAACCGCTACGGCACCCCGCGCGCGGCCGTCCTGGAACGCCTCGAAGCGGGTGAGCCGGTCCTCCTGGAGATCGATCTCCAGGGCGCCCGGCTCGTCCGCGAGTCGATGCCCGAGGCCCAGCTCGTCTTCCTCGCGCCGCCGAGCTGGGACGAACTGGTGCGCCGGCTCACCGGCCGGGGCACCGAGGCGCCCGACGTCATCGAGCGCCGGCTCGCCGCCGCGAAGGTGGAGCTGGCCGCCGAGGCCGAGTTCGACACCACGCTCGTCAACACCTCGGTCGAGGACGTGGCCCGCGAGCTGCTAGCCTTGGTGCGAGTTGTTTGATCGAGTCGTATGACGTCACCGACGTGACGCCGGCCGGCTCGCTCACCGCCTCACATCTTCGATCCCCATCGGAAGGCAGAGAGTGTCCTCTTCCATTACCGCGCCCGAGGGCATCATCAACCCTCCGATTGATGAGCTCCTTGAGGCAACCGACTCGAAGTACAGCCTGGTGATCTACGCGGCCAAGCGTGCCCGCCAGATCAACGCGTACTACTCGCAGCTCGGTGAGGGCCTGCTCGAGTACGTCGGCCCGCTGGTGGACACCCACGTCCACGAGAAGCCGCTCTCGATCGCGCTGCGCGAGATCAACGCCGGTCTGCTGACCTCCGAGGCCATCGAGGGCCCCGCCCAGTAGGCAGCGCGCAAGCGAAAGAACGTTCCACCCCAGGCCCGGCAGCGCGACTGCCGGGCCTGTGGTGTGTCATGGGTACACACACGCGGTCAAGGTGACAGCGCGCGGGGAGAGGCGAGTTTTGCGATGGCCAAGCCGAAGGTCGTTCTGGGGGTCAGCGGCGGCATCGCCGCCTACAAGGCGTGCGAACTGCTGCGCAGGCTGACCGAGTCGGGCCACGACGTACGGGTGGTGCCGACCGCGTCGGCGCTCCACTTCGTCGGGGCGGCCACCTGGTCCGCGCTCTCGGGCCACCCCGTCTCCACCGAGGTGTGGTCGGACGTCCACGAGGTGCCGCACGTGCGCATCGGACAGGGCGCCGACCTCGTGATCGTCGCGCCGGCCACCGCCGACATGCTCGCCAAGGCCGCCCACGGCCTCGCCGACGACCTGCTCACCAACACGCTGCTCACCGCGCGCTGCCCCGTCGTCTTCGCGCCCGCGATGCACACCGAGATGTGGGAGCACCCCGCCACCCAGGAGAACGTGGCCACGCTGCGCCGCCGGGGCGCGGTCGTCGTGGAGCCCGCCGTGGGGCGCCTGACCGGCGTCGACACCGGCAAGGGCCGGCTGCCCGACCCGGGCGAGCTCTTCGAGGTGTGCCGCCGGGTGCTGGCCCGGGGGAGCGCCGAGCGCGACCTGGCCGGCCGGCACGTGGTGATCAGCGCGGGCGGCACGCGCGAGCCGCTGGACCCCGTCCGCTACCTCGGCAACCGCTCCTCCGGCAAGCAGGGGTACGCCCTCGCGCGGACCGCCGTCGCCCGGGGGGCCCGGGTCACCCTGATCGAGGCGAACACCCAGCTTCCCGACCCGGCGGGGGCCGACGTGGTCCGCGTCGGCACCGCCGTGGAGCTGCGCGAGGCGGTCCTGACGGCGGCGGCGGACGCCGACGCCGTCGTGATGGCGGCCGCGGTCGCGGACTTCCGGCCCGAGTCGTACGCCGCCGGAAAGATCAAGAAGAAGGACGGCGAGGAGCCCGCCCCGCTCACGCTGGTGCGCAATCCGGACATCCTGGCCGAGATCTCCGCCCACCGGGCCCGCCCGGACCAGGTGATCGTCGGTTTCGCCGCCGAGACCGACGACGTCCTGGCCAACGGCCGCCTCAAGCTCCGGCGCAAGGGCTGTGACCTGCTCGTCGTCAATGAGGTCGGCGAGCGCAAGACGTTCGGCTCCGAGGAGAACGAGGCCGTCATCCTGGGTGCCGACGGATCGGAGACGCCGGTGCCGTACGGTCCGAAAGAGGCGCTTTCGGACCTGGTGTGGGATGCGGTGGGCCCGCGTTTCGGACAATCCGGGGACACGTCCCAGGATTGTCTCTAGCCCCTCGCGACCCGGTGTCGGGCCGGGCCTCCCGGCCCTTATGGGGCGCCGGACCGCGTCCGCGCGAGCTCCCGGGACGACCAGATTCGGAGATTGCCGGACTCCACAGAGCGAGACACGTGGTCCAACGGACAGAACCGACCGATAAACTGGTCCCGGAACGCCGCCGGGCGCAGCTCCCGGCGCGACCTACCATGATCAGCCAGCAGCCGCTGCAACCCCAGGGAGCGTTGTGTCCCGTCGTCTCTTCACCTCGGAGTCAGTGACCGAAGGTCACCCCGACAAGATCGCTGACCAGATCAGCGACACGATCCTCGACGCGCTCCTGCGCGAGGACCCGGCCTCGCGCGTGGCCGTGGAGACCCTGATCACCACGGGCCAGGTACACGTGGCCGGAGAGGTCACCACCAAGGCCTACGCGCCGATCGCCCAGCTGGTCCGCGACAAGATCCTGGAAATCGGCTACGACTCCTCGAAGAAGGGCTTCGACGGCGCCTCCTGCGGCGTGTCGGTATCCATCGGCGCCCAGTCCCCCGACATCGCCCAGGGTGTCGACACCGCGTACGAGAAGCGGGTCGAGGGCGACGAGGACGAGCTGGACAAGCAGGGCGCGGGCGACCAGGGCCTGATGTTCGGGTACGCCTGCGACGAGACGCCCGAGCTGATGCCGCTGCCGATCCACGTGGCGCACCGGCTCTCGCGCCGCCTGACCGAGGTCCGCAAGAACGGCACCATCCCCTACCTGCGCCCCGACGGCAAGACCCAGGTCACCATCGAGTACGACGGCGACAAGGCCGTCCGGCTCGACACGGTGGTCGTCTCCACGCAGCACGCCAGCGACATCGACCTGGAGTCGCTGCTCGCTCCGGACATCCGCGAGTTCGTCGTCGAGCACGTCCTCAAGCAGCTCGTCGAGGACGGCATCAAGCTGGACACCGACGCCTACCGCCTCCTGGTGAACCCCACCGGCCGCTTCGAGATCGGCGGCCCGATGGGCGACGCCGGCCTGACCGGCCGCAAGATCATCATCGACACGTACGGCGGCATGGCCCGCCACGGCGGCGGCGCCTTCTCCGGCAAGGACCCGTCCAAGGTGGACCGCTCGGCCGCCTACGCGATGCGCTGGGTCGCCAAGAACGTCGTGGCCGCGGGCCTCGCCGCGCGCTGCGAGGTCCAGGTCGCGTACGCGATCGGCAAGGCCGAGCCGGTGGGCCTGTTCATCGAGACGTTCGGCACGAACACGATCGAGAACGAGAAGATCGAGACGGCCATCACCCAGGTCTTCGACCTGCGCCCGGCCGCGATCATCCGCGACCTCGACCTGCTCCGCCCGATCTACGCCCAGACCGCCGCGTACGGCCACTTCGGCCGCGAACTCCCCGACTTCACGTGGGAGCGCACGGACCGGGTGGAGGCGCTGAGGACGGCCGCGGGGCTGTAGTACACAGCACCCGAAGCAGGGCCCCGGACCGTTCGAGCGTCGAACTGGTCCGGGGCCTTCGGGTTTGTGCCCCGCAACGGGGCGCGGTCATGACCGGCGCCGGCCCCGGGCGGAAAGATCCCGGCGGGGTCGGCGGGCATGGCGCTGTCAGTCCTGTCTGGTAGGAATTTGGCTGTGAGCGGCGAGGACGAACGGCGGGGCGGGGACGGCGAGGGCGCGGGGCCGGAGCAGCTTGCGCTCATTCGGGAGAGCGTGCGCAGGGCCAAGGTGCCCAAGGCCAAGCCGCGCACCTGGCGGGGGGCCGCGCTCGCCAAGGAGCTGCCCATCGCCCGGGTCGTGGTGAACAAGGGGGTGCTGCACCTCGATCAGTTCTTCGACTACGCCGTGCCCGAGGAGCTGGACGCCGACGCGCAGCCCGGCGTGCGGGTGCGGGTGCGGTTCGGGGCCGGGGCGCGCAACGTGCGGGGCGGGCGCCGCGAGGGCGGTGGTCTGATCGACGGGTTCCTCGTCGAGCGGCGCGCCGAGACGGAGTACACGGGCCCGCTGGCCGCGCTGGCCGGCGTCGTCTCGCCCGAGCGCGTGCTCAGCCCGGACACCCTGTCCCTGGCCCGGGCCGTGGCCGACCGGTACGCGGGCAGCCTCGCCGACGTGCTCCAGCTCGCCGTGCCGCCGAGGAACGCGCGGGCGGAGGCCAAGCCGTCACCCGACCCTGCCCCGCCGCCCGCCGAGCCGGCGGCCGGGACCTGGGAGCGGTACCAGCAGGGGCCCGCGTTCCTGAGCGCGCTGGCGAGCGGAGCGGCGCCCCGCGCGGTGTGGACGGCGCTGCCCGGGCCGCACTGGGCGCACGAGATCGCGCGGGCCGTCGCCGCCACGCTCGCCTCGGGCCGAGGCGCACTCGTCGTCGTACCGGACGGCCGGAGCGCGAGCCGCGTGGACGCGGCGCTGACCGCGCTGCTCGGCGAGGGCCGGCACGCGCTGCTCACCGCCGAGTCCGGCCCCGAGCGGCGCTACCGGCAGTGGCTCGCGGTGCGCCGGGGCGCGGTGCGGGCCGTGGTCGGCACCAGGGCCGCGATGTTCGCGCCCGTCCAGAAGCTGGGCCTCGTCGTGGTCTGGGAGGACGGCGACGCCAGCCACAGCGACGACAACGCGCCCTTCCCACACGTACGGGAGGTCCTTGAACTGCGGGCCACCCAGGACAAGTGCGCCTTCCTGCTGGGCAGTACGAGCTGCACGGTCGAGGCCGCGCAGCTGGTGCAGAGCGGATGGGCCGCGCCCCTGGCCGCCGACCGGACGGTGGCGCGGGCGGCGGCCCCCCTCGTACGCACCGTCGGCGACGGGGAACTGGCCCGCGACGAGGCGGCGCGCGCGGCCCGGCTGCCGAGCCTCGCCTGGCAGGCCGTCAGGGAGGGCCTGAAGAGCGGGCCCGTTCTCGTGCAGGTGCCGAGAAGGGGATACGCGCCTCGGCTGGCCTGCGCCCGCTGCCGGACGCAGGCCCGGTGCGGCCGGTGCGCGGGCCCCCTGGAGGCGCCGGACGAGCACGCGCTGCGGTGCGCCTGGTGCGGCACGGCGGAGGCCGACTGGCACTGCGCGGAATGCGGCGCGACCCGGCTGCGGGCCCAGATCGTCGGCGCCCGGCGCACCGCCGAGGAGCTGGGCCGCGCCTTCCCCGCCGTACCGGTACGCACCTCGGGGCGCGACCACGTCCTGGACGCGGTGCCCGCACAGCCCGCGCTCGTGGTGTCCACCCCCGGCGCCGAGCCGGTCGCCGAGGGCGGCTACGCGGCGGCGCTGCTCCTGGACGGCTGGGCGATGCTGGGCCGGCCCGACCTCAGGGCCGGCGAGGACGCCCTGCGACGCTGGATCACGGCGGCCTCCCTTGTGCGCGGCCAGGACGAGGGCGGCACGGTGGTCGTGGTGGCCGAGCCCACGCTGCGCCCCGTGCAGGCGCTGGTCCGCTGGGACCCGGTGGGCCACGCCCTGCGCGAACTGGCCGAGCGGGCCGAGCTCGGGTTCCCGCCGGTCTCGCGGATGGCCGAGGCCATCGGCCGCCCCGAAGCGGTCGAGGCGTTCGTGCGGTCGGCCCAACTGCCGCCCGAAGCGCAGGTGTTGGGCCCGGTTCCGCTGCCGCTCACCGATCCCGGCCGACCGCGCAGGCCCGGCGATCCGCCGGTGGGGGAGCGGTGGGAGCGGGTGCTGCTGCGGGTGCCGCCGGGCAGCGGCGCGGCCCTGGCCGCCGCCCTCAAGGCCGCCCAGGCCGCCCGGCTCGCCCGGGGCGGCGGCGACCCGGTCCGCATCAGGATCGACCCGCCGGACATCGGCTGAGGCTGAGCGCGGGCCCCCGCGAGCCGTCGCCGCCGTCCGGGCCCCGCCGGACCGCTGCCGGGCCCGCGCGCCCCGCCAGGCCCCAGCCACGCCACCGCACATGGCTGTGCCCTCGCGAAGATGCGTACGGACGCGAGGGCACGAAGGGGCGGAAGGCGCAGGGCGAAGGGGGCAGGGGGTAAGGAGCGGATCAGCCGTTGCGGGGGCCGGGGAACGCGCTGGTGCGGACCTCCTCGCGAAGGGCCTGGCTGCCCGCCGTGGGCTGCGGCGGCATCGAACGGGCGGCGGGGACCGCGGGCATGGGGGACATCGGGGACAGCGGCGGCAGGGTGCGGGTCGCCGAGGTCTCGGCCGGGCGTTCCGCCTCGGCCTGGGCCGCCGCGGGGGCGGTCGCCCGGCGGGACCCGTAACGGCGGTGCACCGCCTGCTTGGTGACGCCTAGCGCGGAGCCCACCGCGTCCCAGGAGAAGCCGAGGGAGCGGTCGAAGTCGACGGCGGCGGTCACCAGCGTCTCGACGCTGTCCCGCAGCTCCTGGGCGAGCCGTACGGTCGGCGCGGGGGCGCGTCCGTACACGACGAAGCCCGTGGAGGGGCCGGAGCGGCGCGGGCGGTAGACGTTGCCCAGCTGCGCGGTGAGGGTGCGCAGTGCGTCCACCTGCCGGCGGACCCGCTCGATGTCCCGCACCAACAGGTGCAGGCTGGCCCGCGCTTGGGCGTCGTGGGTTGCGTGGTCGGCCATGAGCAAGCCTCTCGAACCGGCGATGAAAAGGGAGGATGGAAATGGTGTAAACGGTGCGAACGTACTGATACCGCGTGATGCGGAGTTGTGCCGTGTTGACGTGGAGCGGGTGCTGAACGGTCGCCGGGCCGCACAAGTGGCCCGGTCGGGGTCAATCTCTCTTGACCAACGCGCTACCCGCTGTTGTGGTCACGCTGCGGGGGCGTATGGGCATATGCACAGGGCGCACGCGTACTCATGCGCCCCTGCCCGGCGGAACGACCCCGCCCGTCGGCCGCCCCGGCCGGCACCCGCGTGGTACCCGCGCGTCCGCCCGGGCCCCGGCCGGCACCTGCGCGTCCGCCCCCACGCCACCGGCCCATAGACTGAGACGCTGCTCTCGACAAAGCGAGGTAACCCCCAGTGAAGCTCGTCTTCGCAGGCACCCCCGAGGTCGCCGTCCCCGCCCTGGACGCCCTGATCGCATCCGGCCGGCACGAGGTCGCCGCGGTCGTCACCCGGCCCGACGCTCCCGCCGGCCGCGGCCGCCGTCTGGTGGCGAGCCCGGTCGCCGAGCGGGCCGAGGAGGCCGGCATCGAGGTGCTGAAGCCCGCGAAGCCACGGGACGAGGAGTTCCTGGCGCGGCTGCGGGAGATCGCGCCGGACTGCTGCCCGGTCGTGGCCTACGGCGCGCTCCTTCCCCGGGTCGCCCTGGACATCCCGGCGCACGGCTGGGTCAACCTGCACTTCTCGCTGCTGCCCGCCTGGCGCGGCGCGGCGCCCGTGCAGCACGCCGTCATGGCCGGTGACGAGATCACCGGCGCGGCCACCTTCCTCATCGAGGAAGGGCTCGACTCGGGGCCGGTGTACGGCACGGTCACCGAGGAGGTGCGGCCCACCGACACCAGCGGCGACCTGCTCACCCGGCTCGCGTTCGCGGGCGCGGGCCTGCTCGCCGCCACCATGGACGGCATCGAGGACGGCTCCCTGAAGGCCGTGCCCCAGCCCGCCGACGGCATCTCGCTCGCCCCGAAGATCACCGTGGAGATGGCGCACGTCGACTGGGCGGCGCCCGCGCTGCGCGTGGACCGCGTGGTGCGCGGCTGCACCCCCGCGCCCGGCGCCTGGACCGTCTTCCGCGGCGAACGCCTCAAGCTGATCCAGGCCGCCCTGGTCACCGACCGCACCGACCTCGCCCCCGGCGAGCTGTCCGCCGCCAAGAACAACGTGTACGTCGGCACCGGCTCGCACGCCGTGGAACTGCTCTGGGTCCAGCCGCAGGGCAAGAAGCCGATGCGCGGCGCCGACTGGGCGCGGGGGGTGCGCATCGCCCCGGGTGAGCGCGTGGGGGCGGCGGACGTACGCTGAGGGGGTTCGCCCCATCTGATCAGCGGAGCACCTTTCACGTGAACGATTCGCCACGTAGCAGCGCCCGGCCCCGGACGGCCAAGGCCGGCAAGCCCTACCGCCGGCCGAAGAAGGACCCGGTCCGCATCCTCGCGTTCGAGGCGCTGCGCGCCGTGGACGAGCGCGACGCCTACGCCAACCTGGTCCTGCCCCCGCTGCTCCGCAAGGCGCGCGAGGGTGGGGACGGCAACAACTTCGACAGCCGGGACGCGGCGCTCGCCACGGAGCTGGTCTACGGGACGCTGCGCCGCCAGGGCACCTACGACGCGATCATCGCGGCCTGCGTGGACCGGCCGCTGCGCGAGGTCGACCCGCCGGTGCTCGACGTACTCGCGCTCGGCGCGCACCAGTTGCTCGGCACCCGGATCCCCACGCACGCCGCGGTCTCCGCGAGCGTGGAGCTGGCCCGGGTGGTCCTCGGCGACGGCCGCGCCAAGTTCGTCAACGCGGTGCTGCGCAAGGTCGCGGCGAACGACCTCGACGGCTGGCTGGAGAAGGTCGCGCCCTCCTACGAGGACGACGCCGAGGACCATCTCGCGGTCGTCCACTCGCACCCCCGCTGGGTCGTCTCGGCGCTGTGGGACGCGCTCGGCGGCGGCCGGGCCGGCATCGAGGACCTGCTTGAGGCCGACAACGAGCGCCCCGAGGTGACCCTGGTCGCCCGCCCGGGCCGCTCCACCACCGCCGAACTCCTCGAAGCGCTCGGCGAGGAATCCGCGCTGCCGGGCCGCTGGTCGCCGTACGCGGTGCGCATGGCGGAGGGCGGCGAGCCGGGGGCGCTCGACGCCGTACGGGAGGGCCGGGCCGGCGTTCAGGACGAGGGCAGCCAGCTGGTCGCCGCCGCCCTCGCGGCCGCACCGATTGAGGGCCGCGACGAGCTCTGGCTCGACGGCTGCGCGGGTCCCGGCGGCAAGGCCGCTCTGCTGGCGGCGCTCGCCGCCGGGCGCGGCGCGGCCCTGCTCGCCTCCGAGAAGCAGCCGCACCGGGCCCGCCTGGTCGAGCGCGCGCTGGCAGGCAACCCGGGCCCGTACCAGGTCGTCGCGGCCGACGGCACCCGCCCGCCGTGGCTGCCCGGTTCCTTCGACCGGGTCCTGATGGACGTCCCCTGCTCCGGCCTCGGCGCCCTGCGCCGCCGCCCCGAAGCCCGCTGGCGCCGGCGCCCCGAGGACCTGGACGGCTTCGCCCCGCTCCAGCGCGGGCTGCTGCGCGAGGCCCTTTCGGCGGTCCGCGTCGGCGGCGTCGTCGGGTACGCCACCTGCTCGCCGCACCTGGCCGAGACCCGGATCGTCGTCGAGGACGTCCTCAAGGGGCGCGGCGGCGCCGAGCCCGTCGAGGCCGAGTGGATCGACGTACGCCCCTTGATGCCCGGGGTCGCGGGCCTGGGCGAGGGCCCCGACGTCCAGCTGTGGCCGCATCTGCACGGCACGGACGCGATGTACCTGGCGCTGCTGAGGCGCACGGCCTGAGCCGTGCCGCGCGCGGCCCGTGGGGGAGGGAGAGCGGGGGGAGGGAGACCCGTTTCCCTCCCCCCGCCCCGATCCGCATCGGCTGGGGCCCGCACCGTGGCAGGCAAGTCGCCCAGGGCATGGCAGGCTTGGGGCATGGCTCAGATCAACCCCAGCATCCTCTCCGCGGACTTCGCCAGGCTTGCCGACGAGGCCCGGGCGGTCGAAGGCGCCGACTGGCTCCATGTCGACGTGATGGACAACCACTTCGTGCCCAACCTCACGCTGGGGGTGCCCATCGTGGAATCCCTGAGCAGGGCCACCAGCACGCCGCTCGACTGCCACCTGATGATCGAGGATCCCGACCGCTGGGCCCCGCAGTACGTGGAGGCCGGTGCCGGTTCGGTCACCTTCCACGCGGAGGCCGCGGCCGCCCCCGTACGCCTGGCCCGTGAGATCCGCGCCAAGGGGGCCCGCGCCTCGATGGCCCTGAAGCCCGCGACGCCCATCGAGCCGTACGAGGACCTGCTCCCCGAGCTGGACATGCTGCTGATCATGACGGTCGAGCCCGGCTTCGGCGGCCAGGCCTTCCTCGACATCATGCTGCCCAAGATCCGCCGGACCCGTGAGCTGATCGTCAAACACGGACTTGAACTGTGGCTCCAGGTCGACGGCGGCGTCTCGGCCGCCACGATCGAGCGCTGCGCCGAGGCCGGGGCCGACGTCTTCGTCGCGGGATCGGCCGTCTACGGCGCCGACGACCCCGCCGAAGCGGTGCGGTCGCTGCGCTCCATGGCTGAACGGACGACGGCGGGCGCACCCTGGGCGTGCGCACACTGAACCGCCACTGAATGAACGGAACCCTCCGGGGCTGATCAAGGACCGCTGTATCTGACAGGATGAACAGCGAGTCCGGTGCGTGAACAGCAGTTGTGAACAGCAGTGAGGAGATCGCGGTGTCTGCAATGTCGGCGGGTCGGTCAGCCCTGCGGATGGGACCCGCGGAGCTGGTGCAGGCGGCGGCCATGGCCCGCCGCTTCTACCTGGAGGGGAAGTCCAAGATCCAGATCGCCGAGGAGTTCGGCGTGAGCCGCTTCAAGGTGGCCCGGGTCCTGGAGACCGCCCTGGAACGCGATCTCGTCCGGATCGAGATCCGCGTCCCCGCCGAACTGGACGCGGAGCGCTCCGACGCCCTGCGCGCCCGGTACGGGCTGCGGCACGCGGTCGTCGTGGAGTCCCCGGCCGAGGGCGAGGAGACCTCGCCCGACCCGGAGAACCTGGGGGAGGTCGCCGCCGATCTGCTCGGTGAGCTGGTCAGCGAGGGCGATGTGCTGGGCCTGGCCTGGGGCCGCTCCACCATCCACATGGCCGCCGCCCTCGACCGGCTTCCGCCCTGCACGGTGGTCCAGCTGACCGGGGTCTACGACGCGGGCACCGCCGAGCGCGGCTCCGTCGAGGCGGTGCGCAGGGCCGCCCAGGTCTCCGGCGGCGAGGCCCACCCCATTTACGCCCCGATGCTGCTTCCCGACCCGGCGACCGCCGCCGCGCTGCGCAACCAGACCGGGATCGCCCGCGCCTTCGAGTACTTCGACAAGGTCACGGTCGCGGCGGTGTCCATCGGCTCCTGGGAGCCCGGCATCTCCACCGTGCACGACATGCTCAGCGACGAGGAGCGGGCGCACTACGCCTCGCTCGGTGTCGCCGCCGAGATGTCCGCGCACCTCTTCGACGCCCAGGGCCGCCGGGTCGGCCGTGACCTGGGGGAGCGCTGCATCACCGTCGAGGCCGACCGGCTGCGCCGCATTCCCGAGGTCGTCGCCATCGCCGGGGGCCAGCGCAAGGCGGCCGCGATCGACGCGGTGCTGCGCTCGGGCCTGGTCACCAGCCTCGTCACCGACACCGCCGCCGCCGACTTCCTCCTCAACGAGACCGGTCCCAAGCCCCGGCCCGCCCTGAACCGCGCGGACCCGGACGGCGTCTGAGCCACCGGGGGCGCCGCGCCCCCGGTGTGCTCACGCCGCGGCCCCCGGAGCCGCGGCCCCCGGAGCCTCAGCCGCCGTAGACGCGCTCGGCGTTGCCCGCCGACACCAGGGCGGCCACCCGGTCGGCGTCCGCCTCCGACCACGCCCCCGACCCCGTCCAGCCGTTCAGGAGTTGGTCAAGGGCGTCCCGGTAGAGCCGGGCCCCCACCACGTACAGCTCGGCGAGGCCGTACGCGTCCGTCGAGAACAGCAGCTTGCCGAACGGGGCCAGCTCAAGGAACTCGGCGAGGACCGCTGTGGCCCGCGTCCCGGTGTGGCCGAGCGAGAGCCCCACGTCCGCGTACACATGCGGGTAGACATGGGCCAGATAACCTGCGGCCCGGTGGTAGGGGTAGCCGTGCAGCAGGATCAGCCGGCAGCCCGTGGGGCGCACCGCGCGGATGAAGTCGGTGAGCAGCAGCGGATCGCAGCGGTGCAGCCTGAGGTCCGGGTCGCCGAACCCGGTGTGGATCTGGAGCGGCAGCCCGGTCCCGGCCGCCGACCAGAGCAGATGGCGCAGCAGCACGGAGTCGGTGATCCGCCCGGCCCCGCCGGACAGCCACGCGGCGGTGGCCGCCCGGAGCTCGGCGCCGCCCGGCGGTTCGGGCGCGAAGTCCAGGCCGTACCGGTATCCGACCACCGATTTGAACCCGGCGGTCGTGCCCGCCGCCGTAGCGATCGCGTCGTCCAGCACCGCCAGAAACTTGTCCGGATCACGCTCCTTGTCACCGGTGCGTTCCGCGAGGTGTTCCAGGCGTACGATCTCGCGCGCGTCCGCCCCGCCGAGCCGGGCCAGCTCGTCCGGGGTGGTCAGATCGCCGGGCAGGCCGGTGTCCACCAGATAGGTGCCGATCCCGGTGGAGGAGAGCAGCAGGCGGTTGGCCTCCTCGGCACCGAGCTCGCGGCGGCGGGCCAGATAGCGCCCCGGCGGGCAGTGCGGTTCGAGCCCGAGCAGCGGCGGGCACCAGCGGCGCACCGCGAAGCCGAGCTGGGTGTCGAAGAAGCTGGTGCCGTTCGCCGCCGGGGCGTCGGATTCGGTCAGGAACGCCTCGAAGGCGGCGTCGTCGGGGTCGGAGCGCAGCACGCCGTGACAGTGGTGGTCCACGAGCGGCAGCACTCAGTACCTCCCGCGCGTGGCTTCGGCGATCTCGCGCGGTGTGCGGCCGTCGAAGAGCTTGGTGTCGCCCTGGCGTACCGCGACGATCGCCTCGAAGAGCGCGTCGCCCAGGGCCTCGCGCAGGGTCGCCGACTCCATGAAGTGGTCGACGGCCTCGGGCAGTGAGCCGGGCAGCCGCCTGGCGCCTTCGGCGTTGACGGGGTCACCGGCGACCGGGTCGGGCAGCCGCAGCCCCGCGTCCACTCCCGCCAGGCCCGCCGCGATCACCGCGCCCGTCACCAGATAGGGGTTGGCGGCCGGGTCGAACGACTTGACCTCCGCGTTCGCGGCGTCCTCGGCGCCGGGCGGGCCGGGCACGAAACGCAGCGCCGCCTCCCGGTTCTCGGGCCCCCAGCACTGGAAGGCACCCGCCCAGCGCGAGGGTGCGAGGCGCAGATAGCTCGCCGGGCTCGGGGCGCCGATGGCGAGCAGCGCGGGCAGCGCGTCCAGGACGCCGGCGAGGAAGGACTCGCTGGTCGCGGTCATCCCGGACGGGCCGTCGCCGCCCCGGCACAGGTTGCGGCCGTCCTGCCACAGGCTGAGGTGCAGATGGGCACCGTTGCCGACGCCCTCGGGGTCGATGATGGGACCGAACCACGGGGTCAGGCCGTGCTGGAGGGAGACCGCCCGGATCGTCTCGCGCACCAGCACCGCGAGGTCCGCCGCGCCCACCGGATCGGCCGGGGCGACCGACACCTCGAACTGGCCGGGCGTGTACTCCGGGTGGATCTGCAACACCTCGACGCCCTGCGCCTCCAGCGCGCCCAGCACATCACCCACGTACTGCGAACGTTCGACGATCCGCGCCATCCCGTAGGCGGGCCCCGCGAGCGGCGGGTCGACCACCCACTCCGTCTCGAAGCCCATCCGCAGCCCGATGCCGTGCTCGGCGGCCCGCTCGGTCATGCGGCGGGCGAACTGGCGCTGGCAGGCGGTGTGGGGCCGTCCCGACTGCTCGAACCGGTCGGCCGGCGCCCACGCCCAGCCCGGCTGCGCGGCGAGCACGGTGAGCCGGTCGAGGTCGGGGATCAGGCGCAGATCGCCGTCGGGACCGCCGATGTGGGGGCTCGTGGTGACCGAGTCGTCCACCAGATACACGTCGAAGACGGGGGACATGCCCACGCCGTGCGCCGCGACCTGCGCGAGCCGCGTGGTCGGCACCACCTTGACGCGGGTGAGGCCCGCCACGTCCACCCAGGTCAGCGCGACCGCCCGGACCCCCTCCGCGGTCAGCCTGGCAGCCGCGAGCCCGGCCTCCTGTGCCCGCCGTTGTGCCTGCTCCCGCTGTCCAGCGCCGTGACCCTGCTCCACCGCTTCATTCCCTTCCGTCGCGAGGGGGCTCCTCCCTGTCCGGGCCGAGCCGGGAACCGGAAAGAGCGGTCACCGTCGCGACCGTGTCCGCGTGCGAGGCGTCTTTGTCCTCGCGATAGCGCACTACCCGTGCGAACCGCAGTGTCACCCCTTCCGGGTAGCGCGATGATCTCTGTACGCCGTCGAAGGCCACCTCGACGACGAGTTCCGGCCGCACCCGCACCCCCCAGGGCTCCTCGGCCACCGCCAGTTCCCGCAGCCGTCCGGTCTGCCAGGCGAGCAGCGCGTCGGTGAGCCCCTTGAACGTCTTGCCGAGCATGGCGAACGTGCCGTCCTCGCGGCGCGCCCCCAGATGGAGATTGGAGAGCAGGCCGGTGCGCCTGCCGTGGCCCCACTCCGCCGCCAGGACCACCAGGTCCAGCGTGTACACGGGTTTGACCTTCAGCCAGGACGCGCCGCGCCGCCCCGCCGCGTACGCCGAGTCCAGCGCCTTGAGGACCACGCCCTCGTGCCCCCGCTCCAGCGTCCGGGCGGCGAACTCCTCGGCCGCGCGCCGCTGTCCGGGATCGGCCGCATCCTCCACCACGTACCGCCGCACCCGGCGGGGCTCGGGTGCGACGCGGACCAGCTCGGCGTGCCGCTCGCGCACGGACAGATCCAGCAGGTCCCGCCCGTCCACCGACAGGAGGTCGAAGAAGACGGGGACGAGCGGCAGCCGGTCCTGGGCGCCCGAGACATCGAGCCGCGACCCGACGCGTCCTGCGATGTCCTGGAAGGAGCGCGGGCGTCCGTCGGGCCCCAGCGCGATCACCTCGCCGTCCAGTACGGCACGGTCGGCCGCCAACTCCCTTGCCGCCTGCACCACTTCGGGCAGCCGGACGCCGATCTCGTCGAGGGTGCGGGTGAACACCCGCACCGTGTCCCCGTCCTTGTGCACCTGGGCGCGGATGCCGTCGAGCTTCTCCTCCACGACGCACGGGCCGAGCCGGTCGAGCCCTTCGGCGACGTCCTTCGCGCTGTGCGCGAGCATCGGCAGCACGGGCCGCCCCACATCGAGGCGGAACGCGGCGAGCGCGGCGGGCCCCTCGGCCAGCAGGGCCCGGGCCACCGTGCCGAGCGAGCCGCCCAGCATCACCGCGCGCCGCACATCGGCCGGAGCCGCGCCGGAGGCCGCCGCGAGCCCTTCCACGGCGGCCGCGTCGAGTGCGCCCTGGCGCACCTCACCGACGATCAGCGCGACCAGGAAGTCCTGCTCCACGGCGGTGGCCGCCGCCATCAACTCCCCGGCCAGCCGCCTGCGTTCGCCCTGGGCGCCCTTGCCGGCCACCGCCGAGATCGCGTCAAGCCGCTCGTCCACCTCCCGCACGGTCAGCGAGGGCGAAGCGGCGGGTGGCGGGCGGTCCTTCAGGGCGCTCCAGCCGAGCCCGGTGCGCCGCTGCGGGAGCCGGCCGGCGAGGTAGGTCACCACCAGGGGCGCCTCGTCCGGCGCGGTGGCCGAGAAGAGCCGGGCGAGCAGCGCGGACTTCTTCGAACGCGAGGCGGTGGCGGCGATGTCGGCGGAGGCCGTGGCCACGTCGGCGAGGAGCATGACTCCATCGTGACCCGGAAACATCACTCCACGCATTCGCTCGCGGCGCCTTCGGATGGGAGCATCACCACATGATCAACAGGTTGGCCCGGTTCGTCCTCGCCCCGCTCCTGGTGTGTCTGGCGGTGCTCCTGGCCGGGTGCGCGGGCAAGGACACGGCCACATCGTCAAGCTCCACGCACCCCGCATCCGCATCCGCCTCCGCGTCGGCGCCCGGCTGGGCCAAGGGCATGGCCACGGTCGCGGCGGCCTCGCTGCCGCCCGAGGCGCGCCGGACGCTCGGGCTCATCGACAAGGGCGGCCCCTTCCCGTACAGCAAGGACGGCGTGGTGTTCGGCAACTACGAGAAGGCGCTGCCGCAGCGCGGGCGCGGCTACTACCACGAGTACACCGTCGACACCCCGGGCTCCCGTGACCGGGGCGCCCGCCGGCTCATCACCGGGCAGGGCGGGGAGTTCTACTACACCGGGGACCACTACAAGACGTTCAAGGCGGTGCTGCGATGACGGCCGAACCGTACGGCTTTTCCGACTCCCTGCGGGCCACGGGCTGGCTGGTCGACGTCGTCGACCTCGACGGGGTGCTGAGCAAGGCCGCGTTCATGGACCGCGTGGCCACCGCGCTGGTGCTTCCCGAGTGGTTCGGACGGAACTGGGACGCCCTCGCCGACTGCCTGGGCGATCCGGACTGGGGCCCGGCCGACCCCGGCCGCCTCCTGGTCCTGACCCACTGGCGCCCGTACGCGGCCGAGCGGCCGGACGAGTGGGCCATCGCCCTGGACGTGCTGGGCGAGGCGGCCGGAACGGGCCCGCACGGAACCCTGGCAGTGCACCTCGCGCTCGGAGGATCGCACCAGGCCCCGCGCCCCGGTCCTGGATGATCGGCCCGGGCGGCGCAATCGTATGAACATGGGACAATGAACTACGTGCTTTTCCCCTGGCTGAAATGCCTGGGGCCACCTCGAACGACTGGGATGTTCAGCACGTGCGTTTCCTCAACGACATCAAGCCGCCGTACGACCTGACGTACGACGATGTGTTCATGGTGCCGAGCCGCTCCGCGGTGGGCTCCCGCCAGGGCGTCGACCTCGCCTCTCCCGACGGCACGGGCACCACCATCCCGCTGGTCGTCGCCAACATGACCGCGATCGCCGGGCGCCGCATGGCCGAGACCGTGGCGCGCCGCGGCGGCATCGTCGTGATCCCCCAGGACATCCCGATCGAGGTCGTCACCGAGGTGATCTCCTGGGTCAAGACGCGCCACCTGGTGCTCGACACCCCGATCGTCCTCTCCCCGGCCCAGACCGTCGCCGACGCGCTGGCCCTGCTGCCCAAGCGCGCCCACAACGCTGGCGTCGTGGTCGACGCCGACCACCGGCCGGTCGGTGTCGTCACCGACACCGACCTGACGGGCGTGGACCGCTTCACCCAGCTGTCCGAGGTCATGGCCAAGGACCTGCTGCTCCTGGACGCCGACATCGACCCGCGCGAGGCCTTCAACAGGCTCGACGGCGCCAACCGCCGCTACGCCCCCGCCGTGGACAAGGACGGCCGCCTGGCCGGCATCCTGACCCGCAAGGGCGCCCTGCGCGCGACGCTCTACACCCCCGCCACCGACGCTCGGGGCAAGCTGCGCATCGCGGCCGCCGTCGGCATCAACGGCGACGTGGCGGGCAAGGCCAAGCAGCTCCTGGACGCCGGCGCCGACACCATCGTGGTGGACACCGCGCACGGCCACCAGGAGTCGATGATCGCCGCGGTCAAGGCCGTGCGCGGCCTCGACCCCCAGGTGCCGATCGTCGCGGGCAACATCGTCGCCGCCGAGGGCGTGCGCGACCTGATCGAGGCCGGCGCGGACATCATCAAGGTCGGTGTGGGCCCCGGCGCCATGTGCACCACCCGCATGATGACGGGCGTCGGCCGCCCGCAGTTCTCCGCCGTCCTGGAGTGCGCCGCCGAGGCCAGGAAGTTCGGCAAGCACGTCTGGGCCGACGGGGGCGTGCGCCACCCGCGCGACGTCGCCATGGCGCTGGCCGCCGGCGCCTCCAATGTCATGATCGGCTCCTGGTTCGCCGGTACGTACGAGTCCCCCGGCGACCTGCACATGTCGGCCGAGGGCAACCTGTACAAGGAGTCCTTCGGCATGGCCTCCGCCCGCGCGGTCAAGAACCGTACGAGCGAGGAGTCAGCCTACGACCGGGCCCGCAAGGCCCTGTTCGAGGAGGGCATCTCCACCTCCCGCATGTTCCTCGACCCGGCCCGCCCGGGCGTCGAGGACCTGATCGACTCGATCATCGCGGGCGTCCGCTCCTCCTGCACCTACGCCGGTGCCTCCTCGCTCGCCGAGTTCGAGGAGAAGGCCGTCGTCGGCATCCAGTCCGCCGCCGGTTACGCCGAGGGCAAGCCGCTGCACGCCAGCTGGAGCTAGCCTCCCGCCGCGCCGCATCGCGCGGTGCCGCACCGAGCCCCCGCGAGCCCTTTTACGTTTCAGGGTCGCGGGGGCTCCGGCATGTGCGGGGCGAGCGCGCGTGCCACCGCCGCCCCGAGCAGGGCGTGGCCCTCGTCGGTGGGGTGCAGCCCGTCCGCGAGGTGGTCCGGAGTCAACAGGCCCTGCCCGGGCAGGAGTTGGAGATGGCCGTCGCCCTGGGCCATCAGCTCGCGGGCCGCGTCCTCCATGGCGCCGCGCAGCTGGGCGAGCGTCGCGCCGAGCGCGTTCGGGGTCTCCTCCGCCTCCGGGTGGAGCAGCGGAGAGACCAGGAGCAGCGGGGTGCTGGGATGCCCGCGCCGTACGAGCCGCACGAAGGCGAGCAGCGTCTCGTACATCAGCGGGGCCGAGAACGGCGCCGACCAGCAGTTGGTGCCGAAGGCGAGCGTGAGCACATCGGCGCGCAGGCGCGCGAGCTGTTCCGCGATGGGCAGTTCGCCCCGGCCGCCGCCCGCGTAGCCGAGATTCACCGTGTCCAGGCCCAGCTTGCGGCCCGCGACGAGCGGCCAGGCGTGCGCGGGCCGGGTCGACCACCAGCCCTCCGTGATGGAGTCCCCGTGCACCAGCCAGCGCGGCCGGGCGCACGCCGGCGCGATGGCGCCGCCCACGCCCCGCACCCCGACGACCACCGGCGCCTGCGATTCGGGCGGATGGATGGTGAACGGCCCGGGGGAGCGCGGCAGTTGGATCCGTACGCGCCCCTCCTCGTGCGGCGCCACCGTGGTCTCGGCCACGCAGTGCTCGCCCTGCCAGAGCGCGAAGGTGTGGGCCAGTTCGCGCAGCGCCTCACCCCTGCCCGGCACCCTGGCGCGGTAGCGCAGCTCCACCGAGGTGGCCCCGCGCGCGACGAACTCGATCCGCGTCCCGATGGGCAGCGCGGCCCGCTCCCCGGTGTCCCACGGCAGCCGCATCACGTCGTCCGGGTCCGCCCGCACCGGCCGTCCCTCGGGGTCCAGCCAGGCCACCCCGCGCAGGAAGGGGGCGGGGTCGAGCCAGCCCGTGGCCGGCTGCCCGGCGGTCGTGTGCGGTATGTGCGCCGTCATGGGGCGCGACCCTGCAACAGGGCTGAGGAGGTGTCAAGGCGGCCCCGTGACCAGAGCCACTGAACGGGCCCGTCGGCAGGGCCCTGAGCAGGGCGTACGCACGGATCGAACGTTGATGTGCAACAAATGTCCACCTGTCGCACTCGCGCGCAATGATCGGCCATCGATGCGCAAGGTTGCTGCATTACGACCGGGAAGAAGAACCCCATAAGGTTCTCGCCGTACGTGGAGTGGCGGGGACCGCCTGCTCGGCGGAACCGGCCACGGGATGGCTTCACGCTGCCCGGAATGTCCCCTCGTGCGGGAAGGCCGGTCCGTCGCGGTCGCCCGTCGTCCGATGGCAGCGATAAGGAGCCACCTCAGTGCTGGATCAAGGCGCAGCGCCACCCTCGACCGATGCCCCCGCCGCCCGGGGCCCGCGCCCCGGGCATGGCCTGATGCGGCGCAAGCCGGTGGAAGAGCTGGTCGCGGAGGGTGGCCAGGGTGAGGGCGGGTCCCTCAAGCGCTCGCTCGGCATGTGGCAGCTGACCATGATCAGCATCGGTGCGACGCTCGGCACCGGCATCTTCGTGGTGCTGGGCGAGGCCGTCCCCAAGGCCGGGCCCGCCGTCACGATCTCCTTCGTGCTCGCCGGCATCACGGCGCTCTTCTCCGCCCTTTCCTACGCCGAGCTGGCGGGCTCCATCCCCGTCGCGGGCTCCTCGTACTCCTACGCATACGCAACGCTCGGCGAACTCGTCGCGTGGATCTGCGGCTGGTGCCTGATCCTTGAGTACGGGGTCTCCGTGGCGGCGGTCGCCGTCGGCTGGGGGCAGTACCTCAACGAATTCCTCGACGGCACGATCGGCGTGACCATCCCCGACGCGCTGTCCGCGCCGCCCGGCACGGGCGGGATATTCAACCTGCCCGCGCTGATCGTGGTGATCCTCGCCATGGGTCTGCTGCTGGGCGGCGCCCGTGAGTCCGCCCGCATCAACACGATCATGGTCGGCGTGAAGATCGCCGCGCTCGTGCTCTTCTGCGTGATCGGCTTCATGGGCTTCAAGTCCGGCAACTACGCCCCCTTCATGCCGCTGGGCACGGCCGGGGTCAGCGGGGCGGCCTCCTCGCTGTTCTTCTCCTACATCGGCTTCGACGCGGCCTCCACCGCCGGCGAGGAGGCGAAGGACCCCAAGAAGGACCTGCCCCGCGCGATCATGCTGTCCCTGTTCATCGTCACGGCGCTTTACGTGCTCGTCGCGTTCGTCGCCGTCGGCGCCCGCCCCTGGAAGAAGTTCGAGGGCTCGGAGGCGGCGCTCGCCGGGATCATGAAGGACGTCACCGGGCACTCCTTCTGGGCCACCCTGCTCGCGGCCTGCGCCGTGATCGCCATCGCGAGCGTCGTCCTGACCGTGCTGTACGGCCAGACCCGCATCCTGTTCGCGATGTCCCGCGACGGCCTGGTCCCCAAGGTGTTCGCCAAGGTCGGTCCGCGCAGCGGGACGCCGGTCGTCAACACCATCGCGGTGTCGCTCTTCTGCGGCGTCCTCGCCGCCGCCGTGCCGCTCGGCAGCCTCGCCGACGCCACCAGCATCGGCACGCTCTTCGCCTTCGCGCTGGTCAATGTGGCCGTCGTCATCCTGCGCCGCACCCGGCCCGACATGCCGCGCACCTTCCGCGTGCCACTCGGCTGGCTCATCCCCGTCCTCGGCTTCCTCACCTGTGCCTACCTCATGTGGAACCTCGACGGGGTCACGTGGGAGTACTTCGGAGGCTGGATGGCCGCCGGTCTCGTGATCTACTTCGGATACGGCCGCCGCCGTTCCCGGCTGGCCCCCGCCTCACAGAAGCGATCCACCCGCAGTGCGACTCAATGACCTCGATGAACGCATCGTCCACGCGCTCGCCGAAGACGCCCGCCGCTCCTACGCGGACATCGGCTCGCTGATCGGCCTGTCCGCGCCCGCCGTCAAGCGGCGCGTGGACCGGCTGCGGGCCGAGGGCGCGATCACCGGGTTCACCGTGCGGGTGGACCCGGCGGCGCTGGGCTGGGAGACCGAGGGGTTCATCGAGATCTACTGCCGGCGCAACACCTCGCCCGATGCGATCAGGCGGGGGCTCGAGCGGTATCCCGAGGTTGCCTCCGCGTCCACCGTGACCGGGGAGGCGGATGCGATCGTGCAGGTCTTCGCTTCCGACATGCGGCACTTTGAGCGGGTGCTTGAGCGGATTGCGGGCGAGCCGTATGTGGAGCGCACGAAGTCCGTGCTGGTCCTCTCCCCCCTCCTACGCCGCTACACCTCAGGCAGCCCAGCCTGACCCCCTGGGGCTCCGCCCCAGACCCCGTTCGCGCCTAAAGGGCGCTCGTCCTCAAACGCCGGACGGGCTGGGTATGCCCATGCGGGCTAGCACCAACCCCGCCAGGGGCGCGGGGAACTGCGCGACCAGCCACGCACGGTCCGCAGCCGAGGTCCCTGGGGCTCCGCCCCAGACCCCGTTCGGCCTGAACGGCCTCGTCCTCAATCGCCGGACGGGCTGGGTATGCCTGGGCATGAGCCCTGTTAGGGGCGCGGGGAACTGCGCGCCCAGCCACGCACGGTCCGCAGGCGAGGTCCCTGGGGCTCGGCCCCAGACCCCGTTCGGCCTGAGGGGCCTCGTCCTCAAACGCCGGACGGGCTGACCGAGCACATGCGGGCCGGCACCAGCGCCGCCAGGGGCGCGGGGAACTGCGCAAACGCCTGCACCCCCGCCCCGCCCGCCGCACGGCGCTTCGCGCAACGAATCGCCGCGCGGGCGCAATCTTCCGCAACGATTCACGCAGCCACACGCAACGCTGCCGCCTTGTCCCCCGCGAACAGCGGAACGTACCGTCTAGTGACCCCACCCCGCACTCCCGCCCCACCCGAGGACCGCCCATGCCCGCGTTGCGCACCGCCCTGCTCCAGAGTTCCGGCAGTCTCTCGGACGTCGCCGCGAACCTGAAGGCGCTGGACGAAGCGGCGGGCCGGGCGGCCGGGACCGGTGCCGGGCTCATCGTCTGCCCCGAGCTGTTCCTCACCGGGTACGCCATCGGCGACGACATCGCCAAGCTCGCCGAACCCGCCGACGGCCCCTCCGCGCGGGCCATCGCGGACATCGCCGTACGCCACGGCCTGGCCGTCGTCTACGGCTACCCCGAGCGCGAGGGCGACGCCGTGTACAACGCCGCCCAGCTCATCGGCCCCGACGGCACCCGCCTCGCGAACTACCGCAAGACCCACCTCTTCGGCTGCTTCGAGCAGGAGGCCTTCACCCCGGGCGACCAGGCCGTCGTCCAGGCCGACCTGAACGGCCTCCGCGTCGGCATGATGATCTGCTACGACGTGGAGTTCCCGGAGAACGTACGGGCCCACGCCCTGGCCGGCACCGACCTCCTCCTGGTCCCCACCGCCCAGATGCACCCCTTCCAGTTCGTCGCCGAGTCCGTCGTGCCGGTGCGCGCCTTCGAGAACCAGCTGTACGTCGCGTACGTGAACCGCACCGGACCCGAGGGCGAGTTCGAGTTCGTCGGGCTCAGCTGCCTGGCCGGCCCCGACGGCGCCGCCCGGGCCCGCGCCGGGCGCGGCACCGAGCTGGTCGTCGGTGACGTCGACCCCGAGTTCCTGGCCGCCTCGCGCGCGAACAACCCCTACCTGCGCGACCGCCGCCCCGGCCTCTACGCCTCCCTCATCTGAGCCCCGGGCCGCCGGGCCCCGCCGCTCCTCCCCCCTCAACTTCCGTACTGCGCAAGGAGTCCGTACCCCATGACGTCCACGGTGCCCACCGCCGTCCAGCACATCGACGAGCAGCCGCCCGTCACGA
This sequence comes from Streptomyces sp. NPDC006711, assembly GCF_042869775.1. Classification (NCBI taxonomy): domain Bacteria; kingdom Bacillati; phylum Actinomycetota; class Actinomycetes; order Kitasatosporales; family Streptomycetaceae; genus Streptomyces; species Streptomyces sp. NPDC006711. The sequence goes on from NZ_JBIAGO010000005.1 coordinate 304,464, forward strand.
TGTTCGGGCCGGACTTCCCCTACGCGTACGACGACTTCCTCGCGCACCCGGCCGGGCTCGGCCAGATACCCGCGACCGAGCACGGCACGGAGGTCGCGGTCATCGGCGGCGGCCTGTCCGGCATCGTCGCCGCGTACGAGCTGATGAAGATGGGCCTCAAGCCCGTCGTGTACGAGGCCGACCAGATCGGCGGCCGGCTGCGCACCGTCGGCTTCCCGGGCTGCGATCCCGAGCTCAGCGCCGAGATGGGCGCCATGCGCTTCCCCCCGTGCTCCACGGCGCTCCAGCACTACATCGACCTGGTGGGCCTTGAGACCAAGCCGTTCCCCAACCCGCTCGCGCCCGACACCCCCTCCACCGTCGTCGACCTCAAGGGCGAGTCGCACTACGCGACCTCCGTCGACGAGCTGCCGGCGGTGTACCGCGAGGTCATGGACGCGTGGAACGCCTGCCTGGAAGAGGGCGCCGACTTCTCCGACATGAACCAGGCCATCCGCGAACGCGACATCCCGCGCATCCGCGAGATCTGGGCCAAGCTCGTCGAGAAGTTCGACAACCAGACCTTCTACGGCTTCCTGTGCGACTCGGAGGCCTTCAAGTCCTTCCGGCACCGCGAGATCTTCGGCCAGGTCGGCTTCGGCACCGGCGGCTGGGACACCGACTTCCCCAACTCCATCCTGGAGATCCTGCGCGTCGTCTACACCGAGGCCGACGACCTCCACCGCGGCATCGTCGGCGGCTCCCAGCAGCTGCCGCTGCGCCTGTGGGAGCGTGAACCGCAGAAGATCATCCACTGGGCGCAGGGCACCTCGCTCTCCTCGCTGCACGACGGCGCGCCCCGGCCCGCCGTCACCCGGCTGCACCGCACCGCGGGCAACCGCATCACGGTGACGGACGCCGACGGCGACATCCGCACCTTCCGCGCCGCGATCTTCACCGCGCAGTCCTGGATGCTGCTCTCCAAGATCGCCTGCGACGACTCGCTCTTCCCGATCGACCACTGGACCGCGATCGAGCGCACCCACTACATGGAGTCCTCGAAGCTGTTCGTGCCGGTCGACCGGCCGTTCTGGCTGGACAAGGACGAGGAGACCGGCCGTGACGTCATGTCGATGACGCTCACCGACCGCATGACGCGCGGCACCTACCTGCTGGACAACGGTCCGGACAAGCCCGCCGTCATCTGCCTGTCCTACACGTGGTGCGACGACAGCCTCAAGTGGCTCCCGCTGTCGGCGAGCGAGCGCATGGAGGTCATGCTCAAGTCGCTCGGCGAGATCTACCCGAAGGTCGACATCAGGAAGCACATCATCGGCAACCCGGTGACCGTGTCCTGGGAGAACGAGCCGTACTTCATGGGCGCGTTCAAGGCGAACCTGCCCGGGCACTACCGCTACCAGCGCCGCCTGTTCACCCACTTCATGCAGGACTCGCTGCCCGAGGACAAGCGGGGCATCTTCCTCGCGGGCGACGACATCTCCTGGACGGCCGGATGGGCCGAGGGCGCCGTGCAGACCGCCCTGAACGCGGTGTGGGGCGTCATGCACCACTTCGGCGGCGCGAGCGACGCGAGCAACCCCGGCCCGGGTGACCTCTACGACTCGATCGCCCCGGTCGAGCTGCCCGAGGACTGAGGCCGCTCAGCGCGCGGCGGCGAGCGGGGTCAGCAGACACCGGGTCACCAGGCCCACCCCCGCGTCCAGGCGCTCCGTGAACTCCTCGGCCAGCAAGGGGAGTTCACGCAGCTGCCACAGCACCTTCGCCGCCGACCAGGACGCGTCCCTGGCCCGATCCAGACTCCAGGACGCCAGCAGATGCGTCATGGGGTCGGCCACCTGGAACAGGTCGGGTCCGGGCATCAGCTCCTCCCTGATCCGCTCCTCCAGCAGAATCAGCGCGTCGCCCACCCGGTCGAAGTCCCGTTCCAGGACCTCCGGTTCGCAGTCCAGGATCCGGCAGCTGTCGACCAGGGCGAGCGTCAGATCGTGCCCGATGTGCGCGTTGATCCCGGCCAGCGCGAACTGGAGCGGGCGCACACCGGGGTGGCGGCGGAACTGGAAGAGCGGGCGCCAGCAGTCCGGGGGGCGCCGGCCCCGCGCGGCCGCCTCCACGGCCGCGAGGTAGCGCCCGGCGAACAGCACGTCCAAGGTGGCCGCCGCGTGCGGATCGGCGAAGCCGCCGTGGGCGATGAGCCGGGAGATCTCCTCGGTCACCGTCAGGTAGACGCGGTTGAAGACCGCGATGCCGTCCCGGGCCGGCAGATCGGCCCGCAGCGCCCGCATCCGCCGGACCACGGGATCGAGCGGCCCGCCGAAGCGGCGGGTCTGCTCGACGGGTCCGGCCGGTGTCCATCCCGTCGGCGTCCATTCGGTCTGCGTCATGGAGCCAGCGTCCCAGCCCGCCCCCCACAAAAAGCACCGCCGACCGAGCCCCCACCCGAAAGTGATGAACCCCCCGAGTCAGAGGATGCCTTCCTGAGGGGCGCGGGGAACTGCGCGAACAGCGGCCCACGTTGTAAGGGCAGACACCCCCTAGCCCCGCCGCTCCCGACCCGGCTCATAGGACGACGTACCCGAATCGAGCAGCGGCTCCTGCTGCTTGAGGTGGGCCGGGGCCAGTGCGCGCAGCACGTGGTAGCCGGTGATGACGACGATCGTGCCCAGGGCGATGCCGCTGAGCTGGAAGTTGTCGGTGAACTTCAGCGTGACGTTGCCGATGCCGATGATGATGCCCGCGGCGGCCGGCACCAGGTTCAGCGGATTGCGCAGGTCGACCTTGGCGTTGATCCAGATCTGCGCGCCGAGCAGCCCGATCATGCCGTACAGGATGACGGTGATGCCGCCGAGCACACCGCCCGGGATGGCCGCGACGACCGCGCCGAACTTGGGGCACACGCCGAAGAGCAGCGCGAATCCGGCGGCGGCCCAGTAGGCGGCGGTGGAGTAGACGCGGGTGGCGGCCATGACGCCGATGTTCTCGGAGTACGTGGTGTTCGGCGGGCCGCCCACGGCGGTCGACAGCATGGAGGCGGCGCCGTCGGCGGCGATCGCGGTGCCGAGCTTGTCGTCGAGGTCGGTGCCGGTCATCTCGCCGACCGCCTTCACATGCCCGGCGTTCTCCGCGATCAGGGCGATGACGACGGGCAGCGCGACCAGGATCGCCGACCACTGGAAGCTCGGCGCGTGCAGGCCGGGAAGCCCGATCCAGTCGGCCTTGCCGACGCCGGAGAGGTCAAGGCGCCAGTGGTCGACGGCGCCCGGGCCGCCGTGCACCGAGTGGATCTTGCCGAAGACGCGGTCGAGCAGCCACGACATGCCGTACCCGAAGAGCAGCCCGAGGAAGATCGCGATGCGCGACCAGAAGCCGCGCAGACACACCACGGCGAGCCCGGTGAACAGCATCACCATCAGAGCCGTCCACTGGTCCTGGGGCCAGTACGTCGAGGCGGTCACCGGCGCCAGGTTGAAGCCGATCAACATGACGACGGCGCCCGTGACGACCGGCGGCATCGCGGCGTGGATGATCCGCGCGCCGAACCGCCGCACCGCGAGTCCCGCCAGGAAGAGCACCACGCCCACCACGAAGACCGCGCCCGTGACGGTGGCGCTGGTGCCCCCGGTGGCCCGGATCGCGGCCGCGACGCCGACGAAGGAGAGCGAGCAGCCCAGGTAGCTGGGCACCCGGCCCGCGGTGGCGAGCAGGAAGATGACCGTCGCGATGCCGGACATCATGATCGCGAGGTTGGGGTCGAGGCCCATGAGGACCGGTGAGACGAAGGACGCCCCGAACATGGCCACCACGTGCTGGGCGCCGAGTCCGATCGTGCGCGGCCAGGAGAGCCGTTCGTCGGGGCGTACGACGGCTCCGGGAGCGGGGGTCCGCCCGTCGCCGTGCAAGGTCCAGCGCACGCCGAGGCGCATGGTCGCTCCAGTTCGTCCGTAGGGGAGGGGGTGTTCCGGGTGCGGATGCGGGCCGATCGGCTGCCGGGACGCGGCCCGCCCGATCGAAAAGTCCCGGCCAAATGTTAATGCCGCCCCCGGCCCCCGCCTCGCCGCGGGCCTCGGCGCCCCCGCGCCGCGCCGCCTCATGGTGACCCGCGCCGCGCGCCTCAGGCCTGGGTGACCCGCGCCGCGCCCGCCGCCTTCTCGGGCCGCGCCCCGGCCCGCAGCACCCGCGCCCCCGCCACCAGGCCGAGCGCGAGCACGGTCACCAGGCCGAAGGAGACCACCAGGGAGGTCAGGTCGGCGATGCCCCCGATCGCGGACGGCGCCACGAGGCCCGAGGTGTACGTGATCGTCGCGACGCCCGCGATGGCCTGGCTGGGGTTGGGGCCGCTGCGGGCGGCGGCCGCGAAGGCGAGCGGCACCACCACCGCGACGCCCAGACCGATGAGGCCGAATCCCGCCATGGCCACCGCGGGCCCCGGCGCCGTCACCACCAGCACGCCGCCCAGGGTGGCCAGGACGCCGCCGCCGCGCACCGTGCGCATCGCCCCGAAGCGGTCCACGCCCTTGTCGCCCGCGAGCCTGGCCACGGCCATGGTCAGCGTGAAAGCGGTGGTGCAGGCCGCCGCCGTACCGGCCGAGGTGTCCAGTACGTCGCGCAGATAGACCGCCGACCAGTCCAGGCTCGCGCCCTCGGCGAACACCGCGCAGAACGCCACCATGCCGATGATCAGCGCCGACTTGGGCGGCGCCGCGAACCGGGGCGGCGCGGCCTCGCCCGGCGCGCTGCGCAGGTCCAGGACGCCCTGGCAGGCGACGAGTCCGAGCAGGGTCAGCACGCCCGCCGCCACCGCGTGGTGCACTCGCGCGTCGGCGCCCAGGTGCGCGGCGAGGGTGCCGGCTGCCGAACCGATCAGGGCGCCCGCGCTCCACATGCCGTGCAGCGAGGACATGATCGAGTGGCCGAGCCTGTTCTCCGTCTCCACCCCCAGGGCGTTCATCGCCACGTCCGCCATCCCCGAGCTCGCCCCGTAGACGAACAGGGCGCCGCACAGGGTGTAGATGTTGGGCGCGAGCGCGGGCAGGACGAGCGCCAGCGTCCACAGGGCGAGCAGCCCGCGCAGCGCGGCACGCGCCCCGAAGCGGTGGGTGATCGCGGCGGACAGCGGCATGAGCAGCGACGAGCCGATCGCCGGGAAGGCGAGGGCGAGCCCGAGCTGTCCCGCTGAGACCCCCGCGTGCTCCTGGATCCAGGGGACGCGGGTGGCGAAATTGCCGGTCACCGCGCCATGGACGCAGAACACTGCGGCGACCGCGATCCTCGCCCGCTTCAACTGCCGCTCATCCAGAGCTGGTTGGTAATCCATCGGCCGGGTTCCCCTTCCCTCCGGGGCGGCTTCCGCGACCGCCCGGGCGTAAGCTATCAGGAACCCTGCCTGATAAATAGGACGGGTGCGATCCCGCCACCGTCGATCTGGAAGGATTCCCGGCATGCCCGCATCCCCGAGCACCGCCCGGGCCATCAACGACCGGCTCGCCCTGCGTCTCCTCCAGGACGAGGGCCCGTTGACGGCAGGCCAGCTGAAGAACCTCACCGGACTGTCCCGGCCCACCGTCGCCGACCTCGTCGAACGGCTCCAGGGATCAGGCCTGGTCCATGTCGTGGGGGAGTCGGGCGCCGAGCGGCGCGGCCCCAACGCGCGCCTTTACGCGATCGTCGCCGACCGGGCCCACCTCGCGGCCCTGGACGTGCGCACCGACGGCGTCTCGCTCGTGGTCGCCGACCTGCTCGGCGCCGCGCTCGCGGAGGCGAGGCTGCCGGTCGAGCCGGGGACGGGGACCGGGCCGGCCGTCGAGCAGGTCGTGGCCCTCCTGGAGCGCACCGCCAAGGAGGCCGGCGCGGAGCGGCTGCACAGCGTCGTCGTCGGCGCCCCCGGCCTCATCGACCCGGCCGCCGGTGAACTGCGCGACACCACGGGACTGCCCGCCTGGCACCGCGAACTCGTCCGCGCGCTGGCCGAGCGGCTGCCCGCCGCCGTGCTCGTCGAGAACGAGACCAACCTGGCCGCGGTGGCCGAGCAGCGGCTCGGCGCGGCGCGGGGGCGGGACACCTTCGTCCTGCTGTGGCTCGGGCAGGGCATCGGCGCGTCCCTCGTCCTGGACGGGAAGCTGCGCAGGGGCGCGTCGGGCGGCGCGGGCGAGATCGGCTTCCTGCCGGTGCCCGGCACCGGCGGCCTGCCGTCCGCGACGAGCTGCGACGGCGGCTTCCACGACCTGGTGCACACGGGGGCGGTGGCGCGCCTCGCCGCCCGGCACGGCAGGACCCTTGGTGTTCAGGAGGCGGTGCGCGACGCGGACGGGCCCTTCCTCGACGCGCTGGCCGAGCGGATCGCGATCGGCGGGGCGAGCGTCGTCGCCATCCTCGACCCCGGATTGATCGTGCTCGGCGGCGAACTGGGCCACGCGGGCGGCCAGTTGCTCGCCGCCCGCGTCCAGCGCGCGCTCGCCGCCCTCACCCCGCTGGCCACCGAGGTCCGGCCGAGCGAACTCGGCGACGGCGCGGTCCTCGGCGGAGCCCTCCTGACCGCGCGGGACGCCGCCCAGGACGAGCTCTTCGCCCCAAAGGCCTGACACCGTAAGCCGCCTGATGATGCGTCAGACAGTGGGACCCGGCGGCGGCCAAGGGCCGGGAGACCGCCGCCGGGCGTCTTCGGGAGGGGCCGGATCAGCAGGCGCCGAGATCCTGCCAGACCCCCCAGTCACCGGTAGTACCCGGTTCTTCGCCCTTGGTCCACCACTTGGACTTCCACGTGTGCGACTTGTACGCCACCGTCGTGCCCCCGCCGTAGGAGGATCCCGCCGTCCACAGGGGCGCGGCGCAGGTGCCACCGGGGGCCGTCGGCGTCGGTGAAGGGCTCGTCGAGCCGGAGGCGGTCGGTGTCGGTGTCGGCGTCTGCGTGGGCGTCGCCGTCGGGGAGGGGGACGCCGGGCCCGGGTCGGTCACGACCGCCCCCCGGGTGCGGTCGCCGGTCAGCGCGTAGGTCCTGCCGCCGTAGGTCACCGTCCAGTTCGAGGGCGTGGAGACCGGCAGGTAGTACACGAAGTCCAGCGTGACCGACGCGCCCGGCGCCAGCGTCTGCCAGCTCGGCAGCTTCAGCGAGACGCGGTTGAAGTCGCCCTTGAGTCCGCCGATGTTGTTCGCGGCCGTGTGGCCGGCCCGCACGATCGTCGTGCCGAACCCGGACTGGTCCTTGGCGTTGGCCGGGGCGGAGGTGCCGTAGTCGAACTGGAACTCCGTGCCGCCCGGCAGCGCCGCCGTGGTGTTGTTGGTGATCGTCACCTTGGGGCTGATGGGGTAGTTGGAGTCGCCGAGCGGGAACTGCCCGAAGTCCACGCCGATGTCCAGCGCCTGTGCGGGCAGGTCGACCGCGGAGCGCTTGTTGCCGTACGGGGTGGCCGACTTGAACTTGTCGTACATCTCGCTCGTCAGTGTGGAGCCCTGCTCGTACTGGCCCTTCGCCGCGTTCCATCCGTAGTCGCCCGCCAGCTCCCACACCATGGTGCCGCCGATGCCCTTGTCCACCACGTAGTCGGCCTTGGCGCCCACCGACTGCTCGTCCTCGGTGGAAAGGAACACCTTCTTCTGGTCGTTCCACAGCCAGGGCGCCACCAGCGTCGAGTCGTAGTTGCGGACGTAGCTGCCGGTCAGCTTGGTGGTGGCGGAGAGGCCGTACTTGCCGACGTAGTCGCCGACGATCCCCTTCTCCAGGTTCTTGGCGTGCCACATCGGGTTGGACCCGGCCGGCGCCTCCTTGCCGTTCGCGTCCAGGTCGTGCCAGAGGTTGTCGATGCCGACCGCGCCGTCACCGCAGGTGGTCAGGCCCGCGCCGGCCGGGCAGGTGGTCGAGGGCGCCTTGCCCCACAGGCCGTTGGTGCCGCCCTGTACGTTCTCGAAGCCGCGGGTGTAGTACGGCAGACCCATGTTGATGCGTCCGGCCGGCATCGAGCCGCGGAAGTAGTGGTAGGCCCAGTCGGCGTTGAGGTAGCCGATCCCGCCGTACTGGGAGGTCGAATACACCCCGGCGGCCGCGAGTTCCGCGTCCTTGCCGTCGTCGAAGAGGGAGGCGTTGGGGCCGACGTACTGGTTCCAGGCGCCGTGCAGGTCGTAGGACATGATGTTGACGTAGTCCAGGTACCGCTGGACCTGGAACGTCTCCATGCCGCGCAGCAGATAGCCCGAGGACGGCGCGGCCACCGAGAGCAGGTAGTGCCTGCCGTCGGCCGCCCCCGCGCGGTCGAGCTTTTCGCGCAGCGACTTCATCAGGGCCGCGTAGCCCTTGACCAGCCCCGCCCTGCGGGCGTTGGAGAGGGTCAGGTCCAGCGGGTTGCCCGCGTCCTTCATCGTGGTGGGGTACTCGTAGTCGATGTCGACGCCGTTGAAGCCGTACTTCTTGATGAAGGCGACCGCCGAGTCGGCGAAGGTGTCGACGCCGGCCTGGTTGACGGAGCCGTCCGCGTTGGTGGCCATGGCGTAGAAGCCGCCGGAGTCCACGCGCTTGCCGTCGTCACCGAAGTAGCCGCCGGTCTCGGCCCAACCACCCACGGAGATCAGGGTTTTGACGTCGGGGTGCTGCTTCTTGAACTTGTTGAGCAGGTTGAAATGGCCCTTGTAGGGGAGCGAGGGGTCCATCTCCGCGCCCGCGACGCCTGGCCAGGTCATACCGGTCGCGGCGTTCTTCTCGCTGTCGCTCCCGACGGAGATCTTGTTGTCCGCGCCGACGTGCGCGAAGGCGTAGTTGATGTGGGTCACCTTGTCCCACGGGATGTCGGACGCGAGATAGGCGGGCGTCCCGTCCTGGCCGGTGCGCCAGCCGGTGAAGTAGCCGATGACGCGGCGCTGGTGGTCGGCGCCCATCTTCTCGCGGCCGGCGGTGTCGTACACCGAGCAGTACGGGACGTCGACGCCCGGGGTCTTGTACAGGCCGTCGGGACGACAGGCCTCGTTGTCGACGGCGGCCTGCGAGACGCCGGTGGACAGCGAGCCGAACAGCAGCCCCGCGACCACGGTGGCGGTCGTGAGCAGCGCGGCCCGTCTGCGGGTGGGGGAGAGCACGAGCGGTTCCTCCTGGGAGGTGGGGCGGAACACGGCGAACAGGGCGGTGGTCGTGCGTGGCCCCGGCGTGCGCACACCGGCGGCCCTCTCCTCGGAGGTGACGCAGAGATTAAAAGGACTAGACCAGTGCGTCAATAGGTATGGACCAAAGGCGGGGTGGCCCCCGGCGGGCGAGGGCCCCGGCGCCCGGCGATCTGTGAGCCAGGCCACATCGCCTCACCCGCATGGCCTCCGGGAGGTCGTGGCACACTGGCCCTGTACCAGCAGCAGCGCACTCCGGGGTCGGTGTAATTCCGAACCGGCGGTTATAGTCCGCGACCCGTCCGCATCCAGCGGCCGGTTGACCAGGTGAAATTCCTGGACCGACGGTGAAAGTCCGGATGGGAGGCAGTGCGCGGCGGGCGGACCGTTCCACGGTCACGCCGGCCGTCTGTTACCGGTCGCCGTTCACGGCACCGGTCTCCATTCGGCCGTGGCGTGAGCTGTGCGCGACGGCTCTTTCCCGCTCTCTGTCGTCATCGACAGGCCCCGGAGTCCGTGCCCCCACAGGCAGGAGGACCCGGTGGCCACCGCAGCCGACGCAGACGCCATGCGCCGAGCCATTGAGCTCGCAGCGCGCGGACTCGGCTCCACCAGCCCCAACCCGGTCGTCGGGTGCGTCATCACCGACGCGTCGGGCGCCATCGTGGGCGAGGGCTACCACCAGCGCGCCGGCGGCCCGCACGCCGAGGTCCACGCCCTGCGGGACGCGGGCGAGCGGGCCCGTGGCGGCACCGCGTACGTCACCCTGGAACCCTGCAACCACACCGGCCGCACCGGCCCCTGCGCCCAGGCGCTGCGCGCCGCCGGCGTCGCCCGCGTCCACTACGCCGTCGCCGACCCCACCCCGCAGGCCACCGGGGGAGCGGACACCCTGCGCGCGGCCGGCATCGAGGCCGAGCAGGGGCTGCTGAGCGCGGAGGCCGAGGCGGGCAACGCCGCCTGGCTCACCTCCGTACGCCTCGGCCGTCCGTATGTCACCTGGAAGTACGCGGCCACGCTCGACGGCCGGATCGCCGCTGCCGACGGCACCAGCCGCTGGATCACCTCCGCCGAGGCCCGCGCCGACGTCCACCGGCTGCGCGCCGAGTGCGACGCGGTCCTGGTCGGCTCGGGCACCGCCCGTACCGACGACCCGCACCTCGCCGTCCGGGGCGCGGCGGGAGCGACCCAGCCCCTGCGCGTGGTGGTCGACACCAACGCCACCGCCGTCAAGCCCGGCGCCCGCGTCCTCGACGACGCGGCGCCCACGCTGATCGCGGTCGCGCGGGACGCCGACGCCGCCCACCTGCCCCAGGGCGCGCTCGTCCGCCTGCCGCGCGCCGTCGCCGGCCTCGACATCCCGGCGCTGCTGGGGGACCTCCACGGCCGGGGCGTGCGCTCCGTGCTGCTGGAGGGCGGGCCCACCCTGGCCGGCGCCTTCGTCGCCGCGGGCGCCGTCGACCGCGTCATCGGCTATCTCGCCCCCGCCCTGCTGGGAGCCGGTCCCACCGCGCTCGCGGGAGCGGGCATCACCACCATCACCGAGGCGTTGCGGCTCACCGTCACCGAGGCCGTGCGCCTCGGCCCGGACCTGCGCGTCACCGCCACCCCACTCGCCAAGGAGCGCTGAACGTGTTCACCGGAATCGTCGAAGAGCTGGGCGAGGTCGCCGCCATCGAGACGCTGGGCGACGCCTCCCGCTTCCGCCTGCGCGGCCCCCTGGTCACCGAGGGCGCGAAGCACGGCGACTCGATCGCCGTCAACGGCGTGTGTCTGACGGTCGTGGAGTTCGGCGACGGCGAGTTCACCGCCGATGTGATGGACGAGACGCTGAAGCGCTCCAGCCTCGGCGCCCTCCAGGTGGGCTCCCGGGTCAACCTGGAGCGGCCCATGGCCGTCGGCGGCCGGCTCGGCGGGCACATCGTGCAGGGCCACGTGGACGGCACCGGCACGGTGCTCGCCCGCACCCCCTCGGAGAACTGGGAGATCGTCAAGATCGCCCTGCCCGACGACCTGTCCCGGTACGTCGTGGAGAAGGGCTCCATCACCGTGGACGGCGTCAGCCTCACGGTCGTGGAGGCCGCCGCCGACTACTTCACCATCAGCCTCATCCCGACCACCCTCGCCCTGACCACGCTCGGCATCAAGCAGCCCGGCGACCCGGTCAACCTGGAGGTCGACGTCATCGCCAAGTACGTCGAGCGGCTGCTCGGCGCGGGCCACGGGGGGAACCGCAAGTGAGCGCAGTGAACTGGCTGAACGGCGAGGCCTTCACCCTCTTCGGGCAGCACATCAAGTGGTCGGACATGACCGGCAACACGATCGGTCTCATCGCGCTCGCGCTCGGCTGGCGCCGCTCGATCTGGACCTGGCCGGCGCAGTTCGTCTCGGGTCTGATCCTGTTCGTGGCGTTCGCCGCCGGGCACCTGTCCGGCAGCGCGGGCAAGCAGGTCGTGGTGATGGTCGTGGCGGCCGGCGGCTGGCTCGCCTGGACCCGGGGCAAGCGGCAAGCGCAGGACGGCTCCATCGCCGTACGGTTCGCCACCTGGCGCGAGCGGGCTGTCCTGCTGGGCGGCGCCGCGCTCGGCACGGTCGCCGTCGCGGGCCTGTTCACCGCCTACCCCGCTCTCTCCTGGGACCCGTGGCCCGACGCCTACGTCTTCGTCGGCACGATCGCCGCCATGTACGCCCAGGCCCGCGGCATGGTCGAGTTCTGGTTCGCCTGGCTCCTGGTCGACCTGGTCGGGGTCCCCCTCAACTTCGCCAACGGATACGCCTTCTCCGGCTTCGTCTACGTCATTTACGGCGCGCTCGTCCTGTGGGGCATGCGCGACTGGTGGCTGCGCTCGCGCACGAGCGTCGAGCCCGCCCTGGAAGGAGCGACGGCATGACCACGCACGCACCCACCTTGCACCCGGGCGAGCACCGCGAGGAGTTCTCCCTCGACCCCGTCGAGCAGGCCATCCGCGACATCGCGGCGGGCCGGCCCGTGGTCGTCGTGGACGACGAGGACCGCGAGAACGAGGGCGACCTCGTGGTCGCCGCCGAGAAGGCGACCCCCGAGATCGTCGCGTTCATGATGAGCGAATGCCGGGGCCTGATCTGCGCGCCCATGGAGGGCGACGACCTCGACCGGCTCGGCCTGCCGCAGATGGTCGAGCAGAACACCGAGTCGATGAGGACCGCCTTCACCGTGTCCGTCGACGCGAGCGCGGCGCACGGCGTGAGCACCGGCATCTCCGCCGCCGACCGCGCCACCACCCTGCGCCTGCTCGCCGACGGCCGCTCCGCGACCAACGACTTCGTCCGCCCGGGGCACGTCTTCCCGCTGCGCGCCAGGCCCGGCGGTGTGCTCGCGCGCAACGGCCACACCGAGGCCGCGGTCGACCTCGCCCGGCTCGCGGGGCTCGCCCCCGCCGGCGCCATCGTCGAGATCGCGGGCGAGGACGGCGTCATGCTGCGGCTGCCCGAACTCATCCCCTTCGCCCGCAAGCACGGCCTGACGATCATCTCGATCGAGGACCTGATCGCCTACCGGCGCTCCGCCGAGCCCACCGTGCGGCGCGAGGCCGAGGTCCATCTGCCCACCGCCACCGGCGAGTTCACCGCGTACGGCTACCGCTCCACCGTTGACGGCGTCGAGCACGTGGCCCTGGTGCACGGCGACATCGGCGACGGCCAGGACGTCCTGGTGCGGGTCCACTCCGAGTGCCTGACCGGCGACATCTTCCACTCGCTGCGCTGCGACTGCGGCCCCCAGCTCCAGACGTCCATGGAGCGCGTCACCGAGGCAGGCCGGGGCGTCGTGGTCTATCTGCGCGGCCACGAGGGGCGCGGCATCGGCCTGCTCTCCAAGCTGCGGGCCTACGAACTGCAAGAGCGCGGCCGCGACACCCTGGACGCCAACCTGGAGCTCGGCCTGCCCGCCGACGCCCGCGACTACGCCGCGGGCGCCCAGATCCTCACCGACCTCGGCGTACGCAGCCTGCGGCTCATGACCAACAACCCTGACAAGATCACCGCGTTGACGCGGCACGGTCTGACGGTGTCGGGCCGGGAGGCCATGCCCGTCACGGCCGGCGAGCACAACCTGCGCTATCTGCGCACCAAGCGGGACCGCATGGGCCACGACCTGCCCTGGCTTGACGGCGCCCCGGCGCCGATGTCGGCCTGCGGCAACCAGTAGCCAGGACCCAAGACAGCACCAGCACACCGAAACACCTCAAGGAGAGCACGTGAGTGGCAAGGGCGCACCCGAACTGTCCGTACGCAACTGCGGGGACCTCCGTGTCGCCGTAATCGCGGCGCAGTGGCACGAGAAGGTGATGGACGGACTCGTCGACGGCGCCCTGCGCGCGCTGCACGAGCTCGGCATCGACGAGCCGACCCTGCTGCGCGTCCCGGGCAGCTTCGAACTCCCGGTCGTGGCGAAGGTCCTCGCGGGGCGCGGCTACGATGCCATCGTCGCGCTCGGTGTCGTCATCAGGGGCGGCACCCCGCACTTCGAGTACGTGTGCCAGGGTGTCACCAACGGCCTCACCCAGGTCACCGTGGACACCGGCGTACCCGTCGGATTCGGCGTGCTGACCTGCGACACCGAGGAGCAGGCCCTGGACCGGGCGGGCCTCGAAGGGTCGAACGAGGACAAGGGGCACGAAGCGGTCACCGCCGCCGTCGCCACCGCGACCACGCTGCGCACGGTCAGCGAACCCTGGCGCTGAGCGACCGGAACCCACCCCTTACCCTAAGAAGCATCATGGCGAACAAACCCTCCAAGACCTTCGAAGAGCTCTTCACCGAGCTCCAGCTCAAGGCCGCCACCGGCGACCCGGCCACCTCCCGCACCGCCGAGCTGGTGGACAAGGGCGTGCATGCCATCGGCAAGAAGGTCGTCGAGGAGGCCGCCGAAGTCTGGATGGCCGCCGAGTACGAGGGCAAGGAAGCCGCCGCCGAGGAGATCTCGCAGCTGCTCTACCACGTCCAGGTGATGATGGTCGCGCGCGGGATCTCCCTCGACGACGTCTACGCCCACCTCTGAGCACCCCGAGCCCGGCACACCGCCCGCACCACACCTCCGCACACACAAGGAAGCTGACCTCATGCTGCGCATCGCCGTCCCCAACAAGGGTTCACTGTCCGGACCTGCGTCGGCGATGCTCCATGAGGCCGGCTACCGGATGCGCAAGGAGTCCAAGGAACTCGTCACCGTCGACCCCGTCAACGAGGTCGAGTTCTTCTACCTGCGCCCCAAGGACATCGCGATCTACGTGTCCGCCGGCAAGCTCGACATCGGCATCACCGGCGAGGACCTGCTGATCGACTCCGGCGCCGACGCCGAGGTCATCCTGCCGCTCGGCTTCGCCCGCTCCACCTTCCGCTTCGCCGCCAAGCCCGGCACCGTCACCTCCCTCCAGGACCTCGCGGGCAGGACGATCGCCACCTCCTACGAGGGCATCGTCGCCAAGCACCTGGCCGAAGCCGGCGTCGACGCCTCCGTGGTGCACCTCGACGGCGCCGTGGAGACGGCGATCGAGCTGGGCGTCGCCCAGGCCATCGCCGACGTCGTGGAGACCGGCACCTCGCTGCGCAACGCGGGCCTCGAGGTCTTCGGCGAGCCGATCATGAAGTCCGAGGCGGCCGTCATCCGCCGCACGGGCGCGGGCGCGGACGGCGCCACGCAGCTGAAGGTCGAGCAGTTCCTGCGCCGCCTCCAGGGCGTCCTGGTGGCCCGCAGCTACGTGATGATGGACTACGACTGCCGCGCCGAGCACCTGGAGCGCGCCGTGGCGCTCACCCCGGGCCTGGAATCGCCCACGATCTCCCCGCTGCACAACGAGGGCTGGGTCGCCGTCCGCTCGATGGTCCCGGCCAAGGACTCCCAGCGGGTCATGGACGACCTGTACCAGCTGGGCGCCCGCGCGATCCTCACCACCGCCATCCACGCCTGCCGCCTCTGACCCGGCGCCGAAGGCGACGACCACAGCGACGAAAGCGAACGACACCGTGTCCGCCCCCGCGCCCCAACCGCCCGCCCTGCCGGTCACGTTCAGGCCGACCGTCACCCGGGCGGTCCTCCTCACCAGCGCGGCCGCGATGTTCATCGCCATGACGGTGATGTCGCTGCTCCTCGAGACCCTGAGCGGGGGCGAACGCGGCAGCTTCATCCTGATGGCCGCCCTGTTCGCCGGGGTGCTCGTGCTGCTCAGCCGCCCCAAGGTCGTCGCCGACGACCACGGCGTCACCGTGGTCAATCTCACCGGCACCCGCCGCCTGGCCTGGCCCGAGATCCTGCGCGTGAACCTCCGCCAGGGCGACCCCTGGGTCTTCCTCGACCTCAGCGACGGCACCAGCCTGCCCGCCCTCGGCATCCAGCCCGCGAGCGGCCGGGCGCGGGCCATCCGCGACGCCAGGGCGCTGCGCGCGCTCGCCGAGCGCCACGGCATCCCCTCCGATTCACCCGGTACGGCTCACGACAACGGCTGAGCCCGCTGCCCCACCCGGCTCCCTCTTGATTACCCTGATGTCGGTGGCGCCGAGCGCGCCCCGCCCCGCACACAGGCCCGCACCACCGGCCGCGGGGCACCTGCGACCCGAGGAGTGACTCCCTCCAGCAATGGACGGATCGTCCGGTAGTACCTGCGCCGCCCCCTCCCAGGAGGCGGCGGCATGACCATCTCACTCGTGCTGCTCAGCGCGGCATTCCTTCTCATCCTCGCCAACGGCTTCTTCGTCGCGGCCGAATTCGGTCTGATCACCGTCGACCGGCCGGACGCCGAACGCGCCGCCGCCGAGGGCGACCGCAGGGCGGCCGCCGTGGTGCGCGCCCTGCGCGAGCTGTCCTTCCAGCTCTCGGGCACCCAGCTCGGCATCACGATCACCTCGCTCGTCGTCGGCATGCTCGCCGAGCCAGCGCTCGCCGGACTGCTCGACGGGCCGATCGGCGCCACCGGCCTGCCCGAGGGCGCCGCGTCCGGCATCAGCGTCGTGCTCGGCATGCTGCTGGCCGCCGCCGTGCAAATGGTGATCGGCGAGCTCGTACCGAAGAACTGGGCGGTCTCCAAGCCGCTCCAGGTGGCCCGCTTCGTGGCCGGGCCGCAGGACCGCTTCTCGCGCCTGTTCCGGCCGGTCATCGCGCTGCTCAACACCGTCGCCAACCGGCTGGTGCGGGCGCTCGGGGTGGAGCCCGCCGACGAGCTGGCCTCGGCCCGCACCCCCGGCGAACTGGTCTCCCTTGTCAAGCACTCGGCCCAGGCCGGCGCCCTGGAACAGGACACCGCCGACCTCTTCGTACGGACCCTCTCGCTCGGCCACCTCACCGCCGAGAACGTGATGACCCCGCGCGTCAAGGTCAGCGCCCTTCAGACCACCGCGACCGCCGCCGACGTCCTGAACCTCACCCGCGCCACCGGCCTCTCCCGCTTTCCCGTCTACCGGGAGCGGATCGACGAGGTCGTCGGCATGGTGCACCTCAAGGACGCGCTCGCGGTGCGGCCGCAGGAGCGGCTGCGCACCGCGGTCGGCCTGATCGCGGTGGCGCCGCTGCTCGTCCCGGGGACACTGCCCGTGCAGCAGCTCCTTGGGCGTCTGCGCAGCGAGCAGCCGATAGCCGTCGTCGTCGACGAGTACGGCGGCACGGCCGGCGTCGTCACCCTGGAGGACATCGTCGAAGAGCTCGTCGGCGAGGTCCGTGACGAGCACGACGGCGTGGACGCCGGCCGGCCCGAACTCGCCATGGTGGCGGGCGAGGACGGCAGGCCCGCCTGGGAGGCCGACGGCAGCTGCCGCGTCCTGCACCTGGGCCGGATCGGCCTGGACGCGCCCGAGGGACCGTACGAGACCGTCGCGGGGCTCGTCGCCGATCTGCTCGGCCGCATCCCGGTCCCCGGCGACCGGGTCGAACTGCCGGGCTGGCGGATCCAGGTCCGCCAGGTCGAGCGCTACCGCGCCGAGCGGGTGCGCTTCGTGCGCGCCGCAGAGGCGCCCGTGGCGGAGGCGGCCCGATGAGCGTGCTCCAGCTTCTGTTCGCGCTGCTCCTCGTGCTGGCCAACGGCTTCTTCGTCGGCGCCGAGTTCGCCCTCGTCTCCGTACGCCGCAGCCAGATCGAACCGCTCGCCGCCTCATCCGCGCGGGCCCGCCAGGTGCTGCACGGCCTGGAGAACCTGCCGCAGATGATGGCCGCCGCCCAATTCGGCATCACCGTCTGCTCGTTGACGCTCGGCGCGGTCGCCGAGCCGACCGTGGCCCGGCTCCTGGAGCCCGTCTTCCACGCGATCGGGCTCCCCGACGGCCTGGTCCATCCGCTCGGCTACGTCATCGCGCTCGCGCTGGTGGTCTCGCTGCACCTGGTCATCGGCGAGATGGTGCCGAAGAACCTGGCGATGGCGGCGCCCGAGCGGACCGCGCTCTGGTTCAGCCCGGGCCTGGTGGCCTTCGCCCGGATGTGCAGGCCGGTGACCGTGGCGCTTGGCGCCTGCGCGCGCCTGATCCTGCGCCTGTTCCGGGTCGAGCCCAAGGACGAGGTGGAGGCCGTCTACACCAGCGTCCAGCTCGGCCGCCTCGTGGAGGACTCCGGCCAGGCCGGCCTCCTGGAGCCCGAGGCGCAGGAACGCCTGGAGGACGCCCTGGAGCTGGGCAGCCGCCCGGTGACGGACGTCATGCTCGACCGGTCGTCGCTGGTCACGGTCGGCTGCGCGGTGACGCCGAGGGAACTGGAGGAGCTGACGGTGCGCACCGGGTTCTCCCGCTTCCCGGTGTGCGCCGAAGGCGGCGCCTTCATGGGGTTCCTGCACGTCAAGGACGTACTCGACGTCGAGGAGCGGGAGCGCGCGGTGCCCCAGCAGCTGTGGCGCCCGCTCGCCACGCTGCGGGCGGAACTGCCCCTGGACGACGCGCTCACCGTGATGCGGCGCGCGGCGGCCCACCTCGCCCAGGTCACCGACGGATCCGGACGGATGCTCGGCCTCGTCGCCCTGGAGGACATGCTGGAAATGCTGGTGGGTGAGGTCCGTGACCCCGCGCACCGCGAGGAGCCCGCTCCGCTGACCCGGCTCGCCGAGCCGCGTGGCGAACAGGCGCAGCAGGCGCTGGCGGGCTGACGGGCCGGCGGGCTCTGACGGGCTGACGGTTAAAGGGGATCCTGCGGGTCGCGGCGGACGGGGCCGCGGCCCGACAGGACCTCTCCGTAGGCCTGCATCAGGTCGGGCAGCCGCAGCGTGGACAGATCGTCCCTGGTCGGCGTCGAGGGATACATCGAAAGCCGCAAGTCCCGGTAGGCGCAGCTCTTCTCGTACAGGGTGCGCAGGAAGCGGCCGTTGCCGAGCTCGTCGATCCAGCCCTGGTCGACGACGTGCCCGCTGATGGAGCGCAACTCCTCAAGGGCCTCCTCGTCCCACGCGTCGCCGTTCTCGCCGGCCAGCACTTCACCGATCGAGGTCAGTTCGAGGGGCCGGTAGGAGGGGAAGTCGACGCGGGTGGTGAAGCGGGAGGACAGGCCCGGGTTGGCGGCCAGCAGCCGGTCCATGCCCTCGGGGTAGCCGGCCAGGATGACCACCAGGTGGTCCCGGTTGTCCTCGGCGCGCTTGAGGAGCACCTGAAGGGCCTCGTCGCCGTAGGCGTCGCCCTTGCTGTAGCCGGAGTTGGAGAGCGAGTACGCCTCGTCGACGAAGAGCACGCCGCCGAGCGCCGAGTCGATGAGATCGTTCGCCTTGACGGCCGTCTGACCCAGGAACTCGCCCACCAGATCGGCGCGTTGGGCCTCCACGAGATGATCGCCGCCGAGCAGCCCGAGCGCGTAGAAGACCCGGCCCAGGATGCGGGCCACGGTGGTCTTGCCGGTGCCGGAGGGGCCCGAGAAGACGAAGTGACGTTTGGGCGGCTGGACAGGTAAGCCCTGACTGGCCCGGAGCCGAGCCATGTTGAGCTGCGCGGAGAGCGCTTTGACCTGGCGCTTGACCGGTTCGAGTCCGACCATGCGCTCCAGCTCCGCCAGCGCCTCGGCGAGCAGCACGGCGTCGGTCGGCCCGGCCGGGAAGCGCGGGGGTCCGGGCTGCGCGGGGACGCCCGGCTTGTCCCGTACGCCGTCGAGGGCCGCGCCGGCCGGCGGCGGCTCCCCGGCCAGTCTCAGCTCGCGCCCCTCGGGCGGCGGGTCGAACCCGACGGCGGACTCCGCCTCCGCCTCCACGGTGTCGCCGAAACCGGACAGGGCGACGGCGGCGAGGTCGGGGGAGTCGTCGGAGCCGTCGAACCCGTCGTTCTCGGTGATCGCGGTGAGCCGGGCAGCGGTGTCCATGAACGCCGGGTCCACCCGGTGGACCGCCCGGTACAGAGGCAGGGCGGCGGCGGAGCGGCCGGTGCCCTCGTGGGCACGGGCCAGCCAGTAGCGCAGCTCCTTGCGCTGGGGCTGTTCGCTGCGGCAGCGCATCAGGGCCGCCGAGAGCAGCGGTTCGGCCTGACCGAACATGTCCAGGCGCACCCGGGCCATGCCGCCGAACAGGCCCGCTTCGATGCCGAGCAGCGGATCGTCCACCAACGGCTCGGTGTGGCGCACCAGTTGTTCCCAGTCCTTGACCAGATAGGCGCGGCAGGCGTGCAGGAAGCGGACCTGGGGATCGGTGTCCACGGGCGGCAGGCCGGCCAGCGCCCGGTCGAGCTCGGGGACATGGCGTCCGTCGAGCCAGTGCGAGGCGTGCGCGAGCAGCAGATCGCGCGGGCTCTCCAGGACCGGCTGGACCCACCAGCCCAGCCAGTACCAGGAGTTGAGGGTCCTGCGGTGTCCCGTGCGCTGTTCGCCGAAACGTTCGCGGTGGCGATACATCCGCAGCAGCGCGGTGGTCGTGTCCACGCGCAGCGCGTGCAGCCCGAGCCAGCCGTCCGCCATCGAGGGGTCGAGCCGCACCGCCGTGCGGAACTCCTCCTCGGCCTGCGGATACGCGCCCATGGTGTACGCGTCCACACCGCGCAGCCAGGCGAGATCGGCCGGGGCGTGCGCGCCCGTAGTGCCGAAGTCCATCACGTCCCCCACACCGTGCCCCGTGCTGAACCGCCAATTCGCCCAAGGGAATTGGCGGGAGTTGACCGCACCGATGGCATCGTACCCGCGAGGAGGCCCGCTGCCGTAGAGGGCGCGGAGGGGGCATTGACGGTGACCCAGGGTGAGCGAAACGTGCTGTCGCACGGCGCGGAAGGGGCCAAAGGGACAGAACGAAGCCCCCGATCACGGGGGAACAACCGGGGGCTTCGTGTCCGCGGCGACTTCGAAAAGCCGCACAATGAGAACGTAAGACCTGTATGGCCCCTGGGTCAAGCAGAGTTGAGGTACTGAGTGGGCTGTTTTGCGCCTGTTCAGCAAGGTGGGGTGAGGCCGTCACGCTGGGTGAGCGAATGAGGTGTGTGTCGTGTCGCATCGGGCCCCGTGAGCCACTCGTACCCCTCGGGCACCTGACGTACCAACGCGTCCGCGAAGGGGCGCGAAGGGTCGTCCGCGAAGTGGCGGGTCTCCGCCCGCGTCCAGGCGTCCCAGAAGGTGGAGAGCGCCGCCCCGTCGCGGCGCCGGCCCCGCGCCCAGGAGGCCTCCGGGTCGAGGTCCATCCACACCAGCAGGGCGAGCGAGGGCCGCAGCGCGCGCCGGCCGACTCCCACGCCCTCGATCAGGACCACGGGCGCGGCCTCCAGGGTGCGCGCGTGCGTGAAGCGCCGCAGATGCCAGTCGTACGGCTCGTACCGGGCGCTCTCGCCCCGCGCGAAGGGGGCCAGGACCTGTTCCTGCAGCCGTCCGGTCCAGCCGAAGAACTCCTCATGGGTGGCCAGGTCGTCCAGGCGCAGCACCGGCGCCCCGCCCAGCTCCTGGGCGAGCAGTCCCGCGAAGGTGGACTTGCCCGAGCCCGCGTGCCCGTCCACCGCGACCAGCCGCACGGGCCCGCAGGAGGGCGCCAACCGGCTGACGCGGGCGGCCAGTTCGGGCAGTGGGGTGGGGGAGTGCGATGCGCTGTTCATGTGTCCTGCCTGCGGGGGGTCGGGGCACGGGGAGGGTCCCGGCGGCGTTGTCGACCGTACCGGGTGCGTCACGCGGGGGAGCGCGGGCGGGCGGTGTCGCCCGGGGCCGCGCGGGGGTGGCGGGGTCCGCGCGGGGGTGGCGGGGCCCGTCCAGGTCGTGCCAGTGGTCGAGACCCATATTGGACGCGGGACGCGTGCCGAATCGCTGGCAGAAAACCGCCTCGACCCGGGATAGTGGCCCCGCTGTCGTGCGTTCGCCACCCCTTCCGTAACCGACCGGGGGTCCTCATCATGACCGGCTCAACCCCGCGCAGAACCGTCCTCGCCGCCGCCGTCGCCCTCGCGGCCGGGGCGGTCGTCACCGCGTCCGGCGGCCCCGCTGCCGCTTCCGGCGGCCCCGAAGCCGCCCCCGGCGCGGCACCCCGACCGAGACAGGGCCCGCACCTCGTGGACAACCAGGCCTGGACCTCGCCCGCCCAGTGGCGCTCGGGCGCCGCGCACGGCGTGCGCGTCGAGGAGGGCCGCCGCCCCGGCATCGTCATCGGCCGCCCCGCCGGAACCGCCGACTACACCGACCCGCACACCCACAGGAGCGCCACCTGGGAGTACGCCGTCTGGACCTCCCCGCTGCACCGCTCCACCGTCCCAGCCACCGAAGCCGTCGCGCACTGGAACGCGCACACCCCCGCCGGCACCTGGCTCCAGGTCGAACTGCTCGGCACCTACAACGACGGGAGCGCGACCCCCGCGTACGTCATGGGCCGCTGGACGGCGGGCGACGGCGAGGCGGACATCCGGCGCACCTCCCTCGACGGCCAGGGCGACGGCAGGAGCTCCATCTCCACGGACACCTTCGCGATCGACACCCCGGCCACCGGCCTGCGCCTGGCCGCCTACCGGCTGCGGGTCACCCTCTACCGCCCGCCCGGCAGCCGGCTCACGCCGACCGTGTGGCGGCTCGGCGCGATGGCATCCGATGTCCCCGACCGGTTCACGGTGGACGCCTCGACGCCCACCTACGCGGGCGAGCTGGAGGTGCCCGGCTACTCGCAGGAGATCCACAAGGGCCAGTACCCGCAGTACGACAACGGCGGCGAGGCCTGGTGCAGCCCCACCTCGTCGCAGATGATCATCGAGTACTGGGGTCGCCGGCCGAGCCCGGCCGACCTCGCCTGGGTCGATCCCTCCTACGCCGACCCCCAGGTCCCCCAGGCCGCCCGGGGCACGTACGACTACCAGTACCAGGGCTGCGGCAACTGGCCCTTCAACGCCGCCTACGCCGCCACCTACCGCGACCTGAACGCGGTGGTGACCCGGCTGGGCTCCCTGAACGACGTGGAGCGGCTGGTCCGCGCGGGCATCCCCGCCATAACGTCCCAGTCCTTCCTGGCCGGCGAGCTGACCGGAGCGGGCTACGGCACCTCGGGGCACCTGATGGCGGTGACCGGCTTCACCGAGGACGGCGACGTGATCGCGCACGATCCGGCCGCGCCCGACGACGCCGCCGTGCGCCGCGTCTACCGGCGGCGCGAATTCGAGAACGTATGGCTGCGCACCAAGCGCCACAACGCCAGTGGGAACGTGGCGTCCGGCACAGGCGGCGTCTGCTACCTGTACTGGCCGACGGACCCCACGCCCGGACAGCGCACGGCTCTTGCGTCCGCCGGCATCCGCTGAGCCGGGCCCGGCGCCCCGGGGCCGTGATGAACGTCTCTACCCCCGGGGCCCGGTCCGCTGGCACTGTGGAACGGTCACCGGGGGGACCGCGCACCACCACAGGACCGAGTGAGTTCTCATGACCCTGCCTGCCACCACGCTCGACGACCCCCGCGCCCTGGCCGAGCTCCGGGCCCGCACCGGCGGCCCCAAGGACACCGGGCCCAAGATCCTTGAGCACGTCCTCGGCTGGACCCTCGTGGTCGTCATCGCGATGCTCGTCACGCAGGCGGGGCTGCTGTAGTCACGGGCCCGCCCTCTTACGACGCCCCCAGGGTCAGGCCGTCCGCGACGATCGAGTCCGAGGTGACCAGCGCCTGCTCGGCGCTCACCCGGGTCATGAAGACGAACGGCGGGACGACCGGCGGCACCGGAAGGGTGCTGGGGTCGAACGTGAGGCAGAGCAGGCCCTCCAGACAGCCGCTGAACTTGCTGAGGTAGAGCGTCACCCGGCCGCTGAGGTCCAACGAGCTTGCTCCCAGGGCGAGTTCGCCGTGCCCGTCGTGGGTGGTGAGGCGGTAGTCGGTGAGCGAGGCCGATGTCATCTTGAGGACCATGACCTTCAGCGGGCCGCGCGCGGTGGGCACGGTCGTCACCCCGGCGAGCAGGAACCCGTGCGGTGAGAACCGCGCCGTGGTGACCGTGGGCGGCACGGCGGGCGCGGTGACGGACCCGTCCTGCCCGGGTTGCCGTAGGGACCGCTCCCGCCGGAGTTGCCGTACGGCGGTGTCCTGTGCGGCGCTGTCCTGCGCGGCGGTTTTCCGTACGGCGCCCTCCTGCGCGACGGCGTCCCGTGCGGAGCTGCCCTGCCCGGGCTGCCCCATGGCGCCGCCCCGCCGGGGCTGCTCGACGGGGTGGCCGCCGAGCGTCAGGAGCAGGGCCACCGGCAGGGCGGCGGCGAGCGTGCGCTGGGTGCGCTGGGGGGTGTGCCGGGCGCGCGGATGCGTCCCGCGCCGCGTCGGGTCCGTCTCCTTGTTCAGCGTCCAGCCGAACCCCATCGCGCTGCCCGCGACGCCGAGCGCCATCCCGGCCAGGAATCCGCCGAGGTTGGTGGCCGCGAAGGAGAGCACCGACAGGATCAGGGCGTTGATCGACACGTAGTGGCGGGTGTGCGGCAGCAGCCACAGGAAGAGACCGGCGACGACGAGCGCGATCCCGATGCCGATGGCGGCGATGCCGCCGAGTCCGAGGCTGACCAGGATGGTCAGCGGTGCCAGCGGCACCAGCAGCAGTTCGAGGCCGCCGAGTACGAGCAGGAGCCCCGCCCAGAACGGCCGCGTCCGCCGCCAGGCCCGCAGTGCCGCGCGCGCCTCGACGAGGGGCAGCCGCTCGTCGAGCCACCGCCGGCGCACCCGGCCGCCCACCGGCGCGTACGCCTGCTCGTCGTGCGGGGTCCGGCCCGGCTGCCCGCCGGAGCGGCGAAACCGGGGCCGGCCCCGGGGCAGGCACCAAGTCAGGCCCCGAGCCAGGCCCCGGCGCCTCAGAAGCACTTCTTGCCGCCGAGGCTCACATCGACCTTCATCCCCTTCAGGCGGAAGTTGCCGCCGGTCGCCGACCAGGCATGCGACCTCACGCCGTCCACCTCGATGTCGCCGGCCTGAAGGCCGAACTTGCCTGCCTCGCCCTGAACTCCCTTGACCGCGTCCAGAGTTGAGGCGTCGCGTCCGATCTCGGCGGTGCCGAACCGGGCGTCCCCCACCAGGTCCTCGCCGTCGATGACGAGATTGCTGGCCGTCACCTCGCCCGCGTCGCCGCCCGCCGTCAGTTTGAAGACCACCGTGCCGAGCGGAGTGCCCACCTCGGCGGACTGGCAGATGTCGCTGAGCTTCGCGTCGCCGATGCCGAGCAGCGCCACCGGGTGGCCCTTGCCGTCGACGGACTTGTCGGTCCCCACGAACGAGGAGAGCCCCGAACTGGTCAGCTTCCCCGACGTGACCTGGAAGCTGGTCCCGGAGACCGCGAACGACGCGGCCAGCGCGCCCTCGGCCATCGCCCCCGCCATGATCCCGACCGCGAGGACCGCGGGCAGGGCGACGACGGCGGTCTTCTTCCACGCGGTCCTGCCCTCGGCCAACGGCCTTGTGGCTGCGCTCACTTGGTCCTCCCGTACGATCCGGCTGACGCTCGAAAGCCCGAAAAGGCGGTGCAGGGGGAGTGCGCGCGCAGGTCTGCCATACTGCGGGCATCCTGCGGCAGTTGGAGACTAGGGCCGAATTTGAATAATAGTCAACAGGGCGGAACGACCGAGCGATCCCAGGCGCGCCGCTCCGAACTCATCGCGACGGGGCGGAAGTTGTTCGCCGACACCTCCTACGACGCGCTGTCGATGGACGACATCGCCAAACATGCGGGCGTCGCCAAAGGCTTGATCTACTACTACTTCAAGTCCAAACGGGGCTACTACCTGGCCATCGTCGAGGACTCCGTCGCCGACCTGGTGGCGCGCGCGGGCAGCGACACCGACCTGGCCCCCGCCGAACGCGCGCACCGCACCGTCGACGGCTATCTGCGCTACGCCGAGCACCACCAGGCGGCGTACCGGACCATCGTCACCGGTGGCGTCGGCTTCGACACCCAGGTGCAGGCGATCCGCGACGCGGTGCGCGAGGAGCTGATCGCCACCATCGCCGAGGGCGCCTACGGCACCCGGCAGACACCGGCGCTCGCCCGGCTCGCGCTGCTCGGCTGGCTCGGCAGCGTGGAGAGCGTCACCCTGGACTGGCTCACCGCCCTCGACCCGCCCCGCGACACCGTGCGCGAGCTCCTGGTACGCCTGCTGCGGCGCACCCTGGACACCATCGAGGAGTTCGAACCGTCCTGTCCTGCGCCCGATCCGTCCTGAGGACGGAGCCGGGGGTGGGAGCGCACGGTTTCGGGGGGCCGACGGCGCGTGCGGACCGGTGGAAATCGTGATCTTGGAGCCAGTGACGGGACGCGTCCGATCGGGCATACTCACAGCGCCACGGCCGCCCGCCCGCTACTTCCGAGACCCGGAAGGGAAGGTAGGGGCCGTAGAGCAGAGTCACCGGCGGCGCCGCCTCACCCTGCGCGCGCGTCCGCCGCAGCGCCCGACAGGGAGGAGAGCGCGCCATGCCCGACCGTGCCCCGCAGCCGGTGGAACGACAGCTGCCCACCGAAGAGGCCCGGGACCTCGTCACGCTCGTGCGCGACATCGTCCAGCGGGAGATCGCGCCGGGGGCCGCCGAGCAGGAGGACGCCGGCCGCTTCCCGCGCGAGATCTTCACCCTGCTCTCCGAGTCAGGACTGCTCGGCCTTCCGTACGACTCCGAGTTCGGCGGCGGAGACCAGCCCTACGAGGTCTACCTCCAGGTGCTGGAAGAGCTCGCCTCGGCCCGGCTCACCGTCGGCCTCGGCGTGAGCGTCCACTCGCTCGCCTGCCACGCGCTGGCCAACTACGGCACGAAGGAGCAGCAGTCCGAGCACCTGCCCGCGATGCTCGGCGGCGGCCTGCTCGGCGCGTACTGCCTCTCCGAGCCGGCCTCGGGCTCGGACGCCGCCTCGCTGCGCACCAAGGCGGTACGGGAGGGCTCCGACTGGGTCATCACCGGCACCAAGGCCTGGATCACCCACGGCGGGATCGCCGACTTCTACACCGTCCTCGCCCGCACCGGCGGCGACGGCGCCCGTGGCATCACGGCGTTCCTGGTCCCCGGCGACGCACAGGGGCTCTCGCCCGCCGCCCCCGAGAAGAAGATGGGCATGAAGGGCTCGCCCACCGCCCAGCTCCACTTCGACGGCGTACGGGTCACCGACGCGCGCCGCATCGGCGAGGAGGGCCAGGGTTTCGCGATCGCACTCTCCGCGCTGGACTCCGGGCGGCTCGGCATCGCGGCCTGCGCGATCGGTATCGCCCAGGCCGCGCTCGACGAAGCGCTCGCCTATGCCACCGGGCGCCGGCAGTTCGGGCGGCCCATCGCCGACTTCCAGGGTCTGCGGTTCATGCTCGCGGACATGGCGACCCAGATCGAGGCGGGCCGCGCGCTCTACCTCGCGGCGGCGCGGTTGCGGGATGCCGGGCGGCCCTTCTCGCGGCAGGCCGCGATGGCCAAGCTGTTCTGTACGGATGCGGCGATGAAGGTCACGACGGACGCGGTTCAGGTCCTGGGCGGGTATGGGTACACGGCCGACTTTCCGGTCGAGCGGTTCATGCGGGAGGCGAAGGTGTTGCAGATCGTGGAGGGCACGAATCAGATTCAGCGCATGGTTGTCGCGCGCCACCTCGCGGGTCCGGAGACCCGCTGACCCGTCCCCGCGAAGCGGCCCCGGTCCGGCCTGCCCCGCTCGGCCCGTCCCGGTCGGCCTGCCCCGCTCGGCCTGCCCCGCTCGGCCCGTCCCGGTCGTCCCGGTCCGTCTTCGGGGCGGCGTGGTTCGGTCGCCGCCGGGGTCGTCCGGGGGCCAGGTCCCTTTTTTTGGCCCCTCCCCGCCCCTTCCCTAAACCCTCCGGGGGTGGGGTGGTTGCGTGCGTGGGGATGTGCCGGCTGTGGGTGGTTGGGCGCGCAGTTCCTCGCGCCCCTTGGGGGGTGGGGTGGTTGCGTGCGTGGGGATGTGCCGGCTGTGGGTGGCTGGGTGCGCAGTTCCTCGCGCCCCTTGAGGGGTGGGGGTATGGCGGGGTGGCAGTGGGCTGACGTACCGTCAGAATCCTTCTGCTGTACGGAGGTTGCTGATGGTTCAGGATCGGCCCATCCCTCTTGACGAGTACCCCGTTCATCAGGCCCCGCTCTCGATGGCGCACGTCGTCACCGGTGATCGCAACGCCTATGACCGTTGCATCTTCCACGTCTTCGACCACCAGGGCCGCGCCTTGCTCATCGTGGGGCTCGGGGTCTACCCCAACACCGGGGTCATCGACGCCTACGCCACCTTGCGCGTGGGGGACCGGCTGCACGCGGTCAGGGCGTCCGACGCCCTGACCGACGACCGCATGAACCTGAGCGTCGGCCCGCTGCGGATCACCGTGGACACCCCGTTGCGCCGTCTCGCCCTGCACTGCGCACCCGATCCCGGCGACCCGGACTCACTCGCCTACGACATCGCCTGGACCGCGGACTTCCCCGCGCTGTGGGAGCCCCACCACGTGCAGCGCAAGGGCGGCCGCCTCACCCTCGAAGGGCGGCGGTTCGTGCAGGCGGGCCACTGCGCCGGCGTGATCCGCGTCGGCGGCCAGGAGATACCCGTCACGGCGCGGGGGTGGACCGGGACCCGCGACCGCAGCTGGGGGGTGCGGCCGATCCCCGGCGAGGAGGCCGGACGGGGCGACGAGTACCGGCCCGAGGGGTTCCACTGGCTCTGGGCGCCGGTCCGCTTCGACGACCGGTTCGTCATGGTCGTCGTCCAGGAGGACGCCGAGGGCTACCGCACCCTCAACGACGCCGTGCTCGTGCGCGAGGGTCACCCCGACACCCAACTCGGCTGGCCCCGGGCCGACATCACCTACCGGCCCGGCACCCGCCACCCCGAGCGCGCGGTCGTCCACCTCACCGACCCGTCCGGCAAGCCCCTCGAACTCGGCGTGGAGATCCTTGCCTCATCGCCCCTCGCCGTCGGCGCCGGCTACCCGCCCGCCGACGGCTGGCAGCACGGCACCTGGCAGGGGCGCGGCTGGGAGGACCGCCAGGTCTACGACCTCAGCGACCCGGCCGCCCACCCGATGGCCACGTACGGCGTGAGCGACCACGCCGCCCGCTTCACCCTCGAAGGCCGGACCGGACACGGCATCTTCGAGCACGGCAGCTTCGGCCGCCACGACCCCAGCGGCTTCGCCGACCACACCTCAGTCGCCCCCTGAGCCCCCGGCGCCCCCCGAGCGCCCGTGACGCGCCCACCCGTGAAGGGAGCACCGCCATGGCCACCACGCCCCGCCCCCGCACCTCCACGCGCGACCCCGAGGACGTGGGACGCCGCCTCGCCGCCTGGCTCGGTGCCTGGCTGCCCGGCGCCCGGGTCACCGGCATCCGGGTGCCGTCCTCCAACGGCATGTCGAGCGAGACCCTGCTCTTCGACATCGAGCACCCCGACACCCCCGTGCGCGCCTGCGCCCTGCGGCTCGCCGCTGACCCGGACGCGTACACCGTCTTCCCCGTGTACGACATGGCCCGCCAGTACCGCGTCATGCGTCTGGTTGCCGAGCACACCGACATACCGGTGCCCCGTGCGCGCTGGCTGGAGGAGGACCCGGCGCCGCTCGGCGCGCCGTTCTTCGTGATGGACCGCGTGGCGGGAAGGGTGCCGCCGGACGTCATGCCCTATACGTACGAGGGCAATTGGCTGCACGCGGCCACCGACGGCGAACGGGCCCGCCTCCAGGAGGGCACCCTGTCCGTGCTCGCGCGCCTGCACGGTCAATTCCCGGCTCGCGAAGCCGAGTTCCTGCGGGCGGAGGGCGAGGGCTCGCCGCTGCGCCGCCATGTGGAAGCCCAACGGAAGTACTACGCCTGGGTGGTTGACGGTCTGCCGCGCTCACCGCTCATCGAGGCGGCGTTCGACTGGCTCGACGTGCACTGGCCGAAGGACGAGGGACCCTCGGTCCTCACCTGGGGCGACGCCCGCATCGGCAACATCATCTACGACGGGTTCACGCCGGCGGCCGTCCTCGACTGGGAGATGGCCGCCTGCGGACCGCGCGAACTCGACCTCGGCTGGCTCGTCTACCTCCACCGCTTCTTCCAGGACCTCACGGTGAGTTTCGGCCAACCGGGCCTGCCGGACTTCCTGCGGCGCGACGACATCGAGCGGCGGTACGCCGAACTGACCGGCCACATCCCGCGTGCCATGGAGTTCCACACCCTCTACGCCGCCCTGCGGCACGCGGTGGTCATGCTGCGCATCGCGCACCGGCAGCTGCGCTTCGGCGAGGCCGAGCCGCCCGACGACCCGGACGCGCTGATCCTGCACCGGGACAGCCTCGCGGCCATGGTGGCGGGGGCGTACTGGACGTGAGCGGCCGTCGGCCGGGCGCCCCCCAGTGGCGTCCGGCCCTCGGCGCGGCGCGGTGTGTCCGCGCGGATCCCGCGTGCGCTCAGGCGGCGCGGCGCATCTGCGGCACCCGCACCGGACGCGAGCCCGGGCCGCCGACGTGCGAGAACGGCTGGGTGCGCCAGTCCAGCTCGCTCGGCAGGGTGAGCAGCAGCGCGGTGTCCTGTTCCTGGACGTCGAGCGAGGCGTCGGCCGCCTGCGCCTGCCCGGCCGGGCGCCCGGTCCCCGCGCACACGGTCAGCACGAACGGGTTCCACGGGCTCGGGCACAGCGCGTGCTCGGGCAGGACGTCCTCGTCGGCGAGCAGCGCGATCGGCTGCGCGCAGTCCGGGCAGAGCACCCGGTACATCTCGAAGGTGTCGTAGGCGTCGAGCGAGTCGTCCTCGTCGAGGAATTCGGCGATATCGACGGGCTCCGGTTCGCCACGTTCACGTTCCGCACGTCCGGTGCGCTTGGGATTCTGCATTGGGACACTCCCCCTCGGGTGGGCCGGCATTGCGCCGCGGCCGCGACCAAAACAAGCACTTCCCGCCGTGCCGCGGCGATAACCGCGCACCCCCCGACGAGCCGCCGGCAAACCTGTGGTATTGGTCACATGCCGCCCGCAGATGCCCTTTCGGACCCCGCCCGGCTGTGCCGGACCCGGCCCGGGGCCATAGGTTGAGCGGCATGGAGGAGCTGGACCGTCAGATCGTGGATCTGCTCGTCAAGGACGGGCGGATGAGCTACACCGACCTGGGCAAGGCCACCGGCCTGTCCACATCGGCGGTGCACCAGCGGGTACGCCGTCTCGAACAGCGCGGGGTCATCCGTGGATACGCCGCCGTCGTGGACCCCGAGGCGGTAGGCCTGCCGCTGACCGCGTTCATCTCGGTCAAGCCCTTCGACCCCAGCGCCCCCGACGACATCGCGGAGCGCCTCGCGGACGTGCCGGAGCTGGAGGCCTGCCACAGCGTGGCCGGGGACGAGAACTACATCCTCAAGGTCCGGGTGGCCACCCCGCTGGCCCTTGAGCACCTGCTGACCCGCATCCGCACCCAGGCGGGCGTCTCGACGCGTACGACCGTCGTCCTGTCCACCCCGTACGAGGCACGGCCGCCGCATATCTAGGCTGTCCTCCATGAGTTCCGCGAGTTCCGCCCCCGAAGCAACCGCCCACCGCACCGTCCTGCTGCGCGGTGGCGACGTGCACAGTCCCGCCGACCCCTTCGCCACCGCGATGGTCGTCGAACGCGGGCACGTCGCCTGGGTCGGTTCGGAAGGCGCCGCCGACGCGTTCGCCGGCGGGGTGGACGAGGTCGTGGACCTCGAAGGCGCTCTCGTCACCCCCGCGTTCACCGACGCGCATGTGCACACCACCGCCACCGGTCTCGCCCTGACCGGGCTCGACCTCTCCTCGGCCCGTACGCTCGCCGAGGCCCTGGACGCGGTGCGCGCCCACGCCGCCGCCCGCCCCGGGGACCGGGTGCTGCTCGGCGGCGGCTGGGACGCGGCGCGCTGGCCGGAGCGGCGCCACCCCTCGCGCGCGGAGCTGGACGCGGCCACCGGCGGCCGCCCGCTCTACCTGCCCCGCGTCGACGTCCACTCCGCCGTGGTCACCACCGCCCTGCTCGACCTCGTCCCGGGCGTCCGTGACCTGGCCGGATACCGGGACGGCGAGCCGCTTGACGGCGCCGCGCACCACGCGGTGCGGGCCGCGGCGCACGGCGCCATCACACCGGGCCAGCGCGCCGACGCGCAGCGCGCCGCGCTGCGGCACGCCGCCTCGCTCGGCATCGGCTCCCTCCACGAGTGCGGCGGGCCCGAGATCTCCGACGAGGACGACTTCACCTCGCTGCTCGCCCTGTCGCGCGAGGAGCCGGGCCCCCGGGTCTTCGGATACTGGGCCGAGCGCGTCGCGGGCGCCAAGGACGCCGATCGCATCCGCGAACTCGGCGCGGTCGGCGCGGCAGGGGACCTCTTCGTGGACGGCTCCCTCGGTTCCCACACCGCCTGCCTGCACACCCCCTACGCCGACGCCCCGGGCACCGGCGCCGTCCACCTGGACGCCGCCGACGTGGCCGCCCATGTGGCCGCGTGCACCGAGGCCGGGATCCAGGCCGGCTTCCACGCCATCGGCGACGCCGCGCTCAGCGCCGTCGTCGAGGGCGTACGGGCCGCGGCCGAGCGGGTGGGGCTCGCTCGCGTCCGCGCCGCCCGGCACCGGGTGGAGCACGCGGAGATGATGACCCCCGCCACCATCGCGGCCTTCGCGGAGTTCGGCCTCACCGCCTCCGTGCAGCCCGTCTTCGACGCGCTGTGGGGCGGCGACGAGGGCATGTACGCCGAACGGCTCGGCGTCGAGCGGGCCCGCACCCTCAACCCGTACGCCGCCCTGCTGCGCGCGGGCGTGCCGCTGGCGTTCGGCTCCGACGCGCCGGTCACCCCGCTCGGCCCGTGGGAGACCGTCCGGGCCGCCGCCTTCCACCGCACCTTGGAGCACCGCGTCTCGGCCCGGGCCGCCTTCACCGCCCACACCAGGGGCGGCTGGCGCGCGCTCGGCCGGGACGACGCGGGCACCCTGGTGCCGGGCGCCCCCGCCGACTACGCGGTCTGGCGCACGGAGGAGCTGGTGGTGCAGGCCCCCGACGACCGAGTGGCCCGCTGGTCCACCGACCCCCGCTCGGGCACCCCGGGCCTGCCCGACCTCACTCCCGGCGCCGCGCTGCCGGTCCCCCTGCGGACCGTGGTGTTCGGACAAACGGTATTCGCGCGTCCGAACGAGTGACATGGGGACATTTCGCACTGTCGGCGCAGCGCCGTCACGGCATCGCCACGACCTGCGGATCTTCGGCACTGACCTGGCCGTTTGAGGAAACGTCGCAGCTCAAACGGCTGTTGACAGAACGCGCCCGGGGGCCGGTAGGTTCGGCCGAGTCCACCACAGGACGTCCGACCGGTTAAGCCTCCACGCAGTCGTCGAACGCCGCTGGGTCATGGGGTGGTGTGTCGCACCGGCGCACCACCACTGGCAGCCAGGTTCAGCGCCCGCGCCTCGGGGGCGAGGGAAGGTTTCAGCCGGGAGGGCGTCCCCCCTGCCCCCTGCGGGCTCGCGGGTAGGTGCGACCCGGGTGGGGCCCGGACGCTCAGTAGACAACGGCTCTCGGTCGACCCGCAGCCAGCGGGCCCCAGGTCGGCCCGAAGGGCGCCGGGCCCCCGTACCGACCCACGTGCGTACCGACCCACGTGCCCCAGACCCGGTATTTCCGGCGGATCTCCCCCTCCATCCGGGCGCATCCGGCACCACACACCCTCGCGGTTCGGGGCGATGGTGACCGCTCGCTATGGTGGACCCTTGCGTACGGACAATAAGGGGCAGCAGTGAACGACGGCGGTCAGAGGCGGTACGGCCCGCTGGGCAAGGCCTTGGTGATCATCCCGACCTACAACGAGGCGGAGAACATCAAGCCGATCGTCGCCCGCGTCAGGGAGGCGGTCCCCGAGGCCCACATTCTGGTCGCCGACGACAACAGCCCCGACGGCACCGGCAAGTTCGCGGACGAACTCGCCGCCGAGGACGACCAGGTGCACGTGCTGCACCGCAAGGGCAAGGAAGGGCTGGGCGCCGCCTACCTGGCCGGTTTCCGCTGGGGCATCGAGCACGACTACGGCGTCCTGGTCGAGATGGACGCCGACGGCTCCCACCAGCCCGAGGAGCTGCCCCGGCTGCTCACCGCGCTCAAGGGGGCCGATCTGGTGCTGGGCTCCCGCTGGGTGCCGGGCGGCCGGATCGTGAACTGGCCCAAGTACCGCGAGTACATCTCGCGCGGCGGCTCCACCTACTCCCGGCTGCTGCTCGGAGTCCCGATCCGCGACGTCACCGGCGGCTACCGCGCCTTCCGGCGCGAGACCCTTGAAGGCCTCGGCCTCGACCAGGTGGCCTCCGCCGGATACTGCTTCCAGGTCGACCTGGCCCGCCGCGCGGTCGCCGCCGGCTTCCACGTGGTCGAGGTGCCCATCACGTTCGTCGAGCGCGAACGCGGCGACTCCAAGATGAGCAACGACATCCTGGTCGAGGCGCTGTGGCGGGTCACCGCCTGGGGCGTGGGCGCCCGTGCCAACAAGCTCCTGGGCCGCAAGCCCTCCTGAAGCCCCGGTCCTGCCGGGCACGCTCCCCCCCTCGCCGGGCCGAGTGCGCCCCTGCGACCCGCGATGACCAGGGCGTACTGATCTCTTCCTTACGCCGTCCCGAGCGGCGTCCAGGCACACTGGGACCATGACGACCGGCACTCAGCCCCCGACCGTTCCCAAGCGCTCGCGCGCACGCACCTTCGTACCCCTGGGGATCGCCGCCTGGCTGGTCCTGGAGATCTGGCTGCTCACCGTGGTGGCCGGTGCCACCAGCGGGCTCCTGGTCCTGCTGCTGCTCATCGGCGGCCTGCTGCTCGGCAGTGGCGTCATCAAACGGGCCGGGCGGCGCGCCTTTCGCCATCTCTCCGAGACGGTCAGGCGGCAGCAGTCGGGAGGCGGCGGGCCGCAGGCCGGTTCCGGCGGCGGTGAGGGCAACGCCCTCATCATGCTGGCCGGGCTGCTCCTGATCATCCCCGGCTTCCTGTCGGACGCGGCGGGGCTGCTCCTGCTGGTCCCGCCGGTCCGCAAGTCCCTGGCGCGCCTGGCCGAACGGTCCCTCGACAAGCGCGTGCGCGCCGTTGTCCCCGGTGGCTTCGGCGACGCCTTCCAGCAGGCCCGCGTCCGCCACCCGGACGGCAAGGTCGTCCAGGGCGAGGTCGTCCGCGACGACGGACCGGCCTCCGGCCCCGCGCGCGACGACCTCGGCCCGCGCCCGCCCCTGACCCCTTGAGAGCCGCGCCCGCGAGGGGCGGCCGGGGCCGCACTGGTCGCAGGTGCGGCCGTCGGGGGCCCGGTCACCGGCCGGAGAAAAGCCGAGGGCCGGTCACACCGCAATGGTGTGACCGGCCCTCAACTTTGACGCGCTGTATCGCCGAACTGCGCGATCAGGCGGACTTGCGGCTGTCGCGCGGATGCACGGCAATGTTCATGGTGCCGGAACGAAGGACCTCCAGCCTTTCGGCCAGAACCTCCTCCAGCTCCTCGCGGGTGCGCCGCTCCATGAGCATGTCCCAGTGCGTACGCGCGGGCTTGCCCTTCTTCTCCTCAGGGCCGTCGCCGTCCACCAGGAGTGCGGGGGCCCCGCAGACCTTGCACTCCCACTCCGGCGGAATCTCCGCCTCCACCGAGAAGGGCATCTCAAAGCGATGTCCCTTCTCGCATGCGTACTCCACGGCCTGGCGCGGGGCCAGATCGATGCCGCGGTCGGTCTCGTAGCTGGTCACCACGAGGCGCGTGCCGCGAAGAGCTCGCTCACTCATGAATCGTGCCTCCCGGGCTTGTCGCCCACAGGACAGGTGTCACTGTCGTCGTCATCCGGTCAACGTCCGGTCGGCGGTAAAGATTCCCGTTCTGGGTCATGCGTCGCCGTCGTGCCGCCCCTTGTTGTACCCACCAGTGACCGGTTTGTCACATCTGACAGCAGATGTCACCCAGCGTCTTCTCTACTCGAGCACGCAGTAACGGTCCGCCTGGCAGGCCAAAGGCGTACACTACCGGCCTTTCACTTCAACGTCTAAATCCGCGCCGGAACAGGGTTCCCCGCGGCGGCCACCGCGGCCCGCACCGGCACCCGGGCCAGCAGTACGAAACCGACCGCGAAGAACACCACCAGCGAGATGATGGCATCCCGGTAGCTCCCGGTCAGCTGGTACGCGAGACCGAACACCAATGGCCCCAGCCAGCTCAGCCCCCGGTCGCTCATCTCGTAGGCCGAGAAGTACTCGGCCTCCTTGCCGCTGGGCACCATGTGTGAGAAGAGCGACCTGGACAGCGCCTGGCTACCGCCGAGCACCGTGCCGATGGCCGCCGCCAGCACGAAGAACAGCGCGGGCCGGTGCGCAGGCAGGAAGAAGCCGACCCCAAGGATCACCGCCCAGATCGCGAGCGAGCCCAGAATCGTCCGCTTCGCGCCGTACGTCCGCGCGAGGCGCCCCATCCCGAGCGCGCCCGCCACCGCGAGGACCTGCACCAGGAGCACGGCCACGATCAGGGTGTTCTGATCCAGGCCCAGTTCCTCCGACCCGTAAATCGAGGCCTGCGAAATCACCGTCTGCACACCGTCGTTGTAGATGAGGTAGGCCAGGAGGAAGGCCAGGGTCAGCGGCCGGGCCCGCATGTCCCGCAGCGTCGAGACCAACTGCCGCCAGCCCGCCCCCACCCGGCCCTCGCTCACCGACACCGCCACCGCGCGGTCGCGCAGACGGCGCAGCGGTATCAGCGTGAACGCGCCCCACCACACGCCGGCCGACGCCAGGCAGATCCGCACGGCGGTCGACTCCGAGACCCCGAAGCGGTCGTGCCCCGAATAGAGGATCAGGTTGAGCACCAGGACGCCGGCGCCGGAGGTGTAGCCGAAGGCCCAGCCGCGCGAGGAGACCCGGTCGCGCTCCTCGGGACCCGCGATCTGCGGCAGATAGGCGTTGTAGAGGACCATCGAGACCGAGAGCGCCGCGTTGGCGACGATCAGAAGCACCGCGCCGAGCAGATAGCGGTGCCCGTCCAGGAAGAACATCCCGGCCGTGGCGGCGGCGCCGGTGTAGGCGGCGGCCGCGAGGAGCGGCTTCTTGCGCCCGCCCCGGTCGGCCGCCGCGCCCACGACCGGCATGAGGACCACCGCGACGATCACCGAGGCGGACACGGCGTACGCGAACAGCGACCCGGCGCGCACCGGGATGCCCAGCGGGTGGACGAACCCCTCGGCGTCCGCCGCCGACTTGGCGATGGACGTCAGATAGGGGCCGAGGAACACCGTCAGCACGCTCGTCGAATAGACCGAGCACGCGAAGTCGTAGAAGTACCAGCCGCGTTGTTCCCGCCGGCGTTCGGTCGCGCCCGCCGGCGGGCCCCCGTCGGCCGCTGGGGCCCCGTCCGCCTCGGCGGTCCCGGTCGTCTTCCCGGCGGTCCTGTTCACGATCTCAGCGCTCAACCCGCGCCCCCTCGCTCGTGCCCGTACGCGAGCGGTGGCCGCCGGGTGTCAGTGCCAGACTCCCCGGTCGGTCATGACCGTGCGCAGTGTCTCCAGATGATCGGTCATGATGCCATCCACGCCGAGGTCGAGCAGCGCCCTCATCCGGGCGGGGTCGTTGATCGTCCACACATGGACCCGCAGGCCGAGCGCGTGCGCCGTCCGCACGAAGCGGCGGTCCACGACGGGCACGCCGTGCTGGCTCACCGGGACCTGGGCGCTGACGGCGCCGGGGCGCAGCGGCGCGGGGATCCCGTAGGAGCGAAGGCGCAGCGCGGCGACGCCCCGCACTCCGTAGGAGGTGGCCAGGCGCGGCCCGGCGGCGCGGTGCGCCCGGGCGACGCGGGCCTCGGAGAACGAGCCGACGCAGACGCGGTCCCACGCCCCGGTGCGGCGGATCAGGTCGATCAGCGGGACAAGCGCCGACTCCGCCTTCAGATCGACGTTCCAGCGGGCTTCGGGGAACGCCTCCAGGAGTTCTTCGAAGAGCGGCAGCGGCTCGCGCCCGGCGACCCGGGCCCGTCGGACCACGTTCCAGGGCAGTTCGGCGATGCGACCCTGGACGTCGGTGACCCGGTCGAGTGTCGCGTCGTGGAACGCCACCAGACGGCCGTCGGCCGTGGTGTGCACATCGGTCTCGAAGTAGCGGTAGCCGGCCTCGGCGGCCCGCGCGAAGGCGGCGGCCGTGTTCTCGATGCCGTCCGCGGCGCCGCCGCGATGGGCGAACGGGATGACGGCGGGGTGGTCCAGGTAGGGGTGGCGTACGCGAGTCACCCGGGAAGTATCGCGCGGTCCCGCGGCGCTGCCGTGCGCGAGGGGGCGCATGCGCACGTGCTGGGCGCCTTTGGGCCGGGCCCCGCCGGAGCCGCGACCGCACGAGCCGGTTCCGGCAGCGCGAAGACGCGCAGGAAGAACTGGGCGAGCGGCCCGATCGCCAGCGCGTACAAGGCCGTGCCGACGCCGAGCGACCCACCGAGCAGGAACCCGGTCGCCACCACGGCCGCCTCGAGGGAGGTGCGGACGAGACGGACCGAGCGGCCCGTCGCCCTGTGCAGGCCCGTCATCAGACCGTCGCGCGGGCCGGCGCCGAAGCGCGCGGAGATGTACAGACCGGTGGCGGCCCCGTTGCAGACGATCGCGGCGGCCGCCAGCGGCACCTGCGCGAGCAGCCCCCGTACATCCGGGACGACGGCGAGCGTGCCGTCCATGAAGGCGCCGATCGCGAACACATTGGAGAGGGTGCCGAGCCCCGGCCGCTCACGCAGGGGGATCCACAGCAGCAGCACCAGGGCGCCCACGATGATCGACGCCTCACCGATGGACAGGCCGGTGCGCCGGGCGATGCCCTGGTCCAGCACCCCCCACGGCTGGAGCCCGAGCCCGGCGCGCACGAGCAGCCCCGAACTGATGCCGTACAGCGCGAGACCGACGTACAGCGAGAGCAGTCTGCGTGGGAGGTGCGTCGACAAGGTGGTGCCCCCTGAGTGATCGTGGTGGACTGGTCATGCCACTCTGAGGCGGGGAAATGGACCCCAACCATGGCCAATTCCGGGAAGGTGGACTGACTTCATGGCGCAGTGGACCTCGGCGATCGGGCCCGCCCAGCTCGCCCGTCAGCTCAAGGCACAGCAGCCGCGCCCCGTCGGCGCGGGCCTGCGCAAGCCGCCCGCCTACCGGGCGCTCGCCGACGGGATCCGGCTGCTCGTGCTCGAAGGCCGCGTCCCGGCGGCCGCGCGACTGCCCGCCGAGCGGGAGCTCGCGCTGGCCCTCTCGGTGAGCCGGACCACCGTCGCCGCCGCCTACGAGGCGCTGCGCGGCGAGGGCTTCCTGGAATCCAGGCGCGGCGCGGGCAGCTGGACCGCCGTGCCCGCCGGCCACCCGCTGCCCGGCCGGGGCCTGGAACCGCTGCCGCCCGAATCGCTCGGCTCGATGATCGACCTGGGCTGCGCGGCCCTGCCCGCCCCCGAACCGTGGCTGACCCGGGGCGTCCAGGGCGCCCTTGAGGAGCTGCCGCCCTACGCCCACACCCACGGCGACTATCCGGCGGGCCTGCCCGCCCTGCGACAGATGCTCGCCGAGCGCTACACCGCGCGCGGCATCCCCACGATGCCCGAACAGATCATGGTCACCACCGGCGCGATGGGCGCGATGGACGCCATCTGTCATCTCTTCGCGGGCCGGGGCGAACGCATCGCCGTCGAATCACCCTCGTACGCCAACATCCTCCAGCTGATGCGCGAGGCCGGCGCCCGGCTCGTGCCGATCGCGATGGCCGAGGGCCTGACCGGCTGGGACCTGCCGCGCTGGCGCCAGGTGCTCAGGGACGCCGCGCCCCGGCTCGCCTATGTGGTGGCCGACTTCCACAACCCCACCGGCGCGCTCGCCGACGAGGACCAGCGGCGCCAGCTCGTGGACGCGGCCCGCTCGGCCGGCACCGTGCTCGTCGTCGACGAGACGATGAGCGAGCTGTGGCTCGATCCGGACCTGGTCATGCCGCGCCCCGTCTGCGCCTTCGACCCGGCGGGCGCCACGGTGCTCACGGTGGGCTCGGCGAGCAAGGCGTTCTGGGCCGGCATGCGGATCGGCTGGGTGCGGGCGGCCCCCGACATCATCCGCTCTCTCGTGGCCGCCCGCGCGTACGCGGATCTGGGCACGCCCGTCCTTGAGCAGCTTGCCGTCAACTGGCTGATGGCGTCGGGTGGTTGGGAGCAGGCGGTCGAACTGCGCCGGGTGCAGGCGAGGGAGAACCGGGACGCGCTGGTGGGCGCGGTGCGCCGGGAGCTGCCCGACTGGGAGTTCGTCGTACCGCGCGGCGGTCTCACGCTGTGGGTCCGCACGGGCGGCCTGTCGGGATCGCGGCTTGCGGAAGTCGGGGAACGCGTCGGTGTGCGGGTGCCGTCGGGGCCGCGCTTCGGGGTGGACGGCGCCTTCGAGGGGTATGTCCGGCTGCCGTTCACGGTGGGCGGCCCGGTCGCCGACGAGGCCGCCGCCCGGCTGGCGGCGGCGGCCCGGCTCGTGGAGACGGGCGGCGGCTCGGGGAGCGCGGAGCCGCCACGGACCTTCGTGGCCTGACCGGCGCCCGGCCAAAGGCCCGGCGTGGCTGGCCGCTCGCTCCAGGGGACTCCTGCGTGGGTTGTGCCGGGGCCACGGGGGCCCGGGGGCCGGCACGAGTACCCCTAGCCCTCGGCCGGGACGGCCTCCACGGGGGTCGCCTCCGCCGGCGCGGCCTCCACCGGCGCCGCCGGACGCGTCCGCCCCGCTCTCGCCTCCACCGGCGCGTCGCGGGGCGGCAGCAGGTCGAGGACGGCCTCGCGGTGGGCCTCCGTCGTGGCGTCGTCGTACGGGTCCGGGGTGGCGGGCACCTGGAGGCGCAGGACGGGGCTGGCGCCGAGGCGGGCGTAGCCCCGGCCCGGCGGGACGTCGGGGGTGGGGGTGGTGTGGGGCGGCGCGCCGAGCACCGAGGCGACCTCGTCGAAGGAGGCGGGGCCGAGGACCACGCGGGCCCGCGTGTGGATGCGTACGGGCTCCGACAGGTGCTCCAGGGTGTCGAACTGCTCGGCCACCACCACGGTCACCCCGGCGGCCCGGCCGTGCCGCAGCGGGACCTGGAGCAGGTGCTGGGGGTCGGGGCGGCCGTCCGCCGCCGCCAGGTCGACGAGCACGCTGGGGCGGTCGAGCAGGATCCACAGCGGGCGCTTGGTGTCCTCGGGCGCCGGACGGCCCGCCTGGCGTGCGCGGTTGGCCGAGATCAGACGGCGCTCGGTCTCGTGGGAGGCCCACTCCAGGGTGGCGAGCGCCCCGGCGAGCCCGCACTCCACGGCGAGGACGCCCGCGCGGCCGGTGAGGCAGGCGTACTCACCGGTTCCGGGGCCCTCCACGATGAGCACGTCGCCGTCCCTGAGCGCCTGGAGCGCGAGGGAGCGCAGCAGGGTCGTGGTGCCCGTGCCGGGCCGGCCCACGGCCAGGAGGTGCGGCTCGGTGGAGCGGGGGCCGGTGCGCCAGACGACCGGCGGGGCGTCGTGGCTCCCGTCGTCCGAGATCACCGGGACGGTCCTGGGCACGGCGCCGGCGTCGGTGAAACCGAGCACGCTCTCGCCGGGGGAGGTCACGAAACGCTGGGCCGCGATCGAGGTCGGCAGCGGCCCCAGGACGCTGAGGTCGAGCTGATTGCCCTCCTCGTCCCACGCGAAGTGGTACTCGCGGCCCCGGCCCGACTTGGCGTGCAGGAGCTGTTCGATACGGGCGCGCGCCTCGGGTTCGCCGTCGGTGAAGTACGCCGGGTAGCGCACCCGCAGCCGGGTGAGGCGGCCGCCGTCGTCGAAGGCGTACTCGCTGAACGCCTTGTCCCACGCGCCGCCGTGCGAGAACAGCGGGTCGGGGTCCTCCGGCACGGAGAAATAGGGCACAAGCGCCTCGTACAGGGCCTGGAGCCGGGCGAGTTCCGCCTCGTCGGGACCGGTCTTGACGACCGGCTTCTCGCGGCCCTTCCAGGCCGCCGCGCCCATCACCGTGATCAGGGCGAGGAGCGGCCCGTACGGGATGAGCGCGACGACCAGGACCACTGCCGCCGTCAAGAACAGCGCGGGACTACGCCGTTCCTTGGGGGTGGCGGCCCACCTGCCGCGCAGGGCGGCGGTGATCAGCCGCAGGCCGCGACTGATTGTGATGAGCGGATGGAGAACGTCGGTGGCACTGTCGGCGGCCGTGCGCGCGATTTCGCGGCTGCGAACGATGGATGCGCTGCTGCTGCTCAGAATGCGGGGGAGCGGTCGCCGGGCCACGTCGTTCTCCTGGAGTTGTGTCCGCAGTGGTCTCTGCCGTGCTGTCCGCCGTCGTGCGGCGGACAGCGGGGTCAGAACTTGATCCCGCCCAGCAGGCTGGCGAGGCTCGCGCCTCCGGCGGTGATGCTCGGGGCGATGGCGGTGCCCGCGAGGTAGAAGCCGAAGAGTGAGCACACGAGGGCGTGCGAAGCCTTGAGTCCGTCTTTCTTGAAGAAGAGGAAGCAGATGATTCCGAGCAGCACCACGCCTGACATGGACAGGATCATTTGGGGTCTCCTGGTTGGTGGGGACGGTCACCATGAGTTCTTCCAGGCTCACAGGAAGTATCTATGCGATAAAAGGTGCAAACGGGTGAAACTCGGCCATTTTCACTGGAGTGGCGGATATGAAAGGGCGCTCGGAGCGGGACACTGTGCGGCCGTCGAGGCCCCGGGGAGCGCCCGGGAGGCACGCGCGGTGATCTTTGCCTCTGGCGTGCCCCGTCATGTCGCCCACCGGGCAGTACCCTGTCGATTCACTCGTTCGGCTCTGTCGCCGTGCGGGTCCGTTCCGTTGCCCCTAAGGAGTTTTTCCGATGAGCGAGGATCTCGATCCCGAGGTGGTCGAGCTGGCGGCCAAGGTCTTCGAACTGGCCCGTCAGGGGGACGCTGCGACGCTGGCCGCGTACGTGGACGCCGGGGTGCCCGCGAACCTCACCAACGACCGGGGTGACTCGCTGGTGATGCTGGCCGCCTACCACGGGCACGCCGACGCGGTGTCCGCGCTGCTGGCCCGCGGCGCCGAGGCCGACCGCGCCAACGACCGGGGTCAGACCCCGCTCGCGGGCGCCGTCTTCAAGGGCGAGAAGGCCGTGATCAAGGCGCTGCTCGCCGGCGGAGCCGATCCTTCCGCCGGGACGCCCTCGGCGGTCGACACCGCCCGGATGTTCGGCAAGACGGACCTGCTCGCCCTGTTCGGGGCCAACTGAGCGTCCACCAGGCGTTTACGGGGGATCCACCGAAGAGCCCGCGGAGAGGGGCGCCGTAAATGTGGTCGCGATGGCGAAATGACTGGGTCATCATGACGTCGAACCCCTACATCGGGGGCAGGGTCCTTACATCGAGGGCCGCGACGAGAGGCAGGAATATGGTCTACACCAAGCAGAAGACGGCGGGCGACCCCTCATGTTGCTGCGCGGCCTAGGGCAAGGCACGAATCCCGGTTGCGTCGACAGCTTGATGTGAGGCTATTTCCATGTTCGATCCAGTCATAGCGCCGAGCGGCACGCTGCTCGGTCTGCTGCAGCGGGGCCGCGGCGACGGCACCCTGCACGCGCTGGCCGCCCCGCGCGACGAGGCCCTGGCGGCCCTGAACCACTGTGTACTGAGCGACCCCCGCCAGGACTGGCAGGTCGAGAACCGCTCGCTGTACTACGCGCGCCTCTTCCTGGATCTCGACGGCGAACTCGACCACGTCGAGCGCCACCTCTTCGGCGCCGAGGACGTCCTCGATCCCGAGGACTCCAGGACCGGGCTCGCGCTCGCCGTCCTCGGCCACCTCGCCTCGTACGGCAGGAGCGACGCGCTCGCGCTGCTGCGCCGCTACGCCGCGTCCGGGTCCAACTGGGCCTGGGCCCTGGACGAGCTGGCGCTGCGTGACGACGACGCGGGCCTGCGTGCCCTCGCCGCCTCCGTGCTCGCCCGCTTCCCGGCCACCGCCGAGGGCGACGCGGCGCTCGC
Organism: Streptomyces sp. NPDC006711; assembly: GCF_042869775.1. NCBI lineage: Bacteria > Bacillati > Actinomycetota > Actinomycetes > Kitasatosporales > Streptomycetaceae > Streptomyces > Streptomyces sp. NPDC006711. The sequence goes on from NZ_JBIAGO010000005.1 coordinate 347,816, forward strand.
CGCCGCCGTGCGCGACGCCTACGAGCCCCGGCCCTGGCGGCTGTGGGCCGATGACCCGCGCGACGGCGTGGGCGCCCGGGTGCGGGCGGCCCGGGAGGCCGGGTCCTTCGACCGCTGGCAGCGCCAGATGCGGCCGTCGGGACCACGGCCCGGGTGGAGCGTCCAGGCCGTCTTCGACTGGGCCGACCAAGGTCTTGAACGCGGCTCGGTCCTGCATCTGCCGGCCGCCAGGTGCCTGGGCGCCGTCGCGGGGCCCGAGGACCGGGACGCCATCATCGAGGCGGCCCGCCGGGGCAGCGACGGCGCGCGGGGCGCCGCGCTGCACTATCTCGCCGAGTCGCGCGACGCCCGGGTCCTCGACCTGATCGAGGCGGCGGTCTCGGACGGCCCGGCCGGCTCGCGTGTGGCGGCCGAGGCCGCCGTGCAGGCATTCGAACGCATGTGTGGCATCGAGGCCGTCGAGCGGGCCCGTGGCTGGGTCGGCCGCCCCGACGAGCTGGGCGCCGCCGCGGCAGGCGTGCTCGCCTCCCGTGGCGAGGCCCGCGACAAGGAGCTCGTGCTCGGGGCGCTGCGCGAGACCGTACGCTCCCACGGCCCCGACGCCGGCGTGCTGCGGGCGCTCATCGACGGGGCGGCCCGGCTCGGCATCTCCTGCGCCGCGCCCGTCCTGCGGCACGTCTACCGCGAGACCTCGTCGTCGGAGCTGCGGGGCCGCACCGCGCGGGCCCTCGCCGCGACCGACCCGTCCTTCGCCACCGGGTTCGCCGTCGAGTGCCTGTGGGACTGCGAGGAGACCACCCGCGAGGTGGCCGCGCAGTACGCCGAGCTCGTCGACGCGCGGGTGGCTGAGCGGTTGCGCAGGCTTGCGGCGGATCCGGCGGAGGAGGCGGAGGTGCAGAGCGCCATCCACGACCGCCTGGGCCCAGACCCAACAGCAGTCTGACCCCCTGGCCCCGCCCCAGACCCGGTTCGCACTGAAGGGCGCCCGTCCTCAATCGCCGGACGGGCTGAGGTTGCCTGAATAAGCCAGCATGAGCCCTGCCCCGAGGTCGCTCACGCGGACCAGCACCAGCCCCGCCAGGGGCGCGGGGCACGCGGGCGCCAGCACCAGCCCTGTCCGGGGATCGACGCACGCGGGCCAGCACCAGCTTTGTCAGGGGCGCGGGGAACTGCGCGACCAGCCACCCACGGTCCGCAGCCAAGGTCCCTGGGGCTCCGCCCCAGACCCCGTTCGGCCTGAACGGCCTCGTCCTCAAACGCCGGACAGGCTGAGGTTGCCTGAACGGGCCAGCATGAGCCCTACCCCGGGGTCGCCCACGCGGACCAGCACCAGCCCCGCCAGGGGCGCGGGGCACGCGGGCGCCAGCACCAGCCCTACCCGGGGATCGGCGCACGCGGACCAGCACCAGCCCCGTCAGGGGCGCGGGGAACTGCGCGACCAGCCACCCACGGTCCGCAGCCGGGGTCCCTGGGGCTCCGCCCCAGACCCCGTTCGCGCTGAACGCGCTCGGCCTCAAACGCCGGACAGGCTCAGGTTGCCCATGCGGGCCCGCGCGTGCCCTGCCCAGGGTTGGCCTCACGCAGGCCGGCACAAGCCACGGGCGCGTGCCTGGGGGCCCGGGGGGACAAGGGGCCAGCGCCTTGGGGTGAACCTCAGGGGGGTGCCGGGCGGGGACTGGGCCGCCGCCGCGAGCGCCGGCTCGGGCACGACCCCGATCACCGGATAGCCCCCCGTCGTCGGATGGTCGGCGAGAAACACAACGGGACGCCCATCCGGCGGCACCTGCACGGCCCCCAACACCACCCCCTCACTGGGCAGTTCTCCCTCGATCACCCGCCGCAGCGCGGGCCCCTCCGTGCGCAGCCCGATACGATTGCTCGCCGCCGACACCCGGTACCTCCCCGCCGCCAGAACGGCCACCGCGTCCGCCGTGAACCAGTCGGCCCGAGGCCCCGGCAGCACCGGCAGCACGAGCTCACCCGGCACACCGGGCGCGGGCGCCCCGTCCCCGTACGGACACGCGTCCCCAGGACGGCCGAGGGGCAGCACGGCGCCGTCCTCAAGGATGGGGGGACCGAGCCCCGAGAGGAGGTCGGTGGAGCGGCTGCCGAGCACCGGATCCACGTCGATGCCGCCGGCGAGCGCCAGATACGAGCGCACCCCGCACGTCACCGCGCCCAGCTCGACCACCGCGCCCGCCGGCACCCGCACCGCCGCGCCCCAGGCCGCGGGACGCCCCGCCACGGTGACCGCGCAGGGCGCCCCGGTCACCGCGACGGTGAGCGCCCGACGGGGGCGTACCGCGCACCCGTTGAGCGTGGCCTCAAGGACGGCCGTCCCCGGGGCGTTGCCCACCAGCCGGTTGGCGAGCCGGCTCGCGGGCAGGTCGAGCGCGCCCGAACGCGGCACCCCCAGATGCGCGTACCCGGGCCGCCCCTCGTCCTGTACGCAGGTGAGCGCACCGGCCCGCACCACGGACAGCGCCCGCTCGCTCACCGCGCCCCCCGGGCGACGAAGCGGACCCGGGTGCCCGGGGTGAGCAGCGCGGCGGGTTCGCGGCGCTCGTCCCACAGCGGGGCGTCGGTGGTGCCGATGAGCTGCCAGCCGCCGGGTGAGGGGCGTGGGTAGACGCCGGTGTACGGGCCGGCCAGCGCCACCGACCCCGCCGGAACGGCCGTGCGCGGCGTGCTCCTGCGAGGAACGTCGTACCGCTGTGCGAGACCGGTCAGATAGGCGAAGCCGGGCGCGAACCCGCAGAAGGCGACGCGGAATTCGGCCGAGGAGTGGATCGCCACCGCCTCCCGCTCCGAGACCCCCCACAGCGCGGCGACATCCGCGAGGTCGGGACCGTCGTAGCGCACGGGGATCTCCACCGTCGTATGGACGCCGGCCGCGAGCGGGGGGACGTCCCACGTGGCGAGCCGCCCGGCGAGCGCGGCCGGGTCGGCCACGCCGTCGAGCAGGACGGTACGGGCGGCGGGCACGATCTCCCGCACCGTGGGCAGCGTCGCGTCCGCGCGGCGGCGCAGCAGCTCGGCGTGGAACGCCCAGGCCCGCTCGCCGTCGTCGAACTCGACCAGCAGGGCGTGGTCCCCGACCGGCAGGATGCGCGGGCCGCTCATGAGAACGCCGCCACCCGCACGCCCGCCGATTCGAGCGCGGCCCGCACCCGGCGCGCCAGCTCCACCGCGCCCGGAGTGTCACCGTGCACACACAACGACCCGGCCCCGACGGTGACTTGTTCGCCGCTGTGCGCGGCCACCGTCCCGCGCACGGCCATCGCCACCGCGCGCGCGACGACCGCGTCCGGGTCGCTGATGACCGCGCCGTCCTGGCCGCGCGGCACCAGCGTGCCGTGCGCGGTGTAGGCGCGGTCCGCGAACGCCTCCGTGACGACGGGCAGCCCGGCCCGCGCGGCCGCCGCGAGGAGCCGCGAGCCCGGCAGCCCGAGGAGGGGGAGGCCGCCGCCCGCGAGGAGTACGCCGTCCACGACGGCGGCCGCCTGCTCCTCGTCACGCACGACGCGGTTGTAGAGCGCGCCGTGCGGTTTGACGTAGGAGACCCGGCTGCCGGCGGCCCGGGCGAAGACCTCCAACGCGCCGATCTGGTAGGCGACTTCGGCGGCCAGTTCGTCGGACGGCACATCCATGGAGCGGCGCCCGAAGCCCGCGAGGTCGCGGTAGGAGACCTGGGCGCCGATACGTACACCCCGCTCGGCGGCCAGCGCGCAGACCCGCCGCATGATGGCGGGATCACCCGCGTGGAAGCCGCAGGCCACATTGGCGCTGGTGACCACGCGCAAGAGGTTTTCGTCGTCGGTCAGGCGCCAGTGGCCGAAGCCCTCACCGAGGTCGGCATTGAGGTCGATCGCCGTCGTCGCGGGCCGGGTCATGGGCGCGGGAGCTCCTGTTCGCATGCGGGGGTGGTCCTGTGGTGAGTGTGCCCCGGGCCGGGGCACGGCGCGCGGCGGTGGCGGCGGGCGGCGGGCTACACCAGCTCCTGCCCGCGGGTCTCGGGCAGTCCGAGCAGGGCGAGCACGGCGATGGCGTAACCGACCGCGCCGAAGACCAGCGCGCCCCCGACGCCCCAGCTGTCGGCGAGGTAGCCGACCAGCGTGGGGAAGAAGGCGCCCACGGCCCGCCCGGTGTTGTACGTGAACCCCTGGCCGGTGCCGCGCACGGCGGTCGGGTAGAGCTCGCTGAGGAACGACCCGAAGCCGCTGAAGATGGCCGACATGCAGAAGCCGAGGGGGAAGCCGAGCACCAGGAGAAGGGTGTTCGCGCCGGACGGCAGATGCGTGTAGAGCAGGATGCAGACCGCCGAGAGGACCGCGAACAGCGTGATGTTCTTCTTGCGGCCGAGTACGTCGGTGAGGTGGCCGCCGGTCAGATAGCCGAGGAAGGCGCCGGATATCAGGAACGCCAGATAGCCGCCGGTGCCGACGACCGTGAGGTGCCGCTCGTTCTTCAGGAAGGTCGGCACCCAGGTGGCCAGCGTGTAGTAGCCGCCCTGGACACCCGCCGACAGCAGCACGGCGAACAGGGTCGTGCGCAGCAGCGGACCCCGGAAGATCGCGGCGAAGGTGGCGGCGCCGCTCGTCGTGCGGGCCGTGGCGAGCCGCTGCTCGGTGGCGGCCGGCGCGTCCTTGACGTTGCGCCGCACATAGACGAGCAGCAGCGCGGGCAGTGCTCCCGTCCAGAACACCACGCGCCAGGCGGTGTCCGGGCCCACCCAGTGGAAGACCAGCGTGTACACGACGACGGCCAGCGCCCAGCCGGCCGCCCACGCGCTCTGCACGGCGCCCAGGGTGCGCCCGCGGTGCCGGGCCGAGGCGTATTCGGCGACCAGGATCGCGCCGACCGCCCACTCGCCGCCGAATCCGAGGCCCTGGAGCGCCCGGAAGACGAGCAGCGTCCCGTAGCTGGGGGCGAATCCGCACGCCACCGTGAACAGGGCGTACGTGCCGACGGTGATCATCAGCGCCCTGACCCGGCCGATGCGGTCGGCCACCACCCCGGCGATCGCGCCGCCGACGGCGGAGACCACCAGCGTCACGGTGGTGAGCAGCCCCGTCCTGGCGCTGTCGAGCCCGAAGTACGCCGAGATCGCGACCATCGTGAGCGGCAGCGTGAAGAAGTCGTACGCGTCAAGGGCGTAACCGCCGAAGGCACCGGCGAAGGCGCGCCGACCGCCCGGGCCCAGCGCCCGCAGCCATCCGAACGCACCCTGTTCCAGGGGGAGTTGATCGTGGTGCGGCGTGGTCCGGGTCGTCCTCATGGGCACCTCGCGGGAGAGGGGATGAGTGGGTTGCCGAGACGGGAAGGGCGAGTTCAACGCGTTCAACGTGGAGGGTTCAACGCGTTCAACGTAGAGGATTGTTGAACGATCCGACAAGAGTCCTGTCGAGACGTTCTCCTGTCCTGCCCGTGGACACCCGGCTTCTACGATGGGCCCACGCGTCGGCGGGAGCGGCCGGCGGGGAGAGAGGGCGCTGTGACGACAACGGACCCCACCGCCAAAGGAATTGGCGCCAACGGGCTTGGCATCAACGGACTCGCCGAGGATCGCGTGCTGCTGGGGCGCACCAGTACGGCGGAACGGGTCGCGGACATCCTGCGCACCCGGATCGCTGATGGCTTCTTCCGGCCGGGGGAGCGCCTTGCCGAGGACGGCATCGGCAAGGCGCTCGGGGTTTCCCGCAACACCCTGCGCGAGGCGTTCCGGCTGCTCACCCACGAACGGCTGCTCGTCCACGAACTCAACCGCGGCGTCTTCGTGCGGGTCCTGGCCGTCGAGGACGTGACGGACATCTACCGCACCCGGCGCCTGGTCGAATGCGCCGTCGTCCAGGGTCTCGGCGAGCCGCCCCACCGTCTCGAAGGCCTCGACGCGGCCGTCGCGGACGGCGAGCGCGCGGCCAAGGAGGGCGACTGGCGGGGCGTGTCCACCGCCAACATCCACTTCCACCGCGAACTCGTCGCCCTCGCGGGCAGTGCCCGCACCGACGAGCTGATGCGCGGCGTCCTGGCCGAACTGCGCCTGGCCTTCCATGTGGTGGACGACCCCCGCCGCCTGCACCGGCCCTATCTCGTACGCAACCGGGAGATCCTGGAGGCGCTGCGCGCGGGGGAGCGGGATGGGGCCGCGCGGCTGCTCGCCGGCTACCTCGACGACTCACGCGCCCAGCTCGTCGAGGCGTACCGCGAACTCGTCGCGGACGTGCCCGCCTGAGGGTCCGCGCCGGGCCGGAGCGGCGGGCGGATCTGCGCCCGGATCTGCGCCGTTTCGACCGTTGTCAGTGCGAGGACCTAATCTGTCCAGCGTGACATCGCCTGCCTCGACGGAATTCGCTCCGCCCCAGCTCAGCGCGGCGCCGCGCCCCGCGACCGGCCCGGCCGCCGACGAGGGTCTGGCGCGGCGCCTGCGCGCCCTGGCCTGCACCGCCCCGCTGCACGATCTAGACGTGCGCAAGGCCAACCTCGCGGGCGAGTACACGGTGTACGCGATGGCCGAGGTCGCCCTCGCCTCCATCGACCTCGTCACGTTGAACATGGACTTCGACACGGGCGCCGACCACGAGCAGATCGTGGCCCGGCTCGTCCCGCGCGTGGCGGCCCAGGCACCGGCGAGGCCCGCCGCCGAGCACGAGCGGGTGGCCCGCTGGGTCCTGGAGAACCTGATCAACGTGGGCAGCGTGGACCGGGGCTTTCGCGCGGTGTACGGCACGTTCGACCCGGACGGTGTGTACGTCCGCAGGGACTACGACTTCAAGCTCCTCGAAGAGGTCCCGGGTCATGACGGCGCCGTCTATCTGCGCACCACGGACGAAGCGGTCAACGTCCTGGTGGGCGCCCTGGACACCGACGTCACCAGCGCCCAGATCGCGGCCGAGGTCAAACTGGAGGTCCTGATCAGCCGGGGGCGCCTTGCCGACGCCCAGCTCGCCGCCGAACAGGCCCGCTACCGCACCGTGCAGTACGCCGAGACGCTGCGGCGCACCCTGGAGGCGACCCGCCGCAACGTCCGCGCGGTCGACTGGCTCAACGCGGTGCCGGACATGATCGCCGAAGCCCTCGACCACGTCGCCGACCGCTACCGTCACGAGAACGCGATCCTGACCAACATCCGCAAGGCGCGCGACGAGGCGGAGGACCCGGAGCACAAGCGCCGCGCCGCCGAGCTCGTCGACATCGTCAAGGACTGCATCCGCCGCCACACCCAGCTCCAGTCCCGCCTCCTCGAGGCAGGACCGCTCTTCCGCGCCGAGCAGGACCGTCAGGCCTTCGCCCGCCCCGCCGCCCGCGCGGGCCTCGACCTGTACGGCCAGCTGGTCGCCCCGCTGCTGCCGCTCCCGGTGGAAGACGCGATCCGGGTGACCGACGCGTTCTTCGCGCGCGGCACCGGCCTGCGCACCCCGGTCTCCGTCCGCGTGGGCGACCTGGTGGACATACTGCTCACGCCGCCCCAGGAGCGCGAACACCTCGGCGCCGAGATGCCCGAGCCCGATCTGATCGCCACGCCGGACGACAGCCGCTTCAGCGAGGAGCAGCTGGCCTCGGCCATGGAACTGCTCGACCTGGAGCACGACGCGCCGCGCCGCCTCTCGGGACTGCTCGCCGACGCCCGCCGCCTCGATCCCGAACTGCCCTACCTGGTCGCCCTGTTGGCCATCCACGCCGCGAGCCCGCCGGTCGGCACGGCTTACCGCCAGGGCGAGGAGCGGCTGCTGTTCGCGGTGGACGACGGCACGCCGCTGGACGACGAGGAGTTCGGCGGGGCGGATCTGATAGTGGGCACGGCGCTGCTGGACGCGGCGGGAATGGCCGCGGGCCGGACGGAGGCGGCGTGAGTTCTTCGTGCGGGCCGTGGGGGCCGTGCGTGGGCGGGTTCCGCGCAGTTCCCCGCGCCCCTGGCAGGGCCTGTGCCGGCCCGCACGGGCATACCCCCTGGCCCTTGCGGCCTTGGGGGAGGACGAGCACCCTTCAGGCGCGGCACGGGGTCCGGGGCCAAGCCCCAGGGGCCCCGGCTGCGGGCCGTGGCCGGCTGGTCGCGCAGTTCCCCGCGCCCCTGACCGGGCTGGTGCCGGTTTGCCGGCTTCACCCCCGGCGGGCCCCGGGAAGGGGCGGGGTGGGGACAGCCCCCGCCGCGCCCAGCAACGTACGTACCAAGGAGACCACCCCGTGACCGACCACCACCCCGAGCCCACGTTCGGCGACACCGCCGAGGCCCCGGCGCCCGCCGCACCCGGCACCGACGGCGAGGACCAGCACACCTCGCCCGCGCCTGGGATGGCGGCCGACGCCGGGGCCGGCACGTCCACCGTGCCCGGCACGGCGGCCGATTCCAGGGCCGCCGCCTCCACCGTGCCCGGGGCGGGGGCCGATCCCAGGGCCGGTGCCTTCATCGCGGCCGGCGTGGGATCCGGGGGCGAAGGTCGGATCACCCCCGCCGACGCCGCCGACGCCGCTCGGCTCGTCGCCTTCGGCCTCAAGACGAAACTGCTGCCCGCCAGGGACGCGGAGTACAGCGAGCTGCTGCGCCGCCACCGGGAGGACCCCGCGTTCGCGCGCCTCGCGGACGCGGTCGCGGCCGGGCTCGGGCTCATCGTCCTTGAGGTGTCGCCCCGCGCCGGCATGGCCGTGACCGCCGCCGAGGACTCCGTCTTCGCCGTCCGCATGGGCGACTACGCCCGCCGCGCCGCCGCCCCCGACTCCAGCGACCGCTTCCTGCACGGCCTGGCCCACCTCGCCGTCGCCGCCCTCGCCTTCCCCCGCCCCGAAGACCTCGCCGACGACGGCTACATCGGGCGGATCACGGTCAACGGCGTGGACGCGTTCGTCCGCCAAGCCTGCCGCCGCCTGGAGGAGCGGGCCGAGGAGACCGGCGAGAACACCGACCCCGAGACCGGCGCCCCCGGTCTGGAGGCCGCCTGGCGCATCTACGCGCGGCGCAGCTCCACCGGAGCCACCAAGGACGCGCGCCGGCTCGCCGGTTCGACCACCGGCATCGTCGCCAAGGCGGTGGCCTTCCTCACCGAATCCGGCTTCCTGCAACGCACCGGCGACGACGCGGGCGGCGCCTACCGCACCACCGCCCGGTACCAGTTGCAGGTCCGCGACATGGCGGGCAGCGCCGCCCTGACCGAGCTGATCGAGCTCGGCGTGGTCGCGGTCACCGACGGCAGCGCCACCCTTGTGCCCCCGACCGACGCCGACGGCCTGGAACTGGCGGCCGACGCCGGACTCCCCTTCCACTCCTGACGCGTCCACTCCTGACGCGATCCCCGCTCAAGCCGCCCCCCACCACCACGAGAGTCCGCCGACATGTACGAGCTGTCCCGGGTCCGCCTCTACTCCATCGGGCCCGCCGGTGCGCGCTACGCCGACACCGTGCTTGACCTGCGCGGAGTCGGCGCCCCCGTGCCCAACCCGGCCCCCACGCAGGCCGAGTTCTTCGAGGACGAGCCGGTCGGCCCGCCGCGCCGCCCGGCCCCGGCGGGCGTGCTGTTCCTGGAGAACGGCGGCGGCAAGTCCGTCCTGCTCAAGCTGATCTTCTCGGTGATGCTGCCGGGCCACCGCAACACCCTGGGCGGCGCCAGCTCCGGTGTGCTGCGCAAATTCCTGCTCGCCGACGACTGCGGGCACGTGGCCCTGGAGTGGCAGCACACCCTCACCGGCGAGCTCGTCGTGGTCGGCAAGGTCAGCGAATGGCGCGGCCGCCAAGTATCCAACGACCCGCGGAAGTTCGCCGAGGCCTGGTACTCCTTCCGGCCCGGCCCCGGTCTCAGCCTCGACTCGCTGCCGGTCGCCGAGTCCAGCGCGATGCGCCCCTCGGCCGAAGGCGCCTCCAGCGCCCAGGGCCGGCGCCGCACCATGAAGGGCTTCCGCGACGCGATCACCGAGGCGAGCAAGGCGTACCCGCATCTGGAGGTGTACTGGGAGGAGATCCACGACCGCTGGAACGAACACCTCGGCGACCTGGGTCTTGACCCCGAACTCTTCCGCTACCAGCGCGAGATGAACGCCGACGAGGGCGAGGCCGCCGGCCTCTTCGCGGTCAAGAAGGACTCCGACTTCACCGACCTGCTCCTGCGCGCCGTCACCGACACCCGCGACACCGACGGCCTCGCCGACCTGGTCAGCGGCTTCGGCAACAAGCTCGGCCGGCGCGCCGAACTCACCGCCGAACGCGACTTCACGGCGGGCTCGGTCGACCTCCTCAACCGCATCGTCGAAGCCGCGGAGGCACGCGGGCGCGCCCGCGACATCCACGCCGGCGCCGAACGGCGCACCCGGGCGCTCGCCCGGCGCCTCGCGGCCCGCGCCACCGACGAGCGCGGCCGCGCCGGCGACCTCGCCCAGCAGGTCACCGCCGCCGCCCACCACGTCACCCTCGCCGAGGCCGCCCGTGGCCGCAGCTCCCTGATCGCCTCCGAACTGGCCTACCGGCACGCCTCGTTGGCGCTGGCCGTCGCCGAGAAGGCCGCCACCGCGCAGCGCCGCGAACTGGCCGACGCCCGTACGCTGCACTCCGCCTGGCAGGCCGCCGAGGCGGTCCTGCGCCACCGCGCCGCCGCCGACCGCTCGGCCCGCGTGGCCGCAGCGATCCAAGAGGCCGAACGGGACGCGGCCCCCGCCCTCGCCGCCCGCGCCAGGGCCGCCGCCGACCTCGTACGGGCCCTGCACGCGGCCGCCGAGGACGGCGAGCGGGTCGCCGCAGAGGAAGAGGAGCGTTCGGCCGGTCTGCAAGAAGTGGGCGAGGCCGCCCACCGCGACGCGACCGTCGCCGCGACCGAGGCCCAGCGGGCCCGCAGCGAGGCGGGACATCTGCGCCAGCGCCTGGCGGAGGTCGAGCAGGAGACCGCCGAGGCCGTACGCGCGGGCTGGCTCGACGACAGCGCGCCCGACGCCGACCCGGCCCGCGCCGCGCTCGCCGCAAGCGATGCCGAGAAGAGTGCGGTGGCCGCCTGGGACGCGGCCCGCGAGACGGCCCGCGCCGCCGCCGAAAGGGCCCGCGAGGCCGCCTCGGTGGAGGCCCGCGCCGAACTGGCCGCGGCCCGCGCCGAGGACGCCGCCCGCGCCGCCGAGCACGCCCACGACGCCGAGCGCCGCGCCGCGCAGTCCCTGGCCGGGGAGGAGCGCCTGGCCGAACTGCTCAGCCTGCCCACCGGCCACTCCGGAGTTCCCGGAGTCCCCGAGCCCCGCAAGCACGACGGCGAAAGCACCCACAGCGCCCACAGCGCCCACAGTGCCCACAGCGCTCACGGCACCCAAGGCGCCCTGAGCGCCGAGGAGTTGGACCGGTGCGCCGATGAACTGCGGGCGCTCCTCGACCAGGGCGTCGCCTCCGCCGAGCGTCAGCTCTTCGATCTGCGCACGGCCGCTGCCGACGACGCGCGCATCCTCGGCGCGCTCGGTGACGGCGGGCTCCTGCCGCCGAGCCCCGATGTGCTGGCGACCGTGGAGTACCTGGGCGAGCACGGCATCCCGGCGCTGCCCGGCTGGCGCTATCTGGCCCAGGCCGTCGCCCCGGCGGACCACGCGGCCGTGCTCGCGGCCCGTCCCGAGCTCGTGGACGGCGTGGTCATCACCGACCCCGCCTCGCACGCCCGGGCCCGCGAGGCCCTGGCGAACGCGGCCCTGCTGCCGCGTTCCGCCGTGGCCGTCGGCACCACCGCGGCCCTGCTCGCGCCCGTTCCGGCCGTCGACTCCGGCACCGACAGCGGCATCTTCCTCGTACCGCCGAACCCGGCGATGCACGACGAGCACGCCGCCGACGAGGAACGCCAGACGCTGCGCGCCCGGGCCACCGCCCGCGACGAGGAGATCCGGGCGCTCGCCGGGCGGCTCGCCCAGGACCGCGCGCTGGCCGCCCGGATCGGTGCCTGGCGCGCCGACTGCCCGCCCGGCATGCTCGCCGAACTCGCCACCGCCGCCCACACCGCCCGCGAGAGCGCCAAGGAAGCCGCGCGGGAGCTGGCCGAGGCCCGCACGGCGCGGGCCGAGGCGGACGAGGCGGCCGCCGAATCCGCGCGCGTACGCGAAGAGCGCCAAGAGGCCGCCCAGCGCGCCCGCCGCGCCGCCGACGCGCTCGCCGGACTCGCCTTCCGGCTGCGCGAGCGGGCGGGCTGGCAGGTCAAGCTCCGTGAACTGGCCGACGAGGCGGCCGAGTCGGAGGCCCGCGCCCAGGCGCTCCTCGAGCGCGCCAAGGCGGCCGACGAGGACCGGCGCGCCGCCCAGCGCGCCGCCGACGACGCCCACCGCACCGCCCGCGCGCTGCGCGCCGAACGCGCCGAGATCGCGGGCGCCCCGGAGAACCTGCCCGAGCCCGACGCCGGCGCCCCGCGCACGTCGCTGCCGGCCCTGCGCGAGGCCTACCGCGCCGCGTCCCAGCTGTACGAGAAGGTCGGCGTCGGCGCCGACCTGCGGGCCGAACAGGCCCGCGCCGAGAGCGACGAGAGCGCGGCCCTTACCGAGCTCGACCGGCTCACCAACAAGGTGCGCACCCGCGCCGCGACCCTGCTCGAAGGCACCGACGGCGCGGACGGCCCCTCCCGCCAGGCCGCCGCCGCCCGCGCCGAATCACTCGTGCAGATGCTGGAGACCCGCGCGTCCGCCGCGAGCGAGCAGCTGGGCAGGCTGCGCGGCGACACGGAGCGCCTGGCCCCCGCCGACGGCGAGCGGCACACCGACCTCCCCGACGACCAGGTGCCCGCCGACGCCGAGCAGGCCCAGGCGCTGCTGCGCACCGCGACGGCCGAACTGGCCACCCGCACCGACGCGTTGGAGACCGCGCACGCCGCCCACAGCGAACTGCTCACCGCGCACCGGGCCGCCGAGGACGCGGCGGGCGGCTTCGACGAGACGGCGGCGCTCCTGCGCGACCTGCTGCGCGACCACAGCCAGGCCGTGGAGGAGGAGACGGCGCCCGACCCCTACCCGGGCACCCTCGAGGAGGCCCGGCAGTCGGCCACCGAGGCGCGCCGCTCCCTGCGCGGCTGCTCGGCCGATCTGTCCGCCGCCGAATCCGCCGTGCGCGAGGCGAGCGACATCCTGGTGCGCCACGCCAACGCCACCCGCTACGAACAGGTCCGCACCCCGGCCCGCCAGCAGATCCGTGAACTGCCCGCCGCCTCGCTGCCCGAGCACGCCGCCGCCTGGGCGGCCGCCTTCGAGCCGAGGCTGCGTGTCCTGACCGACGAGCTGGAGCAGCTGGAGCGCAACCGCGACTCCATCGTCGACCGGCTGCGCGGCCTGGTGGAGTCCGCGCTCACCACGCTGCGTTCGGCCCAGCGCCTGTCCCAGCTCCCCGAAGGCCTCGGCGAGTGGTCGGGCCAGGAGTTCCTGCGGATCCGGTTCGACGAACCCGACCAGGCGACCCTGACCGAACGGCTCGGCGAGGTCATCGACGAGGCCACCCGCGCCGCGGTGAAGAAGAACTCCGATCTGCGCCGCGACGGCATGTCCCTGCTGCTGCGCGGCGTGCAGGCGGCCCTCGAACCGCGCGGCATCGCGGTGGAGATCCTGAAGCCGGACGCGGTCCTGCGCGCCGAGCGCGTCCCGGTCGGGCAGATGGGCGACGTGTTCTCCGGCGGCCAGCTGCTCACCGCCGCGATCGCCCTGTACTGCACGATGGCGGCGCTGCGCAGCAACGACCGGGGCCGCGACAAGCACCGGCACGCCGGCACGCTCTTCCTGGACAATCCGATCGGCCGCGCGAACGCGACGTACCTCCTGGAGCTCCAGCGGGCCGTGTCCGACGCGCTCGGCGTCCAACTCCTCTACACCACGGGCCTGTTCGACACGACCGCGCTCGCCGAGTTCCCCCTCGTCATCCGGCTCCGCAACGACGCCGACCTGCGGGCGGGCCTGAAGTACATCAGCGTGGAGGAGCATCTGCGGCCCGGCCTTCCGCAGCAGGAGACGAGCGGCGAGACCGTGCACGGTGAGATCACGGCGACCCGCATGTTCAAAAGGCCCGCCGCACAAGGGAGTTGACGCACGGACCCCGCGACGCGGGAGCGGGTCGGGCGGGGCCGGCCCCTGACGCGGGCCGACCTGCTCGGACGCGGGCCCGCCTCCGGGGCGAAACGGGCGACTCAGGCGCGGGCCCGCCACCGGCGCCAAGCCGGCGGCTCCGGCGCGGAAGCGGCCCCCGGCGCGGAGCCCGCCGCTCAGGCGCGGGACAGGCCCCGCCGCGTGCCGTCCGCGGACCGTGCCGGGGCCCTGTGGGACCGTATTCGGGCCCCGCTCCCGGCCGTGCGGGCGGCCCGCCGGGCCCGGCGCCGCTCCCGGCGCAACTTGCGCGCCGTGCTGTTCGGCATCGACACCACACCGTTGCGCTGGTTCCACACCTGGCGGGTGACCCACACGTCCAGCACGCCCCACGTGGCGAGGACCGTGCTGCCGACGCTGCTGATCACCATCGGGAAGGCGAGCCAGGAACCGGCGAGCGTGGACAAGAACGCCACCATCGCCTGCATGAGGGTCGCCGCCACGATGATGACGGCGCGCACGGCAGCGGTGCGGACCGGATCGGGCAGCCGGGGTCGTTCGGCCGGCTCTTCCACCCACAGCGGCCGCTGCTCAACGCTCATGCCCGCATTCCTCCCCACCCGTACCGCCTCGATGCCTGCCCCGCCGCGCGGCACCGCCCTCGCGGACCGGCCCGAGGCCATCGCTTCCTGACACCCGTGTGCCCCGGAAGTACCCCACACGCACAGCGGCTCCGTACACACTGACGAACGGAACTCCCGGAAGATTCCGGGCAGATGGCCGGAACGCAGAATTCCAGCCATCTGCCGCAGTGGACGAAAAGCGGCCATGACGGGTGCCCTCTGTCAGGGGCCCGGCCACCATCTCCCGGAATACCGGGACAACTCATGATCACGACGCGTCAGGGCGGCCGAAAATCGTCCGGACGTTCCTTCGAGTTGTCTCTGTGTCAGTAGTAGGCTCACGCCGTTTGTTGACGGTTGATCTGGGGGAGGCCATGCGCTTTCGCGGGAAGTCCATCCGCAGGAAGATCGTGGCGTTGCTGCTGGTGCCGCTCGTCTCCCTCACCGCGTTGTGGGGCTTCTCCACCTATCTCACCGGCCGCCAGGCCAACGAGCTGATGAACGTGGCGAACATCGTCAAAAAGGTCGGCTACCCCATCGAGGACACCGTCCGCGTCATCCAGCAGGAGCGCCGCCAGACCCTCGTCTACCTCGCCGACGAACGCCCCGCCGACGCCCTCACCGCACTGCGCAGCCGCCGGGCGGACACCGACGTCGCGATGAGCAGGATCCGCGCCGCCGCCCAGGACCGCGACGTGCGCGGCGACCTGCGCCCCGCCGCGAAGACCCACCTCAAGGCCGCCATCGCCGCCTTCGACTCGGTGCCCACGCTGCGCCAGTCCATCGAGCAGGGCACCGTCGACCGGGCCCAGGCGCTGGACTTCTACAACCGGCTCATCGACCCCTGCTACAGCTTCCTCATGAATCTCCACGCCTTGCAGAACGTGGAGATGGACAAGCAGGGCCGGGCCCTCGTCGGCCTCACCCACGCCCGCGAAATGCTCTCGCGCGAGGACGCCCTCGTCGCCTCCGCCCTGATCACCCCGAGGACGACGGCCCCCGAACTGCGCCGCATATCCGACCTGGTGGCCAACCGGAAACTGCTCTACGACACCAACCTGGAGCTGCTGCCCAGCGCCGAACGCCTCCCCTTCCAGCAGTTCTGGAGCGGCCCCGAGACCGAGTCGCTGCGCACCGCCGAATCCGACGTCATCGACGCGGGCCCCGCCAAGAACCCCCACCACATCGACGCCGCCCGCTGGCAGCAGGCCGTCACGCCCGTACTCGACCGTCTGGCCCAGATGGGCACCGAGGCCGGCAACCGCTACCAGGACCGGGTCGAGCCGGTCGCCTTCAACGTGCTGATCAAGGCCGGGCTCGCCGGTGTCCTCGGCTTCCTCGCCCTGCTGATCTCCCTGTTCATGTCCGTACGCGTCGGCCGCGAGCTGGTCCGCGACCTCACCCGGCTCCGCAAGGAGGCCCACGAGGTCTCCGGCGTCCGCCTGCCGAGCGTGATGCGGCGCCTGGCCGCCGGTGAACAGATCGACGTCGAGACCGAGGCGCCGCGCCTGGACTACGAACGCGACGAGGTCGGCCAGGTGGGCCAGGCCCTCAACACCCTGCAACGGGCGGCCGTCGAGGCAGCCGTCAAACAGGCCGACATGCGGCGCGGCGTCTCCGAGGTGTTCGTCAACCTCGCCCGCCGCAACCAAGTACTCCTGCACCGCCAGTTGACGCTCCTGGACACCATGGAGCGGCGCACCGAGGACACCGACGAACTCGCCGACCTGTTCCGTCTCGACCACCTCACCACCCGTATGCGCCGGCACGCCGAGGGCCTGGTGATCCTCTCCGGCGCCGCGCCGTCCCGCCAGTGGCGCAAGCCCGTCCAGCTCATGGACGTCGTACGGGCCGCCGTGGCCGAGGTGGAGGACTACGAGCGCGTCGAGGTGCGCAGGCTGCCACGGCTCGGCGTCGGCGGCCCCGCCGTCGCCGACCTCACCCACCTCATCGCCGAACTCCTGGAGAACGCCACGGTGTTCTCGCCCCCGCACACCGCCGTCCACGTGCACGGCGAGCGGGTCGCCAACGGCTTCACCCTGGAGATCCACGACCGAGGCCTCGGCATGGCGCCCGACATGCTGCTCGACGCCAATCTGCGGCTCGCCGAGACCCCCGAGTTCGAGCTGTCCGACACCGACCGGCTCGGCCTTTTCGTGGTCAGCCGGCTCGCGCAGCGCCAGAACGTACGGGTCTCCCTACAGCCCTCCCCCTACGGCGGCACCACCGCCGTGGTGTTCCTGCCGGCCGCGCTGCTCACCGACGCGCCGGAGACCGAGGGCACCGGCTTCCGTCTGGACCGCACGGCCGCCCGTGCCAAGGGCGGCGCTCCCGAGGCGCCGAGGCGCGCGCTGTCCCCGCTGCCCGTCGGCGTTCCCGGCCAGCCGGTCCTGGACGGTCCCGTCGAACTGGAGCCCCCGCTCGACCCGTTGGACCTCGACACGAGGACGGCGCCCGATGAGACCGGCGTGCCCGGCGCGTACGACGCGGGGCGCGGCGGCGTGCTGCGCTCCGCCCGCCGCGCGGCCGCCTCGGGCGAGGACCGCCAACAGCACCAGCAGACGGCCGACGAGAGGGACGAGGACACGGGCCCCGGCCCGCTGCCGCGCCGCCACCGGGTGCCGACCCTGGTCAGCGACAACGGCCGGCGCGTCGACGGCCCCGGCCGAGGCCACCCGGCGCAGGATCTTGAGCCGTCCCCCGAGGTGCGGCACGTCTTCGAGAACCGCCTGCCCCAGCGCCGCGCCGGCCAGCCACCCCGCCCCTTCGCGCCGCGCCCCGAGTCCGAGGAGCCCGGGCCCCCGCGCCCCGCGCCCCGCTCGCCGGGCCTGACACCGGTACGGCCCGGCGGCCTCGCCGGGCCCGCCGCGCCGCCGGTCGGCGCCGGACTGCCGGGCGCGCCCAGCTCCGCGCCCTCCTGGGGCACTGTGCCCGGCGCGCCCCAGGACGGCGAGGGCCCGCCGGACGGACTGCCCCGCCGGGTCCGCCAGGCGAGCCTGGCCCCGCAGCTCAAGGACGCCCCCGGCGACCGGCGCGGCGCCCCGCGACCCGACGAGGGACCCGAGCCGGACCGCGACGCCGACGAGGTGCGCGACCGCATGGCCGCACTGCAACGCGGCTGGCAGCGCGGACGGCGGGACAACGACGCACCGGACGCCGCGGCAGGACCGCCCGCGGCCCCCGGCGACAACGCACGACGAACCACACCGGAGGGGGACGGTCGATGACCGCGCCACAACACTCAGCCACCGCACGCCACGCCCAGGGGGGCGGAACCGGCGAACTCAACTGGCTCCTGGACGAGTTGGTGGACCGGGTCGGCTCCATCCGCAAGGCCCTGGTGCTTTCCGGCGACGGCCTGGCCACCGGTACCTCGCGCGATTTGACCCGTGAGGACGGCGAGCACCTGGCCGCCGTCGCCTCCGGCTTCCACAGCCTCGCCAAGGGCGTCGGACGCCACTTCGAGGCGGGCAAGGTCCGCCAGACCGTCGTCGAACTCGACGACGCCTTCCTCTTCGTGACCGCCGCGGGCGACGGCAGCTGTCTGGCCGTCCTGTCCGACGCCGACTCCGACATCGGACAGGTCGCCTACGAGATGACCCTGATGGTCAAGCGGGTCGGCGTGCACCTGACCACCGCGCCACGGACCGGCCCGCACACCGGAGGGTGAGTGGGTACGTCATGGGCGGGGACGCGATGAGGGACACGGACCGGGGGGCCGGGAGCGGGGACCCGTCGGCGGCCCCCGGCCGCCCGCTCCACTGGTTCGACGACGACGCGGGGCCCGTGGTGCGGCCGTACGCCATGACGCGCGGGCGCACCACCAGCATCAACCAGCACCGCCTCGACCTGATCGCCGTGGTCGTCCCGGAACCCGCCGCCGACGACCCGGGCCGCGACCAGACGCTCTCCCCGGAACACGTCGAGATCGTCGAACGCTGCGGCGACGCACCGCAGTCGATCGCCGAACTCGCGGCAGGCCTCGACCTCCCCGTCGGGGTGGTCCGGGTGCTGGTCGGCGATCTCGTCGCCGACGCCCTGGTGCACGTAACCCGACCCGTCCCGCCGGCCGAGCTGCCGGACGAGTCCCTTCTCCGTGAGGTGATCAATGGCCTTCGGGCGCTCTAGCCGCAAGCGGCGGCACGTCGATCCGGTGACGCTCAAGATTCTCGTCGCGGGCGGATTCGGCGTCGGCAAGACCACCCTGGTCGGCGCGGTGAGCGAGATCCGGCCCCTGCGGACCGAGGAACGCCTCAGCGAGGCGGGCCGCCCGGTCGACGACATCGCGGGCGTGGAGGCCAAGAGCACCACCACGGTGGCCATGGACTTCGGGCGCATCACGCTCCGCGAGGACCTGGTGCTCTACCTCTTCGGGACGCCGGGCCAGGACCGGTTCTGGTTCCTGTGGGACGAGCTGGCTCAGGGGGCGCTCGGCGCGGTCGTCCTGGCCGACACGCGCCGCTTGGAGGACTGCTTCGCCGGCATCGACTACTTCGAGCGGCGCGGCATCCCGTTCACCGTCGCCGTCAACTGCTTCGACGACGCCACCCGTTACCCCGCCGACACCGTGCGCGCGGCCCTCGACCTCGACCCCGAGGTCCCGCTCCTGCTGTGCGACGCCCGCGAGCGCGAGTCGGTCAAGGACATCCTGGTGGGCGTGGTCGAGCACGCCCTCGCGATGTCCGCGAAGTCCCGCCAGCCGGCCGCCACTTGAACCCCGGACGGCCCGCGCCTCGGCCCGGTCAGCGGACCACCACCACCGCCGAGCCGTGCCCGAACAGGCCCTGGTTCGCGGTGACGCCGACCCGGGCCCCGGGGACCTGCCGGGCTCCCGCCGTGCCCCTCAACTGCCAGGTGAGCTCGCAGACCTGGGCCAGCGCCTGGGCGGGCACGGCCTCGCCGAACGACGCGAGCCCGCCGCTGGTGTTGACCGGCACGCGCCCTCCGAGCGTGGTCGCTCCCTCCCGCAGGAGCTTGGCCCCTTCCCCGGCGCCGCACAGCTCCAGGTCCTCGTACCACTCCAGTTCCAGCGCGGTGGACAGGTCGTACACCTCGGCAAGCGACAGATCCTCGGGGCCGATGCCCGCCTCCTCGTAGGCGGCGTGCGCGATGGCGGCCCGGAACGACCGGGACGCGGGCTCGACGGCGGCCGCCGAGTCGGTGGCGATGTCGGGCAGGTCGAGCACCGCCCTGGGGTAGGTGGGGGTCACCGTGGAGAGCGCGCGGATACGGACCGGGTCGCCGACGCCGTGCCGACGGGCGACATCCATGCTGGTCAGGACCAGGGCGGCGGCCCCGTCCGAGGTGGCGCAGATGTCCAGCAGACGCAGCGGGTCCGCGACCACGGCCGATGCGGCCACCTCCTCGGCGCTGACCGCCTTGCGGTAGCGGGCATTCGGGTTGAGCGCGCCGGCCGCCGCGTTCTTCACCTTGACGCGGGTGAAATCCTCCAGGGTGTCACCGTGCAGAGCCATGCGGCGCCGGGCGTAGAGGCCGAAGTACGCGGGATTCGTGGCGCCGAGCACCCGGAAGCGCAGCCAGTCCGGATCATCGGGACGCTCCCCGCCGGCCGGGGCGAAGAATCCCTTCGGCGCGGCGTCCGCCCCCACCACGAGCACCACGTCCGCGAGCCCGGCCAGGATCTGCGCCCGCGCCGCGCCGACCGCCTGCGCGCCGGAGGCACAGGCCGCGTACACGCTGGTGACCCGGGCGCCCTGCCAGCCGAGCGCCCGCGCGAAGGTCGCGCCCGCCACGTATCCGGGGTAGCCGCCGCGCACGGTGTCCGCGCCGACCACCGCGTCCACGTCGCACCACTCGATCCCGGCGTCGGCGAGCGCCGCCCGGGCCGCGATCGTCCCGTACTGGACGAAGCTCCGTCCCCACTTGCCCCACGGGTGCATTCCCACCCCGAGGACCGCGATGTCCTCGCTCATGCCGTCGCCTCCACGGGCCGCCAGTGCCAGGTGGTCCAGACGGTCTCCGTGTCCTCGTTCAAGACGCCGGGCACCACCTCGACCTCCATGCCGATCGCGAGGTCGGCCGTCCTGACGCCGGGCGCGGCCCGGCCGAGCACCACCATGCGTTCGGCCGCGAGCTCCACGGCGACGAGGGTGGTGGGCTCCCAGGCCACATCGGGGTCGGACACATAGGGGGAGGGGGGACGGTAGCGGCCGTCCGTGTACGACCACACACGGCCTCGCCGGGACAGGGGGACCTCCGCCAGTTCGCCGCCCGCGCAGGCGGGGTTGCGGCAGAAGGCGTCCTCGCGCGGGAAGAAGAAGGAGCCGCAGGCGGCGCAGCGGGTGCCGAGCAGCCGGAAGTCCTGGCCCCCCGCCTCGGTGAACCAGCCCGCGACCACAGGTCTGTGCGTCCGTGCGTCGGTCAAGGCCCCTCCCCATACGGCTTGCTGACGGATCGTCAGAAGTGTGCCACGGTCGGCCCGGGATGGGGAGGGGCGGGAGGCGCCGGGGCCCGGGTCAGCGGCTGCCCCCGTGGCTCATCGGTTGTCCGCGAGCCACTTCGCGGCGATCTCACCCAGCTCGCGGTCGCGGCCGGCCAGCATCATGCGGATCATCTGCCGGTCGCCCCGCAGCGACCAGGCGGGGTGGCCGAAGGTCGCCGGGTTGTTGCCCTCGATGAACCAGTGCGTGGGCCAGGCGGTCGCGTATCCGATGAGCGGCAGCGCGAGTATCAGGCGGCCGCGTCGCCGCGCGAGCCCGTAGGCACTGATCGCGAGCCCGGTGAGGGTGCCGGTCAGATGCACCCAGCGCGTGGCGGCCCTGGAGTGCATCGCCACGTAGTAGGGCCAGAATTCCTCGTACGAATCGAACCGGGGTTTGGTCATGCGGCAGAACCTAATCGCTTCGCGGAGAACCGGATACGGCTGCTTGGCGTCCGAGAGGACAGAGCGGGTGCCCGGGACCCACGGGGGTGGCTCCGGACACCCGCTCCAGCCTCATCCGGAACCGAAGGTGATACGCGCCGGACCGGCCATGACGAGGCGATGATCCGGGCCGGTCCTGCCAAGCGGAACGGCCCGCGCGTCAGTGCCCCGCCACTGGCCACCACGCCACGGGAAAGTCGAAATAGGTGTCGGGGAAAGGCTCCGGCTGATACGTGAAGTGCCACCACTCCTCGGGCAGGTTGACGAAGCCCTGCGCCTCCAGGGTGCGCTTGAGGAACTGCCGGTTCGCCTTCTGGACGCCCTGGACGCGGGGATCGTCGGTATGCGCCAGGGTGTCGAAGCAGTCGAACCCGGTGCCCATGTCGAGGGAGTTGTCCGGGAACCGTTCGGCGCGCGGCGCGTAGCAGGGCGCCAGCGGCTGCCCGGGGTGGTAGGGCCGAGTGGGGAGCGCGGGCAGCCTGACGATCGTCAGATCCATCGTGCTGCCCCGGCTGTGGCCGGACTTCGCGGCGATGTACCCGTCCGCGAACAGCCTCGACTTGTCGACCCGGGGGTAGAACTCCGCCTTCATCTTCTCGTCGTCCAGGTCCTTCGCCCACCGCACGAAGTGGTCGACGGCCCGCTGCGGCCGATAGCAGTCGTAGACCTTGAGCGAGTAGCCCTGCCGCAGCAGTGACTGCTGGGCCCGGTGCAGGGCCTGGGCGGCCGGCCGCGTCAGGAGGCACAGCGGCCGGCGGTATCCGTCGATCGGTTCGCCCACGAAGTCGTGCGCGGTGATGTAGCGCATCTCCTGGATGATCGTGGGATCGACCGCACTCAGCGCCACGAACTGTCTGGGCGCCTTCGGCCGCGGTGCCGCGTGCGCGGCGGGGGCGAGCGCGGTGACGGTGAGCAGCGTCGCGGCGGCGGCCATGAGCGCGCGCAGCATCCGTGACGGCGCCCGCTGGGCCGTGCCTCGTCGTCCGGTACGTAGTGTCATGTGCACACCCTTTATCAGCTCAACTCGCTTGCGGGGAAGGCACCTGTGGGGAGGCGCATGTGGGGAAGGCGCTTGTGAGGCGGGCGCTTGTAAGGAGGGCGCTTGCGGGGAAGGACGGGTCGGCTAGAGTCCGCGCGTGAGTGCCACCCCGAAGCAGCCCTTGGCCGACTCCCACTGCGGTGCGTGCGGGACCCCGTACGACGCGCCGCGCGGCTGGCCCCGCTCGTGCGCGTCCTGCGGCACGGTCGCCTACCGCAACCCGCTTCCCGTGGCCGTCGCCCTGCTGCCCGTCACCGGAGCGGACGGGACCGGCCTGGTGGTCATCACCCGCACCATCGAGCCCCAACGCGGCGGCCTCGCCCTGCCCGGCGGTTTCGTCGATCACGGCGAGAGCTGGCAGCAGGCGGTGGTACGCGAACTGAGGGAGGAGACCCGCATCGAGGCGCGGGCCGATGAGGTCCGTCTCGCGGACGTGCTGAGCTCGCCCGCGCATCTGCTGGTGTTCGGCCTGCTGCCCGCGCGCGCGGCGGCGGACCTGCCGCCATCGGCAGCGACCGAGGAGAGCGCGGGCTGGGAACCGCTGTGGAAACCGGCCGAGTTGGCATTCCCGTTGCACACCGATGCGGCCCGCGCGTGGTTCGCGGGGGAGTACGCCCACGGTCGTGGCGGCGGCCCGGCCGGCTGACCCGGGTCGGTCGGCGGGCTCAGGGCGCCATCCCGCGCACCCGCACCGGATGGCCCACCTCGGCGTCCGCGCCCGCGCCGGTCCGCTCCACCACGACCGCGCCCTTGACGACCCGCGTCGAGAACCGCTCCACCACCGCGCGCTCCCAGCCGTCCCCCGCGTCCCGCACCAGGAGGCCGCCGCCCGTACGGCCGGCGGCGGGTGCCCACACCTCCAGCTCAAGGCCGCCGTCCTCACCTCGCACCGGGATCACCGAACCCGCCCGGGCCAGCACCGGGATACGGGAGAGGGGAGCGGGCAACAGCACCTGGCCCGGGCCCTCGTGCGCCTCGCCCGTCGCGGTGTCGTACCACCGCCCGCGCGGCAGCCGTACCGCACGCCGGTCCGCGCCGCGCTCCAGGACCGGGGCCACGAGCAGCGCGTCACCGAGCAGGAAGGCGTCCTCGCAGTCGCGCAGCGCCCGGTCGCCCGGCGCGCCCCACCACAGCGGGCGCGCGTAAGGAGCCCCGGTCAGCCGGGCCAGCTGGGCCAGCGTCATGAAGTACGGGTGCAGCCGCCGGCGTTCCGCGAGCGCGGCCCTGGCGCCTTCGAGCACCGCCGGGCCGAACTCCCACGGCTCGCGCCGCCCCGCCCACTTCGCGGCATGCGTACGGAACAGGGGCAGCCAGGCGCCGAGTTGGAACCAGCGCAGATACAGCTCGGGCGAAGGGCTGCCGGTGAAGCCGCCCACGTCGGGCCCCGAGTACGGCACTCCGCACAGGCCGAGGCCGAGCACCAGGGCCAGCGAGGCGCGCAGCCCGGGCCAGCCCGTCGAGACGTCACCGGACCAGGTGCCGCCGTAGCGCTGCATCCCGGCCCAGCCGGAACGCGAGAACAAGAACGGCCGCTCTTCGGGGCGCAGTTCGCGCAGCCCCTCATGACCGGCCCGGGCCATGGTGAGCCCGTACACATTGTGGGCCTCGCGGTGATCGCCGCCCCGGCCCTCCAGATCGTGCCGGGCCGACCTCGGCAGCGTCGCGTCTCCGAACGGGGCGAAGGACACCGGCTCGTTCATGTCGTGCCACACCCCGGCGAAGCCCTGGTCGAGCCGTTCCTGGTAGAGGCCGCCCCACCAGGCGCGGGTCCTCGGGTCCGTGAAGTCGGGGTAGGCGCACTCGCCGGGCCACACCTGGCCGCGCACCTCGCGCCCCTGGGCGTCCTTGACGAACGCCCCAGCGGCAAGACCGCTCTCGTACACCGCGTTCCCCCGCTCGGCCTTCACCGCGGGATCCACGATCGAGACCAGCCGCACCCCGTCGCCTGCCAAGTCCTCGGCCAGGCGCGGCAGATCGGGGAACGCGCTCCGGTCCACGGTGAAGACCTGGTGGGCGTCGTAGTGGTCGATGTCCAGGTGCAGCGCGGAAAGCGGCAGGCCGCGCCCGGTGTACCCGGCGACGATCCGCCGCACCTCGCGCTCGCTGCCGAAACCCCAGCGGGCGTGCTGGTGGCCGAGCGCCCAGGCCGGCGGCAGCGCGGGCGCGCCGGTCAGCGCCGTCCAGCCCGCCAGGACCCGGGCCGGTGTGCCCGCCACCATCCAGCATCGCAGCGGCCCTCCTTCCATCCGCAACTCGCTGCCGCCCGGCCGGTCGTGGCCCGAGCCCGCGCCTTCCTCTCCCTCACGCAGCAGCACCCGGCCGTCCCAGGTGTTGTCGTAGAACGCGAGATGGGTCCCCGCGTCCGCGACCACCAGCTGCACGGGCATCGTGATGTACAGCGGGTCGTCGTCGGGGCCGAAACCGCCACCGGGATCGGTGTTCCACAGGCGGTACGAACCATCGCGCAGCCGGGGTCCTGCGGCGCGCCCGCCCAGCCCGAAGAACCGCGCGTCGGCCGCCACCTCGGACCGCTGCACCCAGCGGGCCCGGCCGCCGCCGGCCGGCTCCCACCACCGGGGCGGCAGCTCGCGGCGCAGCACTCCGCCGCCCGGGGTGCGCACCTCCACGGCTCCGTGCCGGGAGATCACCACGGTCATCCGCTCGGACACCACCCGCCAGCCGCCGTCCTTGTCCGGTTCGAGGGCCGCCCGCCCGTCCGGCTCCGGGGGCCGGCCGTCCAAGGCGTACGACGGCTCTGGCCTCGCGCCGTCCCAGCCCCAGAACACCGTGCCGCCCCCCGAGACCCGCACCTCGAGCGCGGAACGCGTGAACCGCACGACACCACCGCCCGGCCCGGGCTCGGCCCCGGTCACCGCCCCCGGCACCCGAGCGCGCTCGGGACCGCGCGCCGGCAGGTCCCGCGCGTCCGCCCGGCGCCGCAGCAGGGCCGAGCGCAGCGCCCGCAACCCGCGCACCGAACCGACCGACTTCACCGAGCGCACCAGGCCATCGCCGTTCATGGCGCTCACCCTGCCACCCGGACAGCCCCGTGCGCGGTCTGTTCAACCGCCGTTCACCCAAGCCACCACGCCGAACACCGACGCCGCCCCCGAAGACCGCCACCCCGGACGCGCCCGGCATGCGTCCGGCGACGGTGCCGCGGGTGGCGCCCCGAGGCCGGCGCACAGTCTCCCCCCGGGCGGCGCCCCGAGGCCCGCGCACAGTCCGCCCGGGTGGGGCGTCTCGGGCCGGGTTCGGACCGGTGGCGGCGGCCCACCCTGGTGCGGAAGACGATCACATGGCATCGTCCCTTGCAGCCGCCTCACGCGCACACCCCCTCGCGTGTGCGCGGGAAACACGCACACCACGCGTTACAGCCCGGGAGCCGACCGATGACCTCTCCAGCGAACCCCGATCCGCAGCCCGCGCCCCTGTGGCAGCCGGACTCCGACCGCATCGCCGCCGCGCGGATCACCCGCTTCCAGGCCTGGGCCGCCGAGCGCTACGGGGCACCCGCCGAGGGCGGATACCCGGCTCTCCACCGCTGGTCGGTCGCCGAACTCGACACCTTCTGGCAAGCCGTCGCCGCGTGGTTCGACATCCGCTTCTCCTCCCCGTACGAAGCTGTCCTTGCTGATCGAACGATGCCCGGAGCCCAGTGGTTCCCGGGTGCCACCCTGAACTACGCGGAACACGCGCTGCGCGCCGCCGAGGACCCCGCGCGGGCCGGCGAGCCCGCGCTGCTGCACGTCGACGAGACGCACGAACCCGTGGAGACCGGCTGGGCCGAGCTACGCCGCCAGGTCGGCTCGCTCGCCGCGGAGCTGCGGGCCCTCGGGGTGCGCCCGGGCGACCGGGTCAGCGGCTATCTGCCCAACGTCCCGCAGGCGGTCACCGCCTTCTTGGCCTCGGCGGCCGTCGGCGCCGTGTGGACCTCCTGCGCCCCCGACTTCGGCGCCCGCAGCGTCCTGGACCGCTTCCAGCAGGTCGAGCCGGTCGTCCTGTTCACCGTGGACGGCTACCGCTACGGCGGCAAGGAGCACGACCGCGGCGACGTCGTGGCCGAGCTCCGCCGCGAACTGCCCACGCTGCGCGCCGTCGTGCACATCCCGCTGCTCGGCACCCCGGCCCCCGAAGGCACCCTGGAGTGGTCCGCCCTGACGGCGGGCGAGACCGAACCCGTCTTCGAGCAGGTGCCCTTCGACCACCCCCTGTGGGTGCTCTACTCCTCCGGCACGACGGGTCTGCCCAAGGCCATCGTGCAGTCCCAGGGCGGCATCCTCCTCGAGCACTTCAAGCAGCTCGGCCTGCACTGCGACCTCGGCCCCGAGGACCGCTTCTTCTGGTACACCTCCACCGGCTGGATGATGTGGAACTTCCTCGTCTCCGGCCTGCTCACCGGCACCACCGTGATCCTCTACGACGGCAGCCCCGGCTATCCCCACACGGGCGCGCAATGGGGCGTGGCGGAGCGCACCGGCGCCACCCTGTTCGGCACGTCGGCCGCGTACGTCATGGCCTGCCGCAAGGCCGAGGTGCACCCGGGGCGCGACTTCGACCTGTCCCGTATCAAGGGCGTGGCGACCACCGGCTCGCCGCTGCCGCCCGACGGCTTCCGCTGGCTGCACGACGAGGTGCGCGAGGACCTGTGGATCGCGTCGGTCAGCGGCGGCACCGACGTCTGCTCCTGTTTCGCGGGGGCGGTCCCGACGCTTCCCGTGCACATCGGCGAACTCCAGGCGCCCTGCCTCGGCACCGACCTCCAGGCCTGGGACGCCCAGGGCAGGCCCGTCATCGGGGAGGTCGGCGAGCTGGTCGTCACCAACCCCATGCCGTCCATGCCCATCCGTTTCTGGAACGACCCCGACGGCAGCCGCTACCGCGACAGCTACTTCGAGATGTTCTCCGGCGTGTGGCGGCACGGGGACTGGATCACCCTCACCGACCACGGCTCGGTGATCATCCACGGCCGCTCCGACTCCACTCTCAACCGCCAGGGTGTGCGCATGGGTTCGGCCGACATCTACGAGGTCGTCGAACGGCTGCCGGAGATCCGGGAGTCCCTGGTCATCGGCCTGGAGGAACCGGGCGGCGGCTACTGGATGCCCCTGTTCGTGCACCTCGCCGAGGGCGCCGTCCTGGACGACGCCCTCCGTACGAAGATCAAGCTGGCGATCCGCGAACAGCTCTCCCCGCGCCATGTCCCCGACGAGATCATCGAGGCGCCCGGCGTCCCGCACACCCTCACCGGCAAGCGCATCGAGGTGCCCGTCAAGCGCCTCCTCCAAGGCGCGGCTTTGGACAAGGCCGTCAACCCCGGTTCGGTGGACAATCTGGACCTGTTGCGTTTCTACGAGGACATCGCCCGCAAGCGCGGCTGATCACCCTCCATAGGTGGCCTCGGACTCGCCCAGCGTGTCGGCGAAGTCCGAGGCCAGCCCGGCCGCCCGCGAGGTCCCGAGCCCGGCCACGGTCACGCGTACGCCGGGCGCCGCCGCCATCCGGAAGCGGGCCCCGGCCGCCACCCACCAGCCGCGCGTGCGCAGCCCGTTGACCACGGCGGACTCGTCGCGCACCGGCACCCACACGTTCATCCCACTCGCACCGTGCGCCACGATCCCGCGCTCCGCGAGCTCCTTGACCAACGCGGTACGCCGCCGCTCATAGGCGACCTCCGCCCGCGCCACCAGGAGCTGCGCCGAGGGGTCGTCCATGAGCGTCAGCACGGCGGCCTGCAACAGATGACTCACCCATCCGGACGTGAGCAGCAACCGCCCGTCGTGCCGCGCCAGGGTCACCGGATCACACGCGGCGGCCGCCCACCGCAGGTCAGTGCCCAGGTACTTGGTCACGGTCCGCACCTGTGCCCAGCGCGCAAGCCCGCCCGTGGTGAGGGAGTTGAGCTCCGCTCCGGCGATCTCGGCGGCGTGGTCGTTCTCGATCACGAGGACATCGGGTGCCTGCCGCAGCACCTCGACCAGCTCGTCGCGCCGCGCCGGCGAGAAGCACCCCCCGTAGGGGTTCTGCGCTCGCGGGCTGCACACGACGGCGCGGGCCCCGGCCCGCAGCGCGTCGCGCAGCAGGTCCGGCCGCATCCCCTCGTCGTCGACCCCGACCGCGATGGTGCGCAGCTCCATGGCCTGCAATAGGTCGAGCAGATGGTGGTATCCGGGGTCCTCCATCGCCACCGCGTCCCCGGGGCGCAGCTCCGTGGTCAGCAGCCGCGCGACGCAGTCGAGCGCCCCGTGGGCGAACGTCACGGACTCGCAGGGCACGCCGTCGGCGTCGAACCAGGCACGCACCCGCTCCTCCAGCCGCGGCAGCCGGGGCGTGGAGCGGTGCGAGCGCGGGCCGGTGGAAGGCGCGACGAGCGCAGGGGGGTCCGGCAGGAACGCCGCGTCGGGATGACCACCCGCCAGATCCCGCAGCCCTGCGGGCACCTTGGGCGGCCGCCGGGAGGCGACGGACGGCGCGGCGGCCACCACCGTCCCGCCCCGGCCCCGGGTGACGACCACGCCGCGCCGGCGCAGCTCCTTGTAGGCGGTCGCCACCGTGCCCGGACTGACCCGCAGCTCCACGGCCAGCCGCCGTACGGGAGGCAGCGCGTCACCCGGGCCCAAGTCCCCGCCCGCGACCGCGGCCTCGACGGACGCGGCAATGCCCTTGGCGGTGGTACCGGAGATCGAATATTGTGTCGCCACGTAAAGAATTATGTATCAGTACATAAATTCCGTCAAGGGGGACCCATGAGCTGGAGCCGCGCCGCACTGTGGGAACGCGTGCCAGGAGGCGTCGACGGCCGTCGCATGCTGTCCGTCGCCTTCGTCGACCGAACCGGCAGCGGCCTGTGGGAGGCCGTCAGCGTCCTCTACTTCAGCTACGTGGCCGGACTCTCGCTCGCCCAGATCGGCACCCTGGTCGCCGTGTCCGGAGCCGTCGGCATCGCCGGCGCGCCCATAGGCGGCCGCATCGCCGACCGGCTGCCCGTCACACGGCTGCTCATCGGTCTTCAAATGCTGCGCGCCGTAGCCGCGTTCGCGCTCCTGACCACTCATGACTTCGCTCTGCTGCTCGTGTTCGCCTCCGCCGGAAGCTTCGGCGACCGCTCGGCGAACGTCCTCACGAAGCTGTACGCGGCCCGGATCGCCGGGCCCGAGCGCGTGCGCTACCAGGCCGTCAGCCGGACCGTCGCCAACGCGGGCTGGGCCGTCGGCGGCCTCGCCGCGGCGGGGGCCCTGGCCATCGGCTCGACCGCCTCCTACCAGTGGCTCCTGGCCGGCAACGCCGTCTCGTTCATCGGATCGGCCGTCATCACCGGCCTGTGCGCCGAACCGCAGGCACCCGGCCGCACGGTCGCCAAGTCCACCGATCCGACGGCGAAGGCGCAGGTGGCCAACCCCTGGCGCGACCGCCGCTATCTGGCGTTCGTGGCCACCGAAACCGTGGTCTTCCTCGACGACGCGGTGTTCAAGATCGGCCTGCCGCTCTGGACCGTGCACGGCACCGACGCGCCGACCGGCCTCGTCCCCCTGCTCATGGTGATCAACAACGTGATGGTGGTGGGGCTCCAGGTGCCCCTGGCCCGTTTCGGCGCCACCACGCGGGCCGCGCGGCGCCTGCTGCTCCCGCTCTCCGTGGTCTTCGCCATGGCGGGAGTGGCCATCGCGGCCTCCGCGGCGCACGGCGCCACGCTCGCCGTCACCTTCCTCGTCGCCGCGACGGTCGCCTTCACCCTCGCCGAGATCATCCACGCGACCATCTCGTGGGAACTCTCGATCGCCCTCGCCCCCGACCACGCCCAAGGCGCCTACCTCGGTGTCCACGGCCTCGCCCAGTCCGTTCAACGCAGCCTCGGCCCCCTCGCCGTCACCGCGGCCATCGCGACCGGCCCCGCCGGGTGGATCGCCTTCTCCGCGGTCATCGTGGCCGGCTGTCTGACCCAGTACCGCCTGGCCCGGCCCCACCCCGGCCGAACGCCATTGTCAGTGCCGCCGGTTACGGTGAGTGAGCATTGATCGACACCGTGCTCAGGGGGAAACATGGCGCACACCCAACCCATCAAGACCGTCCGGCGGACACTCCGCCGTGAAATGCCGGGCACCGTCGGCCTGATCGCCGACGCGCACGACTTCACGGCCATGACCCGATACCGATCCTTCACCTTCGACGACCACAGCGCCTACCTGCGCCAAGTCGAAGGATTCCTGCGCTCGCTGGCCGCCCGGGGCCTGCATACGACGGTCGCGCTCTTCGACCCGGAGGAGTTCAGCGACTTCTGTACGTCACGCGGCCTCGACCCGGACACAGCGCAAAGCCGTACGCGCTTCACGGCCGAACTGGCGGCGGGCGGCGCCTGCGTGGCCTACGCGGGCCAGCCCATCGACAGCCTCGTTCCGCAACTCATCAACAAGGCCGCCCGCAAGGCGACTTGGGAGTACGCGACACTCATCCTGGCCGAGGCGGGGGAGTGCGCCGACTGCGGACAGGACATCGGACGGGCCGCCTTCGACCGGGCCTCCCAGCTCCTGCTGAACCTCCTGGAAGCAGCCGGCCCCGGCGCCCACCACCTGGTGTGCAGCATCCCCGCGCGACAGGAGCAGCTCATCACCGTCCTGCACGCCCACCGGCAGGGACATGACCCGGTTCGTCTGGAGGAGACCGACGCCGCCGAGTTCGTGACCGTCCTCGCGGCCGGCATCGCCCTGCGCGGCACCGGTGGCCTGGTCCTGCGGACGACCGAACCGGGCACCCCGGACCGGCTGTACGGCTGGCGCCTGCTGCACGACCGGCTCGATCCGCTGACCGAGGCCGAAGTCTTCAGCGCCTACTGCACCGACGCCGAGACCGGCGACCCGGTGCCCCCGGAACCCGACGTCGAATACCGCGCCGGTTTCCCCATCGAGCAACCCGACAGCCACCACTGACAGAGGACCGGCCGTCATTCCCGACAGTCATCAGTCATCGCTGACAGAAGACGGGGGCTCCCGCGAAAGAAAAAGGGGCTTCCCGCCGCACCCGCGACGGGAAGCCCCTCTCACACCGGTTCACACCGGTCTCACAGCCATCGGCCGGTCGTCACTCGCCGGACAACACCGTCTGCGCGGCGTTGCGCGCGTCCTCTGCGGTGTCCGCCGCGCGAGCCGCCGACGCCGCGCGCTCGCACTGCGCCAGCGTGTGCTTCGCCAGCGTCGACCGCACATACGGAATGGACGCCGCGCCCATCGACAGGCTGGTCACCCCGAGACCGGTCAGGACACACGCCAGCAGCGGATCGGAGGCAGCCTCGCCACACACACCACAGCTCTTGCCCTCGGCCTTCGCGGCCTCGGCCGACATGGCGATCAGGTCGAGCAGCGCGGGCTGCCACGGGTCCTGGAGCCGGGACACCGCGCCCACCTGACGGTCAGCCGCGAAGGCGTACTGCGCCAGGTCGTTGGTGCCGAGCGAAAGGAACTCGACCTCCTGCAGGATCGAGCGGGCCCGCAGCGCGGCGGAGGGGATCTCCACCATCGCGCCGAACTTCGCGCGCAGCCCGGCCTCGCGGCACGCGTCGGCGAACGCCTTCGCGTCCGTACGGTCGGCCACCATCGGGGCCATGACCTCGAGGTGGACGGGCAGCCCCTCGGCAGCCTCGGCCAGCGCGGTCAGCTGCGTGCGCAGCACCTCGGGGTGGTCGAGCAGCGAGCGCAGCCCACGCACGCCGAGCGCCGGGTTGGGCTCGTCGGCCGGAGTCAGGAAGTCCAGCGGTTTGTCGGCACCCGCGTCCAGGACCCGCACCACGACGCGCCCCTCGGGGAACGCCTCAAGCACCTTGCGGTACGCCTCGACCTGCTTCTCCCGCGACGGCGCCTTGGCGGAGTCGTCGAGGAAAAGGAACTCGGTACGGAACAGACCGACGCCCTCGGCGCCCGCCTCCACCGCGGCCGGGACGTCGGCGGGACCGCCGACGTTGGCGAGCAACGGAACCTTGTGGCCGTCCGACGTGGCACCCGGACCGGACGAGGCGGACAGCGCCGCCTTGCGCTCGGCCGCGGCCCGCTCCATCTCGGCCTGCTTCTCCTGGCTCGGGTCCACGAAGATCTCGCCCGTGCTGCCGTCGACCGCGATCAGCGTGCCCTCGGCCAGCTCACCGGCGCCCGGCAGGGCCACGATCGCGGGAACACCGAGCGCCCGCGCCAAGATGGCGCTGTGGCTGGTCGGCCCGCCCTCCTCGGTCACGAAACCCAGCACCAGAGCCGGGTCGAGCAGCGCCGTGTCGGCGGGCGCGAGGTCCCGGGCGATGAGCACATACGGCTCGTCGCTGTCCGGCACACCCGGCATGGGCACGCCGAGCAGGCGCGCGACGATCCGGTTCCGTACGTCGTCGAGGTCGGCGACGCGTCCCGCCATGTACTCACCGGCACCCGCGAGCAGTTCGCGGTAGTGCGAGAAGGCGTCGTACACAGCGCGTTCGGCCGTGCTGCCGACGACGATGCGCCGGTCGACATCGGCCATCAGCTCGGGGTCCTGAGCGATCATCGCCTGGGCTTCGAGCACAGCCTGCGCCTCACCGCCGGCCAGGTTGCCCCGCGCCATCAGGTCGGCCGCCACAGCTTCCACGGCCTGGCGGGCGCGCCCCTGTTCGCGCCCGTGCTCCGATGCCGGAATCTGCTTGGCAGGCGGTTCGAGGACCGCCGTACCCATGTGCCGAACCTCGCCGATCGCCACACCGTGGCTCACGCCGACGCCTCGCAGCGTTGTCTCCATCTCACCGTCTCCGATAGGTGCGGCGGTCAGTGCCGCCGCCGTGATTGTCCGTCTGGCGCGCCGTCATGCCGGCGCTGGCGTCACCGCCAGCTGAAGAGCGCGTCGCCGGCCTTCACGTCGCCGCTCTCGACGACACCGGAGAGGGAGTCAGCGGTGGCCTCAAGAGCCACGATGGGACAGATGGGGGACTTTCCGGCGGCTTCGACGGCGGCCGGGTCCCAGCGCACGACCTCCTGGCCGCGCGTCACGGTGTCGCCCTTGTTGACGAGGAGCTCGAAGCCCTCGCCGTTGAGCTGAACGGTGTCGATTCCGAGGTGCGTCAGCACACCGTGGCCCTCGCTGTCGACGACAACAAAGGCGTGCGGGTGCAGGGACACGACGACGCCCTCCACGGGCGCCACTGCCACCGACGGCTCACGTACGGGATCAATAGCGGTGCCGGGGCCCACCATCGCGCCGGAGAAGACCGGGTCGGGCACTGCCGCGAGCCCAATGGCCTGTCCAGCAAGTGGGGACGTCACGCTAGTCATGGGGAGCCTCCCAGGGGCGGAGCTTCAAGTGTCGCCGTCACTACCTGTCCTGGACGGCGTACTGTTCAGAAGGGTAAGTCATAAGAAGTCCCGGTTCCGCACGACAGGTACTGGTTGGCGGACCTAGGTGCACACCGGAAACGATTTGCCTCAACTCCCGGTGGCCCTGTACTGTCGTACTCCTGCCTGACCCCATCACGACACTGTGATTCGCGGTCGGCGGCACCTACCAAGTCCCGATCCTAACCCGGATTTCCGACTGCGCCTGTGTGCGGAGACGGTGGTCAGGAAGACGGAAAAGACTTGCTAGAGTCTGAATCGCCGGAAAGCCGATAGGGCCGGAAAGCGAAATACCTGCTCCAGCCGGGTGGCGGAAACGAGAAATCGGATCTGCTAGGCTGGAAACACGAAATACCGAAGGGAAGCGCCCGGAGGAAAGCCCGAGAGGGTGAGTACAAAGGAAGCGTCCGTTCCTTGAGAACTCAACAGCGTGCC
>NZ_JBIAGO010000006.1:0-371174 GCF_042869775.1 Streptomyces sp. NPDC006711
TGTGGGAGAGTAGGACGCCGCCGAACAAATTGTGGGAAAAGCCCCGCACCCGATCGTAGGAATACGGTCGACGGTGCGGGGCTTTTTCGCGTTTGCCGGGCGCTTTTCGGGCGTTTTGGCGGGGTTGGGCCGTGCTCAGGTCCGTACCCCCTGTGCACCCGTTGGCCCGCGCTGACGGTAGGGTCAGGGGGCATCGTCGGCACATTTCCCACAGGAGGCCCCCGGGTGGAGGTCCAGGAGACTCGCGTTCAGACGGACCGGGTGCTCACCATCCCCAATATTCTCAGCATGGCGCGCCTTGTCGGCGTTCCGCTCTTCCTGTGGCTGATTCTCCGCCCCGTCTTTGGCGGGCCGAACAGCGATGGCTGGGCTCTGCTGGTGTTGGCGCTGAGCGGAGTCAGCGACTACCTGGACGGGAAGCTGGCCCGTCGTTGGAACCAGATCAGCAGTCTGGGACGGCTGCTCGACCCCGCTGCCGACCGGTTGTACATCCTTTCCACCCTGGTCGGTCTCACGTGGCGCGAGATCCTGCCGATTTGGTTGACCGCTGCCCTTTTGGCCCGCGAGTTGATGCTTCTGGTGATGGTGGGAATCCTTCGCCGGCACGGCTATCCGCCGCCCCAGGTGAACTTCTTGGGCAAGGCCGCGACGTTCAACCTGATGTATGCCTTCCCGCTGCTGCTGCTCAGCGACGGAAGCGGCTGGCTCCCCGCCCTCGCGAGGATTTTCGGATGGGCGTTCGCCGGATGGGGTACAACTCTGTATTGGTGGGCAGGAATCCTCTATGTGGTTCAGGTCCGCCGACTCGTGAAGGCGGACACACAGGCCGACTGAGCTCGGCGCCCGCGAGCCCCGGCGTAGAGCCGGCCGCAGCGCGAGGTGTCACAGGGACTGCCCGCAGGGCGAAGTCGGCAAGATCGTTATCTCTTCAAGGAGGACGCTTCCGACATGAAGGCCGTCGTGATGGCTGGTGGCGAGGGCACACGCCTTCGTCCCATGACCTCGAGCATGCCCAAGCCGCTCCTGCCGGTCGTCAACCGGCCGATCATGGAGCACGTGCTGCGGCTGCTCAAGCGGCACGGTCTCAATGAGACCGTCGTCACCGTGCAGTTCCTGGCGTCGCTGGTCAGGAACTACTTCGGTGACGGGGAAGAGCTCGGAATGGAGCTCACCTACGCCAACGAGGAGAAGCCCCTCGGTACTGCGGGCAGCGTCAAGAATGCCGAGGAAGCCCTTAAGGACGATGCCTTCCTCGTCATTTCGGGTGACGCCCTCACCGATTTCGACCTGACCGACCTCATCAATTTCCACAAGGAGAAGGGCGCGCTCGTCACGGTCTGTCTGACGCGTGTGCCCAATCCGCTGGAATTCGGCATCACCATCGTCGACGAGGAGGGGAAGGTCGAGCGCTTCCTCGAGAAGCCGACGTGGGGACAGGTCTTCTCCGACACCGTCAACACGGGCATCTATGTGATGGAGCCCGAGGTGTTCGACTATGTCGAGGCGGACAAGTCCGTCGACTGGTCCGGTGACGTCTTCCCGCAGCTGATGAAGGAAGGCAAGCCGATCTACGGCTATGTCGCAGAAGGCTACTGGGAGGACGTCGGCACGCACGAGAGCTACGTCAAGGCCCAGGCCGACGTACTCGAAGGCAAGGTGGACGTCGACATCGACGGCTTCGAGATCTCCCCGGGCGTATGGGTGGCGGAAGGCGCCGAGGTCCACCCCGATGCCGTGCTCCGAGGTCCGCTCTACATCGGGGACTACGCGAAGGTCGAAGCGGACGCGGAGATCCGCGAGCACACCGTCGTGGGATCCAACGTCGTCGTCAAGAGCGGGGCCTTTCTGCACAAGGCCGTCGTGCACGACAACGTCTATATCGGCCAGCAGAGCAATCTGCGCGGCTGCGTCATCGGCAAGAACACCGACATCATGCGGGCCGCCCGGATCGAGGACGGCGCCGTCATCGGTGACGAGTGCCTGGTCGGTGAAGAGTCGATCGTCCAGGGCAACGTCCGGGTCTACCCCTTCAAGACCGTCGAGGCCGGAGCGTTCGTCAACACCTCGGTGATCTGGGAGTCCAGAGGCCAGGCGCATCTGTTCGGCGCCCGGGGAGTCTCCGGCATCCTCAACGTGGAGATCACACCGGAGCTCGCGGTCCGCCTCGCCGGTGCGTACGCCACGACGCTCAAGAAGGGGTCGACCGTCACCACGGCGCGCGACCACTCCCGAGGCGCCCGCGCGCTGAAGCGTGCCGTCATCTCGGCGCTCCAGGCCAGCGCCATAGACGTACGGGACCTGGAGAACGTACCGCTGCCCGTCGCGCGCCAGCAGACCGCGCGGGGCACCGCCGGCGGCATCATGATCCGTACGTCGCCGGGTGTGCCGGATTCCGTGGACATCATGTTCTTCGACGAGCGGGGCGCCGACCTCTCGCAGGCCGGGCAGCGCAAGCTCGACCGGGTCTACGCGCGCCAGGAGTACCGGCGGGCCTTCCCCGGTGAGATCGGCGATCTGCAGTTCCCCTCCAGCGTCTTCGACTCCTACACCGGCTCGCTGCTGCGCAAGGCCGACACCACCGGGATCGCGGAGGCCGGCCTGAAGGTCGTCGTCGACGCGTCCAACGGAAGCGCCGGCCTGGTGCTGCCCAGCCTGCTCGGGCGGCTCAAGGTGGATTCGCTGGTCATCAATCCGGGTCTGGACGAGTCCAGGCCGACGGAGACGGCGGAGGGCCGACGGGCCGGGCTCGTGCGGCTCGGGGAGATCGTCGCCTCGGCGCGCGCCGCCTTCGGCGTGCGGTTCGACCCCGTCGGCGAGCGTCTTTCGCTCGTGGACGAGCGAGGCCGCATCGTGGAGGACGACCGGGCCCTGCTGGTGATGCTGGACCTGGTCGCGGCCGAGCGGCGCAGCGGCCGGGTCGCGCTGCCCGTCACGACCACCAGGATCGCCGAGCAGGTCGCGGCGTACCACGGCACCCAGGTCGACTGGACGACGACGTCACCCGATGATCTGACCCGGGTCGGCCGTGAGGAAGCCACCATTTTCGGTGGCGACGGCCGCGGCGGGTTCATCGTGCCCGAGTTCAGCAGCGTCTTCGACGGAGCGGCCGCGTTCGTGCGGCTCCTCGGTCTTGTCGCGCGCACCCAGCTCACGCTCAGCCAGATCGACGCGCGCATCCCGCAGGCCCACGTGTTGCGGCGGGACATCCCGACGCCGTGGGCGGTCAAGGGCATGGTGATGCGCCGGGTCGTGGAGGCGGCCGCCGGCCGGTCCGTGGACACGACCGACGGCGTACGGGTCGTGGAGGCCGACGGGCGCTGGGTGATGGTGCTGCCCGACCCGGCCGAGGCCGTCACCCATCTGTGGGCCGAGGGGCCGGACGACGTGTCCGCTCAGGCGCTGCTCGACGAATGGGCCGCCGTGGTCGACAGCGCGGGTCACTGACGCCGTGATGGAGTGCCGGGCCGGCCTGGGAGGTGCGGCCCGGCACACCGGTGGGGCCATTCGGCGGTAGCGGCGCCGACATGCGACGATGTGCGGCATGCCGCAGCAGCCCCCCGTTCGGAGCACGTCGTCTCCGCCCCCGCGCCCCGACGCGTCGATGTCGCTGCTGACCAATGTCATGGACCACGCGCTCGACGACGGGTACGCCGAGGCGACCGCCCGTCGTGAGGCGGAGGGCGGGGCAGGTCTGCCGCGCACCCTGCGGGCCAAACTCGCGCTCGCGGGCGGCCTCGTGCTGGCCGCCCTCGTGGTGACGGTCGGGGCCGCGCAGGCCCGCGTCACCGCGCCGGTCGTGGCCAAGGAGCGCCAGGAGCTGATCGACCGCGTCGAGTCGGAGACCAAGGCGGCCGACAAGCTCCAGGACGACGTGGACGGGCTGCGCACCGAGGTCGGGGACCGCCAGCGCAAGGCGTTGGAGAAGCACGGCGGCGACCAGGGGGAGCTCGTGGCGCTCCTGTCCGGTGCGACCGAGGTGCACGGCCCGGGAGTGAAGCTGGTCGTCGACGACGCCAAGGAGACCGCTCAGGGCGACGGAAGCCGCCCGCGTGAGAGCACGACGTTCGCGGACACGGGCCGGGTCCGGGACCGCGACATGCAGCGCGTGGTCAACGGCCTCTGGCAGGCCGGCGCGGAGGCGATCGCCATCAATGGGCAGCGTCTGACATCGTTTTCGGCGATCCGAGCGGCGGGCGACGCCATACTGGTCGACAACAGGCCGCTGGTGCCGCCGTACACGGTGCTCGCCGTGGGGGACGGGAAACAGCTCGGCACGGCCTTCCAGGACAGCGCGGACGGCCAGTACTTGCACGTGCTGGAGCAGAATTACGGGATCAGGTCGAGCATCGCGGCGCAGTCCGACGTGCGGCTCCCCGCGGCGCCGAGCCTGACCGTTCGTACAGCACAGCCATGGGCCACAGGCGCCGCTCCGGGCGCGGCCGACACAGGGAAGGGCACATCGTGATCGCCGTACTTGGCCTCGTCGTGGGCGTGGTGGTCGGACTTCTGGTCCGGCCCGAGGTGCCCGCGGTGGTCGAGCCGTATCTCCCGATCGCCGTGGTCGCGGCACTCGACGCGGTCTTCGGCGGACTCCGCGCCATGCTCGACGGCATCTTTGTCGACAAGGTCTTCGTGGTCTCCTTCCTGTCGAACGTGGTGGTCGCGGCCCTCATCGTCTTCCTCGGCGACAAGCTGGGCGTCGGCGCGCAGCTCTCGACCGGCGTGGTCGTGGTGCTGGGCATCCGGATCTTCTCCAACGCCGCCGCCATCCGCCGTCACGTCTTCAGGGCCTGAGGCCGATGAGCGAGGTGCACAACACCGGGCAGGGTGACGGCGACGAGCAGCGGCCCCCTGCCGCCCCGGGCGAATCCGGCGCGGACCAGCCGGCCCTGACGGGGCGCCAGCGGCTCGCCGCAGGCTTGTGGCCGCCCAGGGTCAGCCGCGCGCAGCTCATCGTGGCGCTGCTCCTGTTCGTCCTGGGGCTTGGGCTTGCCATCCAGGTCCGCTCGAACAGCGACAACAGCGCGCTGCGCGGGGCCCGCCAGGAGGATCTGGTGCGCATCCTGGATGAACTCGATTCGCGTACCAAGCGTCTTGAGGATGAGAAGCAGCGCCTGGACGGCCAACGTACGGAGCTGGAGACGAGTTCCAATCAGGCGGCGGAGGCGCGCAAGCAGACCGTGGAGAAGGAGCGGCAGCTCGGCATCCTGGCCGGTACGGTCGCGGCGCAAGGTCCTGGCATCACGTTGACGATCGGTGACCCCAAGGGCGCCGTCGAGGCCGACAAGGTGCTTGACACGGTGCAGGAACTGCGTGCGGCGGGGGCGGAGGCGATCCAGGTCAACGATGTCCGTGTGGTGGCCAGTACGTACTTCTCCGACGAGGCCGGCGGCATCGGGGTGGACGGCAAGAAGGTGAGCGCGCCGTACGTCTTCAAGGTGATCGGCAGGCCGCAGGATCTGGAGCCGGCGCTCAACATCCCCGGCGGAGTGGTGCAGACTTTGGAGAAGGAGCAGGCCACCGCCACCGTCGCCCGCTCGGAGAAGATCGTCGTGAACGCCTTGCGGGTCGCGAAGCGGCCTGACTACGCTCAGTCGTCCCCGCACTGATGGGGACGGGGGTGGCAGCCGTCGCACAAGCGCAGGCGGTTGCGGGGGGTCGCCGCTCTGTAACAGTGGTACGTGGTGGAAACTGTTTGGCGGATACGGACGTTGTGAGGATGTCCGGGTCGGCAGGTGTGTTGATTCTGGGTTCGTCCTGCCCCACGGGCGGGTCTATTTCGGTCAAGGGGAATCGCCCGTGAAGTTGTTTGCGAAGTTGTTCGGCAAGAGCGCACGCCAGGACGGCGGCAGCGCCGCCAGGCACCGTGCTCAGCGCGCCGAAGGGACGGAGGAGCGGGGCGGCGAGCGCCCGCTGTTCCGTGATGAGGTGGGCGGTTCCGGGGGTGACATTCCGGGCGCGTCGTCTGTTGACCCCGCGGGCGCGGGGCGCATAGGTTTCGGGGAACCGTCAACCTCAGGTACGGGTGGAGGGTTTGGCTCCGACCCGTATGCCACCAGTGCCCACGCGGTGCCGCCGCGGCAGGAGGATCCGTCGATGTCGGGCTTGCCTGTTTGTACGAGGTGTGGGCACAGCAACCCCGCAGCCAGCCGTTTCTGCTCCAACTGTGGCGCCCCGCTGCGCCCGGGTGTGGTTCCGGAGCGCGCTTCGGAGACCACCTCGACCATCTCCATCTCGGGTCTCGAGGCGTACGACGCCGAGGTGACCGGCCAGACGCAGCTGCCCTCGCTCTCCCCGGAGGCCCAGGCCGCCGTGGACGCGCTGCCGCTGGGTTCGGCGCTCCTGGTGGTGCGCCGGGGACCCAACTCGGGAAGTCGTTTCCTGCTCGACGGCGAGCTGACCACGGCCGGCCGGCACCCGCAGAGCGACATCTTCCTGGACGACGTGACGGTCTCCCGCCGCCACGTGGAGTTCCGGCGCGGTCCCGACGGGCGCTTCACGGTCTCCGACGTCGGCAGCCTCAACGGTACGTACGTGAACCGCGAGCGGATCGACGCCGTCGACCTGGCCAATGGCGACGAGGTCCAGATCGGGAAGTACCGGCTGGTCTTCTACGCGAGCCAGCGCGCTCTCTGAGATCCAGCCAGGGAAGGTCCATGCTGCATACACCGACGGGCGGTGCCGGTTCCGGCACCGCCGCCGAGGGCGGCCGGCTGATGAGCATCGGCGGCGTGCTCCATCAGTTGCGCGAGGAATTTCCCGAGGTGACGATCTCGAAGATCCGTTTTCTGGAGTCCGAGGGTTTGGTCGAGCCCCGGCGTACGCCGTCGGGGTACCGCAAATTCACCGCCGCTGACGTGGAGCGGCTGGCTCAGGTCCTCCGGATGCAGCGCGACCACTATCTGCCGCTCAAGGTCATCCGCGAGCACCTGGACGCGCTCAGCAGGGGCGAGCAGCCCTCGCTGCCCGCTCCTGGGGGTTCCCGGGAGCTGCCGGGCTCCTGGGGCGAGCCCGACCCCGAACGGCCCACCGCCGCCCGGGTGGGCCGCGCGGAGCTCATGGCGGCCGCCGAGGTCAGCGAGGCGGAGCTGGCCGAGTGGGAGTCGTACGGCCTGGTCACGCCAGGTCCCGAGGGCGGCTTCGACGCGGAGTCGGTGAACGTGGCGCGCCTGGTGGCGGACCTCGGGCGCTTCGGTTTGGAACCGCGTCATCTGCGGGCCATGAAGGCGGCTGCGGATCGTGAGGCGGGCCTGGTCGAGCAGGTCGTGGCGCCCCTGCGCCTGCACCGCAATCCGCAGACCAGGGCCCATGCCGAGGCCACCACCAAGGAGCTCGCCGCGCTCTCCGTACGCCTGCACGCGGCACTCGTGCAGACCGCCCTGGGTGTCCGGCTTCACTGATCTTGTGGGTGCCCGACTACCCAAACCTGCCGAGCACGTCCTAGGGTTGCTGTGTGAACGAGCTCGACGTCGTGGGTGTCCGGGTGGAAATGCCCTCCAACCAACCGATCGTGCTCCTGCGTGAAGTGGGAGGCGACCGGTACCTCCCCATCTGGATCGGTCCAGGGGAGGCGACCGCGATCGCCTTCGCCCAGCAGGGGATGGCGCCGGCGCGGCCGCTGACGCACGACCTTTTCAAGGACGTGCTGGAGGCCGTTGGCCAGGAGCTGACCGAGGTCCGCATCACGGACCTGCGCGAAGGCGTCTTCTACGCGGAGCTGGTCTTTGCCAGTGGGGTGGAGGTGAGCGCCAGGCCGTCCGACGCCATAGCGCTGGCCCTGCGTACCGGAACGCCGATCTACGGCAGTGACGGCGTCCTGGACGACGCCGGCATCGCCATTCCGGACGAGCAGGAGGACGAGGTGGAGAAGTTCCGCGAATTCCTCGACCAGATCTCGCCGGAGGACTTCGGCACCAACAGCCAGTGAGCACCGGGCACAGGTGATCCGGCGGCCCTGTCAGTGATGCCGCGCGCGGCGTGTGTGCCGGTGGAGTTTCGGCGCATTCGAGAAGCTTTTCCCGCGAGCGGGACACGGGAAACCACTCTCAGGGTGATTATCACTCGGCGTGCCGAGTGTGGCGATCGTTGACGCACCCCGGGTGACTGCCTACCGTCGAGTGGGCAGGTCAAGGACGGAGGGTCGGCGTGAGAATGAGCGGCGACGGTACGGCAGGGGGCGCTCCCGGACGAAGTCCAGGAGAGACCGGGCCGTACCCGCTTCACGGCGGTGCGGCCGATCCGGGCACCGACACCATCGGCTACCGGGGACCCACCGCCTGCGCGGCGGCGGGCATCACCTACCGCCAGCTCGACTACTGGGCCCGTACCGGCCTGGTCGAACCCAGTGTGCGTCCGGCCTACGGCTCGGGCACCCAGCGTCTCTACAGCTTCCGTGACGTCGTCGTCCTGAAGATCGTCAAACGTTTCCTCGACACCGGTGTCGCCCTCCAGAACATCCGCGCCGCCGTCCAGCATCTGCGGGCGCGCGGAGATCGCGATCTTGAGCGGATGACGCTGATGAGCGACGGGGCCACGGTCTATGAGTGTTCGTCGCCCGACGAGGTCGTGACCTTGCTCCAGGGCGGTCAGGGGATCTTCGGGATCGCCGTGGGCGTGGTGTGGCGGGACGTCGAGTCGGCCCTTTCGCAGCTGCACGGTGAGCGCGTGGACACCGGCGAGACGCTGGTCGGGCACAACCCGGCCGACGAGCTGGCCAGGCGCCGCAACCGCGCCGTCTGACGCCTCTTCGGGGCCGGGCGGGCAGCCCCGGCCCCGGATCCGTCGGCGCCGCTGGGCCGATTGTCAGTGGCGTACGGCAGCATCAGTGATGTGAGAGCCGCGCCGACCATCCTGCATCTGGACATGGATGCCTTCTTCGCCGCAGCGGAGCAGGCGTCGAAGCCCAGCCTGCGCGGAAAGCCGGTCGTCGTGGGCGGGCTCGGGCCGCGCGGGGTGGTCTCCACGGCGTCGTACGAGGCGCGCGTGTTCGGGGTGCGCTCGGCGATGCCCATGGCCCAGGCCCGGCGCCTGTGTCCGAACGCGGCGTATCTGGTGCCGCGCTTCCAGCTCTACCGCACGATCAGCGAGCAGGTGATGGAGCTGCTGGGGCGGCTGTCGCCCCTGGTCGAGCCGCTGAGCCTGGACGAGGCCTTCGTGGACCTGGAGGCGGGCGGGGTGGCCCATGACGCGGCGGGGGCGCGCGAGGCCGGTGAGCGGCTGCGCAGGGACATCAGGGCGGTCACCGGGCTCAGCGGGTCTGTCGGGCTCGCCGGATCCAAGATGCTGGCCAAGATCGCCTCCGAGGAGGCCAAGCCGGACGGGCTGTTCCTGATCGAGCCCGGCACCGAGCGAGCCCTTCTCGCCCCGATGCCGGTGCGCACCCTGCCGGGCGTGGGCCCGGCAACCGCCGAGCATCTGCGCCGGGCGGGGATGACCACGGTTGCCGACCTGTCCGAGGCGGGCGAGGACGAGCTCGTACGGCTGCTCGGGAAGGCGCACGGAGCCTCCGTGCACCGGATGGCCTCCGGCTACGACGACCGGCCGGTGGTGGCCGAGCGGGACGCGAAATCGGTGTCGGTGGAGGACACCTTCGACGTGGACCTGCACGACCGGGTGCGGATCACGACCGAGGTGGGGCGGCTCGCGGAGCGGTGCGTGGGCCGGCTGCGGGCCTCCGGCCACTCCGGGCGCACCATCGTGCTGAAGGTCAGACGTTTCGACTTCTCGACGCTGACGAGGTCCGAGACGCTGCGCGGGCCGACGGACGACCTCGCGGTGGTGCGGGAGGCGGCCGGGCGGCTGCTCGACTCGGTGGACACCACGGGCGGGGTGCGGCTGCTCGGGGTGGGGGTGACCGGCCTCGCCGACTTCACGCAGGAGGACCTTTTCGCGCAGGCGGCGGGGGACCGAGCGGCGCAGGAGCAGCCCGAGCGGGAGGAGGCGGCGGCCGCCGCCGAGACGGAGACCGTGGAGGACCCGGCCCAGCGCCGCTGGCTGGCCGGGCACGACGTGCGGCACAGCGAGTACGGACCGGGCTGGGTGCAGGGCAGCGGTGTGGGGCGCGTCACCGTGCGCTTCGAGACGCCCACGTCACGGGCACCGGGGCGGGTGCGGACGTTCAGGGTGGACGATCCCGGGCTCACAGCCGGGGAGCCGCTGGCCCTGGTGGAGCCGGCGGAGACCTCGCAGCACCCCC
Organism: Streptomyces sp. NPDC006711; assembly: GCF_042869775.1. Lineage (NCBI taxonomy): Bacteria > Bacillati > Actinomycetota > Actinomycetes > Kitasatosporales > Streptomycetaceae > Streptomyces > Streptomyces sp. NPDC006711. The sequence continues at coordinate 10,196 of NZ_JBIAGO010000006.1, forward strand.
CGGACGGGCCGGCTCTCCCCGGCCCCGACGGGCGGACCGAGGGCGGGCCTGGGCCCAAGAGCGGGCCCCGGACCGAGGGCGGGCCCCGGACCGAGGAGGGACCCCGGACCGAGGAGGGACCCCGGCCCAAGAGCGGGTCCCGGCGCGAAAGCGGGCCCCCGCCCGAGGACAGCGGCGGGAGGGGTCAGATGTCGCCTCCCGCGAGCCGGCCGAAGTCGCGGTCGGAGGGCGGCGGGCCGGGATCGGGGGAGGGGGCGGAGATGTCCAGACCGTAGTGGTGGTAGAGCTGGAGTTCCTGCTCCGGGGAGAGGTGGCGGCCCACGCCGAAGTCAGGCGCTTCCTTGATCAGGCTGCGCTCGAAGGGGACGTGCAGCGCCTCGTCGACCAGGGTGCTGGGGTCCAGGGGGACGAAGGCGTCCCGGCTGAACAGGCCGGTGCGCACGGCGGCCCACTCCGGTGCGCCCGTCGCGTCGTCGAGGTAGACCTCGTCCACCGTTCCGATCTTGCGTCCATTGCGGTCGTACGCCTTGCGGCCGATCAGGCTGCGCGGATCGATATCGGTCTGCACGGTCCCTCCAACTGGTCGCAACCGGTGACAACTGCTCCATAAGCACTACAAAAGTGCACATCGCGAGGGTTGGCCACTCGAGGCAGTTGAACAAAGAATCGGCTCGGAGCGCGCTGGTAGGCTGGCGAACGGCTGCTGACCCCGTGCGGGAGAGCCCTCCGGCGTACTCGACGAGTCGCCCGGTGGGCGCCGAAGGAGCAAATCCTCCCCGGAATCTCTCAGGCCCACGGACCGCACGGACGAGGTCACTCTGGAAAGCAGGACGGGGAACGCGCGGGCACCACTGCCCGGGCACATCCTTTCCTCACCGACGGTGAAAACCGGGTCGCCCCCATGCGTCCCGGTGAAGCTCTCAGGTTGAGATGACAGAGGGGGAGGCCGTCCGGGTACCCGCGCCGTGGTACCCCTCGCAGGTCGTGCGACCAGGAGGCCTTCGTAATGACCGCCAACCGCATTCCGCTCAGCCAGCTGGAGCGTGGCATTCCGTTCGAGCAGCGCCACATCGGGCCCGACGCCGAGGCCCAGGCCAAGATGCTCGCCCAGGTCGGATACGGCTCGCTCGACGAGCTGACCGCCGCCGCCGTCCCCGACGTCATCAAGAGCACGGAGGCGCTGGGCCTGCCCGAGGCGCGGACCGAGGCCGAAGTGCTCGCCGAACTGCGCCGGCTCGCCGATCGCAACCAGGTGCTCGCGCCCATGATCGGCCTCGGCTACTACGGCACCTTCACGCCGCCGGTCATCCTGCGCAATGTGATGGAGAACCCCGCCTGGTACACGGCGTACACGCCCTACCAGCCGGAGATCTCGCAGGGCCGCCTCGAGGCGCTGCTCAACTTCCAGACCATGGTCGCCGAGCTGACCGGCCTGCCGACCTCCGGCGCCTCGCTGCTCGACGAGGGCACCGCGGCGGCCGAAGCCCTCGCCCTGTCGCGGCGCGTCGGCAAGGTCAAGGGCGGTGTCTTCCTCATCGACGCCGACACCCTGCCGCAGACGATCGCCGTGATCCAGACGCGCGCGGAGCCGACCGGCGTCGAGGTCGTCGTCGCCGACCTGAGCGAGGGCATCCCCGCCGAGATCGCCGAGCGCGGTGTCTTCGGCGTGCTGCTCCAGTACCCCGGCGCCTCCGGCCAGGTCCGCGACCTCAAGCCGGTCATCGACGCCGCCCACGAGCTGGGCGCGATCGTCACCGTCGCCGCCGACCTGCTCGCGCTCACCCTGCTCGCCTCGCCCGGCTCCCTCGGCGCCGACATCGCCGTCGGCACCACCCAGCGCTTCGGCGTCCCGATGGGCTTCGGCGGCCCGCACGCCGGATTCATGGCGGTCCAGGAGAAGTTCGCCCGCAGCCTGCCCGGCCGTCTCGTCGGCGTCTCCGTCGACGCCGACGGCAACAAGGCCTACCGCCTTGCCCTGCAGACCCGCGAGCAGCACATCCGCCGCGAGAAGGCGACCAGCAACATCTGCACCGCGCAGGTGCTGCTCGCCGTCATGGCGGGGATGTACGCCGTCTACCACGGCCCGGACGGTCTGCGCCAGATCGCCCGGCGCACCCACCGCTACGCCGTGCTGCTCGCCGAGGGCCTGCGGGCCGCCGGCGTCGACGTCGTCCACGAGGCCTACTTCGACACCCTGACCGTGCGCGTGCCCGGCCGCGCCGCCAAGGCCGTCGCCGCCGCCCGCGAAGGCGGGGTCAACCTCCACCAGGTCGACGCGGACACCGTCTCCCTCTCCTGTGACGAGACCACCACGCGGGCCCAACTGGCCGCCGTCTGGGGCGCGTTCGGGACCGGCGCCGATGTGGACGCGCTGGACGCCACGGCCGCGGACACCCTGCCGGACGCCTTGCTGCGCACCGATGATTTCCTGACCCACCCGGTCTTCCACCAGCACCGCTCCGAGACCGCGATGCTGCGGTACCTGCGCAAGCTCGCCGACCGCGACTACGCGCTCGACCGCGGCATGATCCCGCTCGGCTCCTGCACCATGAAGCTGAACGCGACGACCGAGATGGAGCCGGTGACCTGGCCCGAGTTCGGGCAGATCCACCCCTTCGCGCCGGTCGAGCAGGCCGCCGGCTACCTCACCCTCATCCGCGAGCTGGAGGAGCGCCTGGCCGAGGTCACTGGGTACGACGCGGTGTCCATCCAGCCCAACGCCGGCTCCCAGGGCGAGCTCGCCGGCCTGCTCGCGGTGCGCGCCTACCACCGCGCCAACGGCGACACCCAGCGCACCGTCTGCCTCATCCCCTCCTCCGCGCACGGCACCAACGCCGCGAGCGCCGTGATGGCCGGCATGAAGGTCGTCGTCGTCAAGACCGCCGACGACGGCGAGGTCGACGCCGCCGACCTGCGGGCCAAGATCGAGCAGTACCGCGACGAGTTGTCGGTGCTGATGATCACCTACCCGTCCACGCACGGTGTGTTCGAGGAGCACGTCGCCGACATCTGTGCCCAGGTCCACGAGGCCGGCGGCCAGGTGTACGTGGACGGCGCGAACCTCAACGCGCTGGTGGGCCTCGCCAAGCCGGGCAAGTTCGGCGGCGACGTCTCGCACCTCAACCTGCACAAGACGTTCTGCATCCCGCACGGCGGCGGCGGCCCCGGCGTCGGCCCGGTCGGCGTGCGCGCCCACCTCGCGCCCTACCTGCCCAACCACCCGCTCCAGCCGACGGCAGGACCGGCCACCGGCGTCGGCCCGATCTCGGCGGCCCCCTGGGGTTCGGCCGGCATCCTGCCGATCTCGTGGGCGTACGTCCGTCTCATGGGTGGCGAAGGGCTCAAGCGGGCGACCCAGGTCGCCGTGCTCGCCGCGAACTACATCGCCAAGCGCCTGGAGCCGCACTATCCGGTGCTCTACACGGGCCCGGCCGGTCTCGTCGCGCACGAGTGCATCGTGGACCTGCGGCCGCTGTCCAAGGCGACCGGGGTCAGCGTCGACGACATCGCCAAGCGCCTGATCGACTACGGCTTCCACGCGCCGACCATGTCGTTCCCGGTGGCCGGCACGCTCATGATCGAACCCACCGAGTCCGAGGACCTGGGGGAGATCGACCGGTTCTGCGACACGATGATCGCGATCCGGGGCGAGATCGAGAAGGTCGCCTCCGGCGTCTGGCCCGCCGATGACAACCCGCTGGCCAACGCGCCGCACACCGCGGCCGCGCTCGGCGGCGAGTGGAACCACGCCTACAGCCGCGAGGAGGCCGTCTTCCCCGCCGGGGTGTCGGCCGCCGACAAGTACTGGCCGCCGGTGCGCCGTATCGACGGAGCCTTCGGCGACCGCAACCTGGTCTGCTCCTGCCCGCCGCTCGACGAGTACGACCACTGATCGCACCCATGCGTAAGGGCCGGTTCGGGGCGTTCTCCCCGGGCCGGCCCTTGGGTGTCCGTACCGGACGGGGCCGCGGCGCGACCGGTCGGTACGGGTACTGCTGGTGCGCGGCGCGCTAAGCCGCCGTGGCCACCTGCTCCGCCGTCAGCGGCCGGTGCGGGGCGATGATCTGCCCGTCCGGCAACAGCTCACCGGTGTCCTCGAAGAGCAGGACGCCGTTGCACAGCAGGCTCCAGCCCTGTTCCGGGTGGTGTGCCACGGGCTGCGCGGCTTCCCGGTCGGCGGAGAAGGCTGTGGGACAGGCTGGCTTGTGCTGGCACATGGATGCGTTCTTTCGCTGCGTCGTGGTGAGTGTGCTGCGGCTCGGTGCGTTGTTCATGGCCGCCCCCCGGTAGTAAGTCGGTCGGTCCGATCCCAGTGTTGCCCCACGGGAGTCAATCCGCAGGGATTTCGCGGCAGCGCTTCCTTATGCTCAAGGACGTATCACCCGTGCGGACGGTTCAGCTCAACTGGCCTGTCTTTTCGGGTGGTTCGGCCTGACCCGACGGGACTAGCCCGTATGGCGCAGGAGCGCGTACGCAGCATAGACACACGAGGCCCCGCGACCGCACCGGTCGCGGGGCACATTTTTTCGCGCGCGGTCACACGGACGTCAGGCGGGCTGCCCGAGCAGGGGAGCCGGGGCCAGGCGCAGGGTCAGGACCGGCAGGAGTTCGCTGACGCGCAGCGGGCGGTGGGAGCAGATGCCGGGCGGGGCGGGCGCGAGCGGCACCAGAAGATCGTGCGGCGCGGGCGCTCCCGAGGCGCCGTCGGCGCCGGTGTCGCCGTGCAGCCACAGGGTGAGCATGTACAGCTCGGGCACCGAGAGGAGCCGGGGCTGGAAGGGCGTGGCGAGGAGTTCGGCCTGGCGCAGGGCACGTTGGGTCGAGGCGATGTAGGGGCCTTCGAAGAAGTGCGAGAACGTCCAGCCGTCCGGCGTGAGGCGGGTGTCGGCGGCGGCGACGGGATGGTCGCGGTCGCTGATCAGGAAGCGCCATCCGGCGAGGCGGCTGCGCGCCGTCCGGCCGCCCGAGGTGATCCCGTCCAGCACGTGGAGGGGGAGGGGCAGTTCGGGGGTGAGCGGACCGGGGGCGGAGCGGAGGGCCGGGGTACGGGCCTCGCGGACGGCGGTGGGGGAACCGAGTGCCGCGAGGACGCTGCGCAGGGCGGGCGCGGGGGCCGGGGGGACATGCAGCGGCATGGTGGGTCGCCTCTCACTTCGGAGACACGGTGATGCGTGGGCGGTGCGGACGGCGGTGTGTGCGGTGCGGGGTCAGAGGGGGCCGGCGAACGGGGGCCGGAGCGCCGCCTCTCTGCCTCGTTTGCAGAGTTTATACGACACGTGTTCACACAGTGTTTCGGCTAGCTGTCGGCGATATTGCCGGCAAGTCGGTTCCCGGTCCTTCTGGGTGGTGGATTAACCCGGGGAAATGCCCTCCCCGGATCTCCAACCTGGAAAGGTGCCCCGCCGGGGGTCGGCCGAAACTCGTCGGTGTTTTTCACCAGAACCAAGAAGGCGGTAACTGCACGTTGCCGTATGCCTGATGAATGTGCCGCGGGCCGTGGCATCCGACACTACTCTCCCGGCGCTTGGCGCGCAGGCGTTATGGATCAGTCTGCCTGGGCATTATCGACCGTGACGCGCGCGGCCGGTGCTGCCGGCCGCCCATTCGAGGAGGGACCCTTAGATGGGGGAGAAGGTCGTGGCAGGCGGATTCGACCTGTCCGATCGGCACCGCTACCGGGAGAAGCTGCGGCAGTGCCTCGAGGGACTGGGGTTGCTGCTGGACCAGAAGCGGTTCGACCGCCCCAGGAACCTGATGGGGCTGGAGATCGAACTGAATCTCGCGGGTCCCGACGGTATGCCGCGCATGATGAATGCCGAAGTGCTCGAACGCATCGCGAGCCGGGATTTCCAGACCGAGCTCGGAATGTTCAATCTGGAAGTGAACATAGCTCCGCACCGGCTCGGTGGCCGCGTATTCGATCAACTGGCGGAGGAGCTGCGCACCGGGCTCGGGTATGCCGACCGCAAGGCCGCCGAGGTCGACGCCGGCATCCTCATGATCGGAATTCTGCCAACCCTGGACCAGGACGACCTGGTATCGGCGAACCTTTCCGACGTCGACCGCTACGCCCTGCTCAACGATCAGATAGTGGCCGCGCGCGGAGAGGATTTCACCCTCGACATCCAAGGCGTGGAACGGCTCGTCTGCACCTCCGCCTCGATCACCCCAGAAGCCGCTTGCACCTCCGTGCAGTTGCATCTGCAGGTGACACCGGCGCGGTTCGCCGCGGTGTGGAACGCGGCGCAGGCGGTCACGGCCGTGCAGATCGCGGTCGGCGCCAACGCGCCCTTCCTGTTCGGGCGCGAGCTGTGGCGGGAGTCCCGGCCGCCGCTGTTCGAGCAGGCCACCGACACCAGGCCGGCCGAACTGCGCGCCCAGGGCGTGCGCCCGCGCACCTGGTTCGGGGAGCGCTGGGTGACGTCCGCGTACGAACTCTTCGAGGAGAACCTGCGGTTCTTCCCGCCGCTGCTGCCCATCTGCGACGAGGAGGAACCGCTGCGCGTCATCGCCGACGGCGGGGTGCCGCAGCTGAAGGAGCTGGTGCTGCACAACGGCACGATCTACCGCTGGAACCGGCCGGTGTACGGGATCGCCGACGGCGTGCCGCACCTCAGGGTGGAGAACCGCGTGCTGCCGGCCGGGCCCACCGTCAGCGATGTCCTTGCCAACGCGGCGTTCTACTACGGTCTGGTGCGGGCCCTCGCGGAGGACAGCAGGCCCGTGTGGACCCGGCTCCCCTTCGCGTCGGCGGCCTCGAACTTCGACGCCGCCTGCCGTTACGGCATCGACGCCGAGCTGCTGTGGCCGGCGCCGAGGCGGGGCGGCGGCGTCACCCGGGTGCCCGCGATCAAGCTCGTCCGCGAGGAACTGCTGCCGCTCGCCGCCGCCGGGCTCGACGCGTGGGGCGTGGCGCCGGCCGACCGCGACCACTACCTCGGCATCATCGAGGAACGGTGCAGGCGGCGCGTCAACGGCGCGTCCTGGCAGGTCGACACCTACCACGAGGCGCTGGCGGCGGGGCTCGGCAGGGAGGCGGCCCTCGCCGCCACCACCCGCCGCTACCGCGAACTGATGCTCGCGGGCGAGCCGGTGCACACCTGGCCGACGGGCTGTCCGGACCTTCAGGGCCCTCAGGCGCGGCGAGGCTGACCTTCCACCGGGCGCCGGAGAGGGGCACGCCGGGTGCGATCGCCCGCGCCAGGCGCCGGCATGGCCATCGGACCCGGGGCGTCCGCCACCGTCGACAGGCGGGCGCCGCGCACGGTGCTCGCCCACATGCCGAGCGCGTCCTGGAGGTCCTGGGCCGACGGCGGCTGCGCGCTCGCGCTCGCGTACGGCTGCGGGGAGTTCGCTTCGGCCTCGGCCGCGAGCGGGCCGTCCACCGGCGCGCCGGGCGTACGGAAGCCCTGTGCGGCCAGGACGCGCGTGGACTCGGGATCGCCGAGAAGCGTCATGAAACGCATCGCGGCCCGGCTCTCGTCGGTGCTCATCCGGGTCTCGCGGACCATGGCGTAGGGATAGTCCAGCTGCGGCGCGCCGTCCGTCGGATAGAAGAGGCGCAGCGCCCGGTCCCCGCCGTGCGCGGTGTTGTACGCGAACGCCGCCTGCTCGGAGACGACCAGCGCCTGGCTGTCCCCGGAGCCGCCCTTGCCAAGGGTCCGCACGGCCTGGGCGTCACCCGTGAAGACCCGTCGCGCGAGCAGCGCGGCGAGGGCGGCCGCCCGGGCGCCACCGCCGTGGCCCGTGCTCGCCGCCGACTTGCCGACGCAGCTCAGGGCGAGCAGCCCGGAGGCGCTGCGCGTGGGGTCGGCCATGCCGAGGCGCGGCGCGGCGTCCCGTGTGGTGGCCGTGGCCAGCTCGGCCCAGCTGTAGGTCTTCGCCGGCCAGCCGAGCGGGACGGCGGCGGCGGGCACCGCCGCGAGGGTGACCGGTGAGGTGGCGATGTGTCCGGCGGTGAGCACGTTCGCCGAGGCGTCCTTGGCCCGGTCCACCCAGAGGGAGGCGTCCGGGATCCACACCGAGAAGTCGGGTCTGGCGGGGGAGGCGAACGAAGCGGCGACCTCGAAGGAGTCGCGGGCGCTCACCCGTACGTCCATGCAGGAGCCGTCCGAGGTGATCCTCTCCCTGCGGGCCCGGTCGGCGACGGCCCGGACGGCGGGCGCCACATCGGGCGACGCGACCAGATCGAGCCGCACGGCGGTGGCCGCGCAGGAGCGGCGCAAGGACAGCAGCCCGCGCTGGACGGCGACGGCCGTGCCCGCCGCGACGGCCAGCACGAGAGCGAGGGCGAGCGCGACCGTGCGCGCCGGCGCGGCCACCCGGGCGGCCCCGCCGCTCGCCCCCGTGGCGTCGTCGGGCAAGCTGTGACGTCCCATGGCGGTGGTGCCCCTCCTTGAATGGTGAACAAGGAACAGGGGACGGCCGCCATCGCGATGGCGGCCGTCCCCGGCCTGTCGCGCGCGATCCTCAGCTTGTCCTTCGAGACCCTAGCGGGGCGGCGGTGGGGATGGACCGGGATTCATCAACTGGAGGCAGGTGTGCAGGTGGAGGCCGAGCGGGTGGCTGATTCCCTTCCCGAGCAGGGGTGTTCACCGAAAATCCTGCGGTCCGAGACCGTTCTCGTCCTGGCGCTCTCGCTCGGCGCGAGCGGGGTGTCGGCCCTGATCAGCTTTGTCGGCTCGCTGACCAGACCGGGCGGCCTCGCGCACCAGGCGGCACACCTCAACGCCTCCTACGCTCCCGGGCGCCCCTGGCTCGATCTCGCCTGGCAGCTCTTCGGCATCGCGACGGCGCTCGTGCCGGTCGCGCTCGTGGCGCACCTCCTGGTGCGGGAGCGGGCCGGCGGGCTGCGGGTGCTGGGCTTCGACCGGACCCGGCCGTGGCCGGACCTCGGCCGGGGCGTGCTCATCGCCGCCGGGATCGGCAGCGCGGGACTCGCCTTCTACCTGGTGGCGCGGGCGGCCGGCGGCAATCTGACCGTCGTGCCCGAGTCGCTGCCCGGTGTGTGGTGGAAGTACCCCGTACTGATTCTCTCGGCGCTCCAGAATTCCGTACTCGAAGAAGTGATCGTGGTCGGGTATCTGCTGCGCAGACTCGGCCAGTTGGGGTGGTCGCCGTCCGCCGCGCTCGCCGCGAGCGCCGTGCTGCGCGGCTCCTACCACCTCTATCAGGGGGTCGGTGGCTTCCTCGGCAACATGGTGATGGGCGTGGTGTTCGTCCTGCTCTACCGGCGCTGGCGGCGGGTGGGTCCGCTCGTGGTGGCGCACGCGCTGCTCGACATCGGGGCCTTCGTCGGGTACGCGCTGCTCGCGGGCAAGGTGAGCTGGCTGCCCACGATGTGAGGGGGCGGGGCAACGGTAAGGGGCGTACGGCTATTGCGTACGCCCCTTACGCCGTTGTGGCGCGACCTTAAGGTGCCGTCAGGAGCTCGCCGTCAAGGACGGTGACCGCGTGCCCGGTCAGCAGGGTGCGTGGGCCGCGCACCTCGGTGCGGACGAGGCCCGAGCGCGGCGACGCCTGAAGGCCGGTCAGCGAGGTACGTCCCAGGCGCGCCGACCAGAACGGGGCGAGCGCGGTGTGGGCGCTGCCCGTCACGGGGTCCTCGTCGATGCCGACGTTGGGGAAGAAGCAGCGCGAGACGAAGTCGTAGCCGGCGGCGGGATCCTCGGCGGCGGCCGTGGCGATGATGCCTCGCGCGGAGTGCCGGCCCAGGGCGCGCGGGTCGGGCGCGAGGGCGCGTACGGCCCCCTCGTCGGGCAGCTCGACCACGAGGTCGCCGATGTCGGGGGACGTGTCGTGGACCGAGACGACCGCCGCGCCCAGGGCCTCGGCCAGGCCGTCGGGAACCGGCTCCTCTGCCAGCGGGGAGGTGGGGAAGTCGAGCGTGATCGCGCCGTCGTCGGCGGCGGTGGCCGTGAGGATGCCGCAGCGTGCCGTGAAACGGACGGTTGTGGTCAGGGCGCCGGTGGAGCGCAGGACGTGCGCGGTGGCCAAAGTGGCGTGTCCGCACATGTCGACCTCGGTGGCCGGGGTGAACCAGCGCAGTGCCCAGTCCGCGTCGCCGCCGGGCGGCAGGGGGTGGGCGAAGGCGGTCTCGGCGTGGTTGACCTCGCGGGCCACGTCCTGGAGCCAGCCGTCCGACGGAAAGGCGTCCAGGAGGAGGACCCCGGCGGGGTTTCCGGCGAAGGGCCGGGCGGTGAAGGCGTCGACGATTCGGATGCGCATGGCCGCACCGTACGGGGCCGGGATCGGCCCGGGCCAAGGCCAATGCGCGATGACTGGCCCGGTGCTGAGCGACCCGGCGCCCTGGCGGGCCCGCCAGGGCACGCGGTGCCGCGCCGCGCGGGCAGAGCGGCGCGGCAAGAGGCGACGTCCGGGCCTCGCCGGGTCGGGTATCAGACCATCAGGGGGATCGGGTGGACTTCGTCCGCCGGGTGGCCCGCGCGTTCGTGGACGCGCCGCACCGCGTCGGCCGACGGTGCCTCCGAAAGGCAGTACACCGTGCCCGACGCCGGATCCGCCCACGCCTTCTCGAAGTGGACGCCTTCCTCGTTCTCGATGGCCAGGTCGGCCTGGTGTGCCCGCGCCAGTTGGTCGGCTGTGATGCCCGTCATTCCGTGGTGGACGTCCATGAACCGGGACATGGCGTCGCACCCCCTTCCGCGCTCCCCGGGGGCGTTCGCTCCCGGCTCCGCTCCCTCCAGCCTGCGCCCGGACGGTGGCCCGGGCCATCGGAGGAAAGGGGGTTGCTCAACGAATGTCGCCGATATATCGTTGAGGCATCGCGACAGTTCAACGATGGAAGGAACGAACCATGTGTTCACATGGATACGGACAGCAAGGACCCGGCCATCGCGGTCGGGGTGACTTCGAGGGCCGGCGCGCCGCCTTCGGGCCCTTCGGCCCCGGTTTCGGCGGGGGGCCGTGGGGCGGCGGGCCGTTCGGGCCCGGTCGCGGCGGCCGGGGCGGACCCCGGGGCAGGGCGCGGCGCGGCGACGTCCGCGCGTCGATCCTGGCCCTCCTCAAGGACCGGCCGATGCACGGCTACGAGATGATCCAGGAGATCGGCGAGCGCAGCGGCGGGGCCTGGAAGCCCAGCCCGGGCTCGGTCTACCCCACCCTCCAGCTCCTGGAGGACGAGGGCCTGATCGCCAGCCGGAGCGAGGGCGGCAAGAAGCTGTTCACGCTCACCGACACCGGGCGCACCGAGGCCGAATCGGGGGCGGACGCACCCTGGGAGGACGCCGGGCGCGGAGTCGACTGGGAGGCCATGCACGAGATCCGGCAGGCCGGCTTCGGTCTGATGGAGGCGTTCGGTCAGGTCTGGAAGACGGGCTCGGCCGGTCAGCGCGAGAAGGCGCTCGCCGTCATCAACGACGCCCGCAAGAGGCTCTATCTGATCCTGGCGGACGAGGACTGAACCTCATCCACGGCGAGAGCCCCGCAGCCAACGGCTGCGGGGCTCTCGCCGGTTCGGGCGCGCGGGGCGCCGGGTGCTCAGGCGCACAGCCCCGCGAGCCTGCGCAGCGACTCATTGAGCGCGGCGGTCGCCGAGTCCTTCAGCTTGCCCGCCATGAGTGAGACCGCCGCGCCGGTGAACTCCCCGTCGATGCGCACCGTGGTGGCCGCGCCGTCCGGGACGACGGAGTACCGGTTGGTGACGTTCACGCCCATCGGGCCCTTGCCCTGGACGCCGAACACCCGGCCAGGCTCGAACGCGTCCACCGTCCACGCCACTTCGGCGGGAAAGCCCATCAGCTTCATGTTCTCCGTGTAGGTCGCGCCGAGCTCCAGCCGTTCGGGGCCGCCGGTGGGGAAGCTGGTGTGCGTGGCGTTCCACTCCCCGTACGAGGAGAAGTCGGTGAGCCGTGCCCACACCTTCTCGGCCGGAGCGTCGATACGTGCCTCCGCGCTGACCTCGGCCATGCGACCACTCCTTCATGGGACTTCATGGGATTTCACGGGACTTCACAGGACGGGGAACGTGTCGCGGAACGTAGCGGCAGCGGGGTGAACATTCAATACTGATGAACCGTCAGATCGCGAGGTCAGATCCGCAAGGTCTCCAGCGCCCAGATCTCGGCGGAGTCGAACAGGTCGCAGGCGCGCGGCCGCGCCGACTCGTCGTGGCAGTGGAAGGCGGCCCAGAAGAGATCACCCGGCAGCGCCTCACGCGGCGCGTACACCCGGTATACGTACTGCATCCCGTCCTCGGCAAGGAGGGCGACCATCCAGCACATCGGCGCTCCCTCGGCGGTGGTGGGGACGGCTGTGTCATGCGGGAAGGACGAGATTCGACGGTGGCGCGGTTGCGTCGCGGGCGCTGCGCCCCGGCCGGTCTCGCGCACGGCGGCCGTGGGTTGCCCCGGAGGGGGAGATTTACGAGATCTCCTCCGTAAGGAGGAGAACCCGGTCATCCGTGCCCACCTTCTGTCGGAGGCGCGAATGCTCCCCCACGGGGATGTTCCGCGCCCCGGCGCCTGATGAGGTGGAGGAGTGCACAGCCCGATTCCCCCAGCGCCGCACCAGGCCGCTTCCCCCGCAGACATCGAAGGCCGGCTCACCGCGGAGCTCGCCTCAGTGGTCGCGGGTGCCCGCAGGCGTGCGCTGCGCGACGGTGACCGGCAGCTGGACACCGCGCATCTGCTGCACTCGCTGATGGAGAGCGATCCCGATGTACGGGCGGCCTTCGAAGGCGGGCCCCAAGTCGCGCGTGTGCTGGGGTACTTGGTGCAGCGCAGCATTGGTTATGGGCTGCGCTGGCAGGGATCGGTGGAGGCTTCGGGAGCGGTGCCGCTCATCACGCAGCCCGGCTGGTCGCCGAGCGCGCTCGCGGCCCTCGACCACGCGTCGCGACGCGCCCGGGCCAGGGGCGACGACCGGGCCGACGGGCGCGACCTGCTGGCGGCGCTCGCCGCGGACCCCGGGTGCCGGGCGGTCGAAGTCCTCGACCACGCGGGGGTGGAGGCCGCGTGGCTCGCCACCCGCCTGGACGGCCCGCGCCGGCGGCCCTGAGGCACCCCGCCGAACGCCCCGGCGCAGAGGCGGGCCCCCTCGGTCCGAGCCCCGTACCGGACCCGGCGCGGGGGTGCGTCTCGACAGGTGTCATGAGGATGACGGTCCTGACCCGGGCTGCCATGATGTGCCGATGCACGCGTCTCAGGGGAGAAGCGCCGGCCTGGGACTCGCCCTGGGGTCGGCCTTCGCATTCGGTGGTTCCGGTGTGGCGGCCAAGCCGCTCATCGAAGCGGGGCTCGACCCGCTGCACGTGGTGTGGCTGCGGGTGACCGGGGCCGCGCTGGTGATGCTCCCGGTGGCCTGGCGCCACCGTGCCCTGGTGCTGCGCAGACCCGCGCTGCTCGCCGGATTCGGACTGCTGGCCGTCGCCGGGGTCCAGGCCTGCTACTTCGCCTCGCTCTCCCGCATACCCGTGGGCGTGGCCCTGCTCGTCGAATACCTCGCGCCCGCGCTCGTTCTCGGCTGGGTCCGGTTCGTGCAGCGCAGGCCCGTGACCCGGGCCGCCGCCGTCGGTGTGGTGCTCGCCGCCGCAGGCCTCGCGAGCGTCGTGGAGATCTGGTCCGGGCTGAGTTTCGACGCGCTCGGACTGCTGCTCGCCCTCGGCGCCGCGTGCTGCCAGGTCGGCTACTTCGTCCTGTCCGACCAGGGCGGCGCGGACGAGGAGGCGCCCGACCCCATCGGCGTCATCGCCTACGGCCTGCTCGTCGGCTCCCTCCTTCTGACCGTCCTCGCCCGCCCCTGGGGCATGAAGTGGTCCGTCCTTGGCGCGGACGCCGACATGAACGGCACCCCGGTTCCCGCCGCGCTGCTGCTGGCCTGGATCGTGCTGATCGCGACCGTGCTCGCGTACGTCACCGGCGTCGTCTCCGTGCGCAGGCTCTCCCCGCAGGTGGCCGGTGTCGTCGCCTGTCTTGAGGCGGTGATCGCGACCGTCTTCGCCTGGGTCCTGCTCGGCGAGCACCTGGGCGCGCCGCAGATCGCAGGTGGCGCGGTGGTGCTGTGCGGCGCCTTCATCGCCCAGTCCTCTACGCCCAAGGCGCCCTCGGGGCCGATCGCGTGCGGCGGGCCGGCCGGGGCCGAGGGGGAGTTGTCGGCCGGGCGCTCCGCCGCCTAGGGTGGCGATCATGCCGATGACCGTACTGCCGCCTCCCGCCGCGTAACGCGGGCGGCCGCACCTCCTGACGAAGACCCTGCTGGGGCTGTCGCCCAGCGGCTCGTCGCTGCCCGCGCACCCGATGCCGCGACCAGCCAGCCGTCTTCCTCATCGGAGTACGTACGTGTCGAACTCGTCGACGGGCCCCGCCATGGGCCCCTCCACCCCGCTGCCCGTCGGGCGCGGGCTCCTCTACCTCGCCTTCGCCGGATTCGCCTGGGGCACGGCGGGCGCCGCCGCAGCCCTGGTCTTCGGCGCCAGCGACCTCGGACCGCTCGCCCTGTCCTTCTGGCGCTGCGCGGGAGGTCTTGTCCTGCTGCTCGGCGCGATGGCCCTGCGCCGTCGCCCCGCACGCCCCGCCGCACCCGCACGCCCCGGCGTGTCCGCCGCCGCTGCCATATCCGCCACGCCTGCGACCCCGCGCGACCCCCGACGCCGTCGGCTCCTGCGTGTCCTCGGCAGCGGCATCGGCCTGATGATCTTCCAGAGCGCCTACTTCGCGGCGGTCGAGGCGACCGGTCTCGCCGTCGCGACCGTGGTGACGCTCGGCGCGGGCCCCGTCCTCATCGCGCTCGGCGCCCGCCTCGTCCTGGGCGAGCGGATCGGCGGGCCCGGCGTCGCGGCCGTCGCCGGGGCGCTCGCCGGGCTTGCCGTGCTGTGGGTGGGCAACGGCGGCGGCACGGTCAGGCCCGCCGGGGTCCTCCTCGCCCTGGTGTCGGCCGCGGGATACGCCGCCATCACCCTGCTGACCAGGTGGCTCGGCCGCGAGGGCGGCGCGGGGGACCCGTCGGCGACCACGGCGTGGGCCTTCGGCGTGTCCGCCCTCTGCCTGCTGCCGTTCGCGGCCGGGGAGGGCCTGCTGCCGCACACCGGGGAGCCGGTGCGCGTCGTCGTCCTGCTTCTGTACGTGGCCGCCGTGCCGACCGCGCTCGCGTACGCCCTCTACTTCGCGGGAGCCGCCGTCGTCCGTTCCGCGACCGTCTCGGTGATCATGCTCCTGGAGCCGGTCAGCGCGGCCGTGATCGCCGTGTCGGTGCTCGGCGAACGCGTCACCGCGGCGACGGCGGCGGGCACCGCGCTGCTGCTCCTCGCGGTGATCGGGCTGGCGGCGGCCGAGACGAGGCAGGCGGCGAGGGACCGCCGCGAGACGGTGGCGCTGTGAGGGGCGCGAGGCGGGCCCCGGGGTGAGCCGGGGGACTCAGCGCGCGGTGAGGTAACCGGGCACGGCCACCGCGGGGTCGAGGCCGTCCGCCGGGACGGGCGCGCCGTAGGCCGGGGCGAGCGGCAGCACCCCGGCCCAGTACGGCAGCCCCAGGTCCTCGGCGTCGTCGTTCGGGCCACCGGCGCGCACCTTGGCCGAGACCTCGTTCAGGTCGAGGCTGATCACGGCCGTCGCGGCCAGTTCCTTCGCGTTCGGCGGGCGCGTGTCGCTCGAGCGCCCCGGTACGACGTGATCCACCAGCGCGTCGAGCGCGGTCAGCCGCTCCTGCGGGTCGGTGACCTCGTGGGCGGTGCCGTGCACCACGACCGAGCGGAAGTTGATCGAGTGGTGCATGGCGGACCGGGCGAGCACCAGGCCGTCGACATGCGTGACCGTCAGGCAGACCTCCAGGCCGGGGCCGGCCTGGCCCGCCGCGCGCAGCGGGCGCGAGCCGGTGGAGCCGTGTATGTAGAGCCGTTCCCCGACCCGGCCGAAGAGCGTGGGCAGCACGACGGGGGCCCCGTCACGGACGAACCCCAGGTGGCAGACGTACGCCTCGTCGAGGATGCCGTGCACGAGGGCGCGGTCGTAGGAGGTCCGGTCCCGGTAGCGGGCCGGTACGGTGCGGTCCGTGGACGCGTAGGGCGCGGTGGCCGGGCTGTCCGCCATGGCGTTCTCCATTGCACTAGTGCATAATGTCGTTTGTGCTAGGAGAATATCGGATCACAGGACGTCGCGCATCGGAGATTGCCGAGAGCGTGGAGCTCGCGGTGGGCGCCGGCGAGCTCGAACCGGGTCAACTGCTGCCTCCGCTGAGGGAGTTGGCGACCGAGCTCGGCGTCAATCCCAATACCGTCGCGGCCGCCTACCGGCTGCTGCGCGACCGGGGGGTGATCGAGACGGCGGGCCGGCGCGGCAGCCGGGTGAGGCCGAGGCCCGCGAGCAGCGCCCGCGACCTGATCCGGGTGCATGTGCCCGACGGCGTACGCGACATCGCCGACGGCAACCCGGATCCGGCGCTGCTGCCGCCGCTCGGCGACGCGCTGGCCGCCGCCGCCCGCCACAACGCGCGACAGCCGGGCCGCTACCTGTACGGGCAGGAGCCCGTGGTCGAGGACCTGGCCCGGCTCGCCCGCGCCGCCTTCGACGAGGGCGGCGTGCCGGACGGGCCGATCGGCGTGCTCTCGGGTTCGCTCGACGCCATCGAGCGCGTGCTCACCGCGCACCTCAAACCCGGTGACGCGGTGGCGATCGAGGACCCCGGCTGGGGCGCGATGCTCGATCTCGTCCCCGCGCTCGGACTGCGGCCCGAACCCATGCCGCTCGACGACGAGGGCCCCCTGCCCCAAGGGCTCGAACGCGCCGTCGCGGCGGGCGCGCGGGCGGTGGTGATCACCTGCCGCGCCCAGAATCCGACCGGCGCGGCCGTGAGCGCGGCCCGCGCCCGGGCCCTGCGCGAGGTGCTGGCCGCCCACCCCGGCGTACTGCTCGTCGAGGACGACCACGGCCACGGGATGGTGGATCTGCCCCTGCACCCGGTCGCCCCCGCCACCGGACACTGGGCGTTCGTGCGCTCCGTTGCCAAGGCCTACGGTCCCGATCTGCGGCTCGCGCTGCTCACCGGGGACGCCGTCACCCTGGACCGGGTGCGCGGCCGTCAGCGGCTGGGGCCCGGCTGGGTCAGCCGGCTGCTCCAGGGGGCCCTCGTCGATCTGTGGACGTCGGGCGCCGTCGATCCGGAGCGGGTCGCGCGCTCGTACCGCGAACGCCGCGAGGGCTTGCTGCGGGCGCTGCGTGAGCGCGGGGTCGCGGCGCGCGGCCGCAGCGGCTTCGTGGTGTGGGTGCCGGTGCCCGACGAGACGGGGGCGGTGGCCAGGCTGCTGCACGCCGGCTGGGCGGTGGCTCCCGGGGCCCGCTTCCGCATGGCGTCCGAGCCCGGGGTGCGGCTCACCGTGTCCCGTCTGGAGCCCGAGGACATCGGGCCCCTCGCGGACGCCGTCGCCGCCGCGATCGGGCCGGGTTCGGGACCCCGTTCCCGCTACTGAGCCCGTCGCCGCGCGCGCGGCCGGCTCTGGGTCAGGGCCGCGCCCGCCAGGACGACGGCCGCGCCGACGGGGGTGTTCCAGCTGAGGTGTTCGCCGAGGACCGCGACGCCCGCGGCGGTGGCGATCACCGGGATGAAGTAGGTGACCATCTGCGCCGTGGTCGGACCGACTTCGGTGACCAGGCCGTACTGGAGGAGCACCGCGAGCCCCGTGCCGAGCGCGCCGAGGGCCGCGACCGCGAGCAGCGGCACGAGCGGGAAGGACCTCGGAAGGCCCGCGAACAGCGGGGTGACCAGGGCGAGTTGGAGCGTGGCGAGACCGAGCTGGGGTCCCGTCAGGGACAGGCTGGAGTATCCGCTGCCCGCAAGGGTGCGGCGCACATAGATCCAGCCGACCGGGTAGCAGAGCGAGGCGAGCAGCGCCATCGCCGTGCCGCGCGCGTCCAGACCGCTGAAGCCCTGCCAGGCGCCGAGGACCGTGAGCACCCCGAGGAAGCCGAGGCCGAGGCCAGCGACCCGGCGGCGGGTCGGACGGTCCTCGGAGAGCGCGACCAGGGACAGGGCCATGCCCCACAGGGGCGAGGTGGCGTTGCAGATGCCGGCCAGGGTCGAGGGGATCGTGAGCTCCGCGTACGCGAACAGGGAGAAGGGCGCGGCGTTCAGGAACAGCGCCGCCACCGTCAGATGCAGCCAGGTCCGGCGCCCGCGCGGCAGCCGCTCGCGCTTGACGGCCATCACCGCGGCGAGCACCAGGGTGCCGAAGAGGAGCCGGCCGAAGGTGACCTGGAACGGTGCGTAGCCCTGGGTGCCGACCTTGATCAGGAGAAAGCTGAAGCCCCAGATCAGCGAGAGCGCGGCGAACCGCACGCGCCAGTCGAGCGCGGCGCCACGCCCCGGCGCGGAGGCCGGGGCGTGGCGTGGGGCGAGGGAAGCGGAGGAGGGGCGAGGCGGCGTGGCGGTGCTCATGACGACCACGATGAGGCCCAGGACCGCGTAGTACAAGCGAAATTTCATCACGGTGATCGGTTAGCATCGCTTACATGTTGAATCTGGAGCGCCTGCGCACCCTCGACGCGGTGGCCCGGCACGGCTCGGTGGGCGGCGCCGCCGGCACCCTGCACGTGACCACGTCGGCCGTCTCCCAGCAACTCGCCAAGCTGGAGCGCGAGGCGGGCCAGCCGCTGCTCGCGAAGAACGGGCGCGGGGTGCGCCTCACCGACGCCGGCCGGCTGCTGGCCGAGCACGCCGCCCGCATCCTCTCCCAAGTGCAGGTGGCCCAGGCCGAGTTGGAGGAGCAGCGCGGCCGGGTCGTCGGCGAGCTCAGGATCGCCGGCTTCGCCACCGCCGCCCGTGGCCTCTTTCCCGCCGCCCTCGCCGCGCTGCGCGCCGCACACCCCGACCTCGCCGTCCGCTCCGAGGAGCAGGAGGCCGAGGAGTCGGTGGGGAGCGTGCTCCTGGGCGATCTCGACCTCGCGCTCGTCCTCGACTGGTACAACAAACCGCTCCCGCTGCCCCCCGGGCTCGCCAAGCGGGCGGTCCTGGACGACCTCGCGGACGTCGCCGTGCCCGCGAACCACCCGCTCGCCGGACGCGACGCGGTGGGCCTCGAAGAGTTCGCCGAGGACGAGTGGATCACCTGGCCCGAGGGTGAGTTCTGCTACGAGTGGCTGATGTTCACGCTGCGCGGCAAGGGCATCGAGCCGAGAGTCGCGCATGTGGCCCGCGAACACGCGACGCAACTCGCCCTGGTGGAGGCCGGGTTGGGGGTCAGTGTCGCGCCGCGTCTGGGCCGGGGCCCCGTGCCCGACGGGGTGCGCCTGGTGCCCGTACGGGACGCCATGAGCCGCCATGTGTACGCGGTCTGGCGCGCCGACGCCGACCGCAGGCCCTCGATCAGGGCGGCGGTCGACGCGCTGGTCGCGGCGGGGGAGCGGCTGGCCTGACCCCGCGCGCCCGGGCTACCGCCGGAACGCGCCCCCCAGCTTGCGGAAGTCCCAGGACACGATGGTGTCCGGGGCCAGCCGCAGCCAGGCGTGCCGCCCGTCGTGGACCATCTCCGCAAGGCCGAAGTTCTTCACCGCGAACAGCCGCTCCACTTCGGTGAGTTCGGGGCACGGAAGACCGGTGCGCGGCGCCTCGCCGACCGGGACGACGCTGCCGCTCAGCTCCACACCGCGCAGCTGTCCGTACTCCGTGCCGTCGTCCACCACGACCGCGACGCGCGGGCCCTTGCCGAGCTGCGCCCAGCGGCGGCTGCGCGTGATCGAGTACAGCCAGAGCGAGCCGCCCTGCCAGACGTACCAGAGCGGCGCGACATGGGGCCTGCCGTCGGGCGAGACGGTGGCGACCCGGCAGGTGCGCGCCTCGGCGAGGAAGGCGTCGCGCTCCTCGTCGGTCATCATGATCCGGCGGCCCCTGCGCTGTGCGGCGGTCATGACGCCTCCCCTTGTGCGCGCCCAACGGCGCTCTCCGACAGGCATACTGACGGTGCGTCAGAAATGATGGCGTGCCCTTCCCCCCGCGCGCAATGGCCCTTCCCCCCTCACGCAATGGCCGTTAGCCTCCCGCGCCATGGCGACGAAGGAACTCCTCGCACGGCTCCTCGCTCCCGCCTCCACGGCACTGCTGACCGTCGAGTGCCAGCAGGGCGTGGTCGGGCCGGACAGCGCGCTGCCCGAACTCGCGGCGCAGGCACGGCAGTCGGGGGCACTTAGGCAGGTGGCGCGGCTCGTCGCGGGCGCACACGAAGCGGGCGTCCAAGTGCTGCACGCGGTGGCCGAGCGCCGCCCCGACGGACGTGGGTCCGGCCGCAACGCCCCCCTGTTCCGCGCCGCCGAACGACTGCCCGTGCAGCAGTACGCCGGCTCCCGCGCGGTGCGCGTCGCCGAGCCCATCGAGGTCGCGGACGAGGACATCGTCGTACGCAGGCTGCACGGTCTGTCGCCCGTGTCCGGCACGGAGGTGGACGCCCTGCTGCGCAATCTCGGCTGCCGCACCCTGATCGTCGCGGGCGTCTCGGCGAACGTGGCGATCCCCAACGCGGTCTTCGACGCCGTCAACCTCGGCTACACGGCCGTGGTCCCCGCCGACGCGATCGCGGGGGTGCCGGCCGACTACACCCCCGCGATGATCCGGCACACCCTGGCCCTGGTCGCCGCGGTGACCACCACCGACGACATCCTGGGCTGCCTCCGGGCGGCGGGCCGCGTCACGCCAGCCTGATCGAGTCCCCCTCCACCGAGATCGCGGCGGCGGGCAGCGGGGACGGCGCGGGGCCGGCCTTCACGCTGCCGTCCGCCACGCCGAACTTGCTTCCGTGGCAAGGGCAGTTGATGGTGCCGTCGGACACGGACGACACGGCGCAGCCCTGGTGCGTGCACTTCGCCGAGAACGCCTTGAACTGTCCGGCGCTCGGCTGGGTGACCACGACGCCCTCCTTGGCGAAGATCTTCCCGCCGCCCTGGGGGATGTCGGCCGTCTTGCCAAGGACGCTCCCGCTGCCGCCTGCCTGGCCGCCGCCGTCCCCGGCGGGCTTGGCCCCGCTGTCCTTGGCCGCGCTGTCCGAGCCGCCGCACGCCGTGAGCGCGGCGGCGAGCCCGGCGGCTCCGACGCAGGCGATGACGGTGCGGCGCGCCGGTACCTGGCCCGGTACGGACTGCGATGGGGTGCTCATGCTGACTGTCCTCTCGACGTACGACGCGTGACTGCGACGGGGAGTACGGGAGTGGGGCGCGGGGCGTTCAGCGCGGGGGTGACGTTCCCGGCGGCCCGGCCGGCCGGGGGGCGTGCCTCGGACGCCGGCCGGACCGGGGCCGGCGGACAGCCGCGCCGTGCCTCATGACCCGTACCTCGCGAAACCCGAGGTCTGCCACCGCTCGCCGTCGGGCAGGACCGCGAGGGCTTCGTACCCCTCCAGGCCCTCCAGCCACTCCCGGGCCCCGTGCCCCCGGGCGAAGGCGGCCGTGGCGTAGGTGTCGGTCGAGGTCAGGCTGGGGCCGACGACGGTGAGGGAGGCGAACGCGGTGACGGGGACGCCCCGGTGCGGATCGACGATGTGGGCGCCGCGCTCGGCCGTTCCGGAGGTGGCCACGGCCAGGTCGTGGTGGGCGGTCACGACGGTGGCGAGTTCCCCGGCCCGCAACGGGTGGGCGACGCCGACGCGCCACGGCGCGCCGGGAGCCGCCCGGCCGCTGATGGCGAGGTCGCCGCCGCCGTTGACGCAGGTGTGGCGCGCCCCCGCCGCGCGCAGCAGCCGGGCCGCCGCCTCGGTGGCCCATCCTTTGACCAGCCCGCACGGGTCGAGGGAGCCGGCGGGCGTCACGCTGAAGTAGCCGTCGCTCTCGCGCTCCGCCCGCGCGCACAGGGCCAGCACCTCATGGACCTCGGGCGGGCAGTCCTCGAGGGCCGTCTCGCCCCGGCCGAGCCGGCTGATGTGGCTGTCGGCCCGGTAGGGCGAGAACACGGCGTCCACCCGGTGGAGCCGGCGTACGGCTTCGGCCAGCGCCCGCCGGATGGCCGGGGTCGGGCGGTCCCTGATGTCGAAGGAGAACACGGTGCCCATCACGTGCTCGACATGGCGCAGCCCGGCCGGGGTGTCAGGCATGGGCCTGGTCCAGGGCGCTCTGCAAGGACTGGATGTATCCCTGGCTGGTGTAACTCGCGCCCGAGACGGCGTCGATGGCCGCGCTCTGGGCGCCGATCGCCTCCTGGGTGAGGCGCGGCAGCGCGTAGGCGGCGATGCGCTGGTCGCGGCCGTTGCCGTCCGGCGCCCGCAGCACGTCGACGGCGGTGATTCTTCCCTTGTCCAGGGTGACGGCGACCTGCACGGGTCCGTACTCGGTGTCGACGGGGTCCCCGGTGAAGGTGCCCGTCCCGGTGGGCGCTCCCGCCGTCGCGCCCGACGGGCCGGGCGCCGTGGCCACGGCACGCGACGGGGTGCGCGCCAGCGCGCCGACGGGGGCGTTCTGGTGGGGTTTGAGGGCGAGCAGCGTGACGATCAGGGCGCTGGTCCCGGTGGCGGCGACGATGGCGCGGCGCATGGCGTGGTCCTCCTCAGAACGCGAACGACTCGTGGTGGATGCGACGGGCCGGCACACCGGCCTCGCGCAGGGCGCCGGTCGCCGCCCGCGTCATGGCGGGCGGCCCGCACACATAGACGTCGTGCGCGGCGAGACCCGGGACCAGGGCGCTCAGCGCCCGGGCGGTCAGCGGCGACGCCCAGCCGGCCGGCTCGTCCACCACGTAATGGACGACCGCCCGCCGGTGGGCGGCTATCGCGTCGATTTCGGCGCGCAGGGCGAGATCGTCGGCGCGCCGGGCCCGGTAGATGAGGGTCACCTCGCCCGGCAGCGTCTCGAACAGGGCCCGCAGCGGCGTGATGCCGACGCCCCCGGCGAGCAGCAGCACCCTCGGCGCGGTGCGACGGCTCGCGGTGAAACTCCCGTACGGGCCCTCCGCCCACACCCGGGTGCCGGGCGCGAGCCGGGCGAGAGCGGCGCTGTGGCCCCCGGCGCTCTTCACGGTGATGCGCAGCTGCCGGGGGTGCGCGGGGGCCGAGAGCGAGTAGGGACTCGCGGTCCACCACAGCCCCGGGGCAAGGAAGCGCCAGCGCAGGAACTGGCCCGGCCGGGCGCCCAGTTCGTCCAGGTGCTCACCCGTGAGATGGACGGAGACCACGCCCGGGGCCTCGGGAACGACGGCGGTGACCCGCATCCGGTGGCGAAGCCCGCGCCGCACCGGAACCACGAACCGGTACCAGGCCAAAAGGGCTGCGACACCGAGGAACAGCGCGTACCAGGCCAGCTGGGCGGAGCGGTTGGCCACGAAGTCCGCCCCGTTGGACAACTGGTGGCCAAAGGCGAGGAAGACGGCCAGATAGGTGGCGAAATGGAGGTAGTGCCAGGTCTCGTAGCTCATCCGGCGCCGGGCGGCACGCGCCGAGAGGACCCCGGTGGCCACGAACAGCAGGAAGCCGATGGTGCCCTTGAGCAGGTCGGGGTAGCTCAGGACGAGCGAGGAGGTCTGGCTGACCACATCGGTGTGCGAGGCCAGCGCGTACCCCCAGATGATGAGCAGGGTGTGGGCGAGGATCAGCGACACCGTCCAGCGCCCGCCCAGCGCGTGCCAGCGGGCCAGCCGGTCGGTGCCGACCGTGTGGTCCAGCAGCGGCACACGCGCCATGAGGGCGAGCAGCACCGCGCAGGCGTAGCCGGCCAGCAGACCCGTGATGCGGCCCGCGCCGGTGAGCCAGCCCGCCGGGCCCACCACCGCGTTCGTGTCGCTCCACCACAGCGCGAGCACCCCGGCGGCGCCGGCCCCGATCAGGGCCACCACCGCCACGGGCAGCGCGCCGCGGCGGGCGCGCCGGTGATCGGTCCGGTGGCTCGTGCGCGCGGAGCCGGTGATCGCGGTCGTCATCCGCACCTCCCAGTCGGGCCCGTCGGGGCGGGCGGCGGCCAGCCTCACAGCCCAACCTCTGTGGATCCTCTGAATCGGCCCTCAAAGCCCTGTTCAGCGGCGATTCAGAGGAAACTCAGAGAAACGGGCGCCCCGGCGCAGGGCCGCGCCGGGAGATGCTGGAGACACCATGGACCCATCGCGCACCCCATCCCCGCTGCACCGCCCCGACGGCGAGCCCGTGCGGATCCTCGTCGTCGACGACGAACCCGATGTCACCGACGTACTGGCGGCCGTCGTGACCGGCGAGGGCTGGCAGGTACGCACCGCCGCCGACGGCATGAGCGCGCTCGCCGCCGCTCGTGACTTCCGGCCCGACGCGGTGATCCTCGACTGGATGCTGCCCGACCTCGACGGGCTGCGCGTCCTCAGCGCCCTGCGCCGCGAGGCACCCCGGGTGTGCGTGCTGTTCCTGACCGCCCGCGACGCCGTCGAGGACCGCGTCGCCGGCATCACGGCGGGCGGCGACGACTACGTCACCAAGCCCTACAGCATCGAAGAGGTGCTGGCCCGCCTGCGCGGCCTGCTCAGGCGGGCCGGCATGAGCGCCGAGCCCAGCACCCACCAGCTCACCGTCGGCGAGCTCGTCATGGACGAGGACGCGCGGGAGGTCCACCGGGCGGGCGTCCCGGTGGAGCTGTCCCGTACGGAGTTCGAACTGCTCCGCTTCCTGATGCGCAACCCGCGCCGCGTGCTCTCCAAGGACCAGATCCTCGACCGGGTCTGGGCCTACGACTTCGGCGGCCGCGCCCACATCGTCGAGCTCTACATCAGCTACCTGCGCAAGAAGATCGACTCCGGGCGCACGCCGATGATCCACACCGTGCGGGGCGTCGGCTACGTCCTCAAGCCGGACACCCCATGAGGCGGCTGCCGCCGCGCACCCTGCGCGGCCAGCTCACCGCCGGCCTCGTCGTCCTGCTCGCGCTCGCCTGTCTCGCCGTCGGCGTCACCACCGCGCTCGCCCTGCGCGGGTTCCTGCGGGGCCGCCTGGACGAACAACTCACCGCATCCGGCGGCCGGTTCGCGGCGAGCCTGGAACACGAGGCCACCCCCGACGCCGACAACCGGCCCGACACCCGGGGGCAGGCCGACGCCACCTTCGGCGCCCGGCTCCTGGACGGCCACGTCACCCAGGCCGGGATCGTCGACAACGCCACCGACCGATCGCTGCCCCTCACCGCCAAGGACCGCCGCGCCCTGGCGGCCGTCGCGCCGGACGGCCACGGACACAGCCTGCGCCTGTCCGCCGTCGGCGCCTACCGCGTCATGGCGTTCCGGGGCGACGACCAGGACGTCCTCATCACGGGCCTGCCCCTGCACCCCGTCGAAGAGACGGTCCACCGTCTCGAAGCGGTCGAGGCCGCGCTGTTCGGCGGCGCGCTCCTGGTGACGGGCGTCGCGGCGGCCCTGTGGGTACGCGTCCGGCTGCGCCCTCTGCAACGGGTCACCGCACGCGCCGCCGAGGTCGCCGGACTGCCGCTGGCCAGCGGCGACATCGCGATGCCCGCACCGCTCGCGGACACCGACCCGGACACCGAGGTCGGCCAGGTCGCCAGCGCGCTGAACCACATGCTCGGCCACGTCGAGGACGCCCTGGTGCGCCGGCAGGCGGGCGAGCAGCGGCTGCGCAACTTCGCCGCCGACGCCAGCCACGAACTGCGCACCCCCGTCGCCAACATCCGGGGCCACGCCGAACTCGCCCTGCGCCACCACGGTCCCCTGCCGCACGAGGTCCGCCACGCCCTGGAGCGCATCGACGGGGAATCCCTGCGCATGACCCGCCTCGTGGACGATCTGCTGCTCCTGGCCCGCCTCGACGCGGGCCGCCCCCTGGAACAGGAACAGGTGGATCTGACGCTCCTGATCCTCACGGCCGTGGACGACGCGCGGGCCACCGGCGCGGGCCACCGCTGGCTCCTGGACCTGCCCGAGGACCCGGTCGTCCTCACCGGCGACGCCCACCGCCTCCAGCAGGCCATCGGCAACCTCCTCGCCAACGCCCGCACCCACACGCCGCCCGGCACCTCGGTCACCCTCACCCTC
Organism: Streptomyces sp. NPDC006711; assembly: GCF_042869775.1. Lineage (NCBI taxonomy): Bacteria > Bacillati > Actinomycetota > Actinomycetes > Kitasatosporales > Streptomycetaceae > Streptomyces > Streptomyces sp. NPDC006711. The sequence goes on from NZ_JBIAGO010000006.1 coordinate 36,116, forward strand.
ACGGCCGGCCCCCAGGAGGTCTCGCTCACCGTCGCCGACGACGGACCCGGCATCCCCGAGGCCCTGTTGGGGGAGGTCTTCGGCCGCTTCGTCCGCGCCGACCACGCCCGCTCCCGCACCACCGGCAGCACGGGCCTGGGCCTCGCCATCGTCCACGCCGTCACCACGGCCCACGGTGGCACCATCACCGTCACCAGCCGCCCCGGCCACACCGCCTTCCGCATGACCCTCCCCAGCTGAACAGCAGGGCCATGTCTCTTCGTCATGACGGGGCGGCCTCCTCGGTGTTCGCGTGCGCCGCAGGGCGGGGGATGTCGCCCGTCGTGGTCGGCCGGTACTGGGCGGCCTGGAGTTCGTACAGGCTCCGGAAGACGCCCGGGCCCTGGTCGGAGAGCAGTTCGGTGAAGGTGCCGCTCTCGACGACGCGTCCCTGGTCGAGGACGTGGATGAGGTCGGCGGTGCGCACCGAGCCGAGGCGGTGGGTGATGAGGATGACGGTCTGGCCCTCGTCGGCGAGGCTGCGGAACTCGTCGAACAGCTTCTGCTCCGCCTTGGCGTCCAGGGCGGAGGTCGGCTCGTCGACGATCAGGACTTCTCCGCCTCGGAAGTGCGCGCGGCCGATGCCGAGGCGCTGCCATTCGCCGCCGGAGGGGTTGTGTCCGCCTTTGTAACCCCGGGCGAGGAGGGTCTTCCAGCCGTTGGGCAGTTCGGCGACGACCTTTTCGGCGCCCGCGTAACGGGCCGCGCGGTCGCGGCGCTCGGGGGTGGCGGGGATGTCGGAGCGGCCGATGCAGATGTTGACCTCGGCGGTGAAGGGCCAGCGGTAGAAGTCCTGGCTGACCATGGCGATACGGGAGACAAGTTCTTGGCGGTCAGCAGCGCGGGTGTCCACGTCATCCCACAGGATTCGGCCGGTGTCGGGCTGGTAGAGCCCCGCAAGGAGCTTCACCAGCGTTGACTTACCTGAGCCGTTCTCCCCGCACAGCGCGACGATCTTCCCGGTGGGAATGGTCAGGTCGACGCCGTCGAGCGCCCGCTTGCCCTGCTCCGCCGCCGAGGGCTCCGCCCCCGAGGAGTCCTCCTTGCCGGGGTAGGTGAACACCACGTTCTCGAAGCGGATCTCGCGCGGCTTCTCTGGCAGCGCCTGCCCGCCGACGGGGATGGCCCGCGCGGTCGCTTCCGCGCACAGCTCATGCAGGTCGGCGACGAACAGGCTCTCCTCGTGGCAGTAGTTGATCTGGAGGACGAGGTTGGAGAGGCTGGCGGACCCGGCGCGGATCGCCAAAATCGCCGTACCGCCGACGGACAGCGGCATCGTCCCGGTCCACAGCAGCCAGCCGAGCGTGGCATAGGCGGCGGCGGTGGCAAGGCCCGTCCAGCCGGCGGCGATCAGCCCGGTGCGCGCCGCGAGATGGGCCAGCCGGTGCTGCTCCGCCTCCTGGTCCATCGACATCTGCCGGAAGTGGTGCAGGAGATACGGGCCGACGTGGTGGACCCGGATCTCGGCGGCGGCCTCGTTGGACATGAGCAGGCGGCTGATCAGTTGCCCGGCCCGCGAGTGCTGGACCCAGGTCTGGAACGAGGCGTAACGACGCCGGGCCACGGTCAGGGCCGCCCACGAACTGGGCACCGTCATCGCGATCAGCAGGACGATCAGCAGCGGGTGCAGGACGGCCAGTACGCCGGCGGCGGCGACCAGGGACATGAGGCCGGAGACGATGTTCTGCACGTACTTCACCAGACGCCGCGCGGAGCCCGCCCCATAGGAGGCGCTGTCCAGGAGGCGGTGGAACTCGTCATCCTCGATCGCCGCCAGCTCGACCGCCGCCGTGTGCTGGAGGTACTGCTCGGTCGCCACCCGCTCGACCTTCGGCTCCAGGCGCCCGGTCCCGGCGGTGGAGGCCGCCCGCAGCACCGCGCCCACCGCGGCGGTGGCGGCGGCCGCGATGATCGCACCGCTCGCCGAGGTGAGACGCTGGGCCGTGGTGCCGCCGGTGAGGAGGTGCGCCAGGGCCTGGTTGACGGCGATGAGACCGATGGCCTGGCAGATACCCCGGCCGATCTCGGCTCCGGCCACCAGACGCAGCGCCTGCCGGTCGGCCTGCCAGGCCAGCTTCACGGTGAGCGCGATCAGCCGGGGGAGCCGCACGAGCATGGCCCGCAGGTCGAGTTCGAGGAACGCCTCGTCGTGCTTGTTCCAGCCCAGGTCGTACCGTAACGACCCGCCGAACAGAGCCTCCTCCGACGAGGACAACGGCTGCCCGTCGAGGGCCTTCTGCTTCCGCTTGAGCTTCACCGTCCGACACCCCCAGTCGTACGCGGAGCGGGCAGCTCTTCCAGGTAGGCGGGGGCTGCCTCGATGCCCGCCGCGGCCCGGGCGGCGGCGGTCAGCAAGCGGCCGTTGGTCGCGTCCATCACCCCCGGCGTGGCGGTGGCGACCGCCGGGTCCCACCAGGCCCAGTCGAGGAGTTCGCCTTCGGGCACCCGGATGTCGTCGAGAGCGTCGGGACTGATGGTGGCGGCGAAGACGAACAGGTGGCAGGCGAACGGGGTGTGGGCATAGGCGCCGTTGCGGCCAAGGGGCAGCCACTGCACGACGAGAAGCCGGCCCGCGCTGACCGTGACGCCGGTTTCCTCACGGCCCTCGCGCTCGCAGCACTCGCGCGGTGTCTCACCCCCAAGCGGACCGTCGTCGGCCTTGCCGCCGGGCATGACCCAGTGGCCGGTTCCGGCGTGGTGAACGAGCAGCACGTGGTTGTCAGGGCGCTGGATGAAGGCCGCGGAGGCTGAGCCGACCATGACGCGTGCGGGCTTGATCGCCTTCATGCCGCCCACCCCATGGCGGCGAACGGGCGCCCGGCAGCGATGGAGGTCAGAGCTACCGCGGTGTAGTCGACGAGCGGCGAGGGCAGGGCCGCGTAGGGGTGCCACTCCAGGGCCGTGTGCCGGTCCGGTTCACAGATCCGCGGCGTCCCGCTGTACGACAGCACACGGAAGAACAGCTGCATGCGAGGAACGCCGGCGACGGCGTCGCGGTAGTGCAGGACGTGGACGAGGCGCAGGTCCTGCGGGTCGATCTTGACGCCGAGTTCCTCTTCAGATTCCCGCACCGCGCAGGCGGTGGCCGCTTCCTCTTCGAGATCTCCGGCGGGGACGTGCCAGGAGCCGGGGGCAAACGGGGACTCGGGGGAGCGCCGCTGAAGCAGGACGTGTCCGGATTGCTCGAACAGCAGGTGTACGCCGACGATGTTGGGCTGGGTTCGCACGGGGGCTCCTCCGGTGGCATCAGTGCGGACAGGTGCTCGGAAAACTCGCTGTGCCGGTCATGCGTAACGGTGAGAGCGGAGCGAATACTCGCTCGAACGTTCTATAGGGCTCTGGCGGCCGGTAGTGCCGGGCCATGGCACCGTGATCTTGGGTTCGAATCACTCCTGGGGGCCCGGCCACCCGATCCGGTGATTGCGTTTCCTTGATCGCGAGGGGGCTGTGGCGGGGATCAACGACTCGCTCGGCATGCCTCGTACCGCGCGATGGCCTCTTCTGTTCCCGGGGCGGTGACCAGCTTCGGGACGACTGCGGCGGGGAACCAGTGCGGCATGATCCCTTCGGTCAGCGGGAGCGCGTGAGCGTCACCGTCCCACCGTGCCCAGAACACGACGACCTTGCCGGGTTTGCCCCCCAGGTCGTGGATGTCGCCGACCATGAGCCGGTGGAATTCCAGGCTCAGTCCGCGTGTCTCAGGCGGAACGAGGCACCGTTGGCTCTACTCCTCCGGCCAGTTGTGGTAGGTGAGGCCACCGGGCTGAGTGAGGCTGCCGGTCAGGCCCGCGGCGGGGTACGGGATCTGGTTGTCGGGCAGCTGGTGCTCGGCGAACCAGCGCAGTGCCAGGCACTTGACGGGTTTCTCGGTTGGTCACGCCCCCCGCGTACTTGGTGGTCTCGAAGAAGAGGCCGATGCGGTCGGGTGTGCCGTCGCCCTGGTGGTGCATGACGGTGTGGAGAAGCGTCATGGTCTCGGGGTCGGCTTCGAGGCCGGTCTCTTCGAGAAGCTCGCGGGACGCCGCCTGGGCGGGGGGTGTCGTTGTGTCCGCGTTCGAGCTTGCCGGAGGGCAGGTGCCACTGGCCGTAGCCGTCAGCGCCGCCGCGCTGGGAGAGCAGGATTTCCTGCCCGTTGCGGACGATGACGTGGACGTCCGTGATGGGCGCCGTGACAGGGGAGGTGCTGGTGTCGCTCATGGTCTCGGATTCTCTAACTCGGCTGTGGGAGAGTCGTTTTGACGGTAGCGCCGGCGCTGGGTACGGCGTGGGCGATCGCCTGCGCGACGCCCTCTGGGGTGAGGCGCGTGGTATCGATCGTCGTGGTGCGGTAGCCGAGACGGCCGAGGTTCACGCAGGGTGCTTTTGGGGGCCGAGTTCGAAGCGGTGTGGGTGCCGCGTTCTTCCCGCCGGGCGTGGATCGCATCGGGGTCGGCGATGAGGATGACCGCGAGGTCCAGGATGGCCAGGTCCTGGTTCATGCTGAGCAGGGGCCACCGAGTGTCTGCAAGAATCCTGCGGCGTCATACGGACCGACTCCAGCCCGTGGCGCTACTGGCCGCCGTCGCTCTGACCCGTTGACCGCTCCGACACCAGCCGCCGCCGACACTCCTGAACTGGCCACGTCCACGCTGGATTTGCCGCCCGGCGCCAAGACTTCCACCGTCGCTGACCTCAGGGATGCGTCCGCCCGTGAACATATGGAACCTGCCGGACGGCCGTGACGGAGCCCATTCCTCGCGAAAACCCCTGGTCGGCGGGGAGGACTGGGCTACGGCAAAGGCAGTGGTACAAGGTCGCCGGCGTGCCCCGAGTGCGGGACCGATCCTTCGGCGTCTTGGAGAATGCCGAGGCGTGGCTCCGTCGGGCAGCCACGGAGGAGGAGCGAGGCGAGTTCGTGGACCCGCGCGACGGGTCCATCGCCTTAGCTGACTACATCGCGATGCACTGGGCGTCGGGCAGAGGCAGAGTTCCGAAGACCTGGGACGATCAAGAGCGGAGGGCGCGACTTCGCATCATTCCGCCCCTGGGTCAGCTCCCGCTCAGGAGCATCACGGCGGCGGATCTGCGCGCGTACGTAGCCGCGTTGGGGATGACCGTCGCCTCGGTCGACTCCAGCGCGACATCCTGTCCGAGCTCTCCTCCATTTGGGGGCGGCCGTCGATGACAGGCGGCTCGCCAGCAACCTCATGCACGTCAAGTCCGTGCGGTGGGCCCAAGGCACCGTTGGAGCGGCGCGAAGCTTGGCCCTTGGAGAGGGCGCTGCGAGTCCGTGACGTCATCAACCCGCGCAACCGGATAGCTGTCGTGGTCGGTCTGGGGTGCGGTCTCCGGCAGGGCGAGCTGGGCGGGTTGAGCCCTGGGGACATCGACTACGCGCGGGGCGTGCTTCATGTCCGGCGCCAAGTCCAGGCGATCCATGCCCGAGGGGCAGGGGGGAGGAAGTTCTCGCTGCTGCTTACTACGCGCTTCGGTAGCGCTGTCGCGGTGAACACGTGAAACGCCTACATCTGGGAGCCCGCCTCGGCTGCGGCCGGCGTTATCCCGCCGCGGGGGAAGGGGGCTGAGGGCTGGCCTTGGGCGGCGGCGCCGCAGGTGGCGGCTTCCGCGTGCTGCGGCATATCTGCGCCTCGCTGATGCTGGACACCGGAGAGTCCGTCGTGACCTTGGCGTGGGGCTCGGACACCTCTCCCCGGCGATCACCCCCGGTTACGATGCTTACTTCATGCCCGAGGCGGGGAGCGAGGGGCGTACTGCCCCAGACCGCCCCAGATTCTCCCCAGGGATGTCGAGGGGTGATCCCCCTGGTGGGCCTTGCGGGAGTGGACCGTTGATTACAAGGCTGAAGAGATGGATGGCCTGGGAAAATGTTGAATGAGGTCGTTGCGACCCGCTATGTAACGCCGCTGCGTGAGGGTGGCTCGCTCCCCGGCATTGTCGAGGCCGACGACTGCGGAACGTACGTCATGAAGTTCACCGGGGCCGGGCAGGGGCGTAAGACGTTGGTGGCCGAGGTCATCTGCGGGGAGCTCGCCCGGCGGCTCGGGCTGCGGGTTCCGGAGCTCGTCGCCATGCAGCTGGACCCGGTCATCGGGCTGTCCGAGCCCGATCAGGAGGTGCAGGAGCTCCTGAAGGCCAGCGGTGGGCTCAACCTCGGCATGGACTACCTGCCCGGCTCGCTCGGTTTCGATCCGCTCGCCTACCAGGTGGACGCGGCCGAGGCCGGCCGGGTCGTCTGGTTCGACGCGCTGATCAACAACGTCGACCGCTCGTGGCGCAACCCCAACATGCTGGTGTGGCACGGCGATCTGTGGCTCATCGACCATGGCGCCACCATGATCTGGCACCACAACTGGCCGGGAGCCGCCGCCTCCGCCGCCAAGCCCTACAACGCCTCCGACCACGCGCTCGCGCCCTTCGGCCCGGACATCGCCGCCGCCGCAGCCGCCCTCGCGCCCCTGGTCACCGAGGAGTTGCTGAGCGAGGTCACGGACCTGGTGCCCGACGAGTGGCTGGTCGACGAGCCCGGATTCGAGACCACCGCCGCGCTGCGCCGCGCCTATGTCGAGCCGCTGCTGACCCGCGCCGCGACCATCCACGAGCGGATCACCCTCGGCGCCCCCACCGCCACCAGGCCCTCGCGGGCACCGGGCTGGCTCACCGAGCCCAGCAAACCGTGGCCACACCCCACCAAGCACAGCGGCAAGAGCCCCACGAGCTCCGGCAAGAGCCCCGCGAACCCCGACAACACCGCGAACCCCCAGAAGGACGCCGACCGTTGAGCAAGCGCGATGTCTTCGAGTACGCGCTGCTGCGCGTGGTGCCGCGCGTCGAGCGCGGCGAATGTTTCAACGCGGGCGTGCTCGTCTATTGCCGCGCCCATTCCTACGTCGCGGCGCGCACCCATCTGGACGAGGCCAAGCTGAGGGCGCTCGACCCGGCCGCCGACGTGATCGGCGTACGGGCCGCGCTGCGCGCCGTCGAGGGGGTCTGCGGCGGCGGTGACGAGGCCGGGCAGGCGGCGGGTGACGACGCGGGCCGGCGCTTTCGCTGGCTGATCGCGCCGCGCTCCACGGTCGTCCAGCCGGGCCCGGTGCACACCGGTCTCACGACCGATCCGGCGGCCGAGACCGAGCGGCTGCTCGACCTCCTGGTGCGCTGATCACCACGCTGATCACCACCTTGCTCACCACGCCGGTCACCACCCTTTCGCGGGTGTGACATGCGCCGAGCGGCCCGGGGGCCGTTGACACCGCGTGCCAGGGCTTCTAGCGTCTCGTCTGCTGAAGCTACTAAGCGGTTGCTCAGTGACTGAGGGCCGCGGATCCCAGGCGAGGAGAACAGCATGTCCACCACCGAGCAGCGTGTCGCCATCGTGACCGGGGCGGCGCGGGGCATTGGCGCCGCGACCGCCGTCCGGCTGGCCGCCGAGGGCCGGGCCGTCGCCGTACTCGACCTCGACGAGGCGGCCTGCAAGGACACCGTCGACACGATCACCTCGGCCGGCGGCCGGGCCATCGCGGTCGGCTGCGACGTGTCCGACAGCGCCCAGGTGGAGGCCGCCGTGGCCCGCGTCGCGGCCGAGCTCGGCGCGCCGACCATCCTCGTCAACAACGCCGGGGTGCTCCGCGACAACCTCCTCTTCAAGATGAGCGAGTCGGACTGGGACACCGTGATGAACGTGCACCTCAAGGGCGCGTTCCTGATGGCGAAGGCCTGCCAGAAGCACATGGTGGACGCCAAGTGGGGCCGCATCGTGTCGCTGTCCTCGTCCTCCGCGCTCGGCAACCGGGGCCAGGCCAACTACGCCGCCGTCAAGGCCGGCCTCCAGGGCTTCACCAAGACCCTCGCCAAGGAGCTCGGCAAGTTCGGCATCACCGCCAACGCGGTCGCCCCTGGCTTCATCGTCACCGAGATGACCGCGCAGACCGCCGCCCGGGTCGGCATGGGCTTCGAGGAGTTCCAGGCCGCGGCCGCCACCCAGATCCCCGTCCAGCGCGTCGGTCACCCGGCCGACATCGCCAACGCGATCGCCTTCTTCACGAGCGACGACGCGGGCTTCGTCTCCGGCCAGGTCATGTACGTGGCCGGCGGCCCGCTCAACTGAGGCCAGGTGCGCGCGACATGACTGAACTTCCCGAACTCTCCGGCAACGTGGCCCTGATCACCGGGGCCAGCCGGGGCATCGGCTACGGCGTCGCAGAGGCGCTGGTCGCCCGTGGCGACCGCGTCTGCATCACCGGGCGCGGCGAGGACGCCCTCAAGGAGGCCGTCGACAGGCTCGGCCCCGACCGGGTCATCGCGGTGGCCGGCAAGGCCGCAGACGAGGCCCACCAGGCCGCCGCCGTCGAGCGCACCATGGAGGCGTTCGGCCGGGTGGACTTCCTGGTCAACAACGCCGGCACCAATCCCGTCTTCGGCCCGATGGCCGAGCTGGACCTGAACGTGGCGCGCAAGGTGTACGAGACGAACGTGATCTCCGCGCTCGGCTTCGCCCAACGGACCTGGGCCGCCTGGCAGAAGGAGAACGGCGGGGCGATCGTCAACATCGCCTCCATCGCCGGCGTCTCCGCCTCGCCCTTCATCGGCGCGTACGGCATGAGCAAGGCGGCCATGATCAACCTGACGCTGCAACTGGCGCACGAGTTCGCGCCCGCCGTACGCGTCAACGCGGTCGCCCCGGCGGTGGTCAAGACGAAGTTCGCCCAGGCGCTCTACGAGGGCCGTGAGGCGGAGGCGGCCGCCGCCTACCCCATGGGCCGGCTCGGCGTGCCCTCCGACATCGGGGGCGCCGCCGCGTTCCTCACCTCCGAGCAGTCGGCCTGGGTCACAGGACAGACCCTGCTCGTGGACGGCGGGCTCTTCCTGAACGCCGGAACGCACTGAGCCACACCCCGCGAGGGCGCGCCCGCCCCGTCCCCGGCCACCGCCGGAGACGGGGCGGGCCGCGTTGTCAGTGGCGGCGGGTAGGTTCTGAACCGCGCACCGAGAGTGTGCGACCGAATGTCCCACGGAGGTTGTTGACGTGACCGATATCGCCATGCTGCCCGAGTCCTGGCAGGGCGTCCTCGGCGAGGAGCTGGACAAGCCCTACTTCAAGGAGCTCACCGCCTTCGTCGAGGAGGAGCGGGAGAAGGGGCCTGTCTTCCCGCCCCGCGAGGAGGTCTTCGCCGCCCTGGACGCGACGCCGTACGACCGGGTGAAGGTCCTGGTCCTCGGTCAGGACCCGTACCACGGCGAGGGGCAGGGGCACGGCCTGTGCTTCTCGGTGCGCCCGGGCGTCAGGACACCGCCGTCGCTGCGCAACATCTACAAGGAGATGCGCGACGAGCTCGGTCTGGACATCCCGGACAACGGCTATCTGATGCCCTGGGCGCAGCAGGGCGTGCTGCTGCTCAACGCGGTCCTTACCGTGCGCTCGGGCGAGGCCAACTCGCACAAGGGCAAGGGCTGGGAGAAGTTCACCGACGCGGTGATCCGCGCGGTCGCCGCGCGCCCCGACCCCGCCGTCTTCGTGCTGTGGGGCAACTACGCGCAGAAGAAGCTCCCGCTCATCGACGAGGAGCGGCACGTCGTGGTCAAGGGCGCGCACCCCTCGCCGCTCTCGGCCAAAAAGTTCTTCGGCTCGCACCCCTTCACGCAGATCAACGAGGCGGTCGCGGCGCAGGGCCACGCGCCCATCGACTGGCGCATCCCGAACCTGGGCTGAGCCACCCGGCGCGGGGCGGGCGGGCGGGCCGGGGCGTCGGGTCGGGCGCGTGACGGCGCCGGTGGCCCGGGCGTGTGGCGGCGTCCGGCTGACAGGCCGGCGCCCCCGCCCGAGCCTGAGGCCGATTGTCAGTGGCGGCGGCTAGCGTCGAAACCGTTCGACTTACGTGACGACCGGCGGAGACAGCGTTGACGGACATGCGGGACGCCCCGGGGGACATCGTGATGACCCGGATCGGGCAAGTGACGATGCTGCTGCACGGCGGGGACCGCGAGGAGGCGCGCAACCGCTTCGGGGCCCTGTGGTCGGAGATCGGTGAGGACGGCGACGCGCTGCACCGCTGCACCCTGGCCCACTACATGGCGGACGCCCAGGACGACGCGCGGGACGAACTGGCGTGGGACCTGCGGGCGTTGGCGGCCGCCGACACCCTGAGCCGGGACCGCCGCACGGCGCGCCACGCCTCGCTCGCGGTGCGCGCCTTCTACCCCTCGCTGCACCTCAGCCTCGCCGCCGACTATCTGAAGCTGCGCCGCCCCGAGGAGGCCCGGCTGCACCTCGGCCGGGCCCACGCCGCCTTGGACGCACTGTCCGGAGACGCCTACGGCAATGACATCCGCGAGGCACTGCGCCGCCTCGAACGAGAGCTGGACGCCGTGTGAGCAGCCGTTCCTGGACGCACATCTGGCGCCCGGCCCGCGCACAGCTGCCGCCGGGCCCATGGATCGCTGACGTGGCGTCAATTCCCGTACGTCTCACGGCAGATGCGTGCCTCAGGACTGTCGGCTCGCCACCCGCCGTACCCCTGGCCGAGTGCGCAGACGTCGCCGAGCGCGGGCACCGCGGGGGCGGTCCTGGGGTGTCGTGCCCTGGGGGCGGCGGGTCGGGGCGCGGGCTGCTCGGCGCGGTGACGCGGGACATGACGGACCGCCCTGGGCGGGCCCGTCCCGGGCGGCGGGGGCGGGGCGGGGGCCGGAGAGTCCGTGGGATCCACCGCCTCCAGGGCTTCACGGGCCGGTGGCTGCACGACCTGCGGGAGCGGGTGGCTCCGCTGGCGGCCGGGCGGTGTGGGCGGCGGGGAGTGCGGGGGCCCCGCCTCGACGGAGACACAGCCCGTGACGCAGCCGCAGACGGCCAGGGCCGTCACGGACATCAGAAGACGCAGCGCGTTGCTGGTTCGGTGCATCGGACAACTCTCCTGGCCCCGGCGGGTTTTGGGCGAGCCGGGACGCCACAATGGCCCGCACGAGTGACACCCGGCGCACCCACTGGAGTGGCCGGGCCCGCCCGCCCGCGAGCCCTCCGCGTCCGGAGCGCCCCGCACTCCACCGCCGGAGCCCCGGCGCCCCGCGCCACCCGCATGCCCGGCCGCCCGGGGCCGTCAGGCTCCCGTGGCGCCGTCGATCGCCTCGCGGAGCAGGTCCGCGTGGCCGTTGTGGCGGGCGTACTCCTCGATCATGTGGGTGTAGACCCAGCGCAGATTGAAGTGCTGCCCGTCGCGCGCCGTGCCGGTGCTGAGTTCGTCGAGGCCGCGTCCGGCCGCCCGGGCCCGCGCGTCGGCGACCTCGGTGCGCCAGGTGGCGAGGGCTTCGGCGAAGGTGTCGTCCGGGCCGAAGTGGAAGTCGCCGTCCGGGTCCTCGTCGGTCCCGTACACCCCCTCGTCCGTGCCGCCCGCGAAGACCGTGACGAACCACCAGCGTTCCACCTCGGCCATGTGCCGCAGCAGCCCGAGGAGCGTGAGTTCGGAGGTCGGTACGGAGGTGCGCTTGAGCTCGTCGTCGGTGAGCCCGGAACACTTCTCCACCAGCGTCTGGCGGTGGTAGTCGAGCCAGCCGTCGAGCATGGCCCGCTCGGAGGCGTCAAGGGCGGGCTCGGCGCGTTGCGCGGACGGTACTTCGGAGGTCGTCATCGGGTCATCCTGACCGCCGGCGGCGCTCGGGGCCAGTGGATATCAGCGGCGGCGCCGGCCCCGCCCGCGCCCCACGATCGGCCGCCGTTCCCGCGCACGTATGCTGACCAGGCAACGGAGCAGGACACCACTCGGCGACAGGGAGACCCCGTGAAGGTCGGATGCATCGGACTCGGGGACATCGCGCAGAAGGCCTATCTGCCCGTGCTGACGTCGCTCGCCGACACGGAACTGCACGTGCAGACCCGTAGCCCGGCGACCCTCGCCAAGGTGGCCGGCGCCCACCACATCCCCGCCGCACGGGCCCACGCCGACCTCGACTCGCTGCTCGCCCAGGGTCTGGACGCCGCGTTCGTGCACGCGCCGACCGCCGTGCACCCGGAGATCGTCACGCGGCTGCTCGAAGCCGGCGTACCGACATACGTCGACAAGCCCCTCGCCTACGAACTGGCCGAGTCCGAGCGGCTTGTGGAGCTCGCCCAAGAGCGCGGCGTCAGTCTCACGGTGGGCTTCAACCGACGGCTCGCCCCCGGCTACGCGCAGTGCGCCGACCACCCGCGCGAGCTGATCCTCATGCAGAAGAACCGGGTGGGCCTGCCCGAGGACCCGCGCACCCTGGTACTGGACGACTTCATCCACGTCGTGGACACGCTGCGCTTCCTCGCGCCGGGACCCATCGAGCACACCGTCGTGCGGGCCCGGATCCGCGCGGGCCTGATGGAGCACGTGGTCCTCCAGCTCTCCGGCGACGGGTTCACCGCGATCGGCACCATGAACCGGCTGAACGGCTCCACCGAGGAAATCCTCGAGGTCTCAGGGCAGGACACCAAGCGCCAGGTGCTCAACCTCGCCGACGTGGTGGACCACAAGGGGCAGCCGACCCTGCGACGGCGCGGCGACTGGGTGCCGGTCGCCCGCCAGCGCGGCATCGAGCAGTGCGTGCTTGCCTTCCTCGACGCGGTACGGGCCCACACGACGCTCAGCGCCCGGGACGCGCTGGCGACTCATGAGCTGTGCGAGCGGATCGTGCGGGAGTCCCTTGAGCAGGCCTCCTGAGCGCACGCGCCCCCTCGGCCGCGCAGAACACGGCGAGCACCACCAGCGCGCAGTACACCGCCCAGGCGCCGAAGCGCACATAGGGCGTGGTGCCGGTGGTAAGGGGGATGTCGTACACCTGGGAGGCGCTGGCCGATGTGCCGAGCCAGTGGCCGACACGGCCGCCGTCGGCGTCGTAGACCGCGCTGATGCCGGTCAGGGTGGCATGGACCATCGGGCGGCCCGTCTCGGCGGCCCGCAGCGCGGCGAGGGAGGCGTGCTGGGCGGGGGCCCAGGTGCCCTGGAAGGACGAGGTCGAGGACTGCGCGATGAGCAACTGGGCTCCGTCGCGCACCAGATGACGGCTCACGTCGGGAAACGCGGACTCGAAGCACACCAGCGGCCCCACCCGCACCTTGGAGGGCAGGGTCATCACGACGGTCTTCGTGCCGCGCCGCCGGTCCTCGCCGGCCGCCTTGCCGACCGAGGTCGCCCAGCCGAGCAGTGAGCGGGCCGGGATGTACTCGCCGAACGGCACCAGACGCATCTTGTCGTAGCGCAGGCCGGTGGGGCCCTGGGGTCCCACGAGCACCGAACTCTTGAAGATGCCCGGCTGGTCGGACCTGCGCGCGTCCACATTCACCAGGATGTCCGCGCCCACCACCTGGGAGAGCCTGGCGATCCGCGCGGCCAGATCGGGACGGGCGGCCAGGTCCTGCCCCACACTGCTCTCGCCCCACACGACGAGATCCACCCGCTGCCCCGCGAGGGCCCGGGTCAGGGCCTCGCCACGGGCGAACCGGGCGTCGGCGTTCTCGACCACACCCGGCTGTACGACGGCGACCCTGAGACTGCCCTCCGGCCTGGGGCGCGGGGCCCACATCCACACCGCGCCCGTGACGAGCGCGCACACCACCAGGGCCGACACCATCGCGGTACGCACATGGGGGAGCGCCACCACCAGGGCGATGGCTGTATTCACCGCCACCACGAGCAGGCTCACCAGCCACACCCCGCCCACCGACATCAGCCGCAGCGCGGGCGTCACCTGCCACTGGCTCGCGCCGAGCAGCCCCCACGGCCCGCCGAGCCCCTGCCAGGAGCGGACGAGCTCAACCATCAGCCAGCCCGAGGGCACCACCGCCACTGCCACCAGGGCGCGCACCGCCGAGGGCCTGCCTCCCAGCGTCGCGCGGACCAGGACCCCCCAGGGCGCCCACAGCAGTCCGAGCAGCCCCGCGAGGACCACGATGAAGACATTGAGGCTCGGCAGCAGCCAGTGATGCACGGCGAGCATGAACCCGGTGCCGCCGAGCCATCCGTCCAGCGCGGCCCGCCGGACGCCGGCGGCGCCACGGACGAGCAGCAGCAACGGTACGAGGGCGACATAGGCGAACCACCACAGCGCGGGCGCGGGGAACGCGAGTGCGGGCAGCGCGCCGGCGAGCAGGGCGGCGCCGCCGCGCCACCAGGCCGAGTCCAGACGGGGACCGTGCCGGCCGACCGCGAACCGCATACCGCGCCTCCTTGCCGACCCCCGTGCTCCGTCGTGTCGTCCTCCCGCCAGTGTGGGGCAGAGCGGCGGCCGCGCACAGGTGGGCGCGGCGGCCCCGCGCGCTCCGCCCGCCTTTTACGCCCCGGCGAACGCATCCGAGGTCCGCCGCCACTTCTCGTGCACGGTCACGGCCCGCAGCCGCCAGCCCCCCTCGGTGCGGACCAGGGAGAACGCGTAACGCCCGCCGGCCTCGAAGTCGGGCGCGGGCGGCGCGGCGCCGTCCTTCGCGCCGCGGCACATCGGGTTGAGGTAGTCGGCGCGCAGCTCGGCCCGGTCGCCCGGATAGCCGCCGAGGTCTTGAAGGGTGAGCCGCCGGTTGGTGATCAGGTGCTGGCGGACGGGGAAGAGCCGCAGCGTCTCACCGAGCCAGCGCGCCACCTCCTCGGCCGGCCCCTCGATGCCGCCCGCCGCGCGGTAGTCGGCGCGGCCGTCGGCGGCGAACAGGGCGCGGTAGGCGGTCCAGTCCCCGTCGTCGACGGCCGCGGCGTATCCGGTGATGAGTTCGTCGATGGCCAGCCGGTCCAAGAGGGTCCCGAGATCCACACGCTGCGTCATCGGATCAGTCTCCGCCTCCCGGCCGACAAGTCCAAGAGCTCCGCGCTTGTGGCTTGTTGGCGCGCCGTGTTAACCGTGGCGTCATGACGGACACGAGCCCCCCGGCGGTACGCAGCGAACGGCACGGCCCGGTCACGACGGTGGTGCTGTCGCGCCCCGGCGCGCGCAACGCGGTGGACGGTCCCACCGCGCGGGCGCTCGCCGACGCCTTCCGCGCCTTCGAGGCAGACGAGGACGCGGCGGTCGCGGTGCTGTGGGGCGAGGGCGGTACGTTCTGCGCGGGCGCCGACCTCAAGGCGATGGGCACCGAACGCGCCAACACGGTGTCCGAGGACGGCGACGGCCCGATGGGCCCGACCCGGCTGCGGCTGTCCAAGCCGGTGATCGCGGCCGTCGCCGGGCACGCGGTGGCGGGCGGGCTCGAACTCGCGCTCTGGTGCGATCTGCGGGTGGTGGAGCAGGACGCCGTGTTCGGGGTCTTCTGCCGGCGCTGGGGCGTCCCGCTCATCGACGGCGGCACGGTGCGGCTGCCCCGCCTCATCGGGGTGGGCCGCGCCATGGACCTGATCCTCACCGGGCGCCCGGTGGACGCGGCGGAGGCCCAGGCCATCGGCCTCGCCGACCGCGTCGTACCCACCGGCACGGCACGGGCGGCGGCGCAGCGGCTTGCCGAAGAGATCGCCGCCTTCCCGCAGACGTGTCTGCGCCACGACCGGATGTCGCTGCTCGAACAGGAGGGCCTGGGCGAGCGGGAAGCACTCCTCGGCGAGGTGCGCCACGGCTTTCACGCGCTGCGGGACGCGGCCGATGGGGCGGCGCGGTTCGCGGCGGGCGCGGGGCGCCACGGGGCGTTCGATGAGCCGGCCTGAACGGCGCCGACTCGCGCGGGCCGGCCCCGGGCACGCGGGCACGCCGGCTCCGGCGGACGGCGGGGCCGGCGGACGGCGGGGCCGGCGGACGGCGGGG
Organism: Streptomyces sp. NPDC006711; assembly: GCF_042869775.1. Taxonomy (NCBI): domain Bacteria; kingdom Bacillati; phylum Actinomycetota; class Actinomycetes; order Kitasatosporales; family Streptomycetaceae; genus Streptomyces; species Streptomyces sp. NPDC006711. The sequence continues at coordinate 51,881 of NZ_JBIAGO010000006.1, forward strand.
CCGGCGGATGGCGGGCCGGCCCGAGCCAGACGGGACTTTGAAGACCCGACCTAGGGGCGCAGGAGGTACGGCGTCGTGACCGTCAGCGGGACGAAGCCGAGGCGCCGCAGGATCGGGCGGCTCTGGTCGGAGGCGTCGACCTGGAGGTAGCGGTAGCCGCGCTTGGCGGCGATACGCGCACGATGGGCGACCAGGGCGCGGTAGACGCCCTTGCCGCGCCACTCGGGCCGGGTGCCGCCGCCCCACAGACTGGCGAACTCGGTGCCGGTGTGGAAGTCCATGCGGGCCGCGCTCACGGGCAGGTCCCCGGCCATGGCCACGACCGCGGCGATGGTGTCGGGGGCCTCGGCGAGCTGGGTGAGCAGCCGTTCCCTGAGGGAGGAGGAGTCACCGCCGAAAGCGGCGTCGCGGACGGCCGTCATCAGGTCCACGCCCGCCGCGTCCGTCACGGGGCGCAGTGTGATGCCCGGGGGCGGCGTCACGTCGAGGGCTAGGCCGGCGACGCGGGCGACCATGACGGTCTCCTCGGGCTCCGCCTCGAAACCGGCCGCCAACAGACGCCGGCCGAGGTCGGCGGGCCGGTCGTGGGCGTACAGCTTCCACTCGCACTCGACCCCCAGGGACGCGAAGTGGCGTACCTGCGCGGCTATTTCGGCGTCCGCGTCGGCCGCCGTCAGGTCCGACCAGATGACGCCGTTCCACACGGGGGCGGGGCCCACCTGCCGTACGACGCGGCCGACGCGCTCGACCCGGGCGCTGCGCCCGTCGGGCCCGGCGTTCTGCCGCAACTGCCGGTCGAAGACGGCGAGCAGGTCGTCGCGCGGGGCACTGTTCAGGGAGTCGGTGTGCATCCGGTCACTCCAGCACCGGGGTTACGGCCGCGGCAACCGGATTGCGCGCGGCTCAGGCCTGGGCGCGTGCGGGGGTGACCGTGGCGGGGAGCGGGGCGCCGTCGCCCACGGCCGCCGCCCAGTCGGCGAGCAGCCGCTCGTACTCCTCGGCCGGCCACTGTCCGTCCGCGCCGTCGACGAGCGCGCGGATGGCGTCGTTGGCGGCATCCGCGTCGGTCGGCGTGGTGCCGGGCCGGTCGGGGGAGTAAGACATGCGACCAGGCTACGGGCCGGGCCGCGGCTTCGGAGGCGCGTTTGTGTCAAAGCGCAGGTGACAGGCGCCGGGGGTGGTCAAGATCACAGCCTTTGGGGTGTTTGGGGGGTCGGGATCAGGCCACGCGGGCTCATGATCGAGCCGTTCGTGCGCGAGGTCAGGCCGCCCGCGCCGCGTCGCTCCGTACCGCCGCGGCCCACTCGATCAGGAGCCGCCGGTAGCGCTCCTCCTCGTCGGGCGAGAGGCGCCCGTCGGACTGCTCCCACAGTGAGCGGATCTCCGTGTTCACCACGTCGGCAGGGCGAAAGCAGCGGCGGTCGAAAGTCGGGGGCATGGGCCCAAGCCTACGGCCATGAGGTGACCCAGCGCCACGGAGTGGGAACTCTCAGCCAGCAAATCTGCGTTGAGACAGGTGAAAGCCAGGTGCAAGCCAGGTGAAGGGGCGCAGGAAAAGGGGGGTGGGGGCATGATCCGGACAGACCGTGGGCGGGGCGGCTCAACTGGGCGGCGCGTGCGAGGCGTTGCCGAGTGCTGGGGCGGCGGGCGCCGCCTATCCTCGCGGCATGGAGCAGAGCGAGGTTCTCAAGCGCGTGATCGGCATCCTCACCGAGGCGGGGGACTACCGCCGCCGCATCGAGGAGAACGGCGAACGGGGCGGCCGGGACACCGAGGTCGGCATCGTCACCGCCCTGCTCAACGAGACGATGCCGCGCGTCGAGATCCCGGCCGAGGCCACCCCGCAGGAGATGGCGACGCTCATGGCGCGCGAGGTGGGCGGCGCCATCCGCCAGCTCGTGGGCGCCTTCAGCCTGGCGTTCGTGGCCCTCGCCGAGGTCCACGACTCGGGTCGGCAGGAGGTGTCGTCGGCCGATGTGCTCCAGGACCTGGCGCTGCGCGCGGAGGAGCTGAAGGGGGACGGCCCAGGCACCGCGACCGGCTGAGGCCCAACCACCGTGATCGGGCGGCTTGTTCAGAGCCCGCCGCCCGCGTCCGGGTCGAGCAGTCCGGCGCCGATGAGGGCGAACAGGGCGACGCCCAGCACGATGCGGTAGAGCACGAACGGCATGAAGCTCTTGCTGGAGATGAAGGACATGAACCAGGCGATGACCGCGTAGCCCACCGCGAAGGCGATGACCGCCGCGAACAGGGTGGGAAGCATCGGAGCCTGCCCGGGCCCGCCCGCGTCCTTCAACTCGAAGACGCCCGAGGCGAGGACGGCCGGGACGGCGAGCAGGAAGGAGTAACGCGCCGCCGCCTCACGGGTGTAGCCCATCAGGAGACCGCCGCTGATGGTCGCGCCGGAGCGGGAGACGCCGGGGATGAGCGCCATGGCCTGGCACACTCCGTAGATCAGGCCGTCGCGGGTGCTGAGCTCGTTCAGCGACTTGCGTTCCCTGGCCGCGCGGTGGCGCCCGCCGGACTCGTCACGCGCCGCGAGACGGTCGGCGACGCCCAGCACGACACCCATCACCACGAGCGTGGTCGCGATCACCCGCAGATCGCGGAAGGAAGTGGCGATCTGGTCCTTCAGGACGAGGCCCAGCACCCCGATCGGAATCGAGCCCACGATGACGAGCCAGCCCATGCGCGCGTCGCTGTCACCGCGCAGCGAACGGTTGGTGAGCGAGCGGAACCAGGTGGAGACGATGCGCGCGATGTCCGCGCGGAAGTAGATGAGCACGGCCGTCTCCGTGCCGATCTGGGTGATGGCGGTGAACGCGGCACCCGGGTCGTGCCAGCCGGCGAACGCGGCGGTCAGGCGCAGATGGGCGCTGGAGGAGATGGGCAGGAACTCCGTAAGACCCTGGACGAGCCCGAGTATGAACGATTCGAACCAAGACATGGGTTGCTGCGCCATCCAAGAGGGGTCGGGGCGAGAGTCGGCCTGGCACCACCGGGCCGGCCGGGGCGCCCGCGTGGCCGCGCCGGTGATCTCGCGCGGATCGAGGGGCACGGTAACGACAGCGGGTGAACGCGCGGTTGCCGTGCGGCAGCGTCTTGGGGGAATGGGGGGTGCGGGGCGCGCGCGTGGGCGCCACGTCCGCCGGGATGACCCGGGCCTCACGTCTCCGGAGGGGTGACCTGGCCGCCGCTCCGGCGACGTAACTGGACGCCGTTTCGGCGACGTAACCCCCGGCGCCACGCCTGCTGGGGCGAACCCGGGCCCCCCTCCTGCGAGGCCGCGCCGGATCCTGCGAGGCCGCCCCGGACATCACACCCGAGGCGTCACCACTCCGACATCGCCCGGCGTCACCGCGTCACCGCGTCCGGCGTGACCGCGTGGCCTGCCGCGTCACTCCACCCCGCGCCGCCGCAGCCCGTGTCGTTTGCGCCAGGCGACCGCCGCGGCCGCCACGCCGCTCAGGACGATGAAGCCCATCGCGATGACAAACGCGGGCGAGGTCGGTGACGACGCGCTGCTGCCCGCGATCACGTACGCCAGCGTGTTGGGCACCGAGCCCAGCCCGGTCGCCAGCAGGAAGGGCGTCCACCCCATGCGTGAGACGGCCGCGCAGTAGTTGGCGGCGGCGAACGGGACTCCGGGGAACAGGCGGATCGCCATCATCGAACGGAACCCGTGCCGCGACAGCTGGCCGTCCGCCGCCGTCAGCCAGCGTCCGCGCAGCAGTGGGCGCAGCGCGTCCTGTCCCAGCACCCGGACCAGGCCGAAGGAGATGCCCGCGCCGAGCACCGTGCCCGCGAGCGCGCAGAGGAGTCCGGCCTGGGTGGCGAAGAGGGCGCCGGCGGCCAGGTTGAGGAGAGGGCGGGGCACGAACGCGGCGGTGCACAGCCCGTACGCCACCGCGAAGAGCGCCATCGCGCCCGCCCCGCCCACGTGCGGCGGCCAGCCGTCGGCGAGCAGCCGCTGCGGCTGGAGGACGAGCACGGCGGACCCGGCGGCCGCGAGCACCAGCACGAGCAGCGCGAACCGCGACCAGGGCGAGAGCAGGGCTCTGCCGCAGCGGACGGCGAGGCCGGACAGGGGTCGGGCAGCGGGCTCGAACATCCGGGGAGAGTAACCGACCCGGGCGCCCGCCCGCCGTAAGCGACGTCCCATCCCGCCGCCCGTCGTCCGGCATCTCGACCTCACCACTCCAGACGGAAACCTGGGATGCCGGGCTCCGCGCCCCAACTCCCCGCCGGGGGAAAACCATTCGACGCGGCGCCGCCCACCAGGGATGATCGGCGACATGTCCAGGTACGCCTTCCTCGCAGTGCCGTCCGCGATCGCGGACGCGCCGAAGGCTGCCGTGCTCACGGCCATCGACGCCGTCGCGTCCGCAGCGCCCCACGGCTGCGCCCGAAGCTGACCCTTCCCGGACATTCCGGCGGACCCCGCACGGGGAGGGTCGGCCGGACCCAGGGGTCCCAGCTCAGCTCCGCGACCACGCGAGGGACACTCAGCCATGCCCAAGACGGCATACGTACGCACCAAGCCCCACCTCAACATCGGCACCATGGGCCATGTCGACCACGGCAAGACGACCCTGACCGCCGCCATCACCAAAGTCCTCGCCGAGCGCGACGGCGCCACCCGGTTCGTCCCGTCCGACCGCATCGACCGGGCCCCGGAGGAGGCCGCCCGCGGCATCACCATCAACCTCGCGCACGTCGAGTACGAGACCGACACCCGTCACTACGCGCACGTCGACATGCCGGGCCACGCCGACTACGTCAAGAACATGGTCACGGGCGCCGCCCAGCTCGACGGGGCGATCCTCGTCGTGTCGGCGCTCGACGGCGTCATGCCGCAGACCGCCGAGCACGTCCTGCTCGCCCGCCAAGTGGGCGTGAACCACATCGTGGTGGCGCTCAACAAGGCGGACGCCGTCGACGACGGCGAGGACGCGGTGCTCACCGACCTCGTCGAGCTCGAGGTGCGCGACCTGCTCTCGGCCCACGGTTACGGCGGCGACGCTGTGCCCGTCGTGCGCGTCTCCGGCCTCAAGGCCCTGGCGGGCGAGCCGCGGTGGACGGAGGCGATCGGCGCGCTGCTCGATGCCGTGGACACCTATGTGCCGCTGCCCGAGCGCTATGTGGACGCGCCGTTCCTGCTGCCGGTCGAGAACGTGCTCACCATCACCGGGCGCGGCACCGTCGTGACCGGCGCCGTCGAACGCGGCACGGTGCGGGTCGGGGACCGGGTCCACGTCCTGGGCGCCGACGTGGAGTCGGTGGTCACCGGCCTTGAGACGTTCGGCAAGCCGATGGACCGCGCGCAGGCGGGCGACAACGTCGCGCTGCTCCTGCGCGGGGTGCCACGCGACGCGGTGCGCAGGGGGCACGTGGTCGCCGAGCCCGGCAGCGTCACACCGAGCCGCAGGTTCACCGCCCAGGTGTACGTCCTGTCCACCCGCGAGGGCGGCCGCTCCACGCCGATCGCCACCGGCTACCGCCCGCAGTTCTACCTGCGCACCGCGGACGTGGCCGGCGACGTGGACCTCGGTGAACTCGCCGTCGCGCGGCCCGGTGAGACGGTCACCATGACGGTGGAGCTCGACCGTGACACCCCGCTGGAGCCGGGGCTCGGCTTCGCCATCCGCGAGGGCGGCCGCACCGTCGGCGCCGGGACGATCGCCACGGTCCTGTGAGCCCCCGGTCCGCCCGCCACCAACCCCTTGGTGGCGGCGGGCCGTTGGAGTCGCCGGCCGCGCGGGCGGCCGGGCTCGCCGCCGAGGGGGTCCGGGTGGTGCCAGCCCCCCCCGACGCCGCCGCGAAGAAGAGCTTCGGGCGCGGCGCCCTCGGCCCCGTGCGGTGCGCCCGCGCAGCCCGCGCGGGTCCGGACCAGGCGCCCGCGCACGCCGACGCGGTCAAGGCGCTGTGGGGCGAGGCCGGGGTCCGTCGCCCCCGCCGGGCCGCCGGGCGCACAATGGGACGGTGAACGACGACCCGCGCGCCGAGCCGATACCCGTCGTCCGGGAGGTCGACGGCGGCACCGCCAAGCTGATGCCGGACATCGACCGCGAGCGCGCCTGGCTGCTGACCGTGGACGGCGCCCCGCAGTCGTACGTGGATCTCGACGACCCCACGTACATCGAGTTCGAGTATCTGCGCCGCCTCGCGCACGTCGTGGACTGCGCGAGGAGCGAGGGCGAGCCGCTGGACGTGCTGCACCTCGGCGGCGGCGCGCTCACCCTGCCCCGCTATGTCGCCGCGACCAGGCCCGGCTCGCGCCAGGACGTGGTGGACGCCGACCGGGCGCTGGTCCGGCTCGTCCGCGAACACCTGCCCCTTCCGCCACGGTCCGGGATCACGCTGCACGCGATGGACGCGAGAGAGTGGGCCGGGCGCGCGCCGGCCGCCTCGGTGGACCTGCTCGTCGCGGACGTCTTCACCGGCTCGCGGGTGCCGGGGCACCTCACCTCCCTCGCGTACGCGAGGGAGGCCGAGCGAGTCCTGCGGCCCGGTGGTCTGTACGCCGCCAACCTCGCCGACGGCGCGCCGTTCGCCTTCCTGCGCTCCCAACTCGCCACGTTCCAGGCGGTGTTCGCGGACGTCGCGTTGATCGCCGAGCCGTCGGTGCTGCGCGGGCGCCGCTTCGGCAACGCGGTGCTGCTCGCCTCGGCGCGCCCCCTGGGCGTGGCGGCGCTGGCCCGGCGCACGGCGGGGGACGCCTTCCCTGCCAGGGTCGAGCACGGTGCGTCCCTGCGCCGATTCGTCGGGGATGCCCAGCCGGTCACCGACGCGGACGCGCGGCCCTCACCCGAGCCGCCCGACGGTGCCTTCAGCGTCGGCTGAGCCGAGCGGCGCGCCGGCCGTCACCGTCGTGGTGCGGCGGGTCAGACGGCGTACGTCCGGCACGCACAGGACGGCGGCGGTGAGCAGCGCGACCAGCGCGGAGCAGCCCCACAGCGCGGGCGTGCGGCCCACCGCGTCCTGGGCGGGGCCGGCCAGCGCGGTCGCCAGGGGCACCATGGCGATCGAGCCGAGCCAGTCGTAGGCGGAGACGCGCGACAGTTTCTCCTCCGGGATCTCCTGGCTGAGCGCGGTCATCCACGAGACGCCGAAGACCTCGACCGAGAGACCGGTCAGGAGCATGACCCCCGCGAGCGCGGGCACCGGCAGCGGCACCGCGAGCGCGGCCGAGGGCAGGGCAAGCGGGAAGACGCACAGGCTGCCCGCGAGCAGCAGCCGGCGCGGCTTCCAGCGCGTCATCAGGAAGGCGCCGCCCAGCGTGCCGGCGCCGAACGCCGCGAGCGCGAACCCCCACGGCCCTGGCCCGCCCAGCTCGTCCCGCGCCACCAGCGGTCCGTACACCGCCTCGGCCGCCGCGACCACGGCGTTGACCACCGCGAACTGCACCACGATCGACCAGAGCCAGGGCCGGCCCGCGAACTCGCGCCAGCCCTCGCGCAGATCGGAGACCATCCCGCCGCCCGCCGCGCGCGCCGGGATGTGGCTCACGTCGAGGAAGGCCCGCAGCGCGCCCGCCACGGCGAAGGCCACCGCGTCGATCGCGAGCACCCAGCCCGCGCCGAGGACCGCGATGAGGGCGCCGCCGAGCGCGGCACCGCCGATGCCCGCGCCATGCATCGCCATCCGGTAGAACGCGAACGCCCGCCCGGCGTCCTCGCCGTGCACGGTGGACATGAGCATGCCCTCGGAGGCGGGTCCGAAGAAGGCCTGGCCCACCCCGCCGAGCGCGGACAGGGCCATCATCTGCCACAGGCGGGGCTCTCCCGCGAGGACGAGCAGCGCGAAGGCGCCCTGCGAAAGGAAGTTGAGGGCGTTGGCGGCGACCATCACCCGGTGCCGGGGCAGCCGGTCCGCCAGCGCGCCGCCCACCAGGAGGAACAGCACGAGCGGCACGGTACGGGCGGCCGCGACCAGGCCCACGTCGCCGCCGCTCCCGCCGGAGTCGAGGACCGCGAACGCGGCCGCGATCAGCGCCCCTTGGCTGCCCAGGTTGGTGACGACTGCCGCCGCGGTCAGCAAGGTGTAGTTGCGGCCGCCCCAGGAGGGGCGGCCCGGACGCGAGGGAAGGACGGCGGAAGTGGAAGTCACTCAGGGACTATCGCCTCCGCCGCCCCGTGCGGCCAAACGGTTTGCTGCCAGGAGGCGCCTCAGGAGGAGGCGGGCACCAGGCGGATGGTGCTGAGGATCTTCTGGATGGTGTCCTCGGAGACCGCGTCGGGCACACCGGTGTTGGCGATGAGGCTCCAGGCCGCGAGGTCGCCCTTGGGGGTCTTGAAGCCGAACAGCACGGACTGGCCGTCGGTGGAGCACTTGTCGGTCTTCTTGACGCCCGTCGTCTTGGCGCGAACCACGCTGCCCTGAAGACCGGACTTGGTCGTGTAGGGGACCGGCTTCTCCGAGGTGATGTGGTCCTTGTCCGGCTGGGTGTAGGCGAAGTACAGCCAGTCGTCCGCCTGCTCGGCCGCGTCGTCGGTCGACTTGGCGCCGTTGGCGCCTTTGGTGCCGACGCTGGCGAGCGCGGTGTTCTCGTCGCGGCCGCTGTCGCTCTTGCTCGTGCACCACTTGGACTTGTAGTAGGCGGGCGCGGACATCATCATGCCGCCGAACCCGTTGGGGTCCGCCTTGTCGGACCAGCCGACGCTCATGCCCGAGCTCGCGACCTCCCAGTCCGGCGGCACGTCGAAGGCGTCGCCCCGGCTGGGGTTCACGACGACCTTCCAGCCCGCGATGACCGGCTTGACGTCGTTGCCCGCGCCGCGCGGGTTGGGCGCGGCGGAGGACGGCGCCGCCGGGCCGGAGGGCGAAGGCGACTTCTTGTCCTTGCCGTCGGCCTGACTGGTGCTCTTGCCGTCGTCCTTGAGGACCACCACGCCGGTCACGGCCGCGGCGACGACCACGGCGGCGGCCGCCACGATGGCGATGACCGTGGTCTTCTTCTTGTCGTTCTTCTGCGGCGGCTGCGGCGGCTGCGGCGGCCCGGGCGGACCGCCCACGGGGTACTGCGGCACCGTCGGCTGCTGGTAGGGGTTGGGCGTCTGATAACCCTGCGGCGGATACCCGGGCTGCGCGGGCTGCTGTCCCGGCTGCTGGTAGGGATTCGGTTGCTGGTACCCCGGCTGCTGGTACGGGTTCTGATTCGGATCCCGCGGGTTCTGCTCGCCCCCGGGCGGCTGCTGTCCTGGCCACATGGCCAGTAACCATAGAGGGGCGGTACGACACCTGCCACGGCCGCCCCCGACGGGGGATGGCCAACGGTCGCTACCCATGGGTAACATCGGGCCCCATGAGCGCTGATCAGATGTCCGTGGGCGAGATGCTCGCCGCCACCGTCCCCATGGCGAGGACCCTCAACCTGGAATTCCTCGAGACCACCCCCGAGCGTGCCGTGGTGCGCCTGCCGGACCAGCCCGACTACCACAACCACGTCGGCGGCCCGCACGCCGGAGCGATGTTCACGCTCGCCGAGTCCGCGAGCGGCGCCATCGTCATCGCCGCCTTCGGCGACCAGATGAGCCGCGCGGTACCGCTCGCCGTCAAGGCGGAAATCGGCTACAAGAAGCTCGCCATGGGCGTCGTCACCGCGACCGCCACGCTGGGCCGCCCGATCGCCGACGTGGTGGCCGACCTCGACGCGGGACAGCGCCCCGAGTTCCCGGTCCACATCGAGATCCAGCGCGCGGACGGCGCCGTCACCGGCGAGATGACCGTCGTGTGGACCTTGCGCCCCAACTCCTGACCACCGGCGCGCGGCCCGATCCCCAAGGCGTCCCGGCCACCGCCGGGGCGCCTTCGCGCGTTCCGCGCCGGGACCAATCGCCCGGGCGCCGTTCTTGCGCCGGACGGTCCTAGCTTGCGTGGCCCTCGTGGCGCCTGACGGAAGGTCAACTGGGTCGTGACGCATAGTGCGTTCACCCAGTGAACACAGACCGCCGGTCGTGCCGCGGCCCTCCCCGGCGTGCCCGCGCACAAAGGAGTGACGGTCCATGTCCGACCCGGTTTCCCGAAGGTCAGCACTGCGTCTGCTCGGCGGCGCCGTCACGGTCGCGGCCGCCGCGACCGGCACCCTGGCCGCCCCCGCGCCCGCCGTCGCGCTCCCCGGGGCCCGGACCGCGCCCGACGCCTCGCCCAGAATCGAGACGCTGATCGGCCGCCTCACCCTGGACGAGAAGATCTCCCTCCTGCACGGCGCCGGCGACCCCCACGGCCTCGGCCAGGCCGGCTACCTGCCGGGCGTGCCCCGCCTCGCGATCCCCCCGCTCCGGCTGGCCGACGGCCCCGCAGGCGTCCGCGTCAAGGCGCACGCCACCGCCCTGCCGGCCCCGGTGATGCTCGCCGCCGCCTTCGACCCCGCGCTCGCCCGCGCGTACGGCGAAGTGCTCGGCCGCGAGGGACGCGCGCTCGGCCAGGACGTCATCCTCGCGCCCATGGTCAACCTCATCAGGACCCCTTATGCCGGGCGGAACTTCGAGACGTTCTCCGAGGACCCCCTGCTCAGCGCGGACCTGGTCGCCGAGGAGATCCGGGGCATCCAGAGCCAGGGACTGATCGCCACCGTCAAGCACTTCGCCCTGAACAACCAGGAACAGAACCGCACGTCCATCGATGTGCGGATCGCCGAACAGCCGCTCCACGAAATGGAGCTGCGCGGCTTCGAAGCGGCCGTCACCGCCGGTACGGGCGCCGTGATGGGCGCGTACAACAAGGTCAACGGAGCTTGGGCCTGCGAGAACAAGCCACTTCTGAACGACATCCTGCGCGATGGCTGGGGCTTCGACGGCCTGGTGATGACCGACTGGTTCGCCGCGCACAGCACCGCCGCCTCGCTCAGCGCAGGACTCGACCTGGAGATGCCGAGCGGCACCTACTTCGGGGGCGCGCTGCGGGGGGCCATCAGCGCGGGCAGCGTCACCGAAGCGCTCGTCGACCGTGCCGTACGCCGTGTGCTCGGCGTCATGGAACGCTTCTCGCTGCTCGACGGGCAGCCGCCCGCCCGGCCCGGACGCGACCCACGTGCCGGGGCCGATGTCGCGCTCAAGGTCGCCAAGGCGGGCGCGACCCTGCTGCACAACCGCGCGGCCACCCTGCCGCTCACCGGCGCCGCTACCCGCGCCATCGCGGTGATCGGCCCCACCGCGATCTACCCGTTCATCGGCGGCGGCGGCAGCGCGCACGTCGTGCCCGACCGCGCGCGGACCCCGCTGGACGCCCTCACCGCCCGGGCCGGACAGGGCGCCGACATCGGTTACGCGCTGGGGGAGGACCTGTACGGCAAGCCCCTGCCCGCCACATCGCCGGGCGCCGACTTCGAGGGCCTGCGCGTCGCCGCCGGTGCCACCTGGACCTACGAGGGCACCCTCGATGTCACCGAGCCCGACGAGTGGACCTTCGTCATCCACTACTCGGGCGAGCGCCCCAAAGTGGTCCTGGACGGCACCGATCTCTTCCCGGCCGCCCCCGGCCTCGGTGAACTCTTCGGCGGGGGACTGGTGGGTGCCGCACCCGACGGCCTCCAGGTCCGCCGTGGCACCCTCCGGCTCACCGCCGGAAAGCACCGGCTCACCATCACGGCCAAGGGCGGCGCCGCGGGCCAGCTCTTCCGGCTGCGCCGCACCACCGGGGCCACCCGCGCCGGTGACGTCGCCGACGCGGTGCGCGTGGCCCGCGCGGCCGCGAGCGTCGTGCTGTTCGCATACGAGGACGCCACCGAGGGCGCCGACCGGGCAGGACTCGCCCTGCCCGGCCACCAGAACGAGCTGATCGCGGCGGTCACCGCCGCCAACGCGTGCACCACGGTGGTGCTCAACACCTCGTCGAGCACCACCATGCCGTGGCTGGCGAGCGTCGGCGCCGTGCTCCAGATGTACTACCCGGGCCAGGAGGGCGCCGATGCCACCGCCGCCGTCCTGTTCGGGGACTGCGACCCCGGCGGCCGGCTCACCCAGACCTTCCCCGCGTCCGACGAGCACCACCCGGTGGCCGGCGACCCGCGGCGCTACCCCGGCGTCGACGGTACCCAGGAGTACTCCGAGGGCATCCACCTCGGATACCGCTGGTACGACGCCGAGGGCGTGACCCCGCTCTTCCCCTTCGGGCACGGCCTCTCCTACACGACCTTCGCCTACTCGGGCCTGAGCGTGCGGCCCGACGGCGACGGGCTCGCGGTCATCTTCACCGTCCGCAACACCGGGCGCCGCGCGGGCGTCACGGTGGCCCAGGTCTATGTCGGCCCCTCGCCCGACCTGCGCCTGGCCCAGGCCCGGCGCACCCTGGCCGGCTACCGCCGCCTCGAACTGGAGCCGGGCGCCGCCCAGCGGGTGACCGTCCCCGTCACGGCCCGCTCGCTCTCCTCCTGGGACCCGGACCGGCACGGCTGGGTGCTCGGCACAGGAACACGCGAGGTGAGCGTGGGTGTCTCCGCGCGCGAGACGCGCCTGGCCGGTCGTGGCCAGGTCCGATCGGGCGCGGCCGGCCCCAGGCCCTGACCGGGTAGGCTTCCCGGCGTGCGCCAGGGGGGCGCACGCCGGGTTCTGGCCCGGCGCGAGCGGGAGGAAGCGCGTTGCACATCCAGGAGTGGCTGGAGCACATCCCCGCCGTCAGTGTCTATCTCCTGGTGGCGCTCGTCATCGGTGTCGAAAGCCTCGGCATCCCGCTGCCCGGCGAGATCGTCCTGGTCAGCGCGGCGCTGCTGGCCTCACAGCAGGGACACATCGACCCGGTGGTGCTCGGGGCCTGTGCGACGGCCGGCGCCGTGATCGGTGACTCGATCGGCTATGCCATCGGCCGCAAGGGCGGCAGGCCGCTCATCGCCTGGCTCGGCGGCAAGTTCCCCAAGCACTTCAGCGAGGGCCATGTCGCCATGGCGGAACGGTCCTTCCAGAAGTGGGGCATGTGGGCCGTGTTCTTCGGCCGCTTCATCGCCCTCCTGCGGATCTTCGCGGGACCGCTCGCGGGCGTCCTGCACATGCCGTACTGGAAGTTCCTCATCGCCAACCTGCTCGGCGGCATCTGCTGGGCCGGCGGCACGACCGCCGTCATCTACTACCTCGGCATCGTCGCCGAGTCCTGGCTGAAGAACTTCTCCTACCTGGGCCTGGTGGCGGCCCTGCTCATCGGGGTCGCCTCGATGCTGGTCGTCAAGAACCGGGCGAAGAAGTCCATGGCAGAGGCCGAGGCCGCGCACGAGAACGTGCCGGCCGGGGACTGAGCGGACCATCGGGGCGGGGGTGCAGGGATCAGGTTTCGCGGCCAAGTCGCACGTTTGGTGGCCTGGCGACGGCAGGTCTGGCCCGAGTTTGAGACCGGCAGGTCAGGCCCACCACTCATGTGGGTGAGCGGGGTCTGATGCCGCCCCGCTACGGAATCTGCGCCAACTACTGGCCGGAACCCGGGGAGACGTTCAAGGTTCACCGGTGGCTCCGCGCGGTCAACGCCGACAGCGACGACGAACAGGAGGCGTGATGCAGAGCAGCGCGGAGAACATCAATGGTGTGCTCAGGATCGTGGACACCATGGTCGCCACCGGAAGGCGCACGGCGGCCTACCTGCCGACACGGAGGGCCTTGAGAACATGGCCGTGGCTATCGTCGAGGCCCTGGAGCGCGACGACTTCCGCATCGTGGACGTTTTGAGCAACAGCCGGACCGAGAGGCCCACACCCGAACCGGCCTGATGGCACGGCAGCAGGGCACCAGCCACTCCGGCCGGCGCCCCGCTTGCGTTCTGCGCTCCGTCAGCTGGTGGTCAGCCGGCGAGAACCTACAGCTGCTGGGCATTCCGCCTGTTCAGGGCAACTGCCCTGAAAGCACCTGCCGTTATGGGTGAGACCGGAGGACAGTGGCGTCCATGCAACATCCAGAAGTACGAAAGGAAGCAGCCCTACGGCGCGATAGTGGCCGGAGGGGCTTGATCGCGCTGGTGGTGGGTGCCCTGTGTGCCGCCTTCCTGCTGGTCGGCGGGGGAACCGCGGCAGCGGCGCCGCCGGACAGCAACCGGATGGCGACCTGGAACATGCAGCGCGCCTCCGGCCGCTGGACCTACGCCCTGGGCCTCTCGGACAACGCGAGCGTCGTGGCCCTCCAGGAGGCGTCCGTCACCCCGCCCGCCGGGTCGGTGTCGCTGGGCCGGATCGGCCGCAACATCCACGCCTACCGGATCCCCGCCACCCGCACCCGCGGTGAACGCTTCCTCTACATCCTCTACCAGGGCGCCAACCCCGCCCGTGGCGTCAACCCCGCCATGATCACCTCGTTCCGCCCCAACCGCGTCGAGGAGATCCCCGGGGTCTACCGCTCCGCCCTCGGCGTCGTACGGCAGGCGGACAACACCCTGTTCGCCTCCATCCACGCCAGCGCCAGCGGCGGCACCGACGCCGCCTCCCTGGTACGCCGGGTCGCCACCCGCAGCCGCCAACTCGCCCTCGCGAACTGGGTAGTGCTCGGCGACTTCAACCGGGCCCCTCGCTCCCTGCCCGTCGGCGGAACAACCGGCATCCCCGCCAACTCACACATCTACGAGAACGGCGGCCCCACCCAGCTCAGCGGCGGACGCCTCGACTACGCCGTCTCCAACGTCCTGACCCAGAACTGGCAGGCAGCCCGCGGAAACCCCCGCGGCAGCGACCACTGGCCCATCACGTTCTCCGCGCTGCGCGCAGGCGCCGGCCCGGCCCGCTTCACCCTCGGCGACAACGGAGGCAACGGCAGCGTCCTCGACGTCTACCAGGCCCGCAAGGCCAATGGGACGCACATCATCCTCTACCACCCCGGCAACGGCACCAACCAGCAATGGACCCTGCGCCCCGACGGCTATCAGAACAGGTCCAACCGCATCGTCAGCGTGAACAGCGGCAAGTGCATGGACGTCGACAACGGCGCCGCCAGCAAGGAAGGCGCCCAGATGAACATCTGGGACTGCCACCGCCACGGCCCCACCACCGACACCCAGAACTTCGTCCTGGAACACCCGCTCCCGCTGTTCCCGAACCTGACGACCATCACCGACGAGAGGACCGAGTACCTGCTGAACGTCGCCGGCAACGGCACTGCCGACGGCACCCCCGTCATCCAGTACGAGCAGCAGTACGGCCCCCTCCCCTACCCCGCCGACAACGAAGCCTTCTACCTCCACCCCACCAGCTGACAACACCCCCGGCCTCTGTGTGCCCGGCCGCCAGAGGGTCAGGTACGCAGAGCCACACCCTTGCCTGCCACCCTCGGCGCTATCGCTCTCCGGACGAGGCTGAGCCGCCACGAATTCCGCTGAGCGACGAGGAGTCGGAGGGGTCTGGAGCACTGCCCGCCGACAGATCACAGACCGGCCAGCACGGAACGGGCCATGCGGAAATGCCACCCGCTGTGAGACAGAAGCCTTCGGCCACGGCGTGAGACAGTCCGAGCCCCTGCTGGTCGGCGCCTCACGCGGGGCCGGTGCGCAGCAGCATCCTCATGGCGCGGCCGAACACGAGGCGGCCCGCCACCGCGATCAATGGATCGAGGGCGCGCGGCACTCCGCGTACCCGAAGCTCCTCACGCCAGACCACATACGCCCCAGGCCCCGCCGCCCCCACCTCGATCTCTGCCCAGCCCGTGATCGCGCGGCCCCGCTTCTCCAGCCGGCACCGGCCCGGGGTGCCCGGGACCGGCGGCTGCCAGCGGGTGACCTCCATCGGGTCCTCGAAACCCAGCCGCCCCGGACCGGTGCGGGCCACGAAGAGCGTGCCCGGGCCGGTGGGCGGCGCGGTGCGCACGACGATCCGCGTCAACGGGACGCCCTCGCCGTGCCGTTCCCAGTCGGTGAGCCGCCGCCACGCCTCGGCGGGGGCGAGCGGGGTACGGCGGTCGATCTGGAAGAGTGCCATCGCGCGATGGTAAGCGGCCAAGGCGCGCGCGGGCCGCAGGCCGTCCGCCGTGCCCCGCGTCCGGCCCGAGCGGGCCCCGGCCACGAGGGCCCCGGCCCGGTCGCCTAGCGTGAGGGCGGCGCGATGCAATCCGTACAAGGAGTGGCGCATGGCAGAGCAGGCGTTGGTCAGGGCCGTGGGCGGCAAGTCGCCCGAGATCGCCCCGACCGCATTCACCGCACCCACATCGGTGGTGCTCGGCGAGGTGACCCTGGCCGAGGGCGCGAGCGTCTGGTACCACGCGGTGCTGCGCGCCGACTGCGGGCCCATCGTCGTCGGCGCCGGGAGCAACATCCAGGACAACTGCACCGTGCACGTGGACCCGGGCTTCCCGGTCACGGTCGGCGCGCGGGTCACCGTCGGGCACAACACGGTCCTGCACGGCTGCACCGTGGAGGACGACGTCCTGGTCGGCATGGGCGCCACCGTCCTCAACGGGGCCCGGATCGGGGCGGGTTCGCTGGTCGCGGCGCACGCGCTGGTGCCGCAGGGCATGAACGTACCGCCGGGCTCGCTGGTCGCGGGCGTACCGGCGAAGGTGCGGCGCGCGCTGAGCGACGAGGAGCGCGAGGGGATCAAGGTCAACGCCCTGATGTATGTCGGCCTCGCCGAGGACCACCGCGCGGCGCACGCCGGCTGATCCCGCGCTGAGCGGAAGATCACAGGTGTCGGCGATGAGCGACCGGGGCGGCGGTGAGTACCGTGAGCGGGTGCCCAAGAACAGAAACACGTTCTCATCGCTGACCGCCTGGCGGCGCGAGATCGCCTCCCGCGCGGTCCACGGCGGTTGGGGCCTGATCAAGGAGGCGGGCGCGGTCACCGCCGAGCACCCGGGCAGGCTGCGCTTTCGCAGGATCGGACCCGGGACCCGCCTCGCCTTCCCGCAGGGCACGGTGTTCGGCGAGCCCTGGATCGAACTGGGCGACCACTGCGTCATCGGTGAGCAGGTCACCCTGACCGCCGGCATGATGCCGGGGCTCGACCTCGGCGCCGAGCCGATCCTGACCCTGGGCAACGGGGTCGTGCTCGGGCGGGGCAGCCATGTCATAGCCGACACGACCGTCTCCATCGGCTCGGACACCTACTGCGGCCCGTACGTCTACATCACCTCCACCAACCACAGCTACGACGACCCGCACCAGCCCGTGGGCAAGCAGTGGCCGCGCATGGAGCCCGTGGAGATCGGCCCCGGCTGCTGGCTCGGCACGGGCGCGGTGGTGCTGCCCGGCGCCCGGCTCGGCCGCAATGTGGTCGTGGCCGCGGGCGCGGTCGTACGCGGTGAGGTGCCCGACCACGCGGTGGTGGCGGGCGCGCCCGCCAGGATCGTGCGCACCTGGGACGAGCGCGACGGCTGGCAGCCGCCGCTGCGGACCCCGGCTCCGGTGCCCATCCCGGAAGGCGTCACGCCCGAACAGCTCCTGGCCGTCGCGGAGTTGACGGCCGAAGAGGCCTGAGGGGCGGGCGGCACGAGGGGCGGTCGTCACGGACCGGCGGACGCACCGGGGCATGGTGCAATATATTGGACTCCGTCATCGCGGTACTGGACGGCCTTCCCGGGCCCACCCCTTGGACGGAATGTGTCGGACCTCGAACTGCTGACCCAGTCACTGGCCCGCAACGTCAAGCGCTGGCGCACCGAGCGCGGCTTCACCCTGGACGCACTCGCGGCCCGCGCCGGAGTCAGCCGCGGCATGCTCATCCAGATCGAGCAGGCCAGGACCAATCCCAGCGTGGGCACCGTGGTCAAGATCGGTGACGCGCTCGGCGTGAGCATCACCACCCTGCTCGACTACGAGAGCGGCCCCATGGTGCGCGTCGTCCCGCCCGAACAGGCCGTCCGGCTCTGGTCGAGCGAGCGGGGCAGCCACAGCGTGCTGCTCGCCGGCACCGAGGCGCCCGGCCCGCTCGAGCTGTGGCACTGGCACCTGGAGCCCGGCGACGCCAGCCCCTCCGACCCCCACCCGGGTGGCACCATCGAGCTCATCCATGTCACGCGGGGCACGCTCACCCTGCGGGTGGACGGCGTCGACCACCGCATCCCGGCCGGGCATTCGGCCTCGTTCGAGGCCAACACGGCGCACACCTACGGCAATGAGGGGCCCGAGCCGGTCGAGATGACGATGGCGGTATCGGTTCCGTATGAACGCTGAACGCTGAACGCTGAACGGGCGAGCGGCGTGCGCTCCGTGCGCCAAGGGGCAGGCGGGGCGCGCCCGGCGACCATCCGCGTACGCACTTCGTCCGGTTCACCCGCACGTTTCGGATGATTTCCCGCCCGTATCTGGTAATCGGCCCCGCTCCTGGTGGAGGGTGACTATCGTCACTCCCGCGGCTGGGGGTGTGGAGCGAGCCGCTTCCCTCTGTTTCCCTCTGTGCCGAAACCACTCATGCGGGTGATTTCGGCGCCGACGCCGAACCCGGGCACGGGTCGGGGCCGTTGGGCTGTCCCAGGAGGCGGCCGTGGCCGGACCGGTCGCCCGTGGCGCGCGAGCGCCCACGGGCGCGGCGCCCGGTCGCGTCGCGCGACGCCCCCCAGGCCCGCACCGTCCCACGAGCCGCGTTTCGCGCAGCGACCCCACAGCACCCGCTGAGCCCCCGCCGCGCGAACGGTGCTCCCATCCGAAAGGCGCTCACGTGGAAGCTCTCGTCTCGGCGGCCCAACGGCCCGGCCCCGCCCCGCACCGGCCCGTCGGCCGGCGGCTGCCGCTGACGCGCCGGGCGGCGGCGCAGAGCGCCGGCCTCGCCCCCGCGAGCCTGACCCGGGTGCTGACGGCCGGCGCCGCCCCCGGGGTGCCCGGCGTCTCGGCCTTCCAGTCGGCACTCTGACGAGCGGACCGACACCCTCCATGGACCGGGACCGGCCGACCCAGCCCGCTCTGTCGCAGTTCGTCCTGAAAGTGCACAGCCGCTGCGACCTGGCGTGCGATCACTGCTACGTCTACGAACACGCGGACACGAGCTGGCGCGGACGGCCCATGGCCGTCTCCGCCGCCATCCTCACCCAGGTGGCGGACCGCATCGCCGAGCACGCCCGGCGCCACCGGCTCCCCACCGTCCACGTCGTTCTGCACGGCGGCGAGCCGCTGCTCGCCGGCCCCGACCGGCTGCGACGGGCCGCCGAGGAGCTGCGGCGGGCCCTGCGCGGGGTGAGCGCGCTCGATCTGCGCATGCACACCAACGGGGTCCTCCTGGATGAGAAGTTCTGCGAGCTGTTCCTCGAACTCGGCGTCAGGATCGGGGTGTCGCTGGACGGCGACAAGGTCTCCAACGACCGCCACCGCCGCTACGCCGACGGCCGCAGCAGCCACGACAAGGTCATCCGCGCCGTCCAGCTGCTCAGCCGCCCGCGCTACCGCCCCCTGTTCGCGGGCCTGCTGTGCACCATCGACATCGAGAACGACCCGGTCGCGGTGTACGACGCGCTCGTCGAACTCGCCCCGCCCCGCATCGACTTCCTGCTGCCGCACGCCACCTGGGACACCCCGCCGCCCCGCCCCCGGGGCTCCGCCACCCCGTACGCCGACTGGCTGGACGCCGTCTACCGGCGCTGGGACGCGGCGGGACGCACCGTCCCGGTCCGCGTCTTCGACTCCGTACTGCGCACCCTGCGGGGCGAGAGCAGCCTCACCGAATCGCTCGGGCTCGCCCCCGCCGACCTCGTGGTGATCGAGACCGACGGCACCTTCGAACAGGCCGACAGCCTCAAGACGTCCTACGACGGCGCCCCCGCCACCGGCATGGACGTCTTCACGCACTCGCTCGACGACGTCCTGCGCCACCCCGGCATGCTCGCCCGCCAGCAGGGCATCGAGCAGCTGTGCGCGCAGTGCCGGGCGTGCCCCGTCGTGGCCTCCTGCGGCGGCGGCCTCTACGCCCACCGCTACCGCACCCGAAACGGCTTCGACAACCCGTCCGTGTTCTGCCCCGACCTCCTGGCGCTCATCACCACCATCAGGGACCGCGAGGCGGCCGTGCCCGCGCCGCCGCGCGCCGCCGCCGAACTGACCATGCCACGGGGCGACTTCGACGACCTCGCCGCCGGTTTCGGTGGCGCGGACACCATCGCGCGGCTGGCCGCCGCCCAGCTGGAGATCAACCAGGAACTGCTCGCCGCCGTCAGCGGCCGCGTCGCGCTCTCCGACCGCGAGGGCGCGGCGGCCTGGGAGCTCCTGACCGATCTGGACGCCGAGGTGCCCGCCGCGCTCGACACGGTCCTCGCCCACCCCTACACCCGGCCGTGGGCGCTGAGCGTGCTCGAGGGCCGCGCGGCGCCGGCCCAGGGCCTCGCCGAGATCGCGGCGGCCACCGTGCTGCGCGCCGGACTCGATCGCGGCGTGCGCCTCGCGCCGCGCGACGGCGTGCTGCGCCTGCCGGGACTGGGCAGCGTCCACCTCGGCGAAGGGGCGGACCTGGCCGAAGTGAGCGCGGGATACGAGGGGTTCACGGTGTGCGCCGGTGACCGGCGGCTCGACATCGGCTGGCACGAGGGCCTGGACGGCCCCGTCCCGCACTGGCGGCCCGTACGCCTCTTCGAGGGGCAGGGCTGGAGCGTCGCCATCGAGGACACCGACCCGCTGCGCGACTGCCACAGGTGGCCCGTCGCCCGGCGGACGGCGGCCGACGAGGCCAAGCGGTGGGCCGACGACCTCGCGGGCGCCTGGGCGCTCATCCGGCGCGAACTGCCCGCCTACGCCGACGGCGTGGCCGCGGGCCTGCGCCTGATCACCCCCCTGCACGCGCCGGCCGGCAGCAATGTCAGCGCCGCCTGCAAGGAGGCGTGGGGCGCGATCGGCGCGGCCAGGCCCTCATCGCCCGACCAGCTGGCCCTGCTCATCGTGCACGAGTTCCAGCATGTGAAGCTCGCCGCCGTTCTCGACGCCGTCGACCTGTACGACCCGGCGGACCGCGCCCTCTACTACGCCCCCTGGCGCCCCGACCCGCGCCCCCTGGCGGGCCTGTTGCAGGGGACGTACGCGCACATCGCGGTGACCGACTTCTGGCGGGTGCGCCGCGAACGGGCGGACGGGGCGGCCCAACGCGTCGCCGCCGAGGCCGAGTTCGCCCGTTGGCGTGTGCAGACGGCGCGGGCGGTCGAGGAGCTGCTTGGCTCCGGCTCCCTCTGCGACCTGGGGCGGGAGTTCGTCACGAGCATGGGCGAGACCGTGGGGCGCTGGCTGGACGAACCCGTCACGGCGGCGGCGCGCGCGGCCGCCGACCGGTCCGCGCGGCGCCACCGCGCCGAGTGGACGGCCCGCCTCGGAGGAACGAGCTGAGTGAATTCCCGCGCGAATCGCGGGAATTCACC
This sequence comes from Streptomyces sp. NPDC006711, assembly GCF_042869775.1. Lineage (NCBI taxonomy): Bacteria > Bacillati > Actinomycetota > Actinomycetes > Kitasatosporales > Streptomycetaceae > Streptomyces > Streptomyces sp. NPDC006711. The sequence goes on from NZ_JBIAGO010000006.1 coordinate 73,102, forward strand.
AACCTTTTGATTGATCGACTCGCGGTGCGGCGCATGATTTCGGTCATGATCTGATCGAAGTTCCGTGCGGCGCCGCCGTACTGGGTTTGTTCGTTCTGTTCCGCCGGAGAATCTTCCGTTCCTACACTGAGGACCCATCCACTTGGACCGGGGGAGACAGTGGTGCACGGATCAGTGGGGGCCGGTGACGACGGGCAGAAGCCCTACTTCTTCCTCAGCTACGCGCACACGCCCAAGAGCGACCCCAAGGACAAGGACCCCAACCTCTGGGTCCAGCGCTTCTTCCGGGACCTCTGCGCGCACGTGATGCAGCTGACGCCCCTTCCGGCCGGCAGCGCCGGCTTCATGGACCAGCAGATGCAGCCCGGAGAGGGGTGGCAGGAACGGCTCTCGGAGGCGCTGGCCTTCTGCAAGGTGTTCGTTCCGCTGTATTCACCGAGGTATTTCCTCAGCGAGCAGTGCGGCCGCGAATGGTTCGCCTTCTCCAGCCGGGCCGCCGCGCAGAACACCCGCAACAGCTACAACAACAGCAACCCGGTGACCGGCGTCGTGCCCGCGCTGTGGGTTCCGGTGCCCCCCAGGCAACTGCCCCAGCCCGCCGAACGGCTCCAGTTCAACCACGCCACCTTCGGCGAGGAGTACGCCGACGAGGGCTTCTACGGCCTCATCAAGCTCAACTACCTGCGCGACCAGTACGAGCGCGCCGTCTACCGGCTCGCCAAACGCATCGTGAACGTGGCCCAGCAGTCCGAGCTGCAACCCGGCGACCCGCACCTGGACTACGCCAAGGTGCCGCCCGCCTTCGGCCCCACCGGCGGACCCGCACGCGACATGGAGGTCTCCGTCCTCGCCTGCTCCCGCTCGACCCTGCCCGCCGGGCGCGGCCCGGACTGCTACGGAAGCGAGGCCCTGGACTGGAACCCCTACCATCCGGTCTCCTCACGCCCCCTCGCCGACCACACCGTCGACGTCGTACGCAATCTGAACTACGCGGTGCACCTCAGCGACTTCGAGGCCGAACCCCAGCGGCTGCTGGCCTCCGCGTCCCCCGGTCCCGGGCTGCTGCTGCTGGATCGCTGGGCCCTCGACGCGCGGCGCAGACGCGAGCTGGTGGAGCGGCTGTGCGCGACCCGCAGGCCCTGGATCAGCGTCATGATCCCCGGCAACGCGGCCGACCCGCAGGAGCACGCCCGCGCCGACGACCTGGCACGGGAGACCGACGCCGTGCTGGCCCCCCGGGCGGACGAGAGCGACGGGCACCGCACGCCGAGCGCGGGACTGCCCAGCCTGGAAGCCTTCAGCAAGGCGATTCCCGGTGCCGTGAAGGCGGCGGTCAGACACTTCGAGGCCAACGCGCCGACCTATCCACCGCCCGGCAGCGGCGGGCCCATGCCCCGCGTGCTGCCGGGCGGGATCGGCTACGGCGTCAACGCCTTCGGCGGTCGAGGTCACAGCGCGGACCAGGACAAGAATCACGCTGATAAGGCGGAGGGCTCATCAGATGACTGAGAACCGCAACGGGACCGTCGTCACGTTCTACTCGTACAAGGGCGGCACCGGACGGACCATGGCGCTCGCCAACTGCGCGTGGATCCTGGCGGCCAACGGATACCGGGTCCTCGCCGTCGACTGGGACCTGGAGGCACCCGGCCTGCACCGGTTCTTCCACCCCTTCCTCGACCTCGCCGACCTGGAGGCGACCCCGGGCCTGATCAACCTGATCACCGACTACCAGGACGAGGCCAGGCGCCCCGCCGACCGCGACCCGGACTGGCACCGCGAGTACGCCCGGGTGCGTCCCCACGCCACCTCCCTCAACTGGAACTTCCCCCAGGGCGGCAGCCTGGACTTCCTCTCGGCGGGCCGCCGCAACCGCGACTACCCCTCCATCGTCGGAAAGATGGACTGGGACGACTTCCACGAGCGGTTCGGCGGCGGCCAGTTCTTCGACGCCATGCGCGAGGACATGCAGCGCCACTACGACTACACCCTGATCGACAGCCGCACCGGCCTCAGCGACATCGCCGACATCTGCACCGTGCAGATGCCCGAAGTCCTCGTCGTCTGCTTCACGTTGAGCGACCAGAGCATCGACGGCGCCTCCGCGGTGGCCCGCGACATCGAGGAGCGCTACCACGACCGGCGCATCCGCATCCTGCCCGTCCCGATGCGCATCGACGACGGCGAGAAGGAGAAGGCGGACGCCGGGCGCGCCCTGGCCCGCGAGAGCTTCCCTGGCTTCCCGAGCGGCCTGGGCGCCGACGAACTCGGCAACTACTGGGGCACGGTCGAGGTCCCCTACCGGCCCTTCTACGCCTACGAGGAGATCCTGGCCACCTTCGGCGACGCGCCCAACGTCAGCAGCTCCATGCTCAGCGCGTGCGAACGGCTCACCTCCGTCCTGACCGGCGGCATGGTCAACTCGCTGCCCCCGATGGACGAGGCCGACCGGCTCACCCACGTCGCCGCCTACACCCGGCGCAGGCCCATGCCCGCGTCCAACCTGGTCCTGACCCATGTCGCCGAGGACCAGATGTGGGCGGACTGGCTGGTCCACGCGCTGACCACGGCCGGCTTCCACACCGTGCCCGTCGACATCCGCGCGGCCCAATCGGCGGCGGTGGAAGCCGAGTTCAGCGCTGGCGTCGGCTACCGCGTCATCCCGGTGGTCTCCCAGGCCTACCTCAACGCCGAGCGCGCCCGGGCCCTGTGGGAGAGCGGTGCCGGGCTCGACCCGGGGGGCGGGCGGCGCCAGATCCTGCCCGTCCGCGTCGGCGACGTACGCCTCGGCCCGCCGCTCAGCAGCCGTGGCGTCGTCGATCTCGTACGCCTCGACGAGAACGACGCGGCGGGCGCCCTGCTCCAGGCGTTCGACCGGGCCGACGCCGCCACCTCGCTCGCGGCCGGGCCCGCGGGACCGCGCTACCCCGGCAGCGTGCCCAAGATCTGGAACGTACGCCCCCGGCACGCCTGGTTCACCGGCCGCACCTCCGTCCTGGAGCGGCTGCGCGACCAGCTGCGCGGCGACGGCCGCTCCGCCCAGCGCTTCCCGCAGGTCCTCTACGGCCTCGGCGGCGTCGGCAAGACCCAGGTGGCCCGCGAATACGCCCACCGCTTCCGCGCCGACTACGACCTGGTGTGGTGGATCGAGGCCGAGCAGCCCGACCGGGTCGTCTCCTCGCTCGCCGAGCTGGCCCAGGAGATGGACCTCAGGGCCGGTGACGTGGTGGCCGAGGCGGCCGCCGCCGCGTTGCAGGCCCTGCGGCGCGGCGCCCCCTACTCCCGCTGGCTGCTGATCTTCGACAACGTCGAAGACCTCGACCGGGCCCTGAAGCTGCTCCCCGACGACATCGAGCCCATCTCCGGCGAGACCTACGGCCACATCCTGGCGACCTGCCGCAACAAGCCGGCCTCGACGCAGGTGGAGGCCATAGAGGTGGAGGTCTTCACCCGGCCCGAGAGCATCGAGCACCTGTGCCGCCGGGTGACCAAGCTGCCGGTCGCCGACGCCGACCGGGTGGCCGACGCGGTCGGCGACCTGCCGCTGGCCGTGGAGGTCGCGGCGGCCTGGCTCGCCGAGACGGCGACGCCGGTCGACGCCTATGTGGATCAGCTCAGGGAACAGAGCACCAAGGTGCTCTCGCTCGGCAAGCCCGAGGACTACTCGGAGCAGATCGGCGCGACCTGGAACATCTCCATCAGCCGGCTGCGCGACGAGTCCAAGGCGGCGGTACGCCTGCTCGAACTCTGCTCGTTCTTCTCCGCCGAACCGATCTCGATGCGGCTCATCGGCAGCGACTCGATGTTCGAGTCCCTGCTGCCCTACGACCCGGACCTGCGCGAACGCTACATGCTGGGCAAGGTCATCCAGACCCTGAACCGTTTCGCGCTCGCCAAGGTCGACCCGGCGGACAGCAGCATCCAGGTGCACCGCCTGGTCCAGGCGGCGGTGCGGGCCGGGCTCAGCGACGAGGAGGCCGACACCGCCAAGCACGAGGTGCACCGCATCCTCGCCGAGGCCCGCCCCGTCGAGGGCGTCGACCGCGACAACCCCGTCAACGACCCCAAGAGCTGGCCCAGTTTCGAACTGATCTGGCCGCACCTGAGCGCGTCCGGCATCGCCGACTGCGACGAGGAGAAGGTCCGCCAGCTCATGGTCGACCGCATCCGGTATCTGCTCAAGCGCGGCGAACTGGAGAGCGCCCGGGTCCTTGGCACCCAGCTCAACAAGGTCTGGACCCGCGAGCTGGGCGAGAACGACCTCCAGACCCTCAACATCCGCTTCGAGCTGGCCAACGCCCTGCGCGCCCAGGGCAAGTACCAGGAGGCACGGGCGATGGACGAGGACACCCTCGCCCGTCAGATCAGCGTCCTGCACAAGGACCACCCGGGCGACGACCACCCCAGCATCCTCATCACCACCGGAAGCCTCGCGGCCGATCTGCGCGCGCTCGGCAGGTTCGACGAAGCGCTCACCCGTGACCTGCGGATCTACCACGGACTGCGGCAGATCTTCGGCGAGAACCACCCGCGCACCCTGATCGCCGCGAACAACCTCGCCATCGACTACCGGCTCAGCGGCGACAGCGAGGCGGCCCGCCGCCTCGACGAGGAGACCGTGGAGCGGCGCAGCGCCCTGCTCGGCGACGACCACCCCTTCACCCTCACCACCAAGGGCCACCTCGCGCGCGACCTGCGCGAGAGCGGCGACTACACGGCCTCGGTACAGCTGCTGCGGGAAGTGGTGGCCGCCTTCGAGCGGGTCCTGAACGCCGACGTGCCCGAGGCGCTGCGCACCGCCAAGAGTCTCGCGGTCTCGTTGCGCAAGGCGGGCCATCCGCACGAGGCGAAACGGCTGACGGAGGAGACGTACAACCGCTATCGCGGCCGGTACGGCACCAAGGCGCCCGACGCCCTCGCCTGCCTCCTCAACCTGGCCGCCGACTTCTCCGCGACCAGGGACCGCCAGACCGCGCTCGACCTGGCCCTCCAGGCCCTGGAGGGCTACCGGAGCACCCTGGGCGAGGAACACCCCTTCACGCTGGCCTGCCGCAACAACGTCCACATCTACCAGCGCGGGCTCGGCGCCGCCGAGGAGGCGGCGCGGGGCGGGGAGGACGTGCGGGCCGCCCTTGAGGAAGTCCTGGGCCCGCGCCACCCGTTCACGCTGTGCGCGGCGATCAACCTCGCCAACGCCTACGGCGACATGGGCCGCCCCGACCTCGCCGAACGCTGGGAACGGACCGCGCTGAAGGGCCTGTTGGAGCGGTTCGGCCCCACCCACCCCGACGTGCTCGCCTGTCGGTCCAACCTCGCGATCACCCTGCGGGCGGCCGGACGCGAGGAGGAGGCCCAGCGGCTGCGCGCCTCCATCCTGGAGCCGTCCGCCAAGCAACTGGGCGTGGACCACCCCATCGCCGAGGCGGCGCGCGCCTGGCGCCGGATCAACCGGGACCTGGAGCCCCAGCCGGTGTGAGCGACGCGAGGAGTGCGGGACCGGCCGGCCCCGCACTCCCCGCCGTTCACCAGGTGGCCCAGCCGAGGACGCGGGTGAGCACGCGCAGCGCCCCGAAATGTGCCGCGCCGCGCTCCACGACCAGCTCGGCGCCGGGGATCCGCTCGGCCAGCCAGCGCGTGTGCTGCACGGGCGCGAACACGTCCTGCTCGCCGTGCCACAGCAGCACCGGCGCGCTGATGTCCTCGGGCCGGAACTCCCAGTCCGTGCTGAACGCCATCACGTCGTCGATCCACCCGTCGGCCGAACTGCGCAGCGCCTCCTCGAAGTTGCGCTCCAGCATGACCCGGATGCCCGCGTCGGCGACGATGCCGCGGTCCGGCTTTGGCAGCCCGCGCCGCATGTCGTCGACCGAACGCCTCGGATCGGCGCGGATGGTGATCGAACGCATCTCAAGGGCGGTCGCCAACTGCCCTTGCCCGGCAGCCGCGTTGACGTACTCGCGCACATTGGACTCGGTCATCCCCTCGAACCAGTCGAGCCCCTGCGCGTCGCGCGGCGCGATCCCCACCAGGGCCGCCGCCCGCGCGGTGCGGTCCGGGAGCAGCGCGGCGCAGGCCAGCGCGTGCGGGGCGCCGCCGGAGCGCCCCACCACGGCGAACTCGTCGATGCCCAGCGCGTCCGCGATCGCCTCGACGTCGGCCGCCGCGTCCGCCACGCGGCGCCCCGGCAGCCTGCCGGAGTCGCCGTACCCCGGCCGGTCGAACGTGATGAGCCGCACCCCGAGGCGGTAGAGCACCGCGCTGCGCGGGGCCGGGCCGAGCCTGCTGCCCGGGGTGCCGTGCAGCAGGAAGACCGGTCTTCCCCGGGGGTTTCCATACTTCTCGACTGCTAAGGTGCGCCCGTCCCTGGTACGAATCAGCTCCCCCACCTGGTGCCTCCCCGTGGGTCTGGTTGGCGCCAGTATGAGCGCGAGCGATTCAGGGGTACAGAGCCGCACTCGTCGAATGCGCGGTCCGTCGCGCCGCCTCAGCCCAGTCGTGGGATCTCGATCGCGGGGCAGCGGTCCATGACCATGTCGAGCCCGGCGGCGCGGGTGCGCGCGCAGGCCTCCTCGTCGATGACGCCGAGCTGGAACCAGACCGCCCTCGCGCCGATGGCCACGGCCTGGTCGGCCACGGCGCCCGCGAGGCCGCTGTTGACGAACACGTCCACCACGTCGACGGGAAAGGGGATCTCCGCCAGCGTGGCGTAGCCCCGCTCGCCGTGGACGCTCTGGGCCCTGGGGTGGACCGGGACGATCCGCTTGCCGAAACGTTGCAGGACGCGGGCCACGCCGTAGGCGGCCCGGTCCTGGTTGGCGGAGAGGCCGACCACGGCCCAGGTGTCGCCGGTGGCGGTGAGGATCTTGGCGATGGTCGCCCGGTCGGCGTGCACGGGGATCACGGGGGTCTCCTGGAGCGGTGTCGCGGGGTGCTGGGCGGCCATGGTCGCACCGCCGCCGCGCCCGCGGGGAGCCGGGCCCGGCCCCACGCCGGGGGCGGCCGGGGGAGCACCCGCCCGGCGGCGCATAGGGTGGGCGGATGCCCGAGCAGTACCGCACCATCGCCCGCGAGGGTGTCCACGAGAGCGAGATCAACAGATCGCGTTTCCTGTGCGCGCTCGCCCCCGCCGCGACCGAAGCACAGGCGCAGGCGTTCATCGCCCGCGTCCGCAAGGAGCACCCCGCCGCGAGCCACCATTGCTTCGCGTATGTGATCGGCGCCGACGCGTCCGTGCAGAAGGCGAGCGACGACGGCGAACCCGGCGGCACCGCGGGGGTGCCCATGCTCCAGATGCTCACCCGGCGCGAGGTGCGCTACGTCGTCGCCGTGGTCACCCGCTACTACGGCGGGGTCAAGCTCGGCGCGGGCGGACTGATCAGGGCGTACGGAGGAGTGGTCGGCGAAGCCCTGGACGAGCTCGGCACGGTCGTGCGCCGGCGCTTTCGTCTTGCCACCGTCACGGTCGACCACCAGCGCGCGGGCAAACTGGAGAACGACCTGAGGGCGACCGGCCGGGCCGTGCGCGAGGTGCGGTACGCGGAGGCCGTGACCATCGGGATCGGGCTGCCCGAGGCCGACGTCGACGGCTTCCGGAACTGGCTCGCCGACGCCACCGCCGGCACCGCGACGCTGGAGCTCGGCGGCGAGGCGTACGGGGAGGGCTGAGCCGCCCCCTCCAGGCCGTGATCCGGGCCGTGATCACCCCGTCATCCGGGCCGTGATCACGCCTTTGGCCACGACACCCCGGTGGGCGATGTCAGACTGAGGGCCGTGAGGGGCCAGGTACCGGCGAGCGCCGACGTGGCCCGTGGGACGGCGGGCCCGGTGACGGGCCGGCGGGGCACCGGAGAGGATGACGGGAAGCATGCGGGTCGGAGCGGCGTCTTGAGGATTCTCCATACCTCGGACTGGCACCTGGGGCGGTCCTTCCACCGGGTCGACCTGCTGGGCGCCCAGGCCGCGTTCCTCGACCACCTGGTGGCGACCGTGCGCGACCGGGACGTGGACGTGGTCCTGGTGGCGGGCGACGTCTACGACCGCGCGGTGCCGCCGCTGGCCGCCGTCGACCTCTTCGACCGGGCCCTGCACACCCTGGCCGACGCCGGGGTGCCGACCGTGATGATCTCCGGCAACCACGACTCGGCGCGCCGGCTCGGCGTGGGCGCGGGACTGATCCGGCGGGCCGGCATCCATCTGCGCACCGACCCGGCGCACTGCGGCACCCCGGTGATGATCGACGACGTGGCCTTCTACGGCCTCCCCTATCTGGAGCCCGCCCTGGTCCGCGACGAGCTGGCCGCGCCGAAGGGCGGTCACGAAGCGGTGCTGAGCGCGGCCATGGAACGGGTGCGCTCCGACCTCGCGGGCCGTCCCGCGGACACCCGCTCGGTCGTCCTGGCCCACGCCTTCGTGGCCGGGGGCGAGCCGAGCGACAGCGAGCGCGACATCACCGTGGGCGGTGTCGCCGCCGTGCCGGCGGGCGTCTTCCACGGCGTGGACTACGTGGCGCTCGGCCACCTCCACGGCAGCCAGGTCATCACCGAGCGGATCCGCTACTCGGGCTCGCCGCTCGCCTACTCCTTCTCCGAGGCCACCCACCGCAAGTCCATGTGGCTCGTGGACCTCGCCGCCGACGGGGACCTGAGCGCCGAACGGATCGACTGCCCGGTGCCCCGGCCCCTCGCCCGGATCCGGGGCCGCCTCGACGCGCTCCTCGAAGACCCGGCCCTGGCCCGGCACGAACAGGCCTGGGTGGAGGCCACGCTGACCGACGCGGTGCGCCCCGCCGACGCCATGGCCAAGATCGCCGCCCGTTTCCCGCACACCCTGAGCCTGGCCTTCGACCCCGAGCGCGCCGACGGCGACCCGCGTGCCTCCTACGCGCGGCGCCTCAGCGGCCGCAGCGACCAGCAGATCGCGGAGGACTTCGTGGCGCACGTGCGCGGCGGCAGCGGCCCCGACGACCGCGAACGGACCGTGCTGCGCGGGGTGTTCGACGCCGTACGGGTCGACGACACCGTGCGCGAGGTGGCCAGGTGAGGCTGCACCGCCTGCGCGTCACGGCCTTCGGCCCCTTCGCGACGAGCCAGGACATCGACTTCGACGCGCTGTCCGGAGCGGGCCTCTTCCTGCTGCACGGGCAGACCGGCGCGGGCAAGACCTCGGTGCTCGACGCGGTCTGCTTCGCCCTGTACGGGGCGGTGCCGGGGGCCCGGCAGAGCCCGGGCACCGTGCTGCGCAGCGACCATGCCGCGCCTGACGTCTTCACCGAGGTCCTGCTCGAACTGACCGTCGGGGGACGGCGGTTGGAGGTCACCCGCCGCCCCCAGCAGGACCGCCCCAAGAAGCGCGGCAGCGGCTTCACCACCGAGAAGGCACAGACCTGGCTGCGCGAGTACGACCCGGACGAACGCGCCTGGCGCGCCCTCAGCCGCTCGCACCAGGAGGTCGGCGAAGAGCTCGGGCAGCTCATCGGGATGAGCCGGGAGCAGTTCTGCCAGGTCGTGCTGTTGCCGCAGGGCGAGTTCGCCAAGTTCCTCAGGTCCGACGCGGAAGCGCGCGGCAGGCTCCTCGGCAGGCTCTTCGACACCCGCAGGTTCGCCGCCGTCGAGGACCGCCTCGCCGAGCTGCGCAAGGCCGCCGAACGCCAGGTCAAGGAGGGCGACGAGCGGCTGCTCGCCCATCTCCAGCGGATGGCGCAGGCCGCCGGTGCCAGCGCCGACACGCGCGCCTGGCCGGTGCCCGCCGCGCGGCCCGGCGACCCCGGTCTCGCCTCGTCGGTCCTTGAGTGGGCGGCCGTCGCGCGTGCGGACGCGGCCGAACGCCTCGACATCGCCTCGGCCGCCGTGGACGCCGCCGAGGCCCGGCACGCCGCGGCCCGGGGCGCCGCCGATCAGGCACGCGGGCTCGCCGCCCTCCAGGAACGTTACGCCCAAGCCCGCGCCGAAGCCGACGAGTTGGCCTCCCGCCGCCCCGAACAGGAGGAGCTGCGCAGCCGTCTCGACCGGGCCCGCAAGGCGGATCTCGTCTCGCCCGCCCTCGAATGGTGGGAGCAGGCGCGGCGCGACCATGACGCGGCCACCGCCCGCCGCGACCGCACCCGCGCACGGCTGCACCCCGACCTCGCGGAGGCGGGCGCCGGCCAGCTCGCCGCCCTGGAGCGCAGGATGCGTCAGGACCTCGGCGCCCTGGAGTCCGCCCGCAGGGCCGAACACCGCAGCGCAGAGATCCAGGAGGAGCGCGCCCGCCTCGACCGGCGCTCCCGCGCCGACGAGGACGTCCTGAGCGACGCCACCGGATGGCTCGCGGGCTGGGAGGCCACCCGGCTCGGCCACCAGCGGCGTATCGACGCCGCCCATGAGGCCGCCGCCCGCGCCGAACACCTCGCGGGCCGGCTCGAACCCGCCGGGCGCCGCCTCCGGGCCGCCCGCACCCGCGACGCGTTGCGCGACCGGCTCGAGGCGGCGCGCCTTCGCCACGCCGAGACCCGCGAGGCCGCCGGCGACGCCCACGAGCACTGGCTCGCGCTGCGCGAGGAGCGGCTGCGCGGGATCGCGGCGGAGCTCGCGGCGGGGCTGCGCCCGGGGGAGCCCTGCACCGTGTGCGGCTCGGCCGACCATCCCGCGCCCGCGCGCCCCGGCACCGGCCAGGTGGACCGCCCCGCCGAGGACGCCGCGCGGCGCGCCCACCAGGACGCCGACGCCGCCCGGGCCGAGGCCGAGGCCGCGCTCACCCTCGTACGGGAGGAGTTCGCCGCCGCGCAGGCCGAGGCGGGAAGCGCGAGCGTCGATGAACTGGCCCTGGAGGAGGGCGAGTTGCGGCGCGAGCACGGCGAGGCGCGGGACGTGGCCGGCCGGCTCCACGAGGCCCGGCTCGCGCTCGCGGCGGCGGAACGGGAGTACGAGCAGCGCCTCGCCGCCCAGCGCGCGGCACAGCGGAACATCGCCGCCCACACCGCGAGCCGCGAAGCCCTGGACCGCGAACAGGCCGCGCTGGAGGAGGACTTGAGCCAGGCCCGGGCGGGCGCCGCCAGCGTCGCGGAGCAGGCGGAGCTGCTGGAACACCGGGCGGACATCCTCGCCGACGCGGTGGAGGCGGTCCGCGCCGTCGAGGACAGCGCCGAACGGTTGAAGGAAGCCGACGGACGGCTCTCGGACGCCGCGTTCCGGGCCGGGTTCGACACCCCGGCCGCGGCGTCGGCGGCCCTCATCGAGGAACGCGCGCGCCGCGACGTCCAGCACCGCATCGACGCCTGGGAGCACCAGTACGCCACGGTCACCGCGCGCCTGGCCGAACCGGAGACCGCCGAGGCCGGCCGGGCCGCGCCCGCCCGCGCGGACGAGGCCGCCGCCGAGGAGGCCGAAGCCGGACGCGCCCTGCGCGACGCCGCCTCGGCGCTCTCGGCGGCCCGCGCCCGCCGCACGGAACTGCGGTCGCTGAGCGATCGTGCCGCCGAGGAGACCCGGGGGCTCGGCCCACTGCGCGAGGAGTACGAGCGGGTGGCGCGCCTGGCCGGCCTCGCCGCCGGCACATCGGCGGACAACGAGCGCAAGATGCGCCTGGAGTCCTATGTGCTGGCCGCCCGCCTCGAACAGGTGGCGGCCGCCGCGACGGCCAGGCTCCAGCGGATGTCGGGCGGCCGCTACACCCTGGTCCACTCCGACGCCAGGGGAGGCCGGGGGCGTTCGGGCCTCGGCCTGCACGTGGTGGACGCCTGGACGGGCCGCGAGCGCGACACGGCGACGCTGTCGGGCGGCGAGACGTTCTTCGCCTCCCTCGCCCTCGCCCTCGGCCTCGCGGACGTCGTCACCGACGAGGCGGGCGGCACCCGCCTCGACACGCTCTTCATCGACGAGGGCTTCGGCAGCCTCGACGACCAGACCCTGGACGAGGTCCTTGACGTACTGGACTCGCTGCGCGAACGCGACCGCAGCGTAGGCATCGTCAGCCACGTCGCCGACCTGCGCCGCCGCATCCCGGTCCAGCTGGAAGTGGTCAAGGGGCGCACGGGGTCGTCGGTGCGGGTGAGGGGGATCGAAGGCAGCCGCGGCTAGACGGACCGCGGGAGGGACCCGGACCCGCCCGCCGGGATGTCAGCCGGAGAGAATCCCCGTGAAGTCGGAGGCCGGGACGGTCTCGTCGGCCGATGGAACGGTGACCGCGATGGGCTTGCCCAGGTCGGACAGGGCGGTCGTCACCTTCAAGGGCCTGCCTGCTGCGACCATGGGACCATGGGACGCGGCCCTGCCGACGGGGGACGCGACAGGGCCTCGAACAGCGACTTTACCGCGCCTTTTGACTCCGGCATCGCCTGGCCAAGCGCTGAACGCGGTGCGGGGGCGGTCCGTCCAACGACCGCCCCCGGGGGTGGGTCAGAGCTTGGAGAGTTCGTCCACCAGGTCGTCCAGGCCGAGGGAACCCTGGGAGAGGGCCGCCATGTGCCAGGCCTTGGGGTCGAAGGCGTCGCCGTGGCGGGCCCGGGCGTTCTCGCGGCCGAGCAGCCAGGCGCGCTCACCCAGCTTGTAGCCGATGGCCTGACCCGGCATCGACAGGTAGCGGATCAGCTCGCTCTGGACGAAGTCGGCGGGCCGGCTGCTGTGCGAGCCGAAGAACTCATGGGCCAGCTCCGGCGTCCAGCGCTCGCCCGGGTGGAACGGCGAGTCCGCCGGGATCTTCAGCTCCAGGTGCATGCCGATGTCGATGATGACCCGGCAGGCGCGCATCATCTGGGCGTCCAGGTAACCGAGGCGGCGCTCGGGGTCGGTGAGGAAGCCGAGCTCGTCCATCAGACGCTCGGCGTACAGCGCCCAGCCCTCGGCGTTGGCGCTGACGTGTCCGACGGTCGCCTGGTAGCGCGAGAGCTGGTCGGCGACGTGCACCCACTGCGCGATCTGGAGGTGGTGGCCCGGCACGCCCTCGTGGTACCAGGTCGAGACCAGGTCGTACACGGGGAACCGGGTCTCGCCCATCGTGGGCAGCCAGGTGCGGCCCGGGCGCGAGAAGTCCTCCGAGGGGCCCGTGTAGTAGGGGGCCGCGGCGCCACCGGGCGGCGCGATGCGCGACTCAACCTTCCGCACCCGCTCGGCGAGTTCGAAGTGTGTGCCGTCGAGCGCTTCGATGGCCTCGTCCATCAGGGACTGCAACCAGTCGCGGACCTCGTCGACGCCCTCGATGTGGGTGCCGTGCTCGTCGAGGTGGGCCAGCGCCTCCCAGGGCCCGGCGCCGGGCAGGATCTTCGCGGCCTCGGTCTTCATCTCGCCGAGCAGCCGGTGGTACTCCGACCAGCCGTAGGCGTACGCCTCGTCCAGGTCGAGCGCGGTGCCGTTGTAATACTGCGACCAGCGCTGGTAGCGCTCGCGGCCCACGGTGTCGCCCGCGCCCTCGATGGCCGGCGCGTACACATCGCGCAGCCAGTCGCGCAGGGCGCCGAGCGCGGCGGAGGCCTCGGCCGCCGAGGCGTCGAGGTTTTCGCGCAGCGACTCGGGGCCGGGCGCGGCCAGGGTCTCGAAGAAACCGGTGTCGATCCATTCGCCGAGCTGGCCGATGAAGGTGGCGGTGGCGCGCGGGCCACCGAACAGCTTGCGTTCCAGGCCGAGTTCGAGCGAGGCGCGATAGCCCTCGATGGCGGCGGACACGGCGCGCAGGCGTGCGTCCAGGGCGCGCCAGTCCTCCTCGGTCTCCGTCGGCGTCATCGAGAACGCCATCCGGATGTCGTGCACGGGCGAGCTGAGGTTGCTGATCCTGCGCAGGCCCTCGTCCGCCTCGTGGACGGCGAGTTCGGAGGTCAGCCGCTCCCGCAGCAGCCGGCCGCAGCGGCGCTCGGCGTCGCTGTCGGCGCCTGGCCGCCGCTCGGCCTCGTCGAGAAGGGCGAGCGTCGTGCGCGCCAGGTCGGCCAGGGCCGACTGTCCTGCGGGGGAGAAGTCGGGAAGGAGGGCGTGGCTCGCCCTGACGCCCAGGTAGCTCCCGGTGATCGGGTCGAGTTCGATGAGTGCGTCGACATAGGCGTCGGCGACCTGGCGGGGCAGCGCGCTGCCGGAAGAGACTGACATGCGGACATCCTCTCCGAGCGAGGGCTCCGCGTCACCACCTATTGTGCCGCGAGCACCTGTCCGACCGTCGCGACGCCGTCCGGTCAGCGCCGCTCGACGGGCCCGGGGAGCGCGGACGCGCCGGGGGACGCCGGTTCACCGAGGCGGGCCGTGACCACCACGGTGCCCTCCTCGATCTGGTAGTCGAGGGGGAGCCCGAGCCCGCGCATGGCCGCGACCATCCCGGTGTTGGACGCCTGTGTGATGGCGTAGACGCTGTCGCAGCGGGCCTCGGCGGCGAGGGCGGTCAGACGGCGGAGCAGCAGCGAGCCGATGCCCCGGCGCTGCCAGGAGTCCTCGACGAGCAGGGCGACTTCGGTCTCGTCGCCGTCCCACAGCAGATGACCGAGGGCGACGAGGCGCCCGGAGGCGGTCTGCACGGCGAGGGTGCGCCCGTAGCGGGGGCTGAGGAGGTGGCCGAGGTAACGGTCGGCGTCGGCGACGGGGCCGTGGTAGCGCAGGCTCAGGGTGCGCGGGGAGCAGCGCTCGTGCATGTCCTTGGCGGCCGCCAGATCGCCGGGCCCGGCCCGCCGCACGGTGATCTCGTTGCCCTCGGGCAGGGTCAGCACATCCTCGCCGCGCGGCACGCGCGGACCGAGCAGGGCGTCCAGCTCGACCAGGGCGCGGGCCCGCGCGAACTCCGTGGGCGTGAACGGCAGATGGGGCCGGTCGATGGTGATGGTCCCGCCGCCCGGGTCGCGCAGCCGCATGCTGGTCTCCTCCAGTACGCCCTCGACGGGGGCCGGCTCGCCCTGGGCGCGGCCGGTCAGGGAGACGGAGGGCCGGGAGTGGATGGTGCAGCGTCCCAGCAACTGCCTTAGAGCCAGCGGGAGTTCGGCGGCGTCGAGGGCGGTACGGGTGGCGAGGCCGAGGATCCGGGTCGGGGCGTCCACGAGGTCATGGGCGTCGGCCCGCTCGGTCCAGGTGTCCGCGCCGCCGGCCGCGGCGACGGCCCGGGACAGCGCGGCGGCCGACAGTTGGGCCGGCGCGCGCAGCAGGAACTCGTCGACCGTGCCGTCGGCGAGCGGATGCGTCTGGAGCGTGAGGATGTCCACCCGGTGTCCGGCGAGCGCGGCGCACAGCACGGCGAGGCTGCCCGGCTCGTCGCGCACCGTGGTGCGCATCCGCCACAGGGCCGTCCCGCGCGCCTCGCCGCCGGTGCCCGCGATGCCGTGGCCCGTGGCGCCGCCGGTATCACTGGCATCACCGGTGCCGTCGGTGACCGTGCTCGGTGGTGCGTGGCTGTGGCGCCGTGCCCACCAGGTGTGGAACGCGGCCGTCGCGATCAGGGCGGCCGCCGAGGCGACCAGCAGGAAGGACCCGTCGGGGCCGTGCGCGACCAGGTTGGCGAGTGCGTCGGCGACGGCCACGGCCGTGAAGACCGCGGCGAGTTCGACGAGGTCGCGGCGCCACGCGTGACGGTGGGGCCGGGTGTGGCGCACGGGGGTGGTGGTCGCGGGAGGGGTGGCCTGCTTATTCGTCATGGCACCACTGTGGCCGAGCGGTGTTGCGTGATCACGAACGGTTTGTGACCGACGGGTTAAGTGCGCTTCTGATGCTCTTTTGGCTGTTTTCCACCGAGCGTGGCGTGGACTGACCGCGTCCGGTGGCGGGTGGTGTCCGGCGGGGCATTCGAGCGGCGGGGCGGGGCGTGGCCGGCGAGGGCTCGGGCGGCGAGGGGTCGGGCGGCGCGTCGTCCGGGGGCGGGTCCGGGTGTGTGCGGGTGTGTCCGGACGTATCCGGCGGTGGTCCGGTGACGCGTCCGCAGTGCGTCGGGTGGCGCGTCCGGCGGTGTGTCGGCGGTGTGGTCCGGTGGTAGTCCGGCGCGGCTTGGCCACGCGCCGGGCCTGGCGCCGCGTACGGGCACAGCCCCGCGCCAAGTCGCGCCAAGCCCCGCCCCGCGTTGAGCCGTGCCGGAGCCCCGCCGGGCCGGGCCGGGCCGAGGCCGGGTCGCGACGGCGCGCCCGTACGCGGCTCAGGCGCCCAGGGCCACCGCCCCCAGGGGCGCGCCGACCGGGCGGCTCCCGTCGAGTACGACCCGGGTGACGAGCGCCGGGTCGTCGTTCATGGGCACGTGGCCGCAGCCCGGCAGCCGGACGAGGCGCGCCCCGGGGATCGCGGCCTTGGCGCGCACGCCCTGGCGGCGCGGCAGCAACCGGTCCTTGGTGCCCCACGCCACGGTCACGGGCACGCCAGGCACATCGGCGCTCACGCGGACGTCCTGCCCGGCGGCAAGCGTTTGCGCGAAGCCCGGTGCGTTGCGCAGCGCCAGCGTCTCGGCGACGACGGCCTCCGGTGAACGCCTGCCGGGCCGGGTGTAGATGGTGCTGGTCAAGGCCGTGCGGCCGGCCACCGTGCGGGACATCCGCTCGATGAGCGGCAGCGGCAGCGCGCTCGCCACCCGGTGCATGGTCCGCAGCACGGTGAACGCGTACCGCCGTTCCGCGGGCGTCCAGAAACCCGCGGGTGAGAGCACCGTCACCGACCGTACGAGCCCGGCGCGCGCGAGTTCGAGGGCGAGCAGGCCGCCCAGCGAGTTCCCCGCGACATGCGGGCGGTCCAGGCTCAGGGTCTCGCACAGCGCGCCGAGGACCGGGACGACGGTGGCGAGGTCGTAGGCCACGCCGTCCGGCAGGCCCGGTGAGGCGCCGAACCCGGGCAGGTCCACCGCGATCACGTCGCGGTCGGCGGCCAGCAGGGCGAAGACCGGGTCCCAGGCCTGAAGGTGGTGGCCGATGCCGTGCAGCAGCAGAAGCGGCTCGCCCGAGCCCTGGCGGCGGTAGACGACCGAGGTGGAGCGGGGGCCGAGCGGCGTGTCGATCGTGAAGGAGACCTCTGCGGTCATGTGCTGCTCCCTGTCCTGGGATCCGCGCTCAGACGGTATGTCAGCAACAACTACCGCCCGGTAGCCGGGAGTTCAAGAGACATACCGGACGGCATGGTGCGCCCCGCCGGTCCCGGGCCATGGGGCTCGGGTCGCGGTTCGCGGGCCTCGGGTCCCGGGCCCCGGGCCGTCCGTGCGCGTACTCGCCGGATCCGCCGGTCCTCACAGGGGTGAGAACGTCGTGTGAACGCTCCCCGACAGCCCTCGTGTGCGCTCCGTAATGGAACGAGGATTGGTCTTGACCAAGGGAGTGGGCCGCCCTATGGTCGCAGAGTTAGTGCAGGAACCTTTAATAAACAAGGGCACGGAAAGCCGCCGCGGACACGGCGATTGCGGAGGATCAGGGTGGGGACCACGCAGCTGGAATCGGTGCCGGAACCGAAGTACTGGCATCTCAAGACGGTACTCAGCGAGGCGCTGGACTCGGACTTCGCGGTGGGCGAGATCCTGCCCAACGAGCGTGATCTGGCCGCCCGGTTCGGGGTGGCCCGCGCCACACTGCGTCAGGCACTCGAGCAGCTGGAACTCGAAGGCCGGCTCCAGCGCCGCCGGGGCGTCGGAACCACCGTCGCCCCGCCGCGCACCGCCGTCCCGGTCGCCACCGCGCGGCACGACTGGCCGGGCGCGCCCGGGGACGACTGGCAGACCGCCGACGCCACGGCCGCCACGCCGCCCGCCGCGATGGCCCGGCTGCTGGGCACGAAGGACGGCGAGCAGACGCACGTGGTCCGCCGGATCCGGGTGACCCACGGGCAGGCCGTCGCGGCCGAGCTCCTGTACGTCCCGGTCGGCTCGGTGCCTGAGCTCTCCGCCATCGACGCTCCTCCGGGGCCTGCCCGTGGCCGCGCCGTCCTGCGCGAACTGCGACGCCTCGAACTGGAGGGCCAGGACCGCGCGGTGGAACTGGGCTCGGCCCGCGCCGACGACGCCAAGGAACTCGACCGGCTTCCCGGCGCGCCCGTCCTCGTCGTGACCACCCGCTACTTCGCGGACGGCCGCACCCTGGCCGTCTCGGTCGCCACCTACCGCGCCGACACCTGCCGCCTCACCTTCGGCGACTCGGGCGACCTGGAGATCAGCCACACCGACGAGCAGCGCCAGGCCTCCTGACCCACGGCCGCCCACCGTCGCGCCCCGCGAACGAACACGGCCGCGCCTTGCGAAGGCGCGGGCCGTGGTGGCTTCCGGTCTGCTCAGCGCCGGGCGGTCACCGTGCCCTCGACGGCGAACAGCTCCTCTTCCACGTGGTCGAGCGCGAGCCGCAGCGCACCCGTGGCCACCGCGGCCTCGCCCAGCATCGACAGCACCACACGGGGCGGCCGAAGGCAGTAGCGCGCCAACTCCTCGCGCAGCGGCTGTAGTACGCCCTCGATGCCGGCCGCCCAGCCGCCCACGACCACCAGTTCCGGATCGAGGGCGAGCACCAGCGCGGCCACGTCGTGCACCAGGCGCTGAAGGAACCGCTCCACCGCCGCCCCCGCCCGCGCGTCGCCCTGCCGGGCCAGCGCGAACACGGCGGCGACCGCCTGCTCGTCCAGCGGATGCAGCGGCTCGTCCGTGGTCGAGAGCAGTTTCTCGGGGGTCACGTCGCGGCCGAGCAGATGCAGTGCGCCGATCTCGCCCGCCGCCCCGCCGAAGCCCCGGTGCAGCCGGCCGCCGATCAGCGAACCGGCCCCCGGGCTCAGACCGGCCATGACGAAGACCATGTCGTCGGAGTCGACGGCCGCACCCTTCCAGTGCTCGGCCACCGCCGCCGCGTTGGCGTCGTTCTCCACCAGGACCGGGCAGCGGAACGAGCGCCGCAGCCGCTCGCCGAGCGGCAGGCCCGTCCACTCGGGAAGGGCGGTGCCGAGCCGCACCGTGCCGTCGGCCTCGACGATGCCCGGGCTGCCGACGCCGACCGCCCGCAAGGAGCTGCGCGCCACCCCGGCCCGGCGCAGTACGTCGGCCACGGTCACCCGGACCCGCTCAAGGCGCTCGTCGGCGGAGGCCGACTCGGGCACTTCGCGCGAGCCCGCGCCGAAGATCCGCCCGTCGAGGCCGGACAGCAGCGCGGCGACCCGGTGCGGGCCGATCTCTATGCCGAGCAGATGACCCGCCTCGGCCCGGAACCGGAAACGCCGCGCGGGACGCCCCTGACGCCGGGCCTCGCCCTCCTCGGGCGCCGACTCGACGACGAGCCCCGCCTCCATCAGGCCGTCGACCACGCCCTCGACCGTCGGCCGGGACAGACCGGTGATCCGGGTCAGATCGGTCAGTGTGGGAGATTCCGCGCCCCGCAGGGCATGCAGCACCACCGCGGAATTGATCCGCCGCAGCAGAGAGGGATCCCCGCCGGTCAGCCGCCCCAACGTGTGTCCTCCCAGCTCGTGCGCGTGTCTGCCGGATCGTACTCGCTGGTCAGGCGTACGGCGAGCGGCGGCCCGTAACGGAGGCGCATCGGCCCGGCCCGCAGGCTCTCATCGGCTCGGGGCGCACCGGCTCATCGGTCCGGGCCGCACAGGCGCGTCGGCCAGGACCGGGCCGGCTCCGGTCGCCTGACGCACCGCCAATTGTCAGTGGCGGGCGGTTTACTGACGACATGACCACAGCCGCGTACCTCCAGCACATTGACCGGCTGCGCTCCCGGGCGTTCCCCTCGGAGCGGGATCGCCGCGGTACGGACGTGAGCGGACCCGGATATCACAGTGCCTGTCTGAGCGCAGACGAGGAGGAGTGGGAGGACCTGGCGGAACGGCTTGAGCGGCGCGCGCAGTGCGTCGCCGACCACGACGCCCTGATAGCGGAGCTCACGCGGCGCTGGCGGGAGCCGCGGTGGATCAGCCTGTGGAGCGCGCAGGCGCGGCTCGTCGCGGGCGAGGACATACCTGAGCCCTGGGCGGAGTTCGCCGCCGGATTCGAGTTCCTGCACCTGTGGCACGTGGACGGCCGATGGATCGCGGTGGGTCTCGATCTGGAGGAGGGGGGTCCGGGATGGGACCTGAGCGTCACCGTGACGGAGACGGCGCCGCCCTAGCCTGCTGGGAGTCCGCTACGCGTCCGGTCCCTGCGCCGCGTGGCGCAGGCGGGCGTACTCCTCGGCCATGGTCTCCAGCGTCCAATGGGCGTTCAGACCACTGGGGTTGGGCAGGGCCCACACCCGGGTCGAGCCGATCGTGTGCTCCTGGGGGCCGATGCGGGCCTTGCGGTCGCCGAAGGCCGTGCGGTACGCGGTCACGCCGACCACGGCCAGCCAGGCGGGCCGCAGCCGCTCCACCTTCGCCGTCAGCAGCCGCCCGCCCTCGCGGAACTCCTCGGCGCCGATCTCGTCCGCGCGCGCCGTGGCGCGGGACACCACGTTGGTGATGCCGAGACCGTACGCGAGGAGTTCGTCCTGTTCGGAGGGCTTCAACTGCCGCGGCGTGAAACCGGACCGATGCAGCACC
Organism: Streptomyces sp. NPDC006711; assembly: GCF_042869775.1. NCBI lineage: Bacteria > Bacillati > Actinomycetota > Actinomycetes > Kitasatosporales > Streptomycetaceae > Streptomyces > Streptomyces sp. NPDC006711. Next base: position 93,498 of record NZ_JBIAGO010000006.1, read on the forward strand.
GGCCAGAAGCGGTTGCCCGGGCGGGCGAAGTGGTGGCCCGTGGCGCCCGACATCAGACCGGGATTGATGCCGCAGAACAGCACGGACAGGCCGCCCGCGATCACGTCGGGGATGACGCTGTCGCGAGCGGCCTGGAGTTCCTGGGGAGTCAGCACGGGAGAACGATCACAGGATCGAGCCCGGCGCGTAACCGGAGGCCTCGGGGTGCTGCTTGACGATCTCCTCGATACGGGAGACCAGCGCGGCCACCTGGTCGCCCGCGGCGCCCGTGAAGGACAGCTTGTCGGCCATCAGCTCGTCGAGTCCGGCGCGGTCCAGCGGCATCCGCTCGTCGGCGGCCAGCTTGTCGAGGAGTTCGTTGCGCTCGGCGCCCTGCTCGCGCATCGCGAGGGCGGAGGCGACCGCGTGCTCCTTGATGACCTCGTGCGCGGCCTCACGGCCGACCCCGGCGCGGACGGCGGCCATCAAGACCTTCGTCGTGGCGAGGAACGGCAGGTAACGGTCCAGTTCGCGGGCCACGACGGCCGGGAACGCGCCGAACTCGTCGAGCACCGTGAGGAACGTCTCCAGCAGGCCGTCGAAGGCGAAGAACGCGTCGGGCAGCGCGACCCGGCGGACCACGGAGCACGAGACGTCGCCCTCGTTCCACTGGTCGCCCGCCAGCTCGCCGGTCATCGAGGCGTAGCCGCGCAGGATGACCATGAGGCCGTTGACGCGCTCGCAGGAGCGGGTGTTCATCTTGTGCGGCATGGCGGACGAGCCGACCTGGCCGGGCTTGAAGCCCTCGGTGACCAGCTCGTGCCCGGCCATCAGCCGGATGGTCTTGGCGACCGAGGACGGCGCGGCGGCCAGCTGTACGAGCGCGGTCACCACGTCGTAGTCCAGCGAGCGCGGGTAGACCTGGCCGACCGAGGTGAAGGCCTGCGCGAAGCCGAGGTGGCCGGCGATGCGCTGCTCCAGGTCGGCGAGCTTGGAGGCGTCGCCGCCCAGCAGGTCCAGCATGTCCTGCGCGGTGCCGACGGGGCCCTTGATGCCGCGCAGCGGATACCGCGCGAGCAGGTCCTCGAGCCGGCCGTACGCCACAAGGAGCTCGTCGGCGGCGGTCGCGAACCGCTTGCCCAGGGTGGTGGCCTGCGCGGCCACGTTGTGCGAGCGCCCCGCCATGACCAGCTCGGCGTACTCGCCGGACAGCTTGCCGAGGCGGGCCAGGACCGACACCGTGCGGTCCCGCATCAGTTCCAGGGAGAGCCGGATCTGCAACTGTTCGACGTTCTCGGTCAGGTCGCGCGAGGTCATGCCCTTGTGGACCTGCTCGTGCCCGGCGAGCGCGTTGAACTCCTCGATGCGGGCCTTCACGTCGTGCCGGGTGACCTTCTCGCGCTCGGCGATCGAGGCGAGGTCGACCTGGTCGAGCACGCGCTCGTAGTCGGCGAGCGCTGCCTCGGGCACCTCGATCCCCAGGTCCTTCTGGGCGCGCAGCACGGCCAGCCACAGCTGGCGCTCCAGCTTGACCTTCTGCTCGGGGGACCAGAGGACGGCGAGCTCCGCGGAGGCGTAGCGGCCGGCCAGAACGTTCGGGATGCGAGGCTTCGCAGACACAGCAGTCACGTGGCCAGAGTTTACTGTCTGTCCGGGGGACCTCCGCACTCCCCATAGAATCCCGGAACCCGGGCTGTCCGGCGCGCCGGGGCGGCTCATCCTGGTCTGCCCCATGGCGCCCGGCATCGGCGACGGGCCGATCTTCCACACCGAGCACGCCGACGAGGGCGATCGGCGGCGTCGCGAACGCCGCACTAGGAAAGAGCCCGGAGCCCATCTGAACCAAGCCACCCTCGGCACGCGAGAGGCCGCACCCGACGCGCTGTCCGACACGCAGGACGCTCAGATAGCGACGTGCCGCTCGGTCGCCCATCCGCGTGCGGATGCGCTCGGCGATGGCATCGAGCAGCGGCTCGCGCACCTCGTGGTCGAGCCTCCGGTACATCGACAATGAGCGAAGGTGATCCGCAAAGCCGTCACCGTCAAACCATTGGACGGCTGGATACCAACGCACGACCGGAGGGCCGAACAATTCGCCGGAATCGTCGACAAGGCCCCAGCCTTCGTCAGCGGAGCGCACGTCTTCTTCGAGTGGCGGATGACCCCAGTCAGGGTTCCCGGGACAGAACCGCTCATGGAGATCGGCGGTCTCGGCATACACCTCCGGCTCTCCCGGTTCTCGGACGACGACGTGGCTGAGCAGCGCCATCCACCCTCCGGGACGGAGCACGTCGTGCGCTCGCTGCCAGCCGATCGACGTCTCGACTTCCACGGTGCGAAAGGAGGCCATCCGGTGGCGAGCGAGTGCGGCCATGGCCGCGCCGGGCTCGATGGCAGTCACTGAGTATCCGAGCGCTGCCAGCGACCGCGTCGCCTGACCGGTTCCGCAGCCCACCTCAAGCACCGACGACCGTTCGTTCATGGCGGTGAGGGTGACGAGATCCGCGAACAGCTCGTCGGCGTAGTCCGGCCGGACCCGGTCGTAGAGCTCCGGGACCGCGTTGAACACCTGACCGAGGTCGTGTGGATTCGGACGCGCCTTTGGGTCACCAGTCATGAGCGCACAAACTACGAGGCTCATCCGTAGAGACGCCACTGGCTTGTCGACAGCCGCTGCCCGTTCTCACGGCTGGGCCGAGGCGCGCCGGCTCATCGGTACGTCGCTTCTGCCCGCGCGCGGGGTTCGCTGCCGCTTGCGCGGCCCAGGAGTGCGAGGGCCCTTTCGGAAGGGGAGCCGGCGGGGGTTGTGCACACGATGAGTACCTGTTCCGGCGAGCGGGCGATCGACAGTGTCTGCTGTGTCACTGTCACCGTGCCGACGACGGGATGGCGCAGCTCGTAGGACGCGGCGTCGCACGGTGCCACGCGGTGGTCTGCCCACAGGGCGGTGAACTCCGGGCTTTTCAGGGTCAGTTCGCCGATCAGCTCCGCGAGCAGCGGGTCCTCCGGGTGCCTGCCGACGGCGACGCGCAGGTTGCCGACCACCGCGCGCGCCTTCCGCTTCCAGTTGGCGTACAGCTCTCGGCAGCGCGGGTCCAGGAACAGCATCCGGCTCATGTTCGTACGTCGCACCGGGACATCCGGGTCATCCGGGTCCAGGAAGTCCAGGTGACTGGCGAGGAGGGCGTGCCCGAGGGGGTTCCAGGCCAACACGTCGGTACGGCGGCCGAGGACCATCGCCGGGACACCGCCGACGGCGCGCAGGAGGTCACGGGTTTCGTCGGTAAGGGTCTCGGGCCGGGGGCGGCATGGCCTTGGCACATGGCGGGCGGCGCCGGCAAGCCGCTCCAGGTGCTCGCGTTCGTGGGGGTCGAGCAGGAGAGCGCGGGCGATCGCGTCAAGGACCTCGCCCGAGGCCCCGCGGGACTGGCCCTGTTCCAGCCGCGCGTAGTACGAGACGCTGACGCCCGCCAACTGCGCCACTTCCTCGCGCCGCAGGCCGGACACCCGCCTTCGGGGCCCGAGGTCGCGCAGGCCGACGTCCTCGGGCCGCAGCCGCGCCCGTCGGGCTTGGAGGAAGGCGCCGAGTGGGCCTGGTGCGTTCATCGCCCCAGTATCGGGTGGGCGGCCCGGCCCCAGCCACACCCTGCGAGGGGTGGGACAGAGCGGGAGTGGTGCGCGTCCGTCCGCCTGTCCAAGCTCGTTCCCGACCGGCGACGCACCCCCAGGCCCAAGGACGGACCACGCCACATGGATCAACACCCCGAACAGGTCACCCAACAGGTCACCCAACAGCTCAGCCCACGCGTCACCCAACAGATCACCCTCGGCGATGTGACCGTCACCCGTGTCAAAGAGTTCTACGGCTCGGCCCGGATGGACCCGGGCACCTTCTTCCCGGACAGCCTCGACAACTCCTGGACCGAGCACCGTGATTGGCTCGTGCCCGACTTCTGGAACCCGCGGACGGACGAGTGCCAGACGGCGATCCAGTCCTGGCTGCTGCGCAGCGAGGGGCGCACCATCCTGGTCGACACCGGCGTGGGCAACCACAAGGACCGGCCCTACGCACCGGTGTGGAGCCGCCTGGACACGGACTACCTCGACAACCTGGCGGCCGCCGGGGTGCGGCCGGAGGACGTGGACATCGTGGTCAACACCCACCTGCACATCGATCATGTCGGCTGGAACACCCGCCTCGACGGCCGGACCTGGGTGCCGACCTTCCCCAACGCCACGTATCTGATGCCCCGGCGGGACTTCGACTTCTGGGACCCCGCCAACGGGAACAAGAGCGTGCTCGGCCGCGGGAACCAGAACGTCTTCGAGGACAGCGTCACGCCGGTCCACCAGGCGGGACTGACCCAGCTGTGGGACGGGTCGTACCGGATCGACAAGAACCTGCGTCTCGACCTCGCTCCCGGCCACACCCCGGGCTCGTCCGTGCTCACGCTCGAATCCGGCGCCGATCAGGCCCTGTTCGTCGGGGATCTGGTGCACACCGCGCTTCAGATCGCGGAGCCGGAGACCAACTCCTGCTTCTGCGAGGACCCGGTGCGGTCCCGCGCCACCCGGCACGAACTGCTCGGCCGCGCCTGCGAGAACAACGCACTCGTCTTCCCGGCCCACTTCGGGGGCCACGGCGCCGCCGAGATCGTGCGCGACGGCTCGAAGTTCGCGATCAAGGAGTGGGCGGGCTTCTCCCGCATCTCCTGATGCCCTGCCTTCCCGGCCCCCTGCCTTCCCGGCCTCCTGCCTTCCCGGCCTCCTGCCTTCCCGGCCCTTTCCACAGAGGAAGCTCCCGTGCCCCGACACACAGATCCGAGCGTCGAGACCCCTTCGGGTGCCGTGCGCGGTGTCCGCGACGGATCCGGCGAGCGCTACCGTGCCCTCCCGTACGCCGCGGCACCGACCGGCGCCGGCCGTTTCGCCCCGCCCTCGCCGCACCGGGGCTGGTCGGGTGTCCGCGACGCCACCCGGCCCTCACCCACCGCGCCCCAGCCCCACCGTGACTTCGGCCGACTCGACATGACCCCCTACTTCGGCCCGGGCTGGGCGCCCGGGGAGGAATACCTGACCGTCGACGTCTATACGCCCGCCGTCGGCACCGGCACCCGCACCGGCACCACCCCCGGCAGACACCCCGTCATGGTTTTCGTGCACGGCGGTGGCTTCGTCACCGGCTCGAATCGCGCGGCGCTCTACGACGGCAGCGCGTTCGCCCGCGACGGCGTCGTCCTGGTGACAGTGAACTACCGGCTCGGCATCCCAGGTTTCCTGGACGTGGCGGGCGCTCCGCCCAATCGCGGACTGCTCGACGTGCTGGCCGCACTCCGTTGGGTACGCGACACCATCCCGGTCTTCGGCGGCGACCCCGAGAACGTCACGGTCTTCGGCCAGTCCGCCGGCGCCACGCTCGTCGGTGGGCTGCTCGCGACACCACAGGCGAAGGGTCTGTTCCGGCGGGCCATCATCCAGAGCGGCAACGGCACCGGCGCGTTCACCCCGGAGCAAGCGCGAAAGGTCACCGCGGCGGCGGCCGCCGCACTGGGCGTCGAAGCGACCGCCGAGGCATTCGCCCCGATCCCCGACGAGCGCTTCCTGGCCGTCCTGCCCGCACTGGCCGGTCTCGACCTGCGTACCGACACCGCCACCGATCCGCTGGCCGGACTCAGCCCGTTCAGCCTCGTCCTGCCGGTCCAGCCCGCGGACGCACTGGCCGACGGCCCGGCCGGCGCCGTCGACCTGCTCATCGGCACCAACCTCCACGAGGGGCACCTCTATCTCGCACCACACGGAAACCTGGACTCCACCACACAGGCCGACGTGCTCGCCGTCGCCGCCCGCACGCATGCGGACCCGGGGGCCGCCATCGCCGCACACCGCGCGGCACGGCCGGACGCGACGCCGGGGGAGCTGCGCTCGGCCCTGCTCGGTCAGGTCCTGTTCGAGGCGGGCACGACGCGCATGGCGCAAACCCACGCGCGGATCTCGGGCGGCCGCACGCACCGCTATTCGTTCGGATACCGCTCCACGGCCCTGGACGGGCGTCTCGGCGCCGCCCACACCGTCGAACTGCCCTTCGTGTTCGACCTCGCCGACCAGCCCTGGCTGCACGGAGACGCCGGCCTGCTCGGCCCCGACCCCGCCCCGGCCGGACTGGCGGCCCAAGTACACGGCGCCTGGGTCGAGTTCGCCCGCACCGGCGACCCCGGATGGGCTCCGTACGACCCGGAGCGCCCCTCGGTGGAATTCCTCGATGGAGACAGGAGCAGGCCGACGAGCCGGTCTCCGAGCCAGGGTCAACCGCCCAACGGGCGCCCACAGTTCGGGGATTCAGGCCGAGGCAGCGCCACTGCTTGAGGCGGGCGACGCATCGCCTAACGGTGTTGCGCTCCTCCGTGCGGGGAGACGGGCGCCGTCTCGCCGGAACCGACGGACGGCCCGGAGGCGGCGAGGTCGAGGAGCGTCATCTTGTCGTGGTCCGGGCTGCCGGGCGGCGCCATGTAGATGATGAGGCGCTGGCCTTGTGCGCGGTTGAGGGACAGCCCTTCGTGCGAGAGCGTCATCGTGCCGACCTCGGGGTGCCGGAGCGTCTTCTTGCCGTCGCCGATCGTGTGCACCTCGTACCGGTCCCAGAGCCGGTTGAAGTCGGGGCTCTTGACGATGAGTTCACCTACGAGTGCGGCGAGATCCGGGGCGTCCGGATCGGTGCCGGCGATCGCCCGCAACTGGGCGACGCACCCCTTGGCCTTCTGTTCCCAGTCCGCCCACAGCTCGCGGGCAGCCGGATGCAGGAAGATGTACCGGACGGTGTTGCGCTGCCGCTCCGGCCAGTCGGCGATGCCGTGGAGCAGCCGCAGCCCGCCGGGATTGGCCGCCAGCAGGTCGTTGGTGCGGCTCACGACGTACGCCGGGTTGGGCCGAAGCGTCTCAAGCAGCTGCGTGACGGTCGGACGGACCCGGCGCGACGGCAGGGGGCGGGGCTCGGGCGCACGCCGCGCCGCCCGCGCCGCCAGCTCGTGCAGGAAGCCGCTCTCCTCCGGGTTGAGGCGGAGCGCGTCGGCAAGCGCTTCGACCACGGCGGGGCTCGGACGGGTCTCCTTGCCGCGTTCCAGACGTACGTAGTAGTCGATGCTCACCCCGGCCAGCGCCGCCACTTCCTCCCGGCGCAGACCCGGCGTGCGGCGCGTGCCGGTTCCGGCGGGCAGCCCGACGTCTGCCGGGCGTACGTCCCCACGGCGGGCGCGCAGAAACTTCCCGAACTCAGTCATGGCGTCATTCTGCCAGCGTGTGATCAACGGGCCGGCCGGGAGCCTGGCCCTGTCACACCCCCCTATGGCGCGCCCCGGAAGATCTCGGTCTGCCTCGCTCTCGCGCGCCTCACCAGTCTGGACGGATGACCACGCTTGAACCAGCCCGCGCGTCACAGGATGCCCGGCAACGCACGGCCGCTCCGAAGCTGATCCTGGCGGCCACGTTCATGGGCATCTTTCTGCTCAACCTCAACACCATGGCGATGAACGTGGCGCTGCCCGGGATCGGGCGGACCTTCGGCGGCAGCACGGCGGGACTGCAATGGATCGTGGACGCCTACACGCTGATGTTCGCCGCACTGCTGCTCTCCGCGGGCACGCTCTCCGACCGCGTCGGGGCGAGCCGCGCGTTCGGCGCCGGCGTCGCGGTGTTCACGGTCGCCTCGGCGGCCTGCGGACTGGCGCCGGGACCGGGCGCGCTGATCGCCGCCCGCCTGGCCCAGGGGAGCGCGGCGGCGATCATGCTGCCCTCCTCGCTCGCCCTCGTCCGGCAGGCCTTCCCTGACGCGGCCGAACGGGCACGGGCCATCGCGCTGTGGACCGCCTGCGGAGCCGTCGCGGTCGCCGCAGGCCCGGTGGCCGGCGGCGTGCTGTCCACCACTCTGAGCTGGCGGGCGATCTTCGTCTTCAACCTGCCCGTCGGCCTCGCCACCCTCGCGGTGTTGAGCCGCGTGGGGCGCTCGCCGCGCCGTGCCGCGCCGCTCGATCCGTACGGCCAGCTCACGGCGATCGTCGCGCTCGCGGCGCTCACCTTCGCGGTGATCGACGGAGGGGAGAACGGCTTCGGCGAGCCCGTGGTGCTGGGCTGCCTGGGGCTCGCCGCGGCGGCGACGACGGCGTTCATCATGATCGAGGCACGTACCGCCGCGCCGTTGGTCCCGCTCGACCTCTTCCGTTCGCGCACGGTGACGGTTTCGGTCGCGATCGGATTCGTCGCCAATGCCGCGTTCTATGGGCTGGTGTTCGTGCTGAGCCTGTTCTTTCAGGACGTTCTGCGCCTGTCCGCCATGGCTGCGGGGCTGATGTTCCTACCGATGCTGGCCGTGATCGCCGGAGCCAACCTGGCCTCGGCCAGGGCGGCGGCACGCTTTGGGCCGCGGATGCCGATCGCCGTGGGACAAGCGGTCTTCGCCCTTGCGATGTTCGGCCTGCTCTGGGTCGACGAGGGCACCAGCAGGCCGGTGATCGCGGCGATGCTCGTCCCGGTCGGCTTCGGCCTGGGTTTCTTCGTGCCTTCCCTGACCGCCGTCATGCTGAACGACATCGCCGCGGAACGGGCCGGGATGGCCGCCGGGATCCTGAACTCCTTCCGCCAGACGGGCGGGGCGCTCGCCGTGGCGGTCTTCGGAGCCTTGGTCGCGGACCGGGGCGAGTTCATCGGTGGCCTGCGGGTGGCCCTGTGCGTCGCGGCGGTGCTGCTGATGGCCACCACGGCCGCGGCCCTCATGCTGCCGCGCGGCCGTGACTGAGACCCCCTCGAACAGCGTGGCTGTGCCTCGTAAAAGAGCCGGAAGCAAACCCGTCGGCGCAGCACTTGCTGCTTTAACCGGTGCAAATCCGGCTCTCCTGTGGAGGCAGGGGGACGGGAGGTGGACAGAGAGGGAGAAGGCTTCGGCTGTGATGCCGGTGCCATGTACGTTCCGGACACCGGCCACCTGCTTGGCGGCCGCCGGGGCGGGCCCGCGACGCGGCTGACGTCGCGGGAATTCTCGCAGGCCGGAGGTGGCGGCCCGGCGCTGTCAGGCGGAGCGGGACCGATCACGGTGAGCGATGCGCCGACCGCGTGATGGGCGAACACATGTGCCGGACAAGGCTCTGCTGGGTACCTTCGTGCTTGCGCGAGTCGAACGTCTCAACGACCGCATCGCGAGCGTGGACACATCGGCCACTTCGGCGTTGTCCGCAGAGCCCTCAGTCGCGCTTCTGACGCCGGTCACAGCGTTCCCTGACTGAAGGAGGCTCCCTGTGCCTGCAACCGAGTTCATCGACACCGTGGGGATCAACATTCCCGACCACCTCGCCGCCAACGAGTTCCTGTCGCTGGCCCGGGAGGGGATGATCGAGGAAAAACATCTACAGAGGTTCGCGCTTGCCGAATTCCAGTCGCAGGAGGCCGAGTTCACCGCCTACGGCCTGCTGCTGTCCCGGTATCCGCACGAAGTGCCCGGCGGGTTCTTCTCCTTTGTGGCACACGAGTTGATGCAGGCACGCCACCGGATGGTGTCCGGGCTCGCGCCCGCGCTGGGCATGTCGCCCGACGAGATGCGCCGGGCGCCCCGGCTGGAACCGGTACGCCGGTTCACCGAGTTCATCTCCTGGGTGGCCCTGCACGCAGGGGCGGCGGAGGCAGCCCTGCTGGCACGCACCGACTTCACTCTGTGGTGCAACTCCTGCGCGGTCCTGGCCGACGTACTGCGCGAGGCGGAACACGTCCCTGAGGCCGCGGTGGAGTACATCAACGCCTACCGGGAGAACCCGCCGGAGGTGGCGGACGGTGTGCTCCAGGTCATCGAGTACGGCCGGGCGCACCACGAACCGGACGAGTGGATCACCCGCAGCGCGGTGCGGATGGAACCGGCGCTGCGGTCCTGGTGGCGGGCGGTGGCCACGGCCGGCTGAGTCCCACACCCGCCGCGCCCCGGGCGCCACGCGGCTCGCTGAAATGACGCCGCGCCATGGGCGACGCGCGAAGAAGCCGCCCCGCACGCACCTGGAAATCGCCCACCTTCCCCGTATGGAGCCTGGAGCCGGCCGTGAACGCGAACACACCCCCTCCCGCCAGTGACCTACAGGTCGACTTTCCCTTCGACTATGCCGCCCATGTCAGCGGAGGCCGGCGCATGGGGCGGCTGCCCGAGGCCGCCACCGGAGCGCGCATCGCCGTCATCGGGGCCGGCGGGAGCGGACTGGCCGCCGCCTACGAGCTGTTGCGGGCCGGCTGCCAACCCGTGGTGTACGAGGCCGAGCGAAGCGAGGACGGACCGGGAGGGCGGCGCCTGGGCGGGCGCATGTACAGCCGACGCCTTCGAGAGGCGGACAGCGCTGTCGTGGAGTTGGGCTGTCTGCGCTTTCCTGAGACCGCCCGGCTGCTGCGCCAGTACGCTGATACGTTCGGCGTCCGGCTGGAGCCATTCCGCGACAACTACGCCGCCCCCACCACCCCCTTGACCGTGTTGGACGTCGACGGCCGACAGTATGCCGCCGGGAAGATCGAGGACCTGTACGACAGGTGCGACGGCTTCCGGGAGGCGCACGCGCGCTGGCAGCAGGCGCTGGCCCGGATCGGCTTCTTCCAGATCCAGCGGGATGTCGCCGCGCGCGACCTCGCCGCGGTGCGCCGCCGTTGGCGCGAGGTGCTGGTCCGCTTCGAGCCGTGGTCCTTCTACCGTTTCCTGCGCGCCCCGGACGGTGCGGGCCTGACCCACGACCAGGCACGGCTCCTTGGCACCGCCGGAGTAGGGCCCGCCGTGTGGGACTCCTTCTTCGACCTCAGCCTGTTGGAGATCCTGCGCCTGTTGCTGTGCACCGAGGGAAGCTCCCTGCTGTACGCCCCTGAAGGCATCAGCCGGCTCGCGGAGGGCTTCTGGTCCCACCGCACCACCGATCCTCATGGACGGACGTGCAGTGTCGAGGCGGTCAATGGGGGAGCACCGCGCCCCGCTGTGCGCGCCCTGGACATCGAGCCGGATGCCGCCCACGGCGTCGTGGTGCACAGCGAGGACGGGCGCAGCGAGCGGTTCGCGGCCGCCGTGTTCACCCCACAGCTGCGTCTTGTGGAGACCGGCGTCGAGGTACGCTCCACCGTCGCTCACACGCCCGTGCTCGGTCCCCGGCTGTGGCGGGCCGTGCGCCGCCTGCACTACTGGCAGTCCTCCAAAACCGCCCTGGTGGTCGACGACCTGTTCTGGGACAAGACCTCCATGGACGGGGTCACGCTCACCGACCGGCTGCCGCGCGCCGCCTACACCGTCGACTACGGGCCCGCGCGGGGACCCGGGGGCCGACGCGGCGTGCTGGATCTCAGCTTCACCTGGGCACAGGACGCCATGAAGATCAGCCCGTCCACTCCAAAGGAGCGGGTCGCCCTCTTCGTCCGCGACCTCGCGGACATCCACCCCGAAGTGGCGGACGAGCTGCGCGCGCACGCCCGCACGGGGGAGGCGGTGACCGTGTCCTGGGAGAACGAGCGGCACTTCCGGGGTCTGAGCCGCTGGTCCTGCCCGGGCGACCATCCCTACCAGCGCGACCTGTTCGCCCATTTCATGAAGGACTTCGCCGGTACACCTGCCGTACCCGGCGAACCGCCGAACGCCCTCTACCTGGCGGGCGACGACACCTCCTGGTCTCCGGGCTGGCTCAACCACGCCCTCGCCTCGGGCCTGAACGCCGCCTGGGGCGTCCTGCGCCAACTCGGCGCGCGGCCCGAGCCGGGCAACCCCGGGCCCGGCGACGTATGGAACGACCCCCACTACACACCGCTCACCACGGCCTGACCCCGCACCGGGCCCCGCGCGCCCGGGTGCGGACGGACATCCCGCCGCACGCCCCCCACACCACCGCCACCCCGGAGGTATCCGTGCCCGCATCCGCCGCTAGAGACCTTCTGCTGCGACCCGACCGCGTGTGGGACGCGGTGGCGGACACGCCCGTCGACGGTCTGTCCGTCCTCGTACGCGAAGGCCGGATCGCGGCAGTCGCCCACGACCTTCCTCCCAGCCCCGGCGCGGACATCGTCGACATGCCCGGCTGCACGCTCCTGCCCGGGTTCATCGACTGCCACGTCCACCTGCTCGACGAGAACGCGGAGACCGCGCCCTCCGCCTACCAGACCCTCACCGCCGTCCCTGTCCTGCGCGCCCTGCTGCGAAGCGGCTTCACCACCGTCCGCGATCTCGGCAGTGCCCACCTGCCCCTCAACGTGTCCCTGCGCACAGCCGTGAAGGACGGCCTGATCGAAGGTCCGCGCATCATCGCGGCCCCCAACATCCTCTCCCCGCGCGGCGGCCACGCGGACAAGCAACCAGCCCTCGCCCAGCGCTACGGACTCCAGATCGGCACCCTGGCCGAAGGAGTCGAGGAATTGCGCCGTGCGGTACGCGAGCAGGCGCGCGCCGGAGCCGACTGGATCAAGTTCGCGGGCGGCGGCGGATTCTCCTCACCCGTGGACAGCCCCACCAGCGCCGCCTACTCACGCGTGGAGACGCACATCATCGTCGCGACCGCCGACGACCTGGGGTTGCCGTGTGCGACCCACGCCTTCACCGACCGTGCCATTCAGCGCGCCGTCGCCGCGGGAGTGCGCAGCGTGGAACACGGCTGCTTCGCCACCGCACCGACCTACCGGGCCATGGAAGAGGCCGGCACCTTTCTGGTGCCGACCCACTACGCCCAGACCTACTTCCTCGACCGGCTCGACGACGACGGCTTCTGGAACAGCTCCACGGCCACCACCCGCCAGAACTACCGCACACACGCCGAATCCCTGCGCGAAGGACTCCTGCGGCCGGCCCGCACCCAGGTCAGAACGGCCTTCGGTACCGACGCCGGAATGTTCCCGCACGCCCAGAACTGGCGGGAATTCCCCACCATGCTGGCCCACGGCTACACCGCCCTGCGGGCCCTGCGGGCCGCGACCCGCACTGCGGCAGACCTCCTCAACCGCCCCGACCTTGGCCTCATCGCCCCGGGCGCCACGGCAGACCTGGTCGCCCTTGAGGGCGACCCTTTCCAGGACATCATCGCCACCAGCCGCCCCCGGTACGTACTCCAGGAGGGCCGCCTCATCACATGAGGCGGCCATCCTCTCGGCGCTCAGCGATGATGCTGCGCACTGACGCCTCGTTCCGGAGCAGTGCGACGGCGAGGTCCACGGCCATGGCGCGGATCGCTTCGAGGGGCGCACTCGCCTCCTTCGGAAAGTGGAAGTCGATGTTGCTCTTCAGCTCCAGGACCCAGCGCGCCGCCTCCTCAGGAGAGGGCAGAACGCGCTGGTCGCGAACGCGGAACCCGCTGTTCTCCAGTACGTCCGTGACGTAGCGAAGTGACTTGCGGTGTCCCAGTGCCAGATGGTCGGTGTCCGGGGGCAGGGGCGGTTGGGAGGCCAGGAACTCCTCGCTGTAGAGCGTCTCCGAGATGACGAGGAGGCCGCCGGGCTCCATGCGCCGCGCCAGCGCCTCGGTCGCATTTTCGTACACGTCCGGCGGAAAGTGTGTGATGGCACCTCGGACAAGCACCAGATCGTAGGGCTCTTGGTCCGGTAGCTGTGCGATGTCCGCGGCGTCGCACAGATACAGGTGGATGCGTTCCGCCTCGTGTGCCTCACGCACGAGGTCCGCACAGTGGGCGAGTTGCTCCGGACTGATGTTGATGCCGTCCAGACGCGGGCAGTCGGGGAAGACATGTGCGAGATGCCGCAGCGCCGCTCCCCATCCGCACCCGACATCGAGGACGCGCCGCGGGGCCGGGTGTCCCGGTTCGAGGACGCCGGCCAGGGCCAGTTGCCGCTCCAGGTGCCTCGCTCCGGCCTCGTCCAGTGACACGGGGCGGGGGGAGTCCGGGTGGTCGTAGACGCCCCACTGGAAGTGCAACTGGTCGCCGAGGACGTTCCGCCAGTCATCCGGGGAGTCCTTGTAGGCGCGGATGACGTGTTCGCGGAACGAGTCACCGCGATGGCTCGGGAGTACTTCATACCTCTGATCGTCGCCGCCGGTCATGGACTTCCTTCCTTTCCGGAGGATTTCTGCGGTACACGGCTGTTCTGCCTGCCCTGCCACCGGACAGGGGTCAGGCCGGGGGAGCGGCCGCCGTCTTCCAGACGTCCAGCAGAGCGTCCGAGATGCGATGGGCGTGGAACAGCACCTCCTGAGGATCGGCGCCGCGGTCGAGACCGTCCTGCACCACCGCCAGGGCGAGTTCCTTGAGCGCGTCGTCACCGGCGTCGTCGTAGTAGTCGATGAACGCTCGGGTCTGCGGGAGGTCCGACTCGCGCAGACGTCGTGCGACGGCGCAGGCGCCGGAGTAATAGACCTGCATGTCGGTGTGGGTTGCCAGGGCGGCCGCCGCCTGGCTCGCGGACGTCGCGATCCAGGAGAGGGCACTGTGGAAGGCGTACGATCCCGAGTTCACCGGCCGCGTCAAGTCGGCCTCGTCCATCCCCAGCGCCTGACCCACCCGGTACAGCTTGGGCGTCGCGTCGTGAACGATACGTCCCAGGGTCAGCCACAGTTCGGCGGCCTGCCCGTGGGGAGAGCGGGAGAGCAGGTTTCCGTACGCGGTGAGTTCCACCGGGTGCGCCTGATACTCCAGGGCGACCAGGCGCCGCAGCGGTTCCAGGGCGCTGGGGCCCGTCACCGGTGCCAGTGTGAGAGGGCTGCCGGGGGCTTGTCCGGCGAGCGCCTGCTGGACGACGTCGGCCAGAGCCGTGGCATCGGTGTGATCTTGTGTGCTCATGGGATTCCCTTCTGCTGTGGTGGACGCGAACGTCCCGGGCGGGCCATGTGCTGGCAGGTGGTTCAGGTCGTTGTGGCGGTTTGTGGCGGCGGCAGGTACCCGCTCTCCCGGAGGTGGCCGAGATACAGGTCGATCAGCCGGTCGTCGACAGGTGGGCATGTCAGGCCGGCGTCCGTTGTCACACGGGCGGCGTTGTCGCGGCTGAAGCGGGGAAAGGCGCCGGCGAGGTGCGTCTGGACGAGGGCGGTGCCCGTGCCGGCCGCGGCTTCGGCGAACAGGGGGATGTAGGGCGCCATCGGATGCCGGGGATCCTCGCTCGTCGCCTCGATGACCACGTCCACCCACTCCCGCAGTCCGACCGTCCGAACGCGGTAGGACATCGCCCGGAGACGGTCAACCAGGAGGGACAGCCGCGCCTCGTGGGGATTGGTGAGGTGGTAGACGCGGCCGTCGTGCCTCTCGTGGGTGATCACGCGGGTGATGACGTCGGCCGTGTGGTCGACGGGGACGAAGTTCAGCGGGAACGCCATGTCCGGAGCCACGCCGCTCTGCGCGATCGTGCGAAACAGCGCGCACATCATGGTCTCGGTGTTCCAGATGCCCCGGTCCTGGGTGCCCGTGATCTCGTAGGGCCGGTGGATCGACGCGGGCAGACCCTGGTGTGACGCCTCCGCCACCAGCTGCTCGGCGACCCACTTGGTCTCGGTGTAGCCCAGTGCGAGCCGGTCGGGGTGCGCGAGCGGGGTGCGCTCGGTCACGTGGGGGACCCCGGCGGGACCGAAGCCCGCGATGACAGCCATCGTGGAGACATGGTGGAGGGGCTTGAGCCGGTGCGCGGCCGCCAGTTCTATGACGGTGCGGGTGCCGCCGACGTTGGCCGGGGCCAGGGCATCGTAGGGGTAGGCGAAGTTGACCTGCGCGGCACAGTGCACGATGTGGTCACAGTCCCGGGCCATCCGTGTCCAGGCACTCCGGTCCACACCGAACCGCTCGGCTGTCAGGTCGCCCGGTATCACGGTGATCCGGTCGCCGATGTGGTGTGGATCCAGCCCGTAGCGCAGCATCCGGGCCGCGACACGGGCGGCGCCGCGTTCCGCGTCCGGAGCGCGGGTGAGGCAGTAGACATGTGCCACGCCGGCACGCAGCAGCCGGCCGAGGAGATGAACGCCGAGGAAGCCGGTGGCGCCGGTGAGCAACACGGTTCGCGGGCAACCCGTCGCGGGGAGCGGGCCGGTTAGGGACACCGGTTGCCGCAGGCGCGCCTCGGCGTAGAAATCCGTGCTGGTACGTGGCGCCCGTGTGAGCCCCCGCTCGGCGAGTTCACGTGATCGCACGGCGAACGCTTGGAGCGTCGGATTGCTCAGCAGCGCGCGGATGAGTGACCCGCCCTGCGCTTGATCGATGCCGAACGAGCGGCACGTGGCCGCCGCCACGTGGGTCGCCATCAACGAGGTGCCGCCCAGGGCGAAGAAGTCGTCGTCCCGTCGAGCGGTGTCCCTACCGAGCACCGAACACCAGATCCGTCCGACGGCGATTTCGTGCGCGTCCCGCGGCGTCCGGGCCTCCCGGACATCGAGGCGTGGCCGGGCAAGCCGGGCCAGGAGGCGGGCATGGTCAGCCTTGCCGCTCACGGTCAGCGGCAGGTCACAGGCACACACGATCCTGCTGGGCACCATATGGGCGGGCAGACGGTCGCGAACGTGGTCGTGCAGGTGTGGGACGAGAGCCGCGGTGTCCGTGTGCGGGGAGCAGACCACGGCCGCGCCAAGATGCTGTCCCGGCCCTTCGCCCAGTACGTCGACGGCGGCCTGCCGCACGTCCGGATGCGTGGACAGTACGGCCTCGATCTCGTCCAACTCCACCCGGAATCCCCGGAGTTTGATCTGCCGGTCCCTGCGTCCCAGGAATTCCAGCACCCCGTCGGGCCGCCGTCGCACCATGTCGCCCGTCCGGTACAGACGGCCTTGCGCGTCGTTCCCGAAGCGGTCGGGCACAAAGCGCCGCGCGGTCTGTTCCGGGTCATTGAGGTAGCCGATCGCCACGCCGTCCCCACCGAGCCAGAGTTCCCCCTCCTCTCCCGCGGCGGCCAGGCCACCGTCCTGCCGGACCACATATCCCGTGGTGGCGGCCACCTCGGTACCGATGGGCACGAGTTCCGCGTGCTCCGGCAGTTCACGGACCGTGTAGGAGGTGCTGATGACGCTGTTCTCCGTCGGTCCATAGCCGTTGACGAGGGTGCCCGGCGGCCCCTGGGCCAGTACGGCGCGGACCGCTTTGGGGCTGATGGAGTCGCCGCCCACCATCAGGCACCGCAGGCCGGAGAACATGTGGGGCGCCGCGTACGCGTGTGTGTGAAACAGGCCGGCGCTCAGCCACAGAGTGGTGATGCCATCGTGGTGGAGGCGCCGTGCCAGTTCCCGGGTGTCGAGCAGGTCGTCGGGGTCCGGCAGAACCAGACACGCTCCGTTGAGCAAGGTGCAGAACAGCTCGTAACACGAGACGTCGAACGACGGGTTCGCCGTGGCGAGCAGGCGGTCGCCGGGCCCGGGAACCGCCGGGTGGTCCGCGGTCACGAACCGGACCAGTCCGCGGTGATTGCACAGCACCCCCTTCGGCGCGCCCGTCGAGCCCGAGGTGTATATGACGTAGGCGGCATCGGTCGCCGCGCGCGCCGGGGTGCGGAACGGCAACTCCGGCGGTGTTTCCTCTCCCGTCAGCTCAGGGGTGAGGACATGGACGAGTTCAGGAGCCGGAGGGACGGCGACACCCGGCGCGGTCACGAAGTGGGCGACCCTCGCGTCCCGGACCACGGAGGCCAGCCGTCTTGGGGGCGTGTGAGTATCGAGGGGGAGGTAGACGCCACCGGCTTCCAGGACGGCGAGCGCTGTCACCACCAACTGCGGGGAGCGCTCAAGGAGTACGGCGACGATGTCGCCCTCACCCAGGCCGCGGTCGCGCAGTCGAGCCGCGGCCCGTCGCACCCGGCCGCGCAGTTCCCGGTACGTCCAGCGGCCGCCCCTCCACCGCAGGGCCTCGCTCTCGGGAGATCGCTCGGCCTGCGCGGAGAACAGGTCGCACAGCAGGGCGTGACGCGGGTAGCCAGAGCTGGTGGCGTCACACGCGGGGGTGGACCGCGAGACGCCTTTCGGTGTCTGTGCCGTCGGCGGCATGGTCGGATCCTTTCGCGTACGGCTGACGGGCGAAGCACGGCCGGCTGCGCTCAGCCCACCAGCAGGATCTTGCCGCCGCCCGGTCCGCTTTCGGCCCGGCGCACCGCCTCCTTGATGTCCGCGAGGTCATAGCGGGCCGCGACGGGCGCGTTCAGTTGACGGGACGTCAGTTGCTCGGTCACGGTGCGGGTCAGGTCGGCGATCTGCTCCGGGAGCATGCCCTTGAGTCGTTCGGGCAGCCAGAAGCCGTCGAGAGTGATGCCACGGAAGACGAGTGCGTCCGGTGGGACGGGGATGGGGGAGCCCGACAGCATGCCGTAGACGGTCATGCGTCCGCCCTCCCGGAGGCAGTCCAGAGCGAGTCGGCCGGTGGCACCCCCGACGGCGTCGATAGCGGCCGCGATGCCCGGTGCGCCGGCGAATTCCGCGAGCTGTTCACGGGCCGAGTCCGAGGGGTCGGCGACTATCTGCGCCGAGTCGTTGTCGGGCGGGGCCGGGTGCGGACGGCGAACCAGGCCGGCACAGCGGATACCGCGTTGCCGTGCCAGCGTGGTGATCATCCGGCCCACGGCGGAGGCGGAGGCGGTCTGGAGCAGGACGTCGCCCGCGACCAGGCCCAAGCCGTCCAGGAGCAGGTTCGCGGTCATGGGATTGATGGTCAGCTGGCACGCGAGGTCGTCCGGCAGGGAGTCGGGGATCTCCACCACGTCCGCCGCCGGCACGTTGAGGTATTCCTGCCAGGTGCCGTCGGCGGATACCGCGACTCGGTCTCCCGGTCGAAGGCCGACGCCGGCGGCCGCCTTGTCCACCACGCCCGCCCCTTCGAAACCCACCAGCGCCGTGGCCGGTTCGCCTGGTGAGGGCGGTCGAAGCCCTGCTGGCCGACCGTAGTGTCCCCGGATCAGCAGCAGGTCGGAGGGGTTGATGGGACGGGCCGTCAGGCGAACGCGGACCTCACCCGCGCCGGGGTCGGTCATCGGGGTCTCGGTCACCGTCAGGACGTCGGCGGGTTCTCCGTACGGGGTGAAGACGACGGAACGCATCAGTGGTCCGGCCGGTAGAGGCTGTCGGCCATGAGGAAGTCCCTGATCTCCGCGATGGAGTGCTTGCCGTTGTGGACCATCTTGTTGACCAGGACGTAGGTGGCCTGGCCGTTGTGGAGAGCGTCGCGCAGGTGCTGGAGGGTGCCGCAGCCGCCGGAGGCGATGACCGGGAGCCTCGATGCCTCGGCCACGGCCCGGGTGAGCGCGAGGTCGAAGCCCTGTCCTGTGCCCTCGCGGTCGATGCTGTTCGCCAGGATCGCGCCGACCCGCAGGTCGGCGAAGCGCGTGGCCATGGCGGAAGCGTCGGCGCCGGCGCGTTGCTCGCCGTCACGGACGTACGCCTGCCATTCCCCGGGGGCTGTCTGCCTGCTGTTGATGACGCCCATGAGCCGGTCACCGCCGTACTCGCCGATGGCCGCCCGCACGGTCCCTGGGTCATCGACCATCGCGGTGCTGATGGACACGATGTCCGCGCCGGCCTCGAAGAGATCTCCGAGGAGTTTCACGGACGGGAGAAGGCCGTGTTCCACCGAGACCAGGATGTCCACTCCGCTCTCCTTGACGCTGCTCAGGACAGCCGGGAGGTAGTCGATGGCGTCCCATGCGTCGAAGACGTCCAGGAAGATCTTCTGCGCGCTGCCGGCGGCGTACGCCCGGACGATCTCGATCACGTCCGACGGGTCGCGCAGGCCGGGGATCGCGGACGGTTCGGTGGCGGCGCCCCGGGCGACATCGATACAGGGGATGATGAGGTCGCCGATGTGGGCATTACGGTCCTGGAACGCCTGTGGGGAGGATCCCATGGTCTTGCCTTTCAGGAGGGGGCGAGTGTTTTCAGGCGTGCGCTGTCGCATCCCAGTCGCCGTGCCGTGTCGACCGCGGTGGCGACGGCTGCTTCCTGGGTCGCGCCTCGCGCCACGACATGGCCGGCGAAGTGAAGACCGCCACGGCCTTGGAGCGGGCCGAGTCGCCGCTGCGCGGCGAACATGGCCGGAGATGGCAGAAGAGTGCGGAAGGTGGTCCGCGCGAGGAGCCGACGCGGAAGGTTCGCGCGGTGGTCGAGTTGGCTGACGTACACCTCGGCGCTGTCCTCGAAGCGGCGCCGGATGCAACCGAGGGCCCAGGACCCCTCCACGGTGATGTTCGTGGTGGACCGGTGGCGCGGGTCGCGGGCGAGGTAGCAAGGGTCCAGGTGCAGGCCCTGGTTGATGTCCGCGTACCGGTACGAGGCGAGGGCCCGCCGTGCCGTCTCGGCGTCCGGCAAGTCCTGGAGCGCCCGGGCGGCGGCGTCGGCGGGAACGGCCAGGACGACCGCGTCGACCTCGTGTGGGACACCGGTGGCGTCGACCATGGCCAGCCGGTCGCCCGCACGCCGTATGCCCCGCAGCGCGGTCCCGGGGCGCAGGTCGGCGCTGTTCAGTTGCGCCGCCAGCCGCCAGGCGACGTCCTGCATACCGTGCCGCAGTGTCTGCGTGAGCGGCGTCGACCCGGCGGGGGCCTCGTCCGCGAACAGAGCGGCAACCGCCCGTGCGGAAAGCGTCGAGGCCCGCGCCAGGTCGCAGCCCCAAAGAGAGGCGGCCAGCGCGTACACCACGTTCTCCTTCAGCGCCGTGGGCCAAGGCCACGGCTCCACCATGTCGCGCAGCGGAACCTGCCAGTCGAGGCCGCGCGCGGCCCACTTGGCGGATTCACGCACGAGCGTCGTCACCGCTTGCCCCGCGTCCCGGGGTGGGAGCCCATCGCCTTCTGCCTCTTCGTCGCCGGCGGATGCGGTGAGCGGCCCCTGGAAGAGCGGGGCCTCCTGTTCGGCGACCTCGATGGTGTGGGACGCGGGCGCGGACACCCAGTCGTCCGCGCCAAGACCCAGGGCGTTTGTCAGCCGCGAGAAGAGGGGGAAGGCCTCCAACGACACGCTGTGCACACCCAGATCGACCATCCGCGGCGTGCCGTGCGTGTCGATGAACCGCTGCGAGCGGAGGTTGCCGCCGAGGTCGGCCCGGGCTTCGAGCACGACACTCTCGTGGACTCCGTCGAGCAGCCAGGCCAGGGTCAAGCCGGCGATACCGGCACCCGCGATACCGATTCTCATCGCGAAACTCCTCTTCCCGATCGTGCGGTCCGGCCGTGGGAGATCCGTCCGGTCAATGCCGGCTCCCGGGCCCGAGCGTGGTCAGACGGCTGCCGCGGCGCGCCAGAAGTCGCCCACGCTCTCGTCCAGCAGACGCGCGGTCAGAAGGATCTCGCTGGGGTCGTCGCCTCGGTCGAGTCCGTCCTGGACGACCTCCAGCGCCAGGCGGCAGAGGTCGGAGGGGGTCTCGTCGTCGTAGTAGGCCAGGAACTCGTCCGGCACTTTCAGGTCCGAGGAGCGTACGAGCGCCAAGAATTCGGCGCATCCGGCGTAGTAGCCGGTCAAGTCGGCGTACGAGGACATGCCCGTGGCCGCCTGTGAGCCCTGAGCCGCCACCCATGACAGGACTCCGTCGAAGGCGTATGTCGTGCGATCGGGCGGCCAGAATTTCATCTCGTCCAAATCCAGGCCCAGGGCGCGGGCGCATGTCTCCAGCTTGGGGGACGCGTCGTACACCAGGCGTCCAAGGCGCAGGTAGAGGTCGGCCGCGGGGCGGTGCGGGAAGCGGGAGAGCATCGTGCCGTAGGCCACGAGTTCCGTGCGGTGGCACTGTGCCTCGACGCCGATCAGACGTCGTAAGTGCTCCAGGGTCGGTGGCGTGTCCGTCGCGAGCAGGGGGTTGGGGACGGGATGGCTGCGGCGTCGGTTCTCGACCTCGTCGACGAGCTGCTCGGCGGATTCGATACGGGTCGTCATCTGCGTTCTCCTGACTCGTGCGGGGTGGACAGGCGCGGACGGCGCCTGGGCGGTGCGGTTGTCCGCGTTCAGCGCTTTTCGGGTGGCGGCTCCAGATATCCGGCGCGCCGGAACGCGTACAGGTAGGTGTCGAGCAGACCGGCGTCGACGGGCGGGCAGACGAGGCCGCTGTCGGCCAGCGCCCTCTCGGCGTTGTGGCGTCCGAAGGCCGGGAACGTGCCGTCGGCGTACATCTCCTGGACCGAGATGTCGCTGCCGCGAGCGGGTTCGAGGAACATGTCCGCGTACGGGGCCATGGGATGGTCGGGCAGCTTGGCGGTCAGCCTGGCGAGCATGCTGCTCCAGGCGTCGTACGAGATGGTCCGGACCGGGTATCCCATGGCGACCAGGCGGTCCACCAGGAGGGGCAGACGGGCGTCGTGGGCGTTGGTGAGGTGGTAGACGCGTCCATCGGGTTCCTGATGGGTGAGGATGTGCACGATCGCCTCCGCCGTGTAGTCCACGGGGACGAAGTCCAGGGGCAGGCTCAGGTCCGGGGCGAGACCGGTCTCCGCGGTGGTGCGGAACAGGGCGCACATCATGGTGTCGGTGTTCCACACGCCGCCGTCGCGGGTTCCGGTCACCTCGTACGGCCGGTGGATGGCCACCGGCAGCCCACGGCGCCCGGCCTCGGCAACCAGACTCTCGGCGACCCATTTGGTCTCGGGGTAGCCCAGGGAGACGCGGTCCGCGTGATCGAGAGGGGTGTTCTCCTCGACGTGGGTGACACCGGCGGTGCCGAAGCCGGCGAGCACGGCGATGGAGGAGATGTAGTGGACCGGTTTGGTGGTGTGCTCGGCCGCGAGTTCCAGCACGGTGCGGGTGCCCCCGACGTTGACCGGGGCCAGCGCCGCATAGGGGTAGACGAAGTTGACACGTGAGCCGCAGTGCACGATCAGGTCGAGTCCGCCGGCCAGGTGGCCCCACGTCGTATCGGACAGGCCCAGGTGAGACTCCGCCAGGTCCCCGGGGACGGGGACGACGCGGTCCAGCAACGGCTCGCAGTCCACGCCGTAGCGCCGCATCCGGGCGGTCAGCCGGTTGAGGGCCGTCTCCGGGTCGTCGGCGCGGATCAGGCAATGGACCCGTTCGACGCCGGATCGCAGCAGGTGCTCCACGAGGTGGGTGCCCAGGAAGCCGGTCGCGCCGGTCAGCAGTACCTGGGCTGGGGCCCGGGGGTTCGCGGCGGCGGGCGCCGTGAAACGCAGGTCGGGTGCGAGCCGGGTCTCGGTCGCGAAGTCCACGGGTGTCTCGTCCCCCGCCCGCCCCTCGTGCAGGGCGTGCACGGTGGCGGCGAAGCCGGCCAGGGACGGGTCGCCGACCAGCTCGCGGATCATCGCGCGTCCGCATCCGGCGTCTGTCCGCAGCCGTTCACGGATCGCGGCGGTGATCTGGGTGGCATGCAGCGAGGTGCCCCCCAGCGCGAAGAAGGTGTCGTCGCGGGCCACGGTGTCCAGGTGCAGGACGTCACGCCAGACGTCGGCGACGGCCCGTTCCCATTCATCACGGGGCGCGGTGTCATCGGCGCCGGAGGACGAGGCGGGCGCCGCCAGGTCCGCGAGTTCCCGGCGGTCGACCTTGCCGCTGGAGGACAGAGGCAACGCGTCCACCACAGCGATGCGGGCGGGAACCATGTAGGAGGGCAGCCGATCGCGCGCGTGCTCGCGCAACCGCTGCGACAACTCTCCTCGTGCTTGGCCGGGTTGTGCCACCACCGCGGCTGCCAGCAACTCGCCGGCACCTTGTCCGACCACCCCCACGGCGGCCTGCCGCACCCGGGAATGGTCCGCCAACACCGCCTCGATCTCGTCCAGTTCCACCCGATAGCCGCGCAGTTTGACCTGCCGGTCGCGCCGGCCCAGATATTCGAGCGCGCCGTCCTGGCGCCACCGTGCCATGTCGCCGGTCCGGTAGAGGCGCGAGCGCACCTCCAGGGGCGACCACGGGTCCTCGACGAACCGGTCGGCCGTCTTCTCGGGGTCTTTGAGATAGCCAAGGGCCACGCCGTCCCCGCCCACCCACAGCTCGCCGGTCTCGCCCGGGGCGGCGATGGTGCCGTCATCGCGCACCACGTAGGCCGTCGAACCCGGCACGTTGGTCCCGATGGGCACGTTCTTCGCCCGCTGGGACAACTCCGTGACGCGGTGGGTCGTCGCCAGAGAGGAGTCCTCGGTAGGCCCGTAACCATTGAGGAACATGTGGGGCCGCCCGTTCTCCAGCACCGCGCGCACCGCACGCGGCCCGAGCGCGTCACCGCCCGCGATCAGACACCGCAGACCGGCGAACATCTCAGGGGCGGCGTGGGCATGCTGGTGGAACAGCCCGGCACTCAGCCACATCACGCTGATCCGCCGCTCCCTCAGCACCGTCTCCAGAGTTTTGGAATCCAGCAGATCCTCGGCGCGGACAGGGATGAGACAGGCCCCGTTGAGCAGCGTGGCGAACATCTCGTAGCACGAGATGTCAAAGGTCAAGTTGGTGGTCGCCAGCACGCGATCCTCGGGGAGGATGCGCAGGTCACCACCGCCGCGGGCCAACCTTGTCTGGCCGCGATGAGGACAGACCACACCCTTGGGAGCGCCGGTCGAACCGGA
This sequence comes from Streptomyces sp. NPDC006711, assembly GCF_042869775.1. Lineage (NCBI taxonomy): Bacteria > Bacillati > Actinomycetota > Actinomycetes > Kitasatosporales > Streptomycetaceae > Streptomyces > Streptomyces sp. NPDC006711. The sequence goes on from NZ_JBIAGO010000006.1 coordinate 117,912, forward strand.
GGTGTAGATGACGTAGGCCGCGTCGCCCGCGGCCCGCCCGCGCCACCACTGCTCGTCGGCCTCGTCCGCGGTGGCGAACAGGGCGTCGGTGTCGAGGACCGTCACACCGTCGGGCACCTCGATCGACCGGCCGGGCGCGGACAGCGCCACGCGCACGTCCGCCTCAATGAGGATCCGCGCGAGCCGGTCCGCGGGGTAGGAGGGATCCAGCGGGAGATACGTCGCTCCGGCGAGCAGAATCGCGAAGATCGCGGCGACCGCTTCCGGGGAACGGTCCATCGCGACGGCGACCACGTCTCCCCCCTGCACCCGGCGGGTTCGCAGGCCCGTGGCACCGCGCCGGGCCCGTTCAGCCAGTTCCCGGTAGCTCCATTTTCCGCCCTGCCACTCGACGGCGTGCGCATCGGGACAGCGTTCCGCCTGCTCGACGAAGAGGGAAGGAATGGTGGCGTTGCGCGGGTAATCGACTTGTACGCGATTCCAGGTGCGAGCGTGATCGCAACAAGCGGCGTCCGATGGTGTGACCACGACTATTCCTTACCATGGCATGGATGGTCGGCGGACAGTACGGTCTTGAATTTCGGGGATACGGCACAGTGCTCGCAGGTGCTCGATTCCCGAAGAATCTGGAAAACCCAGCCGTGCGCTCGGATCGGCATGGGTGCTACGGCCAAGGCGCGTAGCATTCCACGGTGTGCCGGCGCCCGAGCCCATCCGCGTCCGACCGTCGATGACCTGTCGACCACGGGCATGGCACCCGGCGGCTCAATGAGAACGAGGCGCGGACATGCATTCACATCACTTCCCTGTAATGCGGCATTGCAGGGACGGCGAACCGTCTGAACGTGCCTGATCCGCCACCCATCGGATGCAACAGAGGCGATGGGCGGACGAGGAAATCCTCAAGCGATCGAGAGACTTCGTTCCCGCAGTACCTGCCGGGATTTGAAGTACCCGGATCCAGCGCGCGCAACCAGAGGATCTGCGAATGACCGAAAAGCGTGCGAAGCGAAATCTGCCCGTCCGTTTCGACTGCCCCGCACGTAGCCGGAATTACTTTCACGCGCAGAAACAACACTTCTTCGGGGTGCGCACGGATATGCCCTGCCGAGCGATGTGGAGTACCGGCCACCGGGCTGATCTCCGCGCCATGCGTACCGGAAAGTCGCGACTGCGCCGTCAGGCACCGAAGCCGGTCGCGCCACCCTGAACACCGAACACGGCGTCCGGCGTGCGGCGCGTGCGGCAGGCTGTGCCCTCTGGCCGCGGGCCCGACCTACCGACCGCCCGTCCCCGGGCAGCACTTGGGGACATCGGGTCCCGGCAGCCATTTACGGCCGCGCCAGATCCAGCGCTCCAGGAGCGTCCGCCGGGGTGAGCCCGGTGGCCCAGACCCGGCCGTACACGGACAGATCCCGCAGGTGCGCGGTGATTTCCTCGGCGGCGTAGCCGGTGTCGCACTCCACCCACCAGGACAGCAGGCCGACCAGTTCGCCGGTCCAGGCGCGGGCCACGACGTCGAGCGGGACGCGCGGCGTGACGCCAAGCTGCTCGGCACGGGTACGGAAGACCTTCTCGGCCTGCGCGCAGATGATCCCGGTGAACTCGCGCAGCGCCCGTCCGTCGCCCTCGCCGCGCAGGATGACCCGGTAGACGGACCGCTCCTGCTCGGCGTGCTGGAAGACGTACAGCACGGGAAGACCGGTGAAGCCCTTGTCCTGGGCCTGTTCCACGGCCGGCAGGAGCCGTTCGCGGTCCTCGGAGAGGTCCTGCACGATCCCCACCAGCAGGTCTTCCTTGTCGCGGTAATGCCCGTAGAAGGTGGCGCGTCCGACGTTCGCGCGCTCCGCGATCTCCTCGACCGTGATCGCGTGGAACCCCTTCTCCAGCACCAGATCGACCAGCGCCGTGCGCAGGGCGGCGCGGGTCCGGCGGACGCGCCGGTCGCCGGCGGGCTTCGTTTCCACGGGGGTCTCCTTGTCGTCCGGACCATTGACCTGACCTTAACGCTGGCCTTACGTTGCTGGACGCCAAGCTAGATACCAGACAGTTTGTTCAGTAACTCGCAGGGAGCGACGATGAACCTGGGGCGCTACGTCCGTCGGGCGGCGGGTCACCAACCCGATGCCGAAGCCGTGATCTGCGGTACGAACCGGCTCACGTACGCGGAACTGGACGACCACAGCGACCGGCTCGCGGTCGCCCTGCGCGGGCTCGGCCTGCGTCAGGGCGACCGCGTGGCGACTCTCGCCGGGAACAGGGCCGAGCTGGTCGTGACGGAGATCTCCCTGTACAAGGCGGGGTTGGTGCGCGTTCCGATCAACGCGCGACTCGGCGCCCCTGAGGTGTCCCACCTGCTGCGCGAGTCGGATGCCCGGGTGCTGTTCGCGGACAGCGACCATCTGGAGGCCGTACGCGTCGCCCTGCCCGGCACCGGCACGGAGACGGTCATCGGCTACGACGGTCCTAGTGCTCTCGGGCCCGCGTACCTGGACATGTTGTCTGAGAATGCCCCTGAACCGGTGGACGTGGAGTGTGCCGAGCGCGACGCCGCCGTTCTCCACTTCACCTCGGGGTCCACCGGCAGGCTCAAGGCCGCGGTCCAGACGTACGGCAACCGTCTGGCCCTGCTGCGCAAGATGGTGATGAGCGTCGACGCCCGGGTCGGCCCCGGGGACAAGCAGGTCCTCGCCGGCCCCGTCACGCACGCTTCCGGCATGCCGCTGCTCGGCATCTTCTTCACCGGCGGCTGCGCGGTGGTTCTGCCGCGCTGGGACCCCCGGGAATTCCTCGCCACCATCCAGCGCGAGCGCGCCACCCATGCGTTCGTCGTCCCGACGATGGTCAACAGCGTGCTGGCGCTGCCCGACGCCCACACCTACGACACCTCCAGCCTGCGCCAGCTGATCTACGGCGCCGCACCCATGTCCCCGCAACGGATCCGCGAGGCTTGGGAGTTCTTCGGCCCGGTGCTGTCTCAGGGCTACGGATGCGGCGAGACGACCTCCGGCGTGCTGTTCCTCTCCACCGAAGATCACCGCCGGGCCGTCGAAGGCCAGGACGAGGAACTGCTGCTGTCCTGCGGGCGCCCGCTCGCCGAAGCCGAGGTGGCGATCCTCGGCGAGGACGGGACTCCGCTTCCCGACGGGGAGATCGGTGAGATCGCCGTACGAGGTCCGGATGTCGTCCCCGGCTATCTGGGCGCGCCCGACCTGACCGCCGCCTCCTTCCGCGACAGCTGGTTCCTCACCGGCGATCTCGCCCGCCGCCGCGCGGACGGCTATGTCTTCATCGTCGACCGCAAGAAGGACATGATCGTCTCCGGTGGGTTCAACGTCTACTCCGTCGAGGTCGAGTCCGTCCTGCACCAGCACCCCGACGTCTACGAGGCGGCCGTCGTCGGCGTCCCCGACGAGCAGTGGGGCGAGGCGGTCAAGGCGGTCGTCGTGCCGCGCGAGGGAACCGCGCCGGCCGCGTCCGACCTCATCGACTTCTGCGCCGGCCGACTGGCCCGCATGAAGAAACCGCGCTCGGTCGACTTCGTCACCGCGCTGCCCCACAACCCCAACGGCAAGATCGACCGCCGCGCGATCCGTGACCACTACTGGGCCGGCGCCGACCGCCGCGTCAACTGAACCGAAAGCACCCCTTCATGACTTTCACCCTCGAACCCTCCTACGACGACAACCCCCGCCTTCAGGAACTCATCGTCCGCCTGCGTGGCTACCTGCGCGACGAACTGGTCCCCTTCGAGCGCGAGCGCGGCATCACGGCTGAGAGCACACTCGATCGCCCCACCCTTCAGAACGTCTGGAAGCGCAGCCGTGAACTCGGCTTCTACGGCGTCAGCCTGCCCGTCGAGCTCGGCGGCCAGGGTCTGAGCTTCTTCGAACTGTGCGCCCTGAAAGAGGAGTTGACTGCCTCCGGCGCCACCCTCTCCCACTCGGTCCTCGGCGACATGGGGGGACCGCTGCGCGTCGGCGCCATCGTGAAGTACGCCACCGAGGAGCAGCGCGAGCGATACCTCATGCCCGTCATCCGGGGCGAGCGCGCCTGCTGCTTCTCCATCACGGAACAGGACGCGGGCTCCGACGTACGCCGGATGACGACCACCGCCACACCGGACGGCGGCACATACGTCCTCAACGGCAAGAAGGTCTTCAGCTCCGCTGCGCCCTTCGCGGACTTCGCCATCGTCGTGGCCCGCATGGCCGGCGCCGAGGAGACATACAGCGCCTTCCTCGTCGACCTGGACACCCCCGGCTGCCGCGTCCTGGAAGGCGAAGTCCCCATGTCCGGACAGCGGGTGGAGGGCGACCTGCTCTTCGAGGACTGCCGGATCCCGTCCGGCAACCTGCTCGGCGAGATCGGCCAGGGCCTGCGCATCGGCATCGGCCGTATCACCCTCAATCGCCTCCTGCACTGTCCGTCCCTGATCGGCGCGGCCCGCCGCGCCTGGGACCTGTCCTTGGACCACGCGATGAACCGCGTCGTCTTCGGACAGCCGCTGCTCGCCCACCAGGCCATCCACCACAAGATCGCCGAGATGGCCACGGAGATCTACGCCGCCCGGTCGATGGTGATGGCGACGGCGGCGAAGGCCGACCGGGGCGACAACGTCTCCGTCGAGGCCAACATGTGCAAGCTGTTCACTTCCGAGGCGTGTTTCCGCGTCGCGGACCAGGCCGTCCAGATCCACGGCAAGGCCGGGCTGACCCGGGGCAACGAGGTCGAGCAGATCTTCCGCAGCCTGCGCATGTTCCGGATCGTCACCGGAACCACCGAGATCCACAAGAACGCCATCGCCAAGGGCCTGATCTGACCCCAGGCCGGCGGTGACTGAGGGCGGTGCCGAGGGCCCCTCGCAGCCGGGGCCCGCGCATACGGGGATCCGCCCCCGGCCGCGCGGCCCCCTGCTCCACCCCCACCCGCAGGAGTCGCCCATGACACCCCGCCCGCTCACCCCCGCGACCCGGCGAGGGGACGAGGCCACCGCCGCCCCCACACCTGTTGGCCGCAGGGCATGGCTGATCACGGCCATGGTCGTGGCCTTCATGGTCATCAACTTCGCCGACAAGTCCGTCCTGGGCCTCGCCGCCGTACCGATCATGGAAGAGCTGGACCTCAGCAACAGCACCTACGGACTGGTCTCCAGCTCCTTCTTCTTCCTCTTCAGCCTCTCCGGACTGCTCGTCGGATTCCTCTCCACCCGGATCTCCAGCCGCGTCCTGCTGTTCTGCATGGCCCTGCTGTGGACCGTGGCACAGCTCCCGGTCCTTGCCGTGTCCTCGGTGGCCTCCTTGATGGCCGGGCGCATCCTGCTGGGCGCCGCCGAGGGACCGGCGGCCTCGATGTCGATGCACGCCCTGTACCAGTGGTTCCCGCCCGAGCGCCGGGGCCTGCCATCGGCCCTGCAAATCGGCGGGGCGGCGCTCGGCACGCTCATCGCGGCGCCCCTGGTCACCTGGCTGATCGAGGGCTTCGGCTGGCGCTCGGTCTACGCCGTCCTCGCCGTGGTCAGCGCGGCATGGGCCACGGTGTGGTGGCGGACCGGGCACGACGGGCCGTACGACCACACGCGCGCCGGCTCCACGAGCGGCGTCGGCCTCAGACTGCCCTACAGCCGGATTCTGCTGACCGGCACCGTCCTCGGCGGTATCTCCAGCGCCTTCGGCGCGCAGTGGGCGCTGTCCCTCAGCCATGCCTGGCTTCCCGCCTACTTCAGAACCGAGCTGGGCATGTCGGCCGGGGCCGCCGCCACCGTCATCAGCGTCATCTCCGGTTTCGGACTGATGCTGCTGCTGGCGATCTCGCCCTTCGTGGACGCGTTGAAGTCCCGTGGTGTGAGCAGCCGTTGGTCCAGTGGGGCGGCCCAGGGCATCGCCGTGTGCGTGTCGGGCTGTGCGATGGCGGTGTTCCCGCTCGTCGACGCGCCCGGCCCCCGGCTCGTCCTGATCGCTCTGGCCTTCGGCGGCGCCGCCATCGTCATCCCCCTGCACTACATGACGACGGCCGAGGTCGTCCCGCCCGCACAGCGCGGCGCCGTTTTCGGCATCGCCGCCGCCACGGGCACCCTGCCCGGTCTCATCGCGCCGTTCCTGACCGGGCGCCTCATCGACGCGGCCGACAGTCCGGCCGCGGGCTACACCACCGCGTTCCTCATCGCCGCCGCGGTGATGGTCACCGCGGGCGCCTTCGCCCTGACGGCCATCCGGCCGGAGCGCGACGCCCACCGTCTGGGCCTGGAGCGCGCCGTTGCGGACCCCGCGCGCTGACCGTCCTCAGCCGCACGGGCGGGAGAAGCGCGTCACCTGCCGGCTGCGGGCGGCTTCGGGCGGACCCGAGGGAATGCGCGGCGGCCCCCTGGGCTTTCTCCGGAGGGGCATTCGGGGAAAGACTCCGCACGGGCCGATACCGAAGCCGGCCCCGCCCCGGCCGGCCCGCGCCGACCCTCCGCCCCGCCCGACCCGCTCCGAACGAGGAGATCATGCACCACGCCGCCGCCCACACCGAGCACCCGGCGCATCCGCTGGACAATCCCGCGTACGCCTCGCTGACCGGGCCGCACGCCCGGTTCGCCGAGCGGCGGGGGCGGGTGGTGCGCTACCGGACCGACGTCTCGCCCTGGCTCGCGCTGCCCCTGCGGCCGGACGCCACCGACTGGGCGGACCTCGCGGCGCTCGCCGGGCCCGGCGCGGAGCTGGAGCTTCCGGGGGTGCGGGCCCCGCTGCCCGAGGGCTGGCAGGTCACCTTCGACGTGGCGGGCGTGCAGCTCGTGGGGGAAGCCGTGGACGCCCGGCCCGACGAGGAGGCGGTACGGCTCGGCGCGCGGGACGTTCCCGAGATGCTGGCCCTCGTGGAGCGCACCCGGCCCGGGCCGTTCCTGCCCCGCACGGTGGAACTCGGCACCTATCTGGGCATCCGGCGCGGCGGCCGGCTCGTCGCGATGGCGGGGGAGCGGCTGCGTCCGCCGGGCTGGACCGAGATCAGCGCCGTCTGCACCGACGACGACCACCGCGGCCAGGGCCTCGGCTCGCGCCTTGTGCGTGCGGTCGCCGTGGGCATCAGGGAGCGGGGTGAAATCCCGTTCCTGCACACGGCCGCCGCCAACACCGGCGCCATCCGGCTGTACGAGTCCCTGGGCTTCCGGCACCGGCGCGCCACCCGGTTCGTCGGCGCCCGGGTGCCGGAGCGGGACACGGGCTGCTCCCGGCCCTGACGGGCGGACTGCCGCCCAGGCACGGGGAGTTGGCAGGCTGGCGCCCAGGCAGGGGGAGTTGACGGCGGGACCCGGCCGCGTCCCGGTACGCGCGGAGCCTCAACCGCCGCCCGTACCCGCCGAGCACTCAGTCCTCCACCCGGCGCCACTCGTGCACCGGCGCCGTCGAGCCGTCCGCCGGGCCGACCCAGAACGCCCGGCCGTGTTCGGCGCTGTAGTGGGCGCCGCTGCGGCCGTCGCCCGATGAGCGGCCGGTGAGGCGGCGCCCGATCCAGGGCACCAAGTGCTGCCGGGCGAACCGCAGATCGGCGGTGCGGCTCGCGGCCCACCGGGGCCGGACGGCGGGCGGCAGCGGGGCGCGCCAGTCCTCCTGCGGGTCCAGACCGAGCGTCTGCCAGACCGCTTCGGCCACCCTGCGGTGCCCCGCCGCCGTCAGGTGCAGCCGGTCCACGTCCCACAGCCGCTGATCGCCGAGGACCGGCGCGCCGTACAGATCGACCACCAACGCCCCGTGCCGCTCGGCGAGTTCGTCGACGTGGGCGAACAGTTCCTCCATGCGGGGCCGGAAGCGCTCCATCACCGGCCCGTCGCGTCCCGGGCTGCGCATCAGGACCAGCTGCTCGCACGCGGGCGCGAGCTGTTCGACCGCGTCCGACAGGAGGGCGCGTACCCGGCCCATGTCGCACTTGGGGCGCAGGGTGTCGTTCAGGCCGCCCACCAAGGTGATGATGTCCGGCCGCAGCGCCGCGGCGGCCGGCACCTGCTCCTGGACGATCTGCCCGATCAGCTTGCCGCGCACCGCGAGGTTGGCGTAGCGGAAACCGGGCGTGCGGGCCGCAAGGCGGGCGGCGAGCAGGTCGGCCCAGCCCCGGTAGGACCCGTCGGGAAGCCGGTCGGACATGCCCTCGGTGAAGGAGTCCCCGACCGCGGCAAAGCTGGTGTATGGCGCATTCATCTCCATGGCGCTGCGATCGTACCGCGCGGTAGCAACGCCCGCCCGGGCGATGGCCGCCCCCGCGACGGGCCCACCCCGACCGTGATCACATCGAAGCCGGCCGCCCCCTGTGCGCGGCCCCGCTTCCGCGGTATGCCAGGTACACCTCACCTTTTCCGGGCCCGCCGGCTTGCCACGGGCCCGCACCTTTCGGACCGAGGCCGCGACGGCCCCGTGAGAGAGCGAGCATGCGATGTTGTTCACCGCGGCCTTCTGGCAGGCCACCGCCGAGCGTGCCATCCGCACCTTCGCCCAGGCGCTCGCCGCCGTCCTGACGGCGGGCGCGACCAGTCTGCTCGACGTCCACTGGACCGCCGCGTTCGCGACGGCGGGGATGGCGGCGGTCCTCGCCGTCCTGATGGCGGTCGGGTCCGCGGGGCTCGGGGCGTCGGGCCCCGGCCTCACCGAGACCACGAAACCGGCCCGCCGCGCGAGCACGGCACGGTGAGCGGCGCCGGCGCCGACCCTTCGAGCGCCGGGCCCAGCACCCCCGCGCCCCGCTAGGCCGTGGCCGCCGGCGGCCCCACGAGTTCCCGGAGCACGTCCTCCATCGTGACCAGGCCCGCGAGCTTGCCGTCCTCGCCGACGGCGGCCGCCAGATGCGTACGGCTGCGGCGCATCGCCGTGAGCACGTCGTCCAGCGGGGTTTCCGCGCGGACCCGGGCGATCGGCCGCAGCGCCGTGACCGGGAAGGCCACATCGCGCGGGGACGCGTCCAGGGCGTCCTTGACGTGCAGATAGCCGAGGATGCGGCTGTCGTCGTCCACGACGGGGAAGCGGGAGAACCCGGAGCTCGCGGCCAGCCGCTCCAGTCCCTCAGGGGTGGTGCCGACCTCGGCCCGCACCACCTCGTCCAGCGGCACCACCACGTCACGCACCGGGCGGCGCCCCAGCTCGAGGGCGTCGCGCAGCCGCTCGGCGGCCCGGTCGTCGAGCAGGCCCGCGTCGCCCGCGTCGGTCACCAGACGGGCCAGCTCGTCGTCCGAGAACGCCGCCGCGACCTCGCTCTTGGCGTCCACCCTGAGCATTCGCAGGATCGAGTTGGCGAAGGCGTTGATCGCGAAGATCACCGGACGCAGCGCCCGGGCCAGCGTCACCAGGGGCGGCCCGAGCAGCAGCGCGGTGCGCGCCGGCTCGGCGAGCGCGACGTTCTTCGGCACCATCTCGCCGAGCAGCATGTGCAGATACGTCGCGACCGCCAGGGCGAGCACGAAGGAGACCGGGTGGATGAGTCCGTCCGGCACACCGACGGCGTCGAAGACCGGCTCGACCAGGTGCGCGATGGCCGGCTCCGCGACCACGCCGAGCACCAGGGTGCACAGGGTGATGCCGAGCTGCGCGGCGGCCATCAGGGCCGAGACGTGTTCAAGGCCCCAAATGACGCTGCGCGCACGGCGGTCGCCGTCCTCGGCGAGCGGTTCGATCTGGCTGCGGCGCACGGAGATCAGGGCGAACTCGGCTCCGACGAAGAACGCGTTGACGACCAGAGTGGCCACACCGATGAGAATCTGGATCGCGATCACCGGCGGGCCCCCTCGTCGCCTTCGTTGTCCTCATCGCCCTCGCCGTGGGTGTGCGGCGCGTGCAGCAGAACGCGCGCCGCGCGCCGCCCGGTCGCGTCGACCACCTCCATGCGCCAGCCGCCCAGCTCCACACGGTCGCCGAGCCGGGGGATCCGGCCGAGCTCGGTGGCCACCAGGCCGGCCAGGGTCTCGTAGGGGCCGTCCGGCACGCGCAGCCCGATCGAGGCGAGCTGGTCGTCGCGGGCCGCGCCGTCGGCGGAGTACAGCGTCCTGCCGTCGGCGTCCTGTCCCGCGGCCGCGAGATCGGGGGTCTCGTGCGGGTCGTGCTCGTCGCGGACCTCGCCGACGACCTCCTCCAGGATGTCCTCCAGCGTGACCACGCCGGCGGTGCCCCCGTACTCGTCGATGACGACGGCCATCGTCCGCTTCCCGTACAGCTGGTCGAGGAGGCGGTCCACGGTCAGGGTCGTCGGCACGAGCAGCGGTTCGCGCAGCAGCGAGGTCACCGGGCGCAGGCGCCGGCGCTCGGCGGGCACCGCCAGGACGTCCTTGATGTGCGCTATGCCCACCACCGAGTCGAGGCTGCCCCGGTAGACGGGGAAGCGGGACAGGCCGGTGGCGCGGGTCGCGTTGGCGACGTCCTCGGCGGTGGCCTGCACCTCAAGGGCCGTGACCTGGACGCGCGGGGTCATCACGTTCTCCGCGTTGAGCTCGGCGAGCGTGAGGGAGCGTACGAAGAGTTCGGCGGTGTCCGCTTCGAGCGCGCCCTCCTTGGCCGAGTGCCGGGCCAGGGCGACCAGCTCCTGCGGGCTGCGCGCGGAGGCCAGCTCCTCGGCGGGTTCCAGGCCGAAGCGGCGCACCAGATGGTTGGCCGAGGTGTTGAGATGGCTGATCAGCGGCCGGAAAGCGGCGCTGAACGCGCGCTGGGGGGCCGCGACGACCTTGGCGACGGCCAGCGGTGAGGAGATGGCCCAGTTCTTGGGGACCAGCTCGCCGACGACCATGAGGAACACGGTGGAGAGCGCCATTCCGAGCACCAGGGCCACCGAGGCGGCCGCCGACGCGGACAGGCCGAGCGACCTGAGGGGCCCGGTGAGGAGCCCCGCGATCGACGGTTTGGCCAGCATGCCGATGACGAGCCCGGTGACGGTGATGCCGAGCTGCGCGCCGGAGAGCTGGAAGGTGAGGCTCCGTACGGCCTTGAGGGCACTGGCCGCGCCGCGTTCCCCGCGCTCGACTGCGCGTTCCAGATCGCTGCGCTCGGCGGTGGTGAGGGAGAACTCGGCGGCCACGAAGACCGCGCACACCAACGAGAGCAGTACGGCCGCGAGGAGCAGGAGCACTTCGGTCATCGGGTCACCTCCGTCCCATGATCGGCCAGGCGGAGGCGGCGCGCGCGGTGTCGCGCGGCGGTACGGGTACGGGGAGGCTCGCCCATGGGCGGACGCTCACACCTTTCGTCGGGGGGACGGAGATCCACCTATGGTAAAGCACTGGCAAAGTGCGGGCCTGTCCGTTCGTTCAGCCCAGTGGCTTCACCCACCGCCGCCACTGTTCCTGCCGCTCGTACCCCGAGGCCGCCCAGGCATGCCGGGCCCGCTCGTCGCGCACCAGCACCATGGCGTCCGCCCGGCGCCCGCCGACGGCGACGAAGCGCCCCTGGTGCCCTCGGCGGCCGTCTTCCAGAAGGCCGGCACCGCGTCCAGGCCATCGGGCCCGGCGGCCCGGATGCGCAGCTCGTTCATGGCGTCATCCCACCACCGGGTCCGGGTCCGGGGTGAACCGTTCTGGCATGCGGACACCGCGCTGGGGGGCCGGACAGGCCTCAGTCCCCCGGGCCGGCCGCCGGGCGCCGCGCCACCCCGAGTACGCACGGCGACGACGGCAGGGCGACGCCCCGCTCGGGCACCCTCAGGCGGCGGTGGCCGACGATCTCGAAGCCCGCCGCCTCGATCGCGTCCAGCGGATCGCGCGCGGTGTGGCAGCCGCCGAACAACAGCGGCCACACCGTGTGGTCAAGGACGTGCTGCACGCCGGCCAGCGTCCGGCCCCGCGCCCTGCCGTGCTCGAAGAAACGCAGCTCACCGCCCGGGCGCAGCACGCGCCGGATCTCGCCGAGCGCGCGCGGCAGATCGCGTACCGAGCACAGCACGAGCGAGGCGACCGCCGCGTCGAACGCCTCGCTCTTGACCGGCAACGCCTCCGCCGCGCCCGGCACCACGTCCACCGGCACATCGGCCCCCAGCGCCGCCCGCACCGCCAACTGCCGCAGTGTGCGCTCCGGTTCGAGCGCCACCACCTCGGACACGGCACGCGGGTAGTGCGCGAAGTTCAGCCCGTTTCCCGCGCCGATCTCGATGACGCGTCCGCTGAGCCCGGCCAGCAGCTCCGCGCGGTAGCGGGCGATGCCCGCCTTGTGGTCGGCCGCCTCGCTGTAGCGCGCGTAGAAGCGGGCGAAGACGGGGTGGTGCACGGCATCCGGGGTGATCGTGGTGCGCTGCGCCATGGCGGACCTCCTGTACCTGCCGACAGCCGGCCGGAGGCGCCCGGCGGGTCGGGGTCGAACGCCTGCCCGGACGTGCGGACACCTCCTACCGGGATTGTCCCCGTGCCGCGCCCGCTCATCCGTCGCCGGACTCCACGAAGCGGAACTCGTTGCCCTCCGGATCCCGCATCACCTGGAACGCGCCCCGCGCGTCGGTCACCGTCGCGCCCACCGGATGCGCCCCGCGCCGTACGGCCGCCGCCCGGGCCCGGCCCACGTCCTCGACCACCAGATCCAGGCGCAGCCGGTTCTCGCCCGTCGTGACCCGCGCCCCCTGCTGGAAGGCGAGCCGTGGCGCGCCCGGCGGATCGACATGCGCCCAGGCGGAGTCCCGCACCACCGGGCGCCCGCCCAGCAGCGCCGCCCAGAACCGGGCGAGCCGCCCCGGGTCGGCGCAGTCCACGACGAGCTGCCCGAGGCGGGCTCGTAACACAGCCATCAGATACTCCAAACGCCGCCGAGCGCCGGGGCGAGCCAACCGGCCGCGCGGGTACGGAAGTCGGTGGGCGCCAGCCGTCCGGCGCCCTCGGGGACGAGGCCGGCCAAGGGTGCGCCGGCCGCGTCGGGCAGGTCCACGAGATTGCACCGCGCGGCCAGGTCCGGCTCCGCGGGCCAGCTGCCCACCACGACACCCGCGCAGGCGAGCTCCCGGGCTCGCAGGGCCTCGCCGGTGAGTGCCGTCGCGTTCAGTGTGCCCAGACCGGCGGTCGCCACCACCAGGACGGGGGCGTCGAGCATCCGGGCGGCGTCCGCGAGCGTGCCGCCCTCCTCGTCGAAACGGACCAGGAGCCCGCCCGCTCCCTCGACCAGGACGAGATCGTGCTCGGTGGCCAGCTTGGTTGCCGCCCCGGCCACGTCCTCGGGCCGCACGGGCGTCATGCCGGCCCGGCGGGCCGCGGTCGCGGGCGCCAACGGCTCGGGGAACCGGGCCAGTTCGGCGCCGGTCACCGCCTCGCCCGCGAGCCGCCGCACCTCGAAGACGTCGCCGGGCTCACCCGGCGCGACACCCGTCTGGGCCGGTTTGAGCACGGCCACCGAACGGCCACCGGCGAGCGCCACTGCGGCGAGCGCGGCCGTCGTGACCGTCTTGCCGATCTCCGTGCCCGTACCGCTCACGACCAGAATCGTCATCTTCAGCCCTCCCGCGCCGCCGCGCACACCGCACGGCAGATACGCGCCAGATCGTCGTCGCCCGTCACATAGGGCGGCATCGTGTAAACAAGATCCCTGAACGGCCGCAGCCACACGCCCTCGCGCACGGCCGCCGCGGTCGCGGCCGCCATGTCCACGTCGTGGTCTAGCTGCACCACACCGATCGCGCCCAGGACGCGCACATCGCGTACGCCCTCGATCGAGCGGGCCGCGCCGAGCCCGTCGAGCAGCCCCGCCTCGATCCGCTTGACCTCGGCGCGCCAGTCCTGGCCGAGCAGCAGATCGACCGAGGCGAGCGCCACCGACGCGGCCAGCGGATTGCCCATGAACGTGGGGCCGTGGGCGAGCACCGGGACGTCTCCCGAGGAGATGCCGTCGGCGACCTCGCTCGTGCACAGCGTGGCCGCCATCGACAGATAGCCGCCGGTCAGCGCCTTGCCCAGACACATCACATCCGGTGAGATCCCGGCGTGTTCAGCCGCGAACAGCTCCCCGGTGCGGCCGAACCCGGACGCGATCTCATCCAGCACGAGCAGCACGCCGTACTCGTCGCACGCCTGGCGCAGCACCCGCAGATACGCGGGCGCGTGGAAGCGCATGCCGCCCGCGCCCTGCACCACCGGCTCCACGATCACCGCGGCCAGCTCGTCGGCGTGCCGCGCGATCGTCTCGCGCAGCTCACGGGCGTACGCCTCGTCGAACTCCGCGGGCGGCGCGCCCACGAACAGCTGCCGGGGCAGTGCGCCCTGCCACAGCTCGTGCATCCCGCCCTCGGGGTCGCACACCGACATCGGCTGCCAGGTGTCGCCGTGGTAACCGCCACGCCAGGTCATCAGGCGCTGCTTGCCGGGCCGCCCGACCGAGCGCCAGTACTGGAGGCACATCTTCACGGCGACCTCGACCGCGACCGAACCGGAGTCGCTGAGGAAGACGTGCTGAAGCGGTCCGGGCGTGATCTCGACCAGCCGGGCGGCGAGCCGGACGGCGGGCTCATGGGTGAGCCCGCCGAACATCACATGACTCATCCGCTCCAGCTGGCCGCGCGCCGCCTCGTTCAGCACCGGGTGGTTGTAACCGTGCACGGCCGACCACCAGGACGCCATGCCGTCGATCAACTCCCGCTGCCCGTACGCCGGTTCGGCCAGGCGCAGCCGTACGCCCGACGCCGACTCGACCAGCAGCTGCTCCTGGCGGCCCGGCATCGGGCCGTAGGGATGCCAGACGTGCCGGCGGTCCAGGTCGAGCAGGTGCGCGGGGGAGAGGTCGGGCCGTGCGGGGGAGAGCTCAGGCATTGGGCGCGAGATCCGTCCCCGCGCCACGGCGGCGCACGGCCACCAGATCGGTGCGCGCCGTCTCGGCGGCGGGCGCCTGCTCGGGCAGCTCGGCGCCGTGGCCGCCGCAGGGCCCGCAGCCGCCGCCCTCGTGGGAGCCGCAGCCACTGTCCTCGTGCGAGCCGCACCCGGCGGACGCCGTACCGGGGGCCCCGGCGGCGAGCGCGTCGGCGCGGTGGCGCGGCAGGGTCGTGGTGCCCGCGCCCTCCACCTCGAACCCGGCGTCCGCGATCATGTCGAGGTCGGCCTGGCCCGCCTGGCCCTCGCTGGTGAGGTAGTCGCCCAGGAAGATCGAGTTGACCAGGTGCAGCGCGAGCGGCTGCATCGAGCGCAAATGCACCTCACGGCCGCCCGCGAGACGGACTTCGACGTCCGGGCAGACGAAACGGGTCATGGCGAGGATGCGCAGGCAGCGCTGGGGGGTGAGGTTCCACTCCTTGCCGAGGGGGGTGCCCTCGAACGGGATGAGGAAGTTCACCGGCACCGAGTCCGGGTCGAGCTCGCGCAGCGAGAAGACGACGTCGACCAGGTCCTCGTCGGACTCGCCCATGCCCGCGATCAGACCCGAGCAGGCCGAGAGCCCCGCGCCGTGCGCCTTGGTGACGGTGTCCACGCGGTCCTGGTAGGTGTGCGTGGTCGTGATGTCCCCATACGTCCCCTCGGACGTGTTGAGGTTGTGGTTGTACGCGTCGGCCCCGGCGGCGCGCAGCCGCTCGGCCTGGCCGTCGGAGAGCAGCCCGAGACAGGCGCAGACCTCGACGCCGTCGTTCTGCTCCTTGATCGCCTCGATGGTCTCGGAGACCCGGGCGATGTCACGGTCGGTCGGCCCCCGGCCGCTGGCCACCAGGCAGACCCGCTTGGCGCCGCCCGCCACGCCCGCGGCCGCCGCTTTGGACGCCTCGTCGGGCTTGAGCCAGGTGTATTTGAGGATGTCGGCCTTGGAGCCGAGCCGCTGGGAGCAGTACGAGCAGTCCTCGGGGCACAGACCCGACTTCAGATTGACCAGATAGTTCAGCTTCACCCGGCGTCCGAACCACTGGCGGCGCACCTTGCCGGCCGCGGCCACCACATCGAGCAGTTCGTCGTCGGACGTCGCCAGTACGGCGAGCGCCTCTTCGCGGGTCGGCAGTTCGCGCCGCAGCCCCTTGTCCACCAGCGTGTTCAGCAGGTCCATGGCGCCGATCTTCGCGTACCGCACCGTCCCTGGCCAAGGTAGGTATCCCACAACACCGGGGGTTTGAGGTGTGTGTATCGCCACACCCTGACCTGCCGGACCACCGGCTAGGGTCTGTCGGCAGCCTACAAAAAGGGACGCCACCATGTTGCGAGCGCCGTTCGACTGGATCGACCGCGAATCCCAGCGCCGCGAGCGCGCCGGCCTGGTGCGAACGCTCCGTCCGCGCGAGGCCGGGCAGGAGCTGCTGGACCTGGCGAGCAACGACTATCTGGGCCTGACCCGGCATCCGGCGGTGACGGCGGGCGCGGCCGACGCGGCCCGCCGCTGGGGCGCCGGCGCCACTGGATCCCGGCTCGTCACCGGCACCACCGCGCTGCACGCGGAGCTGGAGCGCGAACTCGCCGACTTCTGCGGCTTCGAGGCGGCCCTGGTCTTCTCCAGCGGGTACGCGGCCAACCTGGCGGCCCTGACCGCGCTCGGCCCGCACGGCTCCCTGATCGTCTCCGACGCGGGCAACCACGCCTCCATCGTGGACGGCTGCCGGCTCGCCCGCGCGCGTACGGACGTGGTGCCGCACGCCGATCCCGAGGCCGTCCGCAAGGCGCTCGACGCGCACGGCGGCCCCGCGCTCGTCGTCTCGGACACGGTGTTCTCGGTGGACGGCGACGCCGCCCCGCTGCCCCAACTGGCCGCACAATGCCGGGAGTTCGGGGCGGCCCTCGTGGTGGACGACGCGCACGGGCTCGGCGTGCTCGGCGCCGGTGGCCGTGGCGCTCCGTGCGCTGCGGGGCTCGCGGGCGCGGACGACGTGGTCGCCACCGTCACCCTGTCCAAGTCGCTCGGCAGCCAGGGCGGCGCGGTCCTCGGCCCCGCTCGCGTCATCCGGCATCTGGTGAACGCGGCCCGCACCTTCATCTTCGACACCGGGCTCGCCCCGGCGGCGGTCGGCGGCGCGCTCGCCGCGCTGCGGCTGCTGCGCGCGGAGCCGGAACGCGCGGGGCGCGCCCGGGCCGTCGCCGCCGAGCTGCACGCGCGCCTCACCTCGGCCGGGCACGCCGCTGTGCGCCCGGACGCGGCGGTGGTCTCCGTGCGGGCCCCCTCGCCGGAGGCGGCGGTGACCTGGGCCGCCGACTGCCGCACGGCCGGGCTCGCGGTCGGCTGCTTCCGGCCGCCGTCGGTGCCGGACGGGATCTCCCGCATCCGTCTGACGGCCCGGGCCGACCTGACGGAGCGGCAGATCGAGACGGCGGTGGGCACGATCCTGCGGACCGCGCCCACGAATTGAGTGCTACTGGTTCTCCCCATCAACTGATGGGTGATCAGTTCCCTTCTGACACCAGGCAGATGAAGCGGCGCCAGGCCGGCGTGCCGAAGAGCAGCGCGGGTCCCGCAGTGCGTTTCGAGTCGCGTACGGCCAGCAGCTCGCCATTGAGCCGTGCCGTCTCGACGCAGTTGTTCATGCCCACACTGCGACGCGGACGCCGCCACGCGGCCTGGGTGAGAAGGTGACTGGAAGGGACGTGCGCGGGATGCGCGGACATCATGCCTCCCCACTCGCCCGGCCCGGCCCGGTCATTCCCGGGCCATCAGGGCGATGAGATCCAACGAGTCCTCCATGGAGAGCGCGAGTGCCTGGACGGTCCGGAACGCGGCACCGTACGCCTCCAGGTCTTCTCTCCGCTCCAGATAGAGGCTACTCGTCAAGTGGTCGACAACGACCACATCCAGATCCGAGTTGGCCGGAAACGAAAACATCGTGAAAGGGCCGGTGAGCCCGACATAGCCGCCGTAATGGAAGGGGATGACCTGGAGCCGCACCTGGGGCAGGGCGGCCAGTTCCACAAGGTGGCGCAATTGCTCGCGCATGGTCGCGGGCCCGCCCACCCTGCGGCGCAGCACCGCCTCGTCCAGTACCGCGCTGAGCATCAGCGGGGGATCGGCGCGCAGCACCAATTGGCGGGCGATCCGCACCTCCACGAGGGAGTCGACCTCCTTCGGGGCGAGACCACCGAGCGCGGCCCGCGTCACCGCCCGCGCGTAGGCCGGCGTCTGCAACAGGCCCGGCACCACCGAGGTCTCCAGGGTCCGGGCCGAACGCGCCTGTGACTCCAGGCTGATGAAGTCCCGGTACTGCGGCGCCAGCAGCCCGCGGTACGCGTGCGTCCAGCCCGCCTCCGCGCCGCCCGCCGAATCCGCCAACGCGCCCAGCAGCGCCCGCAGTCGCGGGTCACGCACGCCGTAGGCGTCGAGCAGCCGGGCCACGTCCGCCGGCTTGACCCCGCTGCGGCCGGTCTCGATCCGGCTCACCTTCGACTGGTGCCAGCCGACGAGAGCGGCCGCCTCGCCACTGGTGAGCCCCCTGTCGTCGCGCAGCCGCCGCAGTTCCTCGCCGAGCTTGCGTCTGCGCACCGCCGGTCCGTGCCCCATGGCCGCCTCCTCTGGCTCTGTCGGCTCTGTTGCCTCCTTCGTCTTCGGCGATGGGTAAGTGTGGGCCCACATACGGTCTTCCGTCGCAGAGTTCACTGCTTTGAGCGACAGATATATGCATATCTTGGTGGATGGCGCCCGGGACCGGCACGATGAGTGCCACTCTGACGCGAAGCACAGTCCGAGGCCTGTCGTCCTCTCCGCGAGCGCTCATTCGCCAGGAGTCTCAGAGCCGGCCCGGGCGGGAAAGGGACAGCGTCGCCATGGCAGACCATCTCGAAGCAACCCTCACTCTGCCGAGCGATCCCGCCTCGGTCTCCGCCGCACGGCGCTACGCCGCCACGATCCTGGCCGACTGGGGCCTGCCGCCGGACGCCGACGCGGTCGACACGGTGCGGCTCA
Source organism: Streptomyces sp. NPDC006711 (assembly GCF_042869775.1). Classification (NCBI taxonomy): domain Bacteria; kingdom Bacillati; phylum Actinomycetota; class Actinomycetes; order Kitasatosporales; family Streptomycetaceae; genus Streptomyces; species Streptomyces sp. NPDC006711. Next base: position 136,682 of record NZ_JBIAGO010000006.1, read on the forward strand.
TCGTCTCCGAGCTCGCCACCAACGCCGTGCAGCACACCTTCGGCCAGTCGCCCACCTTCACCGTGAACCTGAGTCTTGAGCGCGAGGAAGTGCTCAGGATCGGCGTCACCGACAGCCATCCGCGCTGGCCGAAACGATTGCCCGCGGCCGTGCAGCAGGACAACGGGCGGGGCATGGTCATCATCCGCTGGCTGGCCGCCGAATCCGGGGGCAGGCTGTCCGTCGAGCCCACGCAGGACGGCGGCAAAACGGTCTCGATCGCACTGCCGTGGCCGACGGCGGTCCAGGACGGATAACCGCCCGGGCCGGGGCGCGCCACCCGCGCCGGCTCCTGAGCGCCCGTCAGCCCACCCGCCCGTACCAGACGCTGTGGCTCCAGATCCGCTCCAGGCGCACCACGGTCCCGGACTTGGGCGAGTGCCAGATGCGGCCGCCCCCCGCGTAGATGCCGACGTGGTACACGCTGCCTCCGGAGTGGAAGAACACCAGGTCGCCGGCCTTGCGCGAGGAAGCGGAGACGTGCCGGGAGGTGTTGTACTGCTGCTGCGCCGAGCGGGGCAGGTGGCGGCCCGCCTGCTTGAACGAGTAGAGCGTGAGCCCCGAGCAGTCGAAGCGTGAGGGGCCCGACGCGCCGTACTGGTAGGGCGAGCCCTTCTTGGACGCGGCCACATGGAGCGCCCTGGCGGCCACGGCGGCGGCGTTCGCTTCCGGCGTGGCACCCGGTACCAGCGTCGTGGCGCCCGTCGCGGCGAGAGCGAAGGCACAGACGGTGCCCAGGCGGACAGCCAGGGACGGGATGTACGTCCGCGCGGTCATGCGCAACCCTTCGTCAAACCGCCTGCGAAGGATGACCTGTCGGGTTCGGACTGGCGAAGACGCCCGGCCGCGTGCGCGGCTTCACCCCGAGGGAGGGCCGGCTCACCGGCCCTCCCGAAGTACTCGGGTCCTCCACTCCTGCCGGTCCACTCCTGTCGACCAGTCGTCCGGAACGGCGGCAGGACTCGGCGTCCGCCCGGACCGCCTCGCCGAGGTGGCGGGGGCTTGTCGTCTCAGGGATCTTCACGCAACGACTGTCGGATTACCGGACCGAAACGGCTTTGTGTGAGACTGCTCACGCCTGCCCCATTCGGGTGGACACGGGCACTTCAACCCCTTCTCGACCGGTCCTGACCAGGCTCGTACCAGCTACGGAAGGATCGATTCCGCATAGGGGTGGCCGCCATAAGCAACTCATAAGGGTCAGTGGGTGGAGCCGCGGGTGGGCCGAAAGGGGGTACTCCATCTGGTCCGTTTCGCCTGCCCGGTGAGCGCGTCGAATGCCGCCCGGGCCGCGCGGCGCCTCTAACTCCCCGTCCCGGGTGGCACCGTGAGGCGGCCCGCGCGGCGCTCGCCGTCCAGGACGCGAAGCGCCCGTGTCAACGTGCTGGCGTGCACCCGTGTCTCCCCGCGCAGATGCATGAGGGTGAGGGCGTCCTTGAGCGCGGCCGCCCGTCCCACCAGGGCCTGCGCCGCCCGCAACGCGCTGTAGGTGTCATGGCCGTGCGCCGGGTTCACCCGGCCGAGCAGGTCGACCACTTCGAGATAGGCGTCGATGAACTCGCCTTCGGCGCGCGTGAGCGCGGGCAGCGGCGGCAGTTCCGGCGGCAGCACGGCGCCTCAGTTCCCGCGCGCGGAGGTCTTGCGGCTCTCCAGGACGTGGTCGGCGATCCCGTACGCCACCGCCGCCTTGGCGTCCAGGACCAGGTCCCGTTCGATGTCGGCGGCCACCTGCTCGGCGGCGCGCCCGGTGTACTGGGCCAGGAGCCCGGTCAACAGCGCGCGGCCGCGCAGTACTTCCGCCGCCTGGATCTCCAGATCGGACGGCTGGCCGCGCAGCGGCTCCTCCATGGCCGGCTCCTTGAGGAGCACCCGTGACGCCGGCTGCACCAGGCGCTTGCCCGGCGTCCCGGCCGCCAGGAGCACCGCCGCGACCGAACTCACCTGCCCCAGGCAGAACGTCTGCACATCGCAGCTGACGAACCGCATCGCGTCGTGGACCGCGGTCATGGCGGTGAGCGAGCCGCCGGGGGAGTTGATGTAGAGGCAGATGTCCCGGTCCGGATCGGCGTGCTCCAGGTGCATGAGCTGGGCCATCACGTCGTTGGCGGAGGCGTCGTCGACCGGTGTGCCCAGAAAGATGATCCGCTCCTCGAAGAGCTTGGAGTACGGATCGAGCGTGCGGACGCCGTTGGTGGTGCGCTCCTGGAACTCGGGCAGCACATAGCGGGCGGCGGGGCGGTGGTTCATGGCGTACCTCTCCTTGACCGGACCTCGGGGCGGCCTCCGTAAAAAACGTACAGGACGTACAGAAGCGCCGGGTTGAGCATCCGTCGGGGAGCACGCGCGAGGCAAGGGGCCAGGCGGCGGTTTCGCTGTGGGCGAGCGAGAGATCGCGCCGTCGGGTGCGGGGTCTGGCGCGATAGGCGCTCTCCCGGCTGCCTTCGTCGATGGCTAGCGTGCGGCGGCGCGGGGGTCACCTGGGGAGAGGGCTTACTGACGTGTTCTATTACGCGTTGCGTCTCGTGCTGTCGCCGCTGTTGCGGTGGCTGCTCCGCCCGAGCGTGGAGGGGAGCGGGCGGGTGCCGGGGACGGGTGCGGTGATCATCGCGGGAAACCACCAGTCGTTCACCGATCAGTTCCTGCTCGGGGTGGTGCTCAGGCGCCGCCTCACCTTCCTGGCGAAACAGGAGTACTTCACCGCGCCGGGCCTCACCGGCCGCGCCACCGCTGCCTTCTTCCGCGCGCTCGGCCAGATCCCGGTCGACCGCTCGGGCAAGGAAGCGGCCCGGGCCGCGCTCGACACCGCGCTCCAAGTCCTGGACAGGGGCGCGGCGTTGGGGGTGTTTCCCGAGGGCACGCGTTCGCACGACGGACGGCTGTACAAGGGCAAGGTCGGGGTGGCCGCGATGGCGCTGCGCTCGGGCGCCCCGGTGGTGCCGGTCGCGATCATCGGGACGTTCCAGGCCCAGCCCAAGGGGCGCAGGCTGCCCCGGCGCGTACCGGTGACGCTCCGCTTCGGCGAGCCCCTGGACTTCTCCCGCTACGCGGGTCTTGAGGAGGAGCGTCTGGTGCTGCGGGCCGTGACGGACCAGATCATGTACGCGGTGCGCACGCTGTCCGAGCAGGAGTACGTGGACGTGTACGCGGCCGAGGCCAGGGGAGCGCGCGAAGCGGCCGCCGCGGCCGCCTGACCTGCCACTCGGGGCGCGGGCCGCTCGCCGTACCGGTGCCGGGCCCGCGCCCGCAGGCCCGCTCCCACCCCTGTGACCTGCGGTCAAGCCGTTCCGCGCGGGCCTCACGGGGGCGAGGGGCGGCGTCTAAGCTGGAGCGCATGGCCTACGAGATTCCGGTGACGCAAGCCCGCGCAGAGCTCGCGGAGCTGATCAACCGCGTGGTGTACGGCGGGGAGCGGGTCGTGGTGACGCGCCACGGCAAGCCGCTCGTCGCGCTGGTCTCCGCCGCCGACCTGGAGAAACTGGAGGCCGAGCCGGAGCCTGAGGAGCAGCGGGCGACCAGCGCGCTCTCGTCCGTGCACCCCCTGAGGCCCGCCGCTCCCGTGGAGCCCCGCCGCTTCGGGATCGCCGCCGAGCACCAGGATCCGACCCGGGGCTGACGGGGGGCGCCAAGCCGCCCCGCCGGGGCCGCGATGATCACGCGTTCCTAAAGCGTCAGTTAACGTGCCGGAAAAACTTGCGCCCTAACGTGCAATGCCTGGCCAAGGGGCCGGGAGATGCCGTTCAACAGGATGTTGAAGTCGGATACGGTTCCGCTGCGTCCGAGTGGAAGTGCCCCGTCCGGTAGGTCTCCGCCTCGACGCCGCTGAGTCCGTGCACGGCTGCCCGTGGACGGAAGGCACGACTGTGAGGTGGGAAGCGTGCAACTGACGCCGCACGAGCAGGAACGGCTGCTCATCCATGTGGCCGCCGACGTGGCCGAGAAGCGCAGAGCCCGCGGGGTGAAACTCAACCACCCCGAATCCGTCGCCCTCATCACCTCGCACATCCTCGAAGGCGCCCGCGACGGCCGCACGGTCGCCGAACTCATGGCCTCGGGGCGCAAGGTGCTCGGCCGCGACGACGTCATGCCGGGCATCGCGGAGATGATCCACGACGTGCAGGTCGAGGCCACCTTCCCCGACGGCACCAAGCTGGTCACCGTCCACGACCCGATCGTCTGACGGGAGAGGCCACCGTGATTCCCGGAGAAATCCTCTTCGCCGACACACCCGTCGCCCTCAACGAGGGCCGGGAAAGTGTGCGGCTGACCGTGGTGAACGCCGCCGACCGGCCCGTCCAGGTCGGCTCCCACTACCACTTCGCCGAGGCCAACCCCGGTCTCGACTTCGACCGTACGGTTGCCCGGGGCAAGCGACTGAACATCGCCGCCGGCACCGCCGTGCGCTTCGAGCCCGGCATCCCCGTCGACGTGGAACTGATCCCGCTGTCCGGACGGCGCGTCGTGCCGGGTCTGCGCGCCGAGACCGGAGGTGCCCTCGATGACTGACCTCGACCGTGCTGTCTACGCCGACCTGTTCGGCCCCACCCTCGGCGACCGCGTCCGGCTCGCCGACACCGACCTGCTCGTCGAGATCGAGGAGGACCGCTGCGGCGGCCCGGGCCGCGCGGGGGACGAGGCGGTGTTCGGCGGCGGCAAGGTGATCCGCGAATCCATGGGCCAGGCGCGGACCACCCGCGCCGAAGGCGCCCCCGACACCGTTGTCACCGGCGCCCTGATCATCGACCACTGGGGCATCGTCAAGGCCGACGTCGGCATCCGTGACGGCCGCATCACCGGCATCGGCAAGGCCGGGAACCCCGACACCATGGACGGCGTCCACCCCGACCTCGTCATCGGACCCGAGACCGAGATCATCGCGGGCAACGGAAAAATCCTCACGGCGGGAGCCGTCGACACCCACGTCCACTTCATCTCACCCACCCTCATCGACCAGGCGCTCTCCTCGGGCATCACCACCCTGGTCGGCGGCGGCACGGGCCCCGCCGAGGGCACCAAGGCCACCACCATCACGCCGGGCCCCTGGCACCTGGCCCGCATGTTCGCCGCCCTGGAGAACTCACCCGTCAACATCGGTCTGCTCGGCAAGGGCAACACGATGTCCCGGGAGGCCATGCACTCCCAACTGCGTGGTGGAGCGCTCGGGTTCAAGATTCACGAGGACTGGGGCGCCACGCCCGCCGTCATCGACGCCTGCCTGAGCGTCTGCGAGGAGACCGGCGCCCAACTCGCCATCCACACCGACACGTTGAACGAGGCCGGCTTCGTCGGCGACACGCTCGCCGCCATCGCGGGCCGCTCGATCCACGCCTACCACACCGAGGGCGCGGGCGGCGGGCACGCGCCGGACATCATCACCGTGGTCTCGCAGCCCCATGTGCTGCCCAGCTCCACCAACCCGACCCGGCCGCACACCGTCAACACCATCGAGGAACACCTCGACATGCTGATGGTCTGTCACCACCTCAACCCGGCGGTCCCGGAGGACCTGGCCTTCGCCGAGTCCCGCATCCGCCCCTCCACGATCGCGGCCGAGGACTTCCTGCACGACCTCGGTGCCATCTCGATCCTCTCCTCCGACTCGCAGGCCATGGGCCGGATCGGCGAGGTCATCCTGCGGACCTGGCAGACCGCGCACGTCATGAAGGTGCGGCGCGGCGCGCTGCCGGGCGACGGACGGGCGGACAACCACCGCGTACGCCGCTACGTCGCCAAATACACCATCAACCCGGCGGTCGCCCAGGGCCTCGACCACGAGATCGGCTCCGTGGAGACCGGCAAGCTCGCGGACCTGGTCCTGTGGGATCCGGCGTTCTTCGGCGTCAAACCCCAGCTCGTCATCAAGGGCGGTCAGATCGCTTACGCGCAGATGGGCGACGCCAACGGGTCGATCCCGACCCCGCAGCCGATCCTGCCCCGGCCCATGTTCGGGGCGTACGGGAAGGCGCCCGCCGCCAACTCTTTCAACTTCGTCTCCTCCGCCGCCCTCGACGACGGGCTCCCCGAACGCCTGGGTCTTGCCAAGGAGTTCGTGGCGATCAAGAACACCCGGCGGGTCGGGAAGGCGGACATGCGGGAGAACGACGCGCTGCCGGACGTCCGCGTCGACCCGGACACCTTCACCGTGGCCATCGACGGAGATGTGGTGGAGCCCGCGCCCGCCGCCGAACTGCCCATGGCCCAGCGGTACTTCCTCTTCTGACGGGCTGTCATCACATGAGTCGCGCTGCTCTGCTCGTCCTCGCCGACGGCCGCTTCCCCGCCGGTGGCCACGCCCACTCCGGTGGCGCCGAAGCGGCCGTCAAGGCGGGACGCGTCCGGGACGCGGCCGACCTGGCGGAGTTCTGCCGGGGCCGGCTGCACACCACGGGACTGACCGCCGCCGCGCTCGCCGCCGCCGCGGCGGCGGGCCTGGACCCGCTCGCCCTCGACGAGGCCGCCGACGCCCGCACCCCGTCCCCCGCGCTGCGGGCCACCGCCCGCAAGCTCGGGCGCCAGCTGACCCGGGCGGCCCGCGCGACCTGGCCGTCGGCCGAACTCGACGCGCTGGCCGCCGCGCGGCCGCGCGGAGCGCACCAGCCGGTCGTCCTCGGCCTCGTCGCGCGCGCCGCTGGGCTCGGGCCCGAGGACGCGGGGCACTGCGCGGCGTACGAGGCGGTCAGCGGGCCGGCCACGGCGGTCGTACGGCTGCTGAGCCTCGACCCGTTCGACGCGACGGCCGTGCTCGCCCGGCTCGCGCCGGAGCTGGACACGGTGGCCCGGCGGGCCGCGGTCGCAGCGGCCGAGGCGGTGGTGGACGGCCTGGACGCACTGCCCGCGCCGTCCGCTCCGCTCCTGGACATCATGGCCGAGGCGCATGCGGGGTGGCCAGTGCGGCTGTTCGCGTCGTAGCAGTGTCTCCCTGCGTCCCGGGGGCTCCCGCCCCCGGACCCCCGGTTGCGCCTGAACGGCGCTCGTCCTCAAACGCCGGACGGGCTGAAGGGGTTGGGCCCGGCCGGAGCTTCAGAAGGTCCCCGCAGCCTCAACCCCGTCCCTTCTCACCCTTGGAGATCCCATGCATCTCGGTCACTCCCACGAAGGATCCGCCGCCGTCAGCGCCGACGCCCGCCGGCCCGACGGCTCGCGCCGCGCGTTGCGCGTCGGGCTCGGCGGGCCCGTCGGGTCCGGTAAGACCGCCACGGTCGCCGCGCTCTGCCGTGCCCTGCGCGACCAGCTGTCCATCGCCGTCGTCACCAACGACATCTACACCCGCGAGGACGCCGCCTTCCTGCTGCGCAACGCCGTACTGCCGCCCGAGCGGATCCAGGCCGTCGAGACCGGGGCCTGCCCGCACACCGCGATCCGCGACGACATCTCCGCCAACCTCGAAGCCGTCGAGGATCTGGAGGACGCCGTCGGGCCGCTCGATCTGATCCTCGTCGAGTCCGGTGGCGACAACCTCACCGCCACCTTCTCCAAGGGACTCGTCGACGCCCAGATCTTCGTCATCGACGTGGCCGGCGGCGACGACATCCCGCGCAAGGGCGGCCCGGGCGTGTCCACCGCCGACCTGCTCGTGGTCAACAAGACCGACCTCGCCCCCTACGTCGGCTCCGACCTCGGCCGCATGGCCCGCGACGCCAAGGAGCAGCGGGACCAACTCCCGGTCGTCTTCCAGTCGTTGCGGTCCGAGGCCGGCGTCGGCGAGGTCGCGGCGTGGGTGGGGGAGCAGCTGGCGGCATGGAAGGCGTGACGCTCGGCGCGGCCGGGGTGCGCGCCACCGCCCGTATCGTCGCCACCCCCGAAGGCCTGCCCGTCCTCGAGGGGCAGGGCCCGCTCGCCCTGCGCCGCACCCGGGCCCGGGGCGCCCACCACCGGGTGACCGTCGTGGGCGCCATGAGCGCCCCGCTCGGCGGCGACCGGATCACCCTTGAGGCACAGGTGCGCGCCGGGGCGCGGCTCGACGTGGACTCCGCCGCCGCCACCATCGCCCTGCCCGGCCGTGGTGGTGAGCGCGCCCACTACGACGTGAGGCTCACCGTGGCCGAGGGCGGCGAGCTGCGCTGGCTGCCGGAACCGCTCATCTGCGCCCGGGGCAGCGACCTGCGCATGCGCACCCGGATCGAACTCGCGCCCGGCGCCCGCCTGGTCTTCCGCGAGGAGCAGGTGCTCGGGCGGCACGGCGAGGCCCCCGGCACGCTCGCCACCCGTCTCACCGTGCACCGCGCGGGCCGGCCGCTGCTCGACCAGGAGCTGGCGTTCGGGCCGGGGGCGCCCGGCGGCTGGGACGGCGGCGCGGTGCTTGGCGGGCACCGTGCGGCTGGCCAACTGCTCGTGGTGGACCCGGAGTTGGCGGGCCGGCCCGTCGAGGCCCGGCTCCTCGGTGAGTACGCGGTGCTCACCCCGCTCGCGGGGCCGGCGCTTCTCGTCACGGCCCTGGCCCCGGACGCACGGCTGCTGCGCCGGGCGCTCGACGACGCCCTGCGCGCGCACGGCCCGGTGTCATGACCGCTCAGCGGAATCCTCCATCCGGCTATCGGTTCGGTAAAGAAACACCTGTCCGGCCTGTGCACAGGGTGCTCACAGACGAAAGGATCCCCCGACAGGCCCAAATGGAGCGCTGAGACTGACAGCGCACTTCAGCAGGGGGAGGTACCACTTGAGACGCACCGCAGTGCTCGGCTCGGCCGGCACACTGATCGCGGGCACGTTGCTGGTGGGCGCGATAGCGGCCCCGGTCGCCCAAGCCGACAACCGGAACCACGGCTGGTCCGAGGCGCGTGGCGTGCAGGTCGCGGCCGACCGCGCGGCCAAGCAGGGCATCGACTGGACCGACTGCCCGGCCGACTGGGCGTTCGCCAAGCCCGTCCAGTGCGGCTATGTGAGCGTTCCGCTCGACTACGCGCGGCCCTACGGCAAGCAGATCAAGCTGGCCGTCGACCGCGCCGTGAGCACCGGCACCAAGGCCGAGCGCCAGGGTGCCCTCGTCTACAACCCGGGTGGCCCCGGCGGTTCGGGCATGGCGTTCCCGACCCGGGTGACCAAGAAGAACCCGCTGTGGACCAACACCTCCAAGGCGTACGACTTCGTGGGCTTCGACCCGCGCGGTGTGGGTCACTCCACGCCGATCTCGTGCGTGGACCCCCAGGAGTACGCCAAGGGCCCCAAGGCCGACCCGGTCCCCGACACCGAGGCCGACAAGCGCGCCCAGCGCAAGCTCGCCGCCGAGTACGCGGACGGCTGTGCCGAGCGCAGCGGCTGGATGCTGCCGTACATGACCACCCCCAACACCGCCCGCGACCTGGATGTCATCCGCGCCGCGCTCGGTGAGAAGAAGCTCAACTACCTGGGCGTCTCCTACGGCACCTACCTGGGCGCGGTCTACGGCACGCTCTTCCCCTCACACGTGCGCCGCATGATCGTGGACAGCGTGGTCAACCCGGACCAGGACAACATCTGGTACCAGGCCAACCTGGAGCAGGACGTCGCCTTCCAGGCCCGCTGGAACGAGTGGGAGGACTGGGTCGCCAAGTACGACGCCACCTTCCACCTCGGCACCACCCGGGCCCAGGTCGAGGCGCACTGGCTGAAGCTGCGCGCCGACGCCAAGAAGAGCCCGCTCGACGGCAAGGTCGGCCCGGCCGAACTCCTCGGGTACTTCCAGAAGGCCCCGTACTACGACTCGTACTGGGTGCCGGTCGCCAAGGCGCTCAGCGCCTACGCGTCGGGTGACTCCAAGCCGGTCGTCGCGGCCGCCGCCTCCGACATGTCGGACATCAAGGGCAACATCTCCTCGGAGAACGGCAACGCGGTCTACACCGCCATCGAGTGCGCCGACGCCAAGTGGCCCACCAGCTGGCGCAAGTGGGACCGGGACAACACCCGCCTGAACAAGGACTACCCGTTCTTGACCTGGTCGAATGCCTGGATGAACCTGCCGTGCGCCACGTGGTCCACCCAGCAGCAGACTCCTGTCAAGGTCAAGACCGGCAAGGGTCTCCCGCAGGTCCTGATCGTGCAGTCCACCAATGACGCCGCCACCCCGTTCCACGGCGCCGTCGAACTGCACAAGGCGTTCAAGAACTCGCGCCTCATCATCGAGAAGGGCGCCGGTTCGCACGGTGTGACCGGTCTCGTCAACCCGTGCGTCAACTCGCGCGTGGACGACTACCTGCTCACCGGCAAGACCGACAGCGCGGACTTCACGTGCACCCCGCACGCGACTCCCGTGCCGTAGAAGGCAGTTGAGCGAAGGGCGGCCGGAACCTCTGCGGGCGCCCTTCGCGCCGTTCCGGGCGCCCTTCGCGCCGCTTCGGCCCGGGTCAGTGCCGTCCGGCCAGCCAGGCGTCCTCGGCCGCGTAGTCGAACAGGTCGCCGTACTTGGTCATCGCCGGGAAGGCCTCCCGCCAGTCCCGGCCCTCCAGCTGCCCCGCGATCCACTCGACCGTCCGGGGCAGCGACTCCGCGTAACCCGTCACCGGCCGGTATCCCAGCTCCCGCTCGGCCGCCGCCATGTCGAACACGATGGGGTGCGGACCGCTCCACGGGGTCAGACCCACGCCGCTGTCCGGCAGGCCCTCCACCGGCACGATCTCGCCGTGCGCGCCGAGCACGTCGTCGACGGCCGCGCTGATCTCCGCGACCGTGGGTGCCTCGGGATCCGCCGCGTTCAGTATGCGCGAGCCCGGCCGGAGCGCGGCCAGCCGGATCAGTTCGGCGATGTTGTCCACGTGCGCGGGATGGAAGCGGCTGCGGCCGCCGAACGCCAGGATCCGCACCGGCCGCCGGTCCAACGCCCGCTTCACGAAGTGGAGTTCACGCGGGCTCCGGCAGTGGGGGCCGTGGACCGCGCCGGCCCGCAGCAGCGTCGAGGGCAGCGCCGACTCCAGCAGCTCCCGCTCAAGATCTATCTTCCGGGTGCTGTTCGTGGCGTCACCGGGCGCCACCGTGCCGAGCGATTCCGGGATCGGCACCGGGTAGCACGGCGGGCCGGCCGGACTCGCCATCGTGTCGAAGCCGCGCCCCTGATCGTCCTCGTACACCGCGCCGGTGGAGATCGCCACCACCGATCCGATCCGGTCGCCGAGCCCGGTCAGCTGCCGCGCGTGCCGCTTGTCGTACGCCACCATGTCGACCAGCACGTCCGCGCCGTCACCGAGCGCGGCGGCGAGCTGGGCGTCGTCCTCGCGGTCGAGCCGCACCGCCTCGACCGACGCGGGCCAGGTGGAATCCTGACCGCCGCTTCGGGAGGCGGCCCGCACCGACCAGCCGTCCTCGGCGAGCGCGCGCACCGCGGCCCGCCCGATCTGTCCTGTGGCTCCCAATACGAATGCTGTTTTGTTGTCCATGCCGGGAAGCTACGCCGCAGATGATCACCGGGGCCAGACTCTTCCGCCGTGCGCGGATCCGCCCAGGGCCGAGCGGTACGGGGAACTTCCCGGCTCAGCCGATGATGCCCCGGAACCTGCGGGATTGTTCCGCTTTCACATCGGCCGCGTACCGGTCCACGTACTCCTGGCCCGAGAGCTCCATGACCTTGTACATGATCTCGTCCGTGACGGCGCGCAGGACGGCCTTCTCGCCCTCCATCCCCGCGTACCGGGAGAAGTCCAGCGGTGCGCCGAAGCGGATCGAGACCCGTTTGATCTTCGGCAGGGCCTGTCCCGGCGGCTGGATCTCGAAGGTGCCCACCATGGCGCACGGGATCACCGGGACGCCGCCTCTGACCGCCATCACCGCCACCCCGACCTTGCCCTTGTAGAGCCTGCCGTCGGGCGAGCGGGTGCCCTCGGGGTAGATGCCGAGCAGTTCGTCCCGCGCGAGCACCCCGAGCCCTTCACGGATCGCCGCCTGCCCCGCCTCCTTGCCCGAGCGGTCCACCGGGATCTGCCCGACCGCGCGGAAGAACGCGGCGGTCAGCCGGCCCTTGACGCCGGGCCCGGTGAAGTACTCCTGCTTGGCGAGGAAGGTGATGCGCCGCTTGAGCATCACGGGCATCAGGAAGTGGTCGGAGAACGAGAGGTGGTTGCCCGCGACGATCGCCGCGCCCTCCTCGGGGACATGCTCGAGCCCTTCCAGCCGCGGCCGGAACAGCAGCCTCAACAGCGGGCCGAGGACGGCGTACTTGAGGACGTAGTAGAGCACCCACCAGCTCCTCACCATGCGGAAAGGTGGCCAGTGTAGGGGCGGGCCCCGGCAGCTGTAACCATCGCGGGCGCGGATCCCCTCCGGGGCGCGGGCTCAGGTGCCGCGCGACACCGCCGCCGTCCCTATCGCGGTGAGCCCGAGCACCACCCAGCCGAACCACAGCCAGCCGTTGCTCCCCAGAGCCACCGTGTACGCGGTGATCACCACCAGCATCGCCAGGGTGAGCACCATCATCGACCTCGTCGAACGGGGCATCACGCTCCCCTTCCTGCCGGCGGGCGCCGTGGGGACCATCGTCCCCCGGCGAGGGGGCCCCGCGCTACTGGCCGCGGGTGTTCAGCGAGGAGAGGTAGGCGTTGTAGGCCTGGAGCTCCTTGTCGCCGTCGCGGTCGGCGGCCCGGTCGGTGCGGCGGGCCTGGCGCTTCTCGGTGGCGTACCACTGGAAGACGAGGACGATCAGCACGAGCACGGAGGGGATCTCACTGAACGCCCAGGCGATGCCGCCCGCCGCCTGCTGGTCGGTGAGCGCTTCGATGCCGAGCGAGGCGGGCGGGTTCCTGTACGTGCCGATCATGGGCTCGCTCGCCATCATCAGAGCGATGCCGAAGAAGGCGTGGAACGGCATGCCCGCGAAGAGCTCCAGCATCCGCATCACATAGCCGGGCCGGTGCGGACCCGGGTCCACGCCCATGATCGGCCAGAAGAAGACCAGACCGACGGCGAGGAAGTGGACCATCATCGCGACGTGCCCCGTCTTCGACTCCATCAGGAAGTCGAAGATCGGAGTGAAGTAGAGCCCGTACAGGCTGGCGATGAAGAGGGGGATGGTGAACGCCGGGTGCGTGATGATCTTCATGTACCGGCTGTGCAGCAGCATGAGCAGCAGCTCGCGCGGCCCCTTGCGGCCGCGCGGCGCCACCGGGAGCGCGCGCAGCGCGAGCGTCACGGGGGCGCCGAGGAGCAGCAGGATCGGCGAGAGCATGCTGATCACCATGTGCTGCACCATGTGCACGCTGAACATGACCATGCCGTAGTCGTTGAGCTTGGTGCACATGACCAGCGCGATCGTCAGGACGCCCACGGTCCACAGGATCATCCGGCTGACCGGCCAGCTGTCGCCGCGCCGCCGCAGCCGCACCACGCCCCAGGCGTACAGGGCGAGCCCGAGCAGACAGCCGATGAGGAAGAAGGAGTCGGCCGACCACTCCAGGCCCCGCGCCAGCGTGAACGGCGGCAGGTCCATGTTCATGTCCATGCCGTGCCCGCTGTGATCCATCCGCTGACTCCTGATTCGTACCGGTTGTCCCGCACCAGACTAGAACCGCCCCCGGCCGGTGGTGCGGCCGGGGGCGGTTCCTCGCGTACACATCCGTCCGGAATCTAGAGGACGCACTCCGCTTCGGCGTAGCGCTCGGCCGGGACGGTCTTGAGGGTGGCCGTCGCCTCGGCGAGCGGGACCATGACGATGTCGGTGCCGCGCAGCGCGGTCAGCATGCCGAACTCGCCCCGGTGGGCGGCCTCCACCGCGTGCCAGCCGAAACGGGTGGCGAGCACCCTGTCGTACGCGGTGGGCGTGCCGCCGCGCTGGACGTGGCCGAGGATGACCGGCCGCGCCTCCTTGTTCAGACGCCGCTCCAGCTCGATGGAGAGCTGACGCGCCACGCCCGCGAAACGTTCGTGGCCGTACATGTCGGTGCCGCCCACGTCGAACTGCATCGAGCCCTCGCGCGGCTTGGCGCCCTCGGCGACGACCACGATCGCGAACTTCTTGCCCGCCGAGAAGCGTCGGCCGACCAGTTCGGTCAGCTCGTCGATGTCGAAGGGACGCTCGGGGACGACGATGGCGTGGGCGCCGGCGGCCATGCCCGAGTGCAGGGCGATCCAGCCGGTGTGGCGGCCCATGACCTCCACGATCAGCACGCGCTGGTGGGACTCGGCGGTGGTCTTCAGCCGGTCAAGGGCCTCGGTCGCGACCCCCACGGCGGTGTCGAAACCGAAGGTGACGTCGGTCGACGCGATGTCGTTGTCGATGGTCTTGGGCACGCCGACGATGGGCAGTCCCGCGTCCGACAGGAGCGTCGCGGCCTTCAGGGTGCCCTCGCCGCCGATCGGGATGATCACGTCGAGGCCCAGCTCGGCGACGTGGCCCCTGGCGCGCTCCACGCCGTCGCGCAGATGCGCGGGCTGGACGCGGGAGGAGCCGAGGATGGTGCCGCCACGGGCGAGGATGCCACCGACCGCGTCGAGGTCGAGTTTGCGGTAGTCGGCTTCGAGCAGGCCCTTCCACCCGTCGTGGAAGCCGATGACCTCGTCGCCGTGGTCGACCACGGCGCGGTGCACGACGGATCGGATGACGGCGTTCAGGCCGGGGCAGTCGCCGCCGGAGGTGAGCACACCAATTCGCATTGCCCGGAGAACCTTTGCAACGTGGGCCGACGACCGGACCACGTCGTCCGGTTGGATCCCCGTCACCCTACCGGCGCAGGGTGACGGGGGCCGAATCGGAGGTCCGCCTGATGGACGTCGTAGGAAGGTACGAGTCCGGCGCCGGCCGGGGCCGGCTGGCGCGGTCCTACGCGGGCTGCGTCGCCGACGCGATGCGCTCCGCGCGCAGCGCCTCGTACCAGCGGTCGTCGGTCGGCGGCAGCGCGTTCACGTCGAGGGCCAGCTTCAGGAGCATGTCCGCGATCTGCGGGTTGCGCGCGAGGACCGGGCCGTGCATGTACGTGCCGAACACGGTGTCGTTGTACGCGCCCTCGGTGCCGTCGCCCGTGCCGTTGCCCCGGCCCATGCGGACCCGGGCGAAGGGGCGGGCCGTGGGGCCCAGGTGCGTGATGCCCTGGTGGTTCTCGAAGCCGGTCAGCTGCGGCAGGCCAAGGCGCTCGTCGATGTCGCCGAGCACGTCGCCGACGCACCGCTCGCCCTCGCCGCGCGTGGAGACCACGTCGATCAGGCCGAGGCCCTGGTCGCGCTCGCCGAGGTCGTTGACGAACTCGTGGCCGAGGATCTGGTAGCCGGCGCACACCGAGAAGATGATCGCGCCGTTGGACGCGGCGCGCTCAAGGCCGCCGTCGCGGCGCAGCCGCTCGGAGGCGAGCCGCTGCGGCCGGTCCTCGCCGCCGCCGATGAGGTAGATGTCGCCGGAGGTGGGGATCGGCTGGTCGCTGCGGACGTCGAGCCGGTGGACCTCCAGGCCGCGCTGGCGCGCCCGGCGCTCCACGACCAGGGCGTTGCCCTGGTCGCCGTAGGTGCTCAGCAGGTCGGGGTAGACCCACACGAGGCGCAGGCTGTTGTCTGCCATGTCGCTTGCTTGCTCCTTGCTGGGGTCAGTTGCCGACGACGCGGCGGACGTCCTGGAAAGCGGTGTAGTTGGCGATCAGCTCGATCCGGCCGGGCGGCGCGAGCTGAGTGCACTCCTCCAGGCTCTCGCAGACCCGGAAGTCCAGGTTCGCGACCTCCAGGCGCACCGCCAGGTCGAGCTTGCGGTCGCCGATCACGAAGATCGGGTGGCCCGCGAGCCGGGTGTAGTCGACGTCCCACAGCCACGAGGTGTCCGTGCCGTCGGCGCCGCGCGCGTTGACGGACAGGACCACCGGGGTCGGCGGCGGGTCGATGAGGGAAAACGTTTCGAGCCAGCCCGCCGGGTTCTTCGCGAGCAGCAGCCGCAGCTCACGGCCGGCGAAGCTGACCACGTCGTAGCGGCCCGCCACCGCCTGCACCTGGTACATGCGCTCCAGGGCGACCTGCGGCGGCACCCCGAACACCGCGGCGACCGCGGCCGAGGTTGCGGCGTTGGCCTTGTTGGCGCGGCCGGGCAGCTGGAGGTGGATCGGCCAGGCCGAGCCGTGCGGGTCAAGGACGTAGTCGCCGTTGAGGACCCAACTGGGCGCGGGGCGGCGGAAACCGCACTCGCCGCAGAACCAGTCGTCGCCGGGGCGCTGCATCACACCGCCGCAGGCGGGGCAGGACCAGGCGTCGTCCTTCCACTCCTGACCGGCCGCCACCCACACCACGTTGGGGGAGGAGGACGCCGCCCACACGACCAGCGGGTCGTCCGCGTTGGCGATGACCACGGCCTTCGAGCCGGACAGGCCCTCGCGCCACTTCTCGGCGAGCATCCGGGTCTCGGCGGCGCGGTCGAGCTGGTCGCGCGACAGGTTGAGCAGCGCGATCGCCTTCGGCGTCACATCGCGCGCCACACCCGCCAGATACTTCTCGTCGACCTCGATCACGCCGTACTTCGCGTCCGAACCACCCGCGAGCGCCGACGTGATACCGGCCGGCATGTTGGCGCCGAGCGCGTTCGACACCACCGGGCCGCTGGCCCGCAGTGCCTCGGCGATCAGCCGGGTCGTGGTCGTCTTGCCGTTCGTCGCCGACACCAGGACGACGTCCAGATGAGTGGCGAGCCGCCCGAGCAGATCCGGGTCGAGCTTGAGCGCGACGCGCCCGCCGATCACCGATCCACTGCCCCGGCCCGCCGCGCGCGACACCGCCGCGGCGGCCTTGCCCGCGGTCACCGCCAGCTTGGCTCGCGGTGACAGGGGCCCGGCACCTCCAACGTGTCCTGACATCGTCCTTGATCCTCCTTGCGCCTGGGTCAGGTGTCAGCCTATCGAGATCCGGTCAGCGCCCCGAACCGCGCCACCATCCGAAATGGCCCGCGCCCCGTGGAACGTACTCTTGCGCCCATGCGCCACCGTCCCATTCCCGGCAGTTCCGGCTCCGTAAGAGAGATGAGTCTCCTCGGTGACCGGTTCCTGCACGCCCCCTGCGAGCCCGTCACCGACTTCGGGCCCGCGCTGCGCCGCCTCGTCGAGGACATGTTCGCCACGATGTACGCGGCCGACGGGGTCGGCCTGGCGGCCAACCAGATCGGCGTCTGCCAGCGGGTGTTCGTGTACGACTGCCCCGACGACGAGGACGTGCGGCATCTCGGGTACGTCGTCAACCCGCGCCTCGTCGAGGCGGACGGCGTCGAGGTGAAGGGGCCCGAGGGGTGCCTGTCCCTGCCGGGTCTCGAGGCGCCCACCTCGCGGTTCGACCGGGCGGTGGTGGAGGGGGTGGACTGCTCCGGCGCGCCGGTGCGGGTCGAGGGGACCGGGTTCTTCGCGCGGTGCCTTCAGCACGAGTGCGATCACCTTGAGGGGGTGGTGTACGCCGACCGTGTGACGGGGCGCCACGGTGCCCGCCTGCGGCGCGCCATCCGCAAATCCCCTTGGTCCCACCCCGCCTGACCCCTCCGCCAGGGCCCCTGGGGCTCCGCCCCAGACCCCGTTCGGCCTGAACGGCCTCGTCCTCAATCTCCCCCAAGGCCTTAAGGGCCAGGGGGGACCCCCATGACGGGCTGGGTATGCACATGCGGGCCAGCACCAGCCCCGCCAGGGGCGCGGGGAACTGCGCGCTCAGCCCAGCACGGTCCGCAGCCGGGGCCCCTGGGGCTCCGCCCCAGACCCCGTGCTGGGTATGCCGCGCCGACCCGCACCGGATAGTCAGGGGCGCGGGGAACTGCGCGACCAGCCACGTACGGGCCGCACCCGCCCCAGACCCCGGCCGGGCAGGCCACCCGTACCGCCGCCGCCAGGGTCAGAACGCGGGGCCCCCCGCGCGGTCGGCCGCCGCTGCGAGGCGGCCCCACAGGAGATCCGCCAGCGCCCGCACCAACTCCGCACGGGAACAGGGCCGTTCACCCAGCCACCAGTCACCGGCCGCATGCATCATGCCGACTATCCCGTGGCCCCACACCCGCGCCAGCACGTCCCCGCCCGGCCCGAGATCGATCCGCTCGGCTATGACCACGCCCAGGTCCTCGCCCATGCGCCGCAGCAGCGGCGCCGAGTGGCGGCCCACGTCGAACCCCTGCTCCGGCTCCGGCGCGGGCGCGTCCTCCGCGGGGTGCATCAGGAAGCGGTAGACCTGCGGCCGCGCCTCGATCGCCGCGAGATAGGTCTCAAGCGTCGCCTCGACCCTCTCGCGGCGCTCGGCCGGCGCGTCGAGCGCGGACCTGAGCGCGGCGAGCAGCGCGTCGGTGTGGCGCTTGGCGAGCGCCCGGTAGAGGCCGCCCTTGTCGCCGAAGTGCCGGTACAGGATGGGCTTGGTGATGCCCGCCTCCGCCGCGATCGCGTTCATCGACGCCTTCGGACCGTCCCGCAGCACCACCCGGTCCGCCGCCTCCAGGAGTTCGCGCCGCCGGCGCTCGGCCGCCGTACGCTGCTGCTCGGCCTGCTGCGTGGTCTCCATGGGTCTCTCCCCGCCCGTACTGCGTGCACCGCGTGCTGCGTGCACCGCGTGCTCTGTGGGTCTTCGTCTCCAGAAAGCCTTGCGCAACGTAACACCCCGGCAGCCCCCGGCGCCGCCGGGCCCGAGGCCGGTTGACATCGGCTACCCGTCGGTAACAGACTGCGGTTACCGCAAGTAACGCAGGGAGTGGTGGAGGGGTCATGGCCGAGTTCACGATGGATCTCAACGACGACCAGAAGCAGGTCCGGGACTGGCTGCACGGTTTCGCCAAAGACGTGATCCGCCCCGCCGCCGCCGAGTGGGACGAGCGCGAGGAGACCCCCTGGCCGGTCATCCAGGAGGCCGCGAAGGTCGGAATCTACTCCCTCGACTTCTACGCGCAGCAGTTCTTCGACCCCACCGGTCTCGGCATCCCGGTGGCCATGGAGGAACTGTTCTGGGGCGACGCCGGCATCGCGCTGTCCATCGTCGGCACCGGACTCGCCGCCGTCGGCGTCCTGGCCAACGGCACCGAGGAACAGATCGGCACCTGGATCCCCCAGATGTACGGCGATGTGACCGACGTCAAGGTCGCCGCGTTCTGCTCGTCCGAGCCGGACGCCGGATCCGACGTCGCCTCCATGCGCACCAGAGCCGTCTACGACGAGGCCAAGGACGAGTGGGTCCTCAACGGCACCAAGACCTGGGCCACCAACGGCGGCATCGCCAACGTCCATGTCGTGGTCGCCGTGGTCGACCCCGAACTCGGCTCCAAGGGCCACGCCTCCTTCATCGTCCCGCCGGGCACCCCGGGCCTGACGCAGGGTCAGAAGTTCAAGAAGCACGGCATCCGCGCCTCGCACACCGCCGAGGTCGTACTCGAAGACGTCCGCGTCCCCGGGCACTGCCTGCTCGGCGGCAAGGAAAAGCTCGACGAACGGCTCGCCCGCTCCCGCGAGAAGGCCAAGACGCAGGGGGAGCGTGTCAAGAACGCCGCCATGGCCACCTTCGAGGCCTCCCGCCCGGCCGTCGGCGCGATGGCGGTCGGCACCGCGCGCGCGGCGTACGACTACGCCCTCGAATACGCCAAGACCCGCGAGCAGTTCGGCCGCCCCATCATCGACAACCAGGGCGTCGCCTTCCAGCTCGCCGACATGCGCACCCAGATCGACGCCGCCCGCCTCCTGGTGTGGCGCGCGTCCTGGATGGCGACCACGGGCAAGAAGTTCGAGTCGGCCGAGGGCTCGATGTCCAAGCTGTACGCGAGCGAGACGGCCAAGAAGGTCACCGCCCAGGCCATCCAGATCCTCGGCGGCAACGGATACACCCGCGAGTACCCCGTGGAGCGCATGCACCGGGACGCCGCCATTTACACCATTTTCGAAGGCACCAGCGAGATCCAGCGCCTCGTCATCGCCCGCACCCTGTCGGGCATGCCGATCCGCTAGCCGCCGGCACGTGAAGGCGCCCCGTCCTCGGTTCGAGGGCGGGGCGCTCGCGCGTCGCGGAAGCTGATCAGGCCGGCAGGTTGGCCTCGATGAGGGTCACGACCTCGGGGGCCTCCGGCTCGGTGCGGGGGCGGATGCGCGCGGCCACCTCGCCCTGCGGGGAGAGCAGGAACTTCTCGAAGTTCCACTGGATGTCGCCGGCCTCACCGTCGGCGTCCGCCGTCTTGGTGAGCTCCGCGTAGAGCGGGTGGCGGCCCTCGCCGTTCACGTCGGTCTTCTCCAGGAGCGGGAAGGTCACGCCGTACGTCGCCGAGCAGAACGTACCGATCTCCTCGGCGGTGCCGGGCTCCTGGCCGCCGAACTGGTTGCACGGCACGCCGAGCACGGTCAGGCCCCGCTCGCCGTACTGCTGTTGCAGCCGCTCAAGGCCCGCGTACTGCGGGGTCAGACCGCACTGGGACGCCACGTTGACCACGAGCACGGCCCGGCCCTTGTAGTCGGCGAGCGAGGCCGGCTCGCCGGTCAGGGTGCGCAGCGGGATGTCGTACAGGCTCATCGATGACTCCTTCTGGAAAAAGGTGAGTTGATCAGGTGCCGGTGGGGTCCAGAGGCCGGAAGAGGCCTTCTTGCACCACCGACACCAGCAGTTCGCCCGCCCGGTTGTAGATCCGGCCACGGGCCAGGCCGCGCCCGCCCGTGGAGACCGGGGACTCCTGGTCGTACAGGAACCAGTCGTCGGCGCGGAAGGGCCGGTGGAACCACATCGCGTGGTCGAGCGAGGCCATGTCGAAGCCGCGCGGCCCCCACAGCGGCTCGACCGGGATGCGCACCGCGTCCAGGAGCGTCATGTCGCTCGCGTAGGTCAGCGCGCAGGTGTGCACCAGCGGGTCGTCGCCGAGCGGGCCGACCGCGCGCATCCAGACCGCGCTGCGCGGATCGGCGTCCTTGATCTCGCCGGGCGTCCAGCGCAGCCGGTCCACGTAGCGGATGTCGAACGGCTGGCGGCGCGCCATCCGCTCAAGCGCCTCGGGCAGCGCCCCCAGATGCGCGCGGATCTCGTCGCTGACGGTGGGCAGCGACTCCGGCTCGGGGAAGTCGAGGCGCGGCGGAAGCTGGTGCTCGATGCTGCCGGATTCCGGGCGGTGGAAGGACGCGGTCAGGGTGAAGATCGTGCGGCCCTGCTGCACGGCGGTGACGCGGCGGGTGGTGAAGGACCGCCCGTCGCGGACCCGCTCGACCTGGTACACGATCGGCACGCCGGGGCGGCCGGGCCGCAGGAAGTAGGCGTGCAGCGAGTGCACCGGCCGCTCGCCGTCCGTGGTGCGCCCGGCCGCGACGAGCGCCTGGCCCGCGACCTGGCCGCCGAAGACCCGCTGGAGGGATTCCTGGGGACTGCGGCCACGGAAGATGTTCACCTCGATCTGTTCGAGGTCGAGCAGATCGACGAGTCTTTCGGCCGGGTTCGGCAGGGACTCCGTCATGGGTTCCGTCATGGGGTGCGGCTCCACTTCGTGATCACAGCTCGCCAACGTCCTTCACCCGGATCACCGCGCGGCCCTCCTCGTCGGAGGCCGCGAGGTCGACCTCGGCGCTGATGCCCCAGCCATGGTCGCCGTTCGGGTCGGCGAAGGCCTGACGGACGCGCCACAGCCCGTGCGCCGCGTCCTCCTCGATGGACAGGAGCTTGGGGCCGCGCGCGTCGGGGCCGGTGCCGAGGTCGTCGTACTCGTCCCAGTACGCGTCCATCGCCTCGCCCCACGCGTCCGCGTCCCAGCCCGACTCCGCGTCCAGCTCACCCAGCGCGTCGACGTTGTCCAACGCCGCGAGCTCCACCCGGCGGAACATCGCGTTGCGCACAAGGACCCGGAAGGCGCGGGCGTTGGCCGTGACCGGCTTGACCTCGTCGGCCTTCTCCTGCGCCTCCTCGGCGGTCTGCACCTCGGGATTGGCCAGCTGCTCCCACTCGTCCAGGAGCGAGGAGTCCACCTGGCGCACCATCTCGCCGAGCCAGGCGATCAGGTCCTCCAGGTCCTCGGTCTTGAGGTCGTCCGGGATGGTGTGGTCGAGCGCCTTGTACGCGCTCGCCAGATAGCGCAGGACGATGCCCTCGGTACGCGCCAGCTCGTACCAGGAGGTGAACTCCGTGAAGGTGAGCGCCCGTTCGTACATGTCGCGGATGACGGACTTCGGCGAGACGGGGTGGTCGCCGACCCACGGGTGCGAGGTCTTGTACACGTTGTAGGCGTGCCACAGGAGCTCTTCCAGTGGCTTGGGGTACGAGATGTCCTGAAGCCGCTCCATGCGCTCCTCGTACTCGACGCCGTCCGCCTTCATCTGCCCGACGGCCTCGCCGCGCGCCTTGTTCTGCATCGCTGCGAGGATCTGGCGCGGATCGTCGAGCGTGGACTCGACGACCGAGACCATGTCGAGCGCGTAGGACGGCGACTCGGGGTCCAGGAGGTCGAAGGCGGCCAGCGCGAACGTGGACAGCGGCTGGTTCAGGGCGAAGTCCTGCTGGAGGTCGACGGTGAGCCGGATGGTGCGGCCCTCCGCGTCGGGGGTCTCCAACTGCTCCACCACACCGCCGTCCAGCAGCGAGCGGTAGATCGCGATGGCCCGGCGGATGTGCCGCAGCTGCGCCTTGCGCGGCTCGTGGTTGTCCTCAAGGAGGTGGCGCATCGCCTCGAAGGCGTTGCCCGGCCGGGCGATCACCGAGAGCAGCATGATGTTGGTGACGCGGAAGCGTGAGGTCAGCGGCTCGGGATCGGAGGCGATCAGCTTCTCGAAGGTGGTGTCCGACCAGGCCACGAAGCCCTCGGGCGCCTTCTTGCGGACCACCTTGCGGCGTTTCTTCGGGTCGTCGCCCGCCTTGGCGAGCGCCTTCTCGTTCTCGATGACGTGCTCGGGGGCCTGCGCCACCACGAACCCGGCGGTGTCGAACCCGGCCCGCCCGGCGCGGCCCGCGATCTGGTGGAACTCGCGCGCCCGCAGGGTGCGCACGCGGGTGCCGTCGTACTTGGTGAGCGCCGTGAACAGCACCGTACGGATGGGTACGTTGACGCCCACGCCCAGCGTGTCCGTACCGCAGATGACCTTCAACAGGCCCGCCTGGGCCAGCTTCTCGACCAGGCGGCGGTACTTGGGCAGCATCCCCGCGTGGTGCACACCGATGCCATGGCGCACATAACGGGACAGGTTCTGGCCGAACTTGGTGGTGAAGCGGAAGTTGCCGATCAGATCGGCGATCTTGTCCTTCTCCTCGCGCGTACACATGTTGATCGACATGAGCGACTGCGCGCGCTCGACCGCCTGCGCCTGCGTGAAGTGCACGATGTAGACGGGCGACTGCCGGGTCTCAAGGAGCTCGGTCAGCGTCTCGGTGATCGGCGTCGTCACATACTCGTACGACAGCGGCACGGGCCGGGTCGCCGAGCGGACCACGGCCGTCTCGCGGCCGGTGCGGCGCGTGAGGTCCTTCTCGAACATCGAGACGTCACCGAGGGTGGCCGACATCAGGACGAACTGGGCCTGGGGGAGCTCCAGGATCGGGATCTGCCAGGCCCAGCCCCGGTCGGCCTCGGCGTAGAAGTGGAACTCGTCCATCACGACCTGGCCGATGTCGGCGTACTTGCCGTCGCGCAGCGCGATGGAGGCCAGCACCTCGGCGGTGCAGCAGATGACGGGCGCGTCCGCGTTGACGGAGGCGTCACCGGTGAGCATGCCGACGTTCTCGGTGCCGAAGAGCTTGCACAGGTCGAAGAACTTCTCCGAGACCAGCGCCTTGATCGGCGCGGTGTAGAACGTGACCTCGTCCCGGGCCAGGGCCGCGAAATGCGCACCCGCCGCGACCAGGCTCTTTCCCGAGCCGGTGGGGGTGGACAGGATGACGTTCGCCCCGGACACGACCTCGATCAG
Source organism: Streptomyces sp. NPDC006711 (assembly GCF_042869775.1). Taxonomy (NCBI): domain Bacteria; kingdom Bacillati; phylum Actinomycetota; class Actinomycetes; order Kitasatosporales; family Streptomycetaceae; genus Streptomyces; species Streptomyces sp. NPDC006711. Next base: position 160,444 of record NZ_JBIAGO010000006.1, read on the forward strand.
CGCCTCCTCCTGGGCCGGGTACAGGGTGATGCCCCGCTCCTCGGCCCAGGTGGAGAAGGCCTCGAAAAGGGCATCGGGGTCGGCACTCGGCGGCAGCTGATCGATAAGGGTCACGCCCCCATCTTGCCTGTCCCGGCACCGGAAGCGGGAACCGGCCGCCGGCGCGAAGATCATCGCGGGTAGGCTGCCCCGGCGGCCCGTCTGCGGACGGGCCGTCACCTGTGCGTCAACTGGGCGTGCGAGCAAGAGGAATGGGGCGGGGCACGGCGATGATGGGACCAGCGCACTCACTGTCGGGGGCCGCGGCCTGGCTCGGGGTGGGCGCCGCTGCCGCCGCCGGGGGGCACCCCATGCCGTGGCCGGTGCTCGCCGTGGGCGCCCTGATCACGGCGGGCGCGGCGCTCGCGCCCGACCTGGACCACAAGTCGGCGACCATCTCGCGCGCGTTCGGGCCGGTGTCCAAGGCGCTGTGCGGGATCGTCGACGACCTCTCGCACGCGGTCTACAAGGCGACCCGAGGGCCCGGCGACCCCCGGCGCAACGGCGGTCACCGTACGTTGACCCACACCTGGCTGTGGGCCGTCCTGATCGGGGCGGGTGCCTCGGCGGCGGCGGTGTTCGGCGGCCGGTGGGCGGTGCTCGGCATCCTCTTCGTCCATCTGGTCCTCGCGGTGGAGGGGCTGCTGTGGCGGGCCGCGCGGGTCTCCAGCGATGTGCTGGTGTGGCTGCTCGGCGGGACCAGCGCGTGGATCCTGGCGGGGGTGCTCGACGAGCCGGGCAACGGCTCCGACTGGCTCTTCTCCGGCCCCGGCCAGGAGTACCTGTGGCTGGGGCTGCCCATCGTCCTGGGCGCCCTGGTCCACGACATCGGTGACGCGCTGACGGTGTCGGGCTGCCCGATCCTGTGGCCGATCCCGCTCGGCCGGAAGCGGTGGGCTCCGCTGGGGCCGCCGAAGGGGATGCGGTTCCGTGCGGGGAGCTGGGTGGAGCTGAAGGTGTTGATGCCGGTGTTCATGATCCTGGGCGGGGTCGGCGCGGCGGGGGCCCTGAACTTCATCTGACCCCCGCGCCGGTCCGGGCGGCGGGTCCACCCATTCACGCCGTGGCCGTGCGCGGGACCGCTCGCGCAGTTCCCCGCGCCCCTTTAGGGCTGCCCTTCGGGCAGGTTGGGTGTGGTGTTTTGTCTGCGGGCGGTGCGGGGCCGCTCGCGCAGTTCCCCGCGCCCCTTTAGGGCTGCCCTTCGGGCAGATCCCGGCTGGGCAGGACGCGGCCCCTTGGGGGCGCGGGGAACTGCGCGACCAGCCACATGCGGCCTGCGGGGAAGGGGAGCCGGAAGCCCCCCGCTACATGCGGCCCCTCGGGGAAGGGGAGCCGGAGGGTCCCCTGCCACACGCGGCCCGCAGGGAAAGGGGAGCCGGGGCCCCGGCCACGCGCGGCTCGCGGGTAGGGGGCGCCGTGAGGGCCCCGCCGCCCCGCCGCCCCGCCACCCGCCCCCCCGCGGGGGAGACCCGGGTCAGCGCGCGCCGGGTTGGGCTGCCGCGCGCCGCAGGCTATCCGTGCCAGGACTGCCACAGCCCCGCATACGCCCCGCCCGCCGCCACCAGCTCCTCGTGGCTGCCCAGCTCCACGATCCGGCCCCGCTCCACCACCGCGATGACGTCCGCGTCGTGCGCGGTGTGCAGGCGGTGGGCGATCGCCACGACCGTACGGCCGTCCAGGACGCGGGCCAGCGAACGTTCCAGATGGCGGGCCGCGCGCGGGTCGAGCAGGGACGTCGCCTCGTCCAGGACCAGCGTGTGCGGGTCCGCGAGGACCAGGCGGGCCAGGGCGATCTGCTGGGCCTGCGCCGGGGTCAGCGCATGACCGCCGGAGCCGACCTCCGTGGCGAGCCCGTCGTCGAGCCCCCGCGCCCACCCGTCCGCGTCGACCGCCCCGAGCGCCGCCCACAGCTCGGCGTCCTCGGCGCCGGTACGCGCGAGCAGCAGATTGTCGCGGAGCGAGCCCACGAAGACATGGTGCTCCTGGTTGACCAGCGCTACATGTTCGCGCACCCGTTCCGCCGGCATCCGGGACAGCTCGGCCGCGCCGAGGGTGACCCGGCCGGCGCGCGGCGCGTAGATCCCGGCCATCAGCCGCCCAAGAGTGGACTTGCCCGCTCCGGAAGGACCGACCAGGGCGACCCGGGAGCCCGGGGCCACCGAGAGGGAGACCTCGTGCAGGACGTCCACCCCTGCGCGGTAGCCGAAGCGCACCTGGTCCGCCTCGACGTGCCGCCCCTTCGGCCGCACCCCCGCGTCGCCCGCGCCTGGCTCGATCTCCCGCACGCCGACCAGGCGCCCGAGCGAGACCTGCGCCACCTGGAGCTCGTCGTACCAGCGCAGGATGAGCCCCACCGGCTCGACCAGCATCTGGGCGAGCAGGGCTCCCGTGGTGAGCTGGCCCACCGTCATCCAGTCCTTGAGGACGAAGACCCCGCCGATGGTCAGCACCGACACCATGATCATCATGTGCGTGACGCTGACCACGGGGAACAGCACCGAGCGCAGGAACAGGGTGTACCGCTCCCAGGCCGTCCACTCCTTGACGCGCCGGTCCGAGAGCGCGACGCGGCGCGCGCCCAGGCGGTGCGCCTCGATGGTGCGCCCGGCGTCGACCGTCTCGGTCAGGGCCGAGGCGACCGCCGCGTACCCGGCGGCCTCCGAGCGGTAGGCGGACGGCGCCCGCCGGAAGTACCAGCGGCAGCCCGTCACAAGCACCGGCAGCGCGACCAGGACCGCGAGGGCGAGCGGGGGAGCCGTGACGCCCAGCGCGCCGAGCAGCAGCCCCGCCCACACCACGCCGATGGCCAGCTGCGGCACCGCCTCGCGCATCGCGTTGGCGAGCCGGTCGATGTCCGTGGTGATCCGGGACAACAGGTCGCCCGTGCCCGCCCGTTCGAGCACGCCGGGCGGCAGCCCGACCGCTCGCACCAGGAAGTCCTCGCGCAGATCGGCCAGCATCTCCTCGCCGAGCATGCCGCCGCGCAGCCGGACCGTCCGGACGAACACCGCCTGGATGATCAGCGCCACCGCGAACAGGGCCGCCACGCGCCCCAGGTGGAGGTCACGGACCCCCGTCGACAGGTCCTCGATGACGCCGCCGAGCAGATAGGGACCGGCCATGGACGCGATCACGGCGACGGCGTTGGCCCCGATCAGCACGGCGAACGCCGCGCGGTGGCGCCGCAGAAGTTCGCGCGCGTAGGAGCGCACCGTCGCCGGGGTGCCCACCGGCAGGGTGGTGGCCGACTGCGGGGCCGCCGGGTCGTACTCCGGTACCGCCACGCCGATCATGCCGACTCCTCCACTTTCTCCAGGGTCCACGACACTGCCTTCGGCTCCGCCTCGTCCGTCTCGCGGGTGACCACCGCGCGGTAGCGGACATCGGTGCGGACCAGATCGCGGTGCGTGCCCACCGATGCCACCTCGCCGCCGTCCACGAACACGACCTGCTCGGCGGCGTCGAGCAGCAGGGGCGATGAGGTGAACACGACCGTCGTGCGCCCGGCGCGCAACCGCTTGATGCCGCCCGCGACGCGCGCCTCGGTGTGCGTGTCGACCGCCGAGGTCGGCTCGTCCAGGACGAGCACGCCGGGGTCAGCCACCAACGACCGCGCGAGCGCGAGCCGTTGACGCTGTCCGCCGGAGAGTGAGCGGCCGCGCTCGGTGATCCGGGTCCCCATCGGGTCCCCGCCGCCGTCGACGGACGCCTGCGCCAGCGCGTCCAGTACGTCCTCGCACTGCGCCGCCGCCAGCGCGTCCGCCGCGTCCACCCGCCCGGACGACGGTACGTCGAGCAGGTCGCGCAGCGTGCCCGACAGCAGCACCGGGTCCTTGTCCTGGACGAGGACGGCCGCGCGGGCCTCCGCGAGGGCGAGCCCGTCGAGCGCCACCCCGCCCAGCAGCACCGACTCCATCCCGTCCGGCTCGGCGGGGTGACCGCCGAGCCGGTCCGCGAGCCGTCCCGCCGCGTCCGGGTCACCGCACACCACGGCCGTGAACCGGCCCTCAATCGCGCGCAGTTCGCTCGACGGGTCGTACAGGTCGCCCGACAGCGGCCCGGACGGCGCCCCCGCCCGCGTCCCGGCCGGGTCGGTGACCCGCTGGAGCGCGAGCACCCGCGCCGCCCGCTTCGCGGAGGGCCGCGAGAACGAGTACGCCATCGCGATCTCCGCGAAGTGCTGCAAGGGGTAGAGCATCAGCGTCACCGCGCTGTACACGGTGACCAGTTCACCCACCGCGATCCGCCCGTCGAGCGCCAGGCGCGCGCCGTACAGGACCACCGTGATGAGCAGCAGACCGGGCAGCAGGACCTGGACCGCCGAGATCAGCGACCACATCCGGGCGCTGCGGACGGCCGCCTGGCGGACCTCCTGCGAGGCCTCGCGGTAGCGGCCGAGGAACAGCTCCTCGCCGCCGATGCCGCGCAGCACCCGCAGCCCCGCGACCGTGTCGGACGCCAACTCCGTTGCCCGGCCCGCCTTTTCGCGCTGGGCATCCGCGCGCCGGGTCGCCTGCGGCAGCAACGGCAGTACGGCCAGGGCGAGTACGGGCACGCCGATGGCGACCACGACGCCGAGGGCGGGCTGGTAGATCACCAGGCCGACACAGATGATCACCAGCGCGGCGGCGGCCGCGGCGAACCGCGACAGCGCCTCGACGAACCATCCGATCTTCTCGACGTCGCCCGTGGAGACCGCGACCACTTCGCCCGCCGCGACCTGCCGGGTGAGCGCCGAACCGAGCTCGGCGGCCTTGCGTGCCAGGAGCTGCTGCACCCGGGCGGCGGAGGTGATCCAGTTGCTGACGGCCGTGCGGTGCAGCATCACTTCGCCGAGCGCGATCGCCACGCCGAGCAGCACGTTGAGCCCGGCCGCGAGCGCGAGCCGGTCGCCCGAGCGGTCCACGGCCGCCTGCACGCCGAGACCGACGGTCAGCGGCAGACCGGCGATGCCGCACTGGTGCAGCAGGCCCCAGCCGAGCGCCTTGAGCTGGCCGCCGAGCTGGTTGCGCCCCAGCCAGTACAGAAACCGGGGGCCCGAGCGGACGTCCGGCTCACCCGGATCCGTATAGGGAAGATCGCGAATGTGCATGACGTCCCTGGATTCCTCGCGTCGAGTGGCTGGAGTCGTGCCAGGTTCGCGTTTTCCCGGTGCGGATTTCAAACGGTTTTTCCGCGTTGGGGCCCAGAATCCGCCATGTCCGGGCGCCCGGGTCTGGCGCGGGGCGCGCGCTCGCGCTTCACTCCTGGTCCATGAGACGACGAAGGATCATGTCCATGCTCGGCGGCCTCACCCTGGCCGCCGCCCTGGCGCTCGGCGCGGGGCCTGCGGCGGCCGCTGCCCCGCCCACCGAGTTTGGCACCGACTGGCACGACCCGCTGACCGCGGCGCCCCCGGTCGCCACCCCGCACACGAAGTCCTGCCAAGTCACCATCGCCGAGACCCAGTTCCGCGACTACACGCCCTACCGGGGCGGTTACGCGCCCCCCAAGGGCTGCGGCGACCGGTGGAGCAAGGTGGTGCTGCGCCTCGACGGCAAGGTCAAGGGGCGTCAGTACGACCGGCTCGGCTATCTGCACGTGGGCGGCGTCGAGGTGTTGCGCACCTCGACGCCGGAACCCTCGGCGGAGGGCATCGCCTGGAACGTCGAGAAGGACGTCACCCGCTACAGCTCCACCTTCCGCTCCGCCCAACCCGTCGAGATGCTCATCGGCAACACCGTGGACGACACCTACACCGGCGTCATCGACGTCAAGGTGACCCTCACCTTCTACGCCGCCGACACCCGCACCGCGCCCGCGGCCACCCCCGACCAGGTGCTCGCCCTCGACACCGCGCGGGTCACCACCCCGCGCAACTCCGAACGCCTGCTCGCCGAGGTGTACGCCACCGGCTCCGGCGGCGGCTGCGAGGAGTTCTGGTATCTCGCGGTCCCCGACCCCGCCGCCTACTCCTGCAAGGCGCAGGCCGGGCCCAACCGCGAGGTGCAGATCAAGGTCGACGGCCAACTCGCCGGCATAGCGGCCCCGTTCCCCACCGTATGGACGGGCGGCTGGTCCAACCCCTTCCTCTGGTACGTCGTGCCCGCCCCGCGCGCCTTCGACGTCCAGCCCGTCACCTACGACCTGACGCCCTACGCCGCCCTGCTCAACGACGGGCGTCCGCACCAGGTGGAGGTGTCGGTCGCGGGGGTGCCCACCGGGCAGGCCGGCTGGTCGACGCCCACCAACCTGCTCATCTGGCAGGACTCGGGGCGCAAGGTCGTCACGGGCGCCCTCACCCGTCACGAGGAGACGGACCCGGTCAACTCGACCACGTACAAGCCGGGCTCGCCCGAACTGCGACTCGACGCCCACAGCAGCCACCGTCTGACCACGGCCGGCTACCTCGACACCTCCCACGGCCGCGTCACCACGACGGTGACGCGCTCGGTGGCCGGCGACTCGGTCCACCGCTGGACCGAGGGCGAGAACACCGACGCGCTGAAGGGGAGTTGGCACGACGAGGAGAGCGTGACGACCAAGGGGCGCGGCCCGGCGGTGACCGACCGCGACGACCGGACCTACACGATGGACGGTACGACGACCATCGCCACGGACGGCCGCCTGCGCACCGTCATCACCCTCGGCGACCGCGCGGACGCGCTCACCCTGCGCGGTGCGCGCCCCACCGCCTTCTCCCACCTCGACGACACCTATCAGGGTGACGCGGCCTGGACCATGAACGTGCCGCGCGATCAGCGCCACGCGGTCGGCACCTCGGCCGAGCGCTACCGCCTGTACGGTTCGGACGGGTGTTACGACCGCAGCCTCAAGACGGCGCAGGGCGCCCTGACACAGGACGTCCGGCACTGCTGAGCCGCCAAGGCGGGCGCCCGGGACCCCACCCGGACCAGGGGACCGGCGCCCGCCCCGCCCTCAGGCCTCGGCGGGCTTGGCGGAGTCCATCCCGGGGCGGGGCTTCTTCCACTCGCCCCGGGTGAAGTCGGGGATCTCCTGCGGCAGGCCCCGCTGTTTGATGGACAGATGGCTCAGCGGCACCGGCGCGGTCCAGGTCGCCGCGTCGTACACGTCGAAGTCCGGCACGAGCCCGAGGCGCATGCACTGCGTCAGGCGGAACACCAGCATGTAGTCCATCCCGCCGTGGGTGCCCGGCGGATGGGCGTGTTCCTTCCACAGCCAGTGGTCCCACTCGGCGTACGTCGAGAAGTCGCCCCACGCGTCGTCGTGGTGGTCGCTCTCCAGGTAGATCCGCTCGGGATAGTCCTCGAAGAGCCCCTTGGTGCCGGCGAGGCTGTTGATCCGGCTGTAGGGGTGCGGCGTCGACACGTCGTGCTCGAGCCGGATCACGCGCCCCTTGGCGGTCTCCACGAGGCTGATGGTGCGATCGCTGCCGATGTACGTCTCCTTCCAGCTCGGGTCGCCGGCGGGCATGTGGGCGGCCCGGTACTGCGCGAGGCCGAGCGAGGGCGTCCCGACGCTGACGATGCTCACGGCGCGGTCGCCCCGGTTGAGGTCCATGTAGTTGGCGACAGGACCGAAGCCGTGATTGGGGTAGAGGTCGCCGCGCAGCCGGGTGTGCCACAGCCGGCGCCAGGGGCCTTCGTAGTAGGCCGGGTCGAACATCATGGCGCGCAGATCGTGGTTGTACGCGCCCGCGCCGTGCAGCAGATCCCCGAACTTGCCCGCGTGCGCCATGCGAAGGACCCGCATCTCGTTGCGCCCGTAACAGCAGTTCTCCAGCTGCACACAGTGCCTTCGGGTCCGCTCGGAGAGGTCCACGAGTTCCCACAGCTGGTCGAGTTGGAGCGCGAGCGGGCACTCCACTCCGACATGGACGCCGTTCAGGAGGGCGGACTTCGCGATCTCGAAGTGGGAGTCCCAGGGGGTGGCGACATGCGCGAAGTCCACGTCGCCGCGCTGGAGCAACTGGGCGTAATCGTCCTCGCCGTGGACGTACACGGCGGGCGCGGGCTGTCCAGCGGCGGCCACTTTGGCGGCGGCACGCTCGGCCTTCGCCTTCACCGGATCGCACAGCGCGACCACGGCGACCCCCGGTACGGCCAGATACAGATCGAGCATCGCGGCGCCCCGGTTGCCGAGACCGATCATCGCGACCCGCACCGTGGAGCGCCGCTCGAAGGGCACCCCGATCATGGTCTCGCCCTGGCGGGGCGGTGCCGCCGCCGACGGCCGGCTCGCGTGCTGGGCCGCCGTGGCCGGTGTCGTGGTCACGCCGAGCCCGATGCCGGCGCTCGCGGCGCCCGCGCCCCGCAGGACGGAGCGGCGGCTGACGTCGTGGTGCTCCGATGCTGCCTCGTTCAACGAGTCTCCAGGTGATCGACCGGATGTGGACTCTTGATACCGGTCGCTGGGCGCCTGGTGACGCTTCATCGGGGGCCGCGGGGTGCGTGTCGCTCAGCAGCGGCCCTGCGGTGTGCCGTCCATCAGGGTGGTCAGGAGTTCGCCGAGGACCGCACGCTGGCCGGCGGTCAAAGGGGCCAGGATCTCCTCCGCCGCGCCCCGGCGCGCGCCCCGCAGCGCGCGCAGCGTGGCGCGGCCCGCGTCGGTGAGCTCGATGCGGATCACCCGGCGGTTGGCGGGATCGGGCACCCGGCGCACGTCGCCGCTCTCCTCCAGGGCGTCGACCAGGGTGGTCACGGCGCGCGGGACGACCTCCAGACGCGCGGCGAGATCGGCCATGCGCGGCGGCTCGTTCCAGTGCGCGACCGTGCGCAGCAGCCGGGACTGCGCGGGCGTGATGCCGACCGGCTCCAGGTGGTGTTTCTGGATGCGGTGCAGTCGGCGGGTCAGCCGCAGCAACTGCTCGGCCAGCAGGCCGTCGGCGTCGGCGGCCGCGTCGGTACCGACGGCGGGGCGGACGGCTGGGGCGGCCCGGGAAATGTGTGGCTGCATACGGGAACAATAACAGGACCTGGTTCATTGTGAGTATAGGTAACAATGAGCTATGCTCTCGAAGTCGCCGCCGCTCCGCCTCCGTGCGGGCGCCCTCAGCCCTGTCGAAGGAGCCCATGCGCCCCGAACAATCCACCTGGACACCCCCGCCCCGCGGCACCGAGCCGAAGGAGCCGGCCCAGATCCGCCGCATCCTCGGCCTGTTCCGCCCCTACCGCGGCCGTCTCGCCGTCGTGGGGCTGCTCGTTGCCGCGTCCTCGCTCGTCTCGGTCGCCACGCCGTTCCTGCTCCGTGAAATCCTCGACGTCGCCATCCCGCGCGGCCGCACGGGCCTGCTGAGCCTGCTCGCCCTCGGCATGATCGGCACGGCGGTCCTCACCAGCGTCTTCGGCGTGCTCCAGACGTTGATCAGCACCACCGTCGGCCAGCGCGTCATGCACGATCTGCGGACGGCGGTCTACGCGCAGCTCCAGCGCATGCCGCTCGCCTTCTTCACCCGGACCCGCACCGGCGAGGTGCAGTCCCGCATCGCCAACGACATCGGCGGCATGCAGGCGACCGTCACCTCCACCGCCACTTCCCTGGTCTCCAATCTGACGGCCGTCGTCGCCTCCGTCGTCGCCATGCTCGCGCTCGACTGGCGCCTGACCTGCGTCTCGCTGCTGCTGCTTCCGGTCTTCGTCTGGATCAGCCGCCGCGTGGGCCGCGAACGCAAGAAGATCACCACCCAGCGTCAGAAGCAGATGGCCGCCATGGCCGCCGAGGTCACCGAATCGCTCTCGGTCAGCGGCATCCTGCTGGGCCGCACCATGGGCCGCACCGACTCGCTGACCAAGAACTTCGCCGCCGAGTCCGAGCTCCTTGTCGACCTCGAAGTCCGCTCCAACATGGCCGGGCGCTGGCGCATGTCCACCATCGGCATCGTCATGGCCGCCATGCCCGCCGTCATCTACTGGGCGGCCGGCCTGACCCTGGAGACCGGCGGCCCCTCCGTCTCCATCGGCACCCTCGTCGCCTTCGTCTCGCTCCAGCAGGGCCTGTTCAGGCCCGCCGTGAGCCTGCTGTCCACGGGTGTGCAGATGCAGACCTCGCTCGCCCTCTTCCAGCGGATCTTCGAATACCTCGACCTGCCGGTGGACATCACCGAGCCCGACGAGCCGGTCCATCTGGATGCGGCGCGCGGCACGGTCCGTTTCGAGAACGTCGACTTCCGCTACGACGAGCAGCAGGAGCGCCCCACACTTTCGGGCATCGACCTGACCGTTCGGGCAGGCAGCAGCCTCGCCGTCGTCGGCCCCACCGGCTCCGGCAAGTCCACGCTCAGCTATCTGGTGCCGCGCCTGTACGACGTCACCGGCGGCCGCGTCACGCTGGACGGGGTGGACGTGCGCGAACTCGACTTCGACAGCCTGGCCCGCGCGATCGGCGTGGTCTCCCAGGAGACGTACCTCTTCCACGCCTCGGTCGCCGAGAACCTGCGCTTCGCCAAGCCCGAGGCCGGCGACGAGGAGCTGGAGGCTGCCGCCCGCGCGGCCCAGATCCACGACCACATCGTCTCGCTGCCGGACGGCTACGACACCCTGGTCGGTGAGCGTGGCTACCGGTTCTCGGGCGGGGAGAAGCAGCGCCTGGCGATCGCCCGGACGATCCTGCGCGATCCGCCGGTCCTGATCCTCGACGAGGCGACCAGCGCGCTCGACACCCGGACCGAACACGCGGTGCAGCGGGCCATCGACGCGCTCTCCGAGGGCCGCACCACCATCACCATCGCCCACCGTCTCTCCACCGTGCGCGACGCGGACCAGATCGTCGTGCTCGACGCGGGCGTGATCGTCGAGCGCGGCACCCACGAGGAACTGCTCGACCAGGACGGCAGATATGCCGCGCTGGTGCGCAGGGACGCCGAGCCGGCCCCCGCCCGCAGCTGAGGCCGCGCGTCCGCCGGGGGCACGCACACGGCGACGCCGCCGCTCCCGTGGGACGGGGAACGGCGGCGCCGGGCGTGAGCAGCGTCAGACGAGCCAGCCGAGGAAGTGGAAGACGCCGGCGAGCAGGTCGGTGATCAGGTTCATGATGGTGCTTTCTGCTGGTGTGGAGGCATCAGGGCGATGCCGTCATGGGACTGCGCGAGCCCGGTCCTCAGACCGTCGCTTGCGCCCCTCAAGCATCTGTCGCCACAAGGGAGTTGGGCAACGAAAGCCGGGACGATCACGCGTACCAGCGAACACCCGATCCCCTGTTCGTGTGTTCGCCAGGACCGAGGCCGAGGCCGAAGCCGAGGCTGAGCGCGACGCGCGTCGCAGGCCGCCAGGTGCCCGATATGTCCCGAATCAAGGGGTAGCGTGCCGCCATGAGTGCGACCTCGTACGGCCGAAGGCCCCGGCTGACCCGGCGTGGCCGGCTGTTTCTGCTGCTGTTGCTCGCGCTGCTCGTGGCGGCCGGCGCGGCGCTGTTGCTGGTGCTGCGGGAGTCCGGCGCCCCGGCCAGGAGCCTGGTCGTCCCCGAGGGGTGGCGGGCGAGCCAGGTGTACGCGGCACTCGACCAGCGCCTCCATCTGCCGCCCGGCACCGCCAAGAAGGCCGCAGCCACGACGGACCTGAAGCTTCCGGTCGAGGCCAAGGGCAACCCCGAGGGCTATCTCTACCCGGCCACCTATCCCGTCAAGGAGGACGCGACCCCGGGCGGCCTGCTCGCCTATATGGTCGCGACCGCCAAGGGGCGTTTCGGGCAGGACCGGATCACCGAGGGCGCCCGGAGCAGCGGTCTGACGGTCTATCAGCTGGTGACCATCGCGGGGATCGTGCAGGCGGAGGCGGACTCGGCGGCCGACATGGGCAAGGTCGCCCGGGTCATCCGCAACCGTCTGGCCCAAGGCATGCCGCTCCAGATGGACTCGACGCTGAACTACGCGCTCAACCGCTCGACGCCGGCCACCACCACGCGCGACACCAAGACCGACAGTCCCTACAACACCTATGAGCACAAGGGTCTGCCGCCGACCCCCATCGGCAACCCGGGGCAACAGGCGCTGGACGCCGCGATCCGTCCCACCCCCGGCAACTGGCTGTACTTCGTGACCGTGGCGCCCGGCGACACCCGCTTCACCGACAGCTACGCCCAACATCTCCTGAACGTAGGTGAGTTCAACGAGAACCAGAAGCAGCGGAGCGGTTCCGCCTGATCACGCCGTGGCCGGTTCCCACACCGGCGCGGGCGCCCGCTCGCCGGCCGGCCCGTGCTCGCCCGCCAGGAGCCGTCCGATCTCCCGCACCGCCGCCCGGCCCGCCCGGTTGGCGCCGATCGTCGAGGCCGAGGGGCCGTAGCCGACCAGATGCACCCGCTCGTCCCTGACCGCCCTGGTCCCTTCGAGCCGGATGCCGCCGCCCGGCTCGCGCAGCCCCAGCGGACCGAGATGGCCGATGGCCGCACGGAAACCGGTCGCCCAGAGGATGACATCGGCCGCCACGCTCCGCCCGTCGTCCCAGACCACGGCGTGCTCGGTGATCCGGTCGAACATCGGCAGCCGGTCGAGAACCCCCTTGGCCCGCGCCGCCCGCACCGCGTCGTTCAGCGGCAGCCCGGTCACCGAGACCACGCTCATCGGCGCGAGCCCGAGCCGCACACGCTCCTCGACCATCGCCACGGCCCGCCGCCCGGCCTCCTCGTCGAAGGGGCCCTCGCGGAAGACCGGCGGCCTGCGCGTCACCCACGTCGTGTCCGCGGCCACCTCGGCGATCTCCATCAGGTGCTGGGTGCCCGAGGCCCCGCCGCCGACCACGATCACCCGAAGCCCCGCGAAGGAGTCGGGGCCCGGATAGTCCGCCGTGTGCAACTGCCGCCCCCGGAACGTCTCTTGACCCGGATAGCGCGGCCAGAACGGCCGGTCCCAGGTCCCGGTCGCGTTGATCAGCGCACGCGTCGCGAAGGCGCCATCGGACGTCTCGACGCGCAGCCGGCCGCCGTCGCCCTCACGTACGGCGCTCACCTCGACCGGCCGGTGCACCCGCAGGCCGAAACGGTCCTCGTACGCGGCGAAATACTCTCCGATCACCTCGGACGACGGGCGCTCGGCGGCCGCCCCGGTCAGCTCCATGCCGGGTAGGGCGTGCATCCCGTGGACCTTGCCGTAGGTGAGCGAGGGCCAGCGGAACTGCCACGCTCCGCCCGGCCGGGGCGCGTGGTCGAGCACCACGAAGTCGCGGTCGGGCACGAGACCGGCCCGCCGCAGGTGGTAGGCGCCGGAGAGACCCGCCTGCCCGGCGCCTATGACCACCACGTCCACCTCGCGCACCCCGGTGTAGTTCACGGTTCTACCAACCACGCGGAGTGCGGAGATCTTCCCCGGACGTTTCAGCTACGTGGGGACGGCTCAGCGGCCGCCTCCCACCAGGAGCGGCGCCCCGCCCGGCGCGGAGGCCGGCCGCCCGCTCGCGTCGGGCACCCCGAGCAGCGGGGAGGCCGGGATGTTAGTGAGGAGCCCACGCGCCGCGAGCTCCGGCGTCACGCCCTCGCCGAACCAGTACGCCTCCTCCAGGTGCGGGTAGCCGGAGAGCACGAAGTGCTCGATGCCGAGCTCGTGGTACTCCTCGATCCGGTCGGCCACCTCGCCATGGCTGCCGACCAGCGCCGTGCCCGCTCCGCCCCGTACGAGACCCACGCCGGCCCACAGATTGGGCGAGATCTCCAGGTTGTCGCGCGAGCCGCCGTGCAGCGCGAGCATCCGCCGCTGGCCCACCGACTCGCTCCTGCCCAGCGCCTCCTGCGCCGCCGCGATCGTCTCCGCGTCGAGGTCGCCGAGCAGCCGGTCGGCCGTCGCCCACGCCTCACGCGAGGAGTCACGGGAGATGGTGTGCAGCCGGATGCCGAACCGCACCGTGCGCCCGCGCTCGCGTGCGAGCTCCCGGATCCAGTCGATCTTCTGCTTCACCTGCGCGGGCGGCTCGCCCCAGGTCAGATACACATCCGCGTGTTCGGCGGCCACCGGGCCCGCGGCCGGCGACGAGCCCCCGAAGAAGATCTCCGGCAGCGGGTCCGGCGGCAGCGCGGTCAGCGCGCCCTCCACCTGGTAGTGCTCGCCGGTGAAGTCGTAGGGCTGCCCGCGCCAGGCGCCGCGTACCACCGTGAGGAATTCCCCGGTCCGCGCGTAGCGACGGTCGTGATCGAGGTGGTCGCCGAAGCGGCGCTGTTCGGTGGAGTCGCCGCCCGTCACCACGTTCAGCAGCAGCCGGCCGCGCGTGACGCGCTGATAGGTGGCCGCCATCTGCGCGGCGAGCACGGGGGAGATGACGCCCGGCCTGAACGCGACGAGGAACTTCAGGCGCTCGGTGTGCTGGGCGAGCGCGGCCGTGGTCAGCCACGCGTCCTCGCACCACGTGCCCGTGGGCGTCAGGACCGCCTCGAAGCCCAAGTGCTCGGCCGCCTTGGCTATTTGGACCAGATAGTCGATGTCGGGCGCGCGTACTCCGCTGACGGGCCCCCGACGGGAACGCCCGACGCCGCCGTCGGTGTAGGCGTGACGGTCGACCAGGGTCCGGCCGTCGCCGCCGGTGGGCAGGAACCAGTGCAGATGAACGGTCATCGGGAAGAGGCCTTTCCGTACGAACGGGGGGCGGTGGTGGAGGGCGGGAGTGTGCCGTTGAAGCGGGTGTCGACGTAGTCCTGGAAGGAGAAGCGGCGCGGGATCAGCGACAGATCGGCGAAGGTGTCGGCGATGCGCTGCTCCGAGGCGACCGCCGCCGCGTCCACGGCGACCGCGACACGCGTGCCGTTGCTGCGCCGCACCGAGTCGAGGGCCACCTCGTAGGGGAGCCCGGTCTCCTTCGACCAGACCTTGGCCCATGCCTCGGGGTGCTGGAACACCCAGTCCTGGGCGCGGTTGAGACGCTTGAGGTAGTCGCCCAGGGCCTTCGCCTTCGCGGGGTCGGCCAGCGCGGACGGCGCCGCGACCTGGAACCCGAGACCGTTGGTGACCCCCGCCCCGGTCGCGAGGACCCGGCCCTTCTTCGCGTTCAGGACCTGGGAGGTGTAGGGGTCCCACACCGCCCAGGCGTCGACCTTGCCACGGTTGAAGGCAGCCAGGGCGTCGGCCGGCTGGAGGTAGCTGAGCTTGACGTCGCCGATGCCCAGACCGGCCTTCTTCAGCGTGGCCAGCAGCTGGTAGTGGGCGGAGCTGCCCTGGGCCACCGCGATCGACTTGCCCTTGAGGTCCCCGGGCTTTCGCAGCGGCGAATCCTCGGGAACGAGGATCGCCTCGCCGTCGGATGAGCCGTGGCTCGCCGCCACGACTTTGATCCTGGAGCCGGCGCCGGCGGCGAACACCGGAGGCGTGTTGCCGACCCCGCCGATGTCGACGGCCTTGGCGTTGACGGCTTCGAGCAGTGGGGGTCCCGAGGTGAACGTGGACCACTTGATCTTGTAGTCCAGGTGGTCGAGCTCCCCGGCCGCCTTCAGGACGGCCTGCGAACCGCCTTTCTGGTCACCGACGTTGAGCGTGACCGCGCCGGAGCCGGATCCGGAGCCCGAGCCGGCCCGGGCGTCGGCGGCCGAGTTCCCGCCGCAGGCGGCGAGGACCAGGGCGAGCGGGAGGAGCAGGGCGGGCAGGGCGCGCAGGGTGGGGCGTCGCATGGGTACGTCGTTCCTTCGGGGAGGCTGGTGGCTCTCGGACCGGGGCTGTGCCCGGATCAGGCGGCCGGGGCGGCGGGTGTGGTGTCAGGGGCGGCGGCGGGCTGTGTCACGCCCAGTTCGCGCAGGAGGCGGGAGCGCAGCGTCGCGAACCCCGGGCCGCCGACAGTGCGCGGCCGGTCGAGGGCGACGGCGGTGTCGTGGGCGATGGCGCCGTCGCGCATGACGAGGACCCGGTCGGCGAGCAGCAGCGCCTCGTCCACGTCGTGCGTCACCAGCAGCACCGCGCAGCCGCGCCGCTGCCACAGCTCGGCGACCAGCTGCTGCGCCTTGATCCGGGTCAGCGCGTCGAGCGCGCCGAACGGCTCGTCCAGCAGCAGCAGATCGGGCTCGCGCACCAGGGCCCGGGCGAGGGAGGCGCGCTGGGCCTCGCCGCCGGAAAGGGTCTTGGGCCACGCGTCGGACCGGTGACCGAGCCCCACCTCCTCCAACGCCCGCTCCGCCAGGGCGCGTCCGGGCTTGCCCGGCAGGCCGAGGAGTACGTTGCGCCACACCCGTTTCCAGGGCATGAGCCGGGGTGCCTGGAAGGCGACGGCCCGTCGCTCGGGGACGAGGACCGTGCCCTCGATCTCCCGGTCGAGCCCGGCCAGCACCCGCAGCAACGTTGACTTGCCGCAGCCGCTGCGCCCGAGCAACGCGGTGAACTCGCCTGCCTTCAGCGTGAGTTGGAGCCCGTCGATGACGGCCCGCCCGTCGAAGGACCGGGTCAGGCCCTCGACCCGTACGGCATCGGGGGCGGTGGCGGGAGCGCCGGCGAAGGTCACTGGCCCGTGAAGGTCGGTCGCCATTGCAGGAGCAGCCTTTCGAGAGTGCGGACGGCGGCGTCGGCGATGAGGCCGAGGAAGGCGTACACGACCAGGCAGACCACGATCACGTCGGTACGGAAGAACTCGCGGGCCTGATTCATCAGGAAGCCGATGCCGTCGTCCGCGTTGATCGATTCGCCGAACACCAGGGCGAGCCAGGCGGTGGCGAGTGAGTAGCGCAGCCCGGTCATGGCGCCGGGCAGGGCGCCCGGCAGGACGACATGGCGTATCAGCCCCCATCGGTTGAGGCCCAACGCCTGTCCCGCCTCCACGAGTTGGGCGTCCACGCCACGGATTCCGGCGTACACGTTGAGATACAGGTGGAAGGCCACGCCGAGCGCGATCAGGGCGACCTTGGGGGCCTCGCCGATCCCGAGCCAGATGATGAACAGCGGGATCAGGCCGACCCACGGCACGGTGCGCAGCATCTGCACGGTGGCGTCGATCAGGTCCTCGCCGAGCCGGGAGAGCCCGGAGAGCAGGGCGAGGGTGATTCCGGCGACGCCGCCGACCAGCAGGCCCACCACCACCCGGCGCAGCGAGATGCCCATCGCCGACGGAAGCGTTCCATCGGTGATCAGATCCGCCCCGGCTCGGGCGACGGTCCCGGGAGAGGCGAGGGTGTCGGGGCTCAACACCCCGGTGGCGCTGAGGACTTGCCACAGGACGAGCAGGGTGAGCGGCCCCGCGGTGCGGCGCAGCCAACGCGGCACGGACCGGATCCGGCCGTCCCGGCGTGCGGCGGGGACCACCGGTTCCAGGACGGGCGGGACCGTGGCGGACGCGCGGGGCGCGGTGGTCTCGGCGGGCGGGCCGGTCTCGGCGGGCGGGTCGGCCAGGATCGGTGGGGCGTGGTCGACGGTCATGAGGACTCCAGGGTGGGAGCGAGGAGGGGGAAGCTCCTGAGGGGACGGCCCCGCGCGGCCCGCGCCGCCGCCCTTCCGCGCCCCGACCGTCACGGCCCACCGCGTCACGGACCCCCGCAACGGTCCCGGCCCCCCGGATACGACGCTGAGCAGCCGTAGCCGCACTCGGTGCGACATGTGGCAGCGGCAGGGCAGGCGAGGGGGTCCGCTCGCGCGGGGAGTGGTGGTGACGTGGGTGGCGTGGGTCAGGACCGTCCGGGCGTACGCGTCAGCGCACGGCGGCGGGGCTCAGGCGGCTCCGGAACGCGGAGCACATGAGGAGGGTGAGGGAGACGTCAGCGCGGCCGGTGCGACAAGAATGCGACAAGAAAAGGGCCGGCGGCCGAACAGCCGAAAGGACGTCAGCAGCCGCGGCGACAGGCGGCGGACGCCACCCGCAGCAGGTCGATGTGACCGCGCGTGGTGAGCAGGGCTGAACGTGACATGGCGTGAACGTAGCGACCCGTTCCGTACGAGGTCAACCAGTGTCTCGCCACTCGGACACATCATCTCGCGCGCCGGACGGGTCACCGCTGCCGCCGCCGCGCGTACCGCGTCCGAGGGCGGGAAGATGAGAAACATGTCCGACGTCTTCACCACCCATGTCCTGCACATCGAGACCGGCACGAGCGAGACCGTCACCGACCTGACCGGGGACTGCGAGGAGTTCCTGAACCGGCGGGCGTCCGGCCGTGACGGCCTGCTCAACATCTTCGTGCCGCACGCCACCGCCGGCGTGGCCGTCCTGGAGACGGGGGCGGGCAGCGACGACGACCTGCTCGCCGCCCTGCACACCCTGCTCCCCGCCGACGACCGCTGGCAGCACCGGCACGGCAGCCCGGGCCACGGCCGCGACCACGTCCTGCCCGCGCTCGTGCCGCCGCACGCCACGCTGCCGGTGATCGGGGGACGGCTCGCGCTCGGAACCTGGCAGTCCGTGTGCCTGGTGGACACGAACAAGGACAACCCCAACCGCCAGGTACGCCTCAGTTTTCTCGGCTGACTCGGGGCAAAGAAACTCACCGGCCGGTGAGTTGAGGGTGTGGCATCATGGCCGCGTCGTTCGCCCGGGGACCGGCAGCCGCAATCCACGGGCACTTTCGAATACAGGCATGGCGATGGCCTGCTTCTCCGGCGAGGAAGGCATGGAAGGCGTGGAAGGCTGAGGATGAAGGTGTCTGGTTCCGCGTTACCGTCGCCGGAGGACCGTCGGCTCAGGCGCCGTCTCAAAAAGGTTCGTCAAAACTGTGAGGCCCTGCTCGGGGACTGGGGCATGGAGCACGGCTGCGGCATTGATGAACTGCACGGTTATCTCAGCACGCGGAATCGGCGCCCGATCCATCTGATTCCGACGACCTTCCCGGACCGCCATCTCTTCGGTCTCTGGCTGAAACTCGACGACTTCGACATCATCGCCTACGAGAAAGCCGCGTCCGCGTCACACAAAGAACACATCATCGCCCATGAACTGTCCCACATCGCCTTCGCCCACCGAGGCTCCGTGGAATTCGACCGCGGCGATACGAGCCGGTTGTTCAGCGATGTCGAACCGGCCGTGGTGCAGAGCATGTTGATGCGTTCGCGCTACAGCGACGACGAGGAGCAGGAGGCGGAGACGCTGGCCTCGCTGATCCTGGCCCGTGCCAGCAAGCGCTGGCTCGAACCCGCCTGGGGCGTCCCCGAGGAGGCCGCGGAGATCGTCGCCCGCATCGAGAACGGCGTCGGCCATCCGGACCAGCCATGATGGACGACCTCAACGGGGCCCTCTCCTGGATCTGCGCGCTCGGCGGGTTCGCGGCGTTCGGCTACCGCCTCCCGGATCTCCTGCGCAGAAAGCGCGACGTCGCCCTGTGGGCGCTGTGCGTCTACTTCCTGTGCTCCGGGATCAGCTTCCTGGTCGACCTGGACGCCCTGCGGGTGCACATCTCGGCCCTGTTCGGCCTGCCCAACATCACCTCGCTGATCGTCCAGGTCGCCGTTGTCGTCCTCACCGCCGCCCAGCAGGTCGTCCTCGTGTACTGGTCGGCCCCGCCCGATCAGGCCGGGCGCCGGGCCGGGCGCCGCGTGCTGTTCTTCGGCGCCGCCCTGTGCGTCCTCGTGATCGCCTCTCTCGCGGTCAGCCCGGTCGCCAGCGCCAAGACCGCCACCTCGACGATCCTGCTCAGCATCCAGGACGGCCGGTACGCGCTGTACATGTCGTTCTACCTCGTCATCTGCGGGGTGGGGCAGTTCGAGGCGGTCCGGCTCTCGCTGCGCTTCACCAAGATGGCCAACCGGCAGTGGCTCAAGGTCGGGATGCGGACCGTGACCGTCGGCGCGGCCCTCGTCCTCGTGTACTGCGTCGTCCGCAGCGTCCAGATCGCCGGGACCCAGCTGCATTACGACGCCTCGCGCCTCGACCCCATCCAGTGGTCGTGCGGCACCGTCGGCGCCCTGCTCCAGATCACCGGCTGGACCATTCCGTCCTGGGGCATCCACCTCACCCGTGGCGCCGGGTGGCTGCGCAGCTACCGCTCCTACCTCAGGCTGCGCCCGCTGTGGTGGGCGCTGTGCCAGGCGTCGCCGGACATCGCGCTGGATCCGCCCCGGTCCTGGGCGCGTGACCTTCTGCCGCCGCGCGATCCGCATTACAGCCTCTACCGGCGGGTCATCGAGATACGCGACGGACAACTGATGCTCCGCACCTCGCTCTCGCTCGCCGACTTCTCCCGCGTGGCCCGCTCCCTCGGCCTGCCCGAGGACCCCACATCGCCGCTCGGCGAAGCGCTCCAGGTACGGGCCGTCCTCAACCGTCCGGCCGAGGAGCGCGACGAGCTGGCCGACGCCGCCGGCCTCCCCGCGCGCCCGCCGTACGACGATTTCCGCGAGGAGGTGGAGTGGCTGACCCAGGTGGCGTCCGCGTTCACCGCTCTCACCCAGGGCCGGGCCGTGCGCGCGGCCGCCGGCGTCCCGTGGTGACAGGGGTGGCGCGGCCGGACTTCCCGGCACGGGACGGCGCGGCGTCCGGTTCGCTGACCACCCTGGCCCGGGCGGCAGTCGGGGACCTGGTGGCGCTGGACGCCACGGACGGCGCGAGCGCCGCCGTCACCGCCGTACGCGCCCTGCTGCGCCGCGCCCCGGAACTGGCCGCCGCGCCCGCCACCCTCGGCGCCGCGGACAGCGATCTGCTCGCCGCCCTCGCCGAACTGAGCGAAGTGGCCGGCTGGATCCTCTTCGACGCCGGCCTGAACCGCGCGGCCGCCCGGATGAACCTGCGGGCCCTGGCCCTCGCCGAACGCTCGGGCGACCGCGCGACCGCCCGTCTGACGCTGCTCAACCACAGCATGCTGCTCACCCACCAGCGGCGCCCCGTGGCCGCCCTCGACGCCGTGGCCCGGGTGGGAGGGCCGCGCCCGCTGCCGAACCTGGTCGCCACCCTCGTGCTGGTCCGCCGGGCCCACGCGAGCGCTCTTCTGGGCTGCCGCCGGGATGCCATGGCGTTCATGGCGCGCGCCCGCAGCCGGTTCCTCGACGGCGCCTCACGCCTGGATCCGGCCTGGTCCTGGTGGATCGACGAGCCCGAGCTCACCGGCCACCACGGCTGGGTCCTGGCCAGGCTGCACGACCGGGACCGCGCCATCGCGCTCCTGCACGAGGCCGCCACGGCGCCCGGCCCCTCCTACCGCGACCTCTTCACGGCCGAGCTCCTGGCCGCCCTCGTCCGGGCCGGCGCCTGGCGCGAGGCCGAAGACCTCATCGCCGCCCTGGCGCCGCGCGCCGGGGGCATCGGCTCCGTACGGACGACCCGGGGGCTCGCCCGCACCGCCACCCGGCTGCGGGGCCATGAGGGCGCGCCCGGTAATGCGCGGGACGCGGCGGACTTCCTGCTGAGGTCCCTGCCACCGCGCCGCCGGTGCCTGCCACCGCGCCCCGAGAGCGGGAACGGACCTGCCCGCTAGGCCGTCGGCGGCCCCATCCCCATAAGCCACCCCTCACCATCACCATCACCAGACAGACAGGGACGACATGCTCAACATCCGGGTGTCCACGCCCGCGGCCGCCGCTCTCGTGGCCATCGCTCTCCTCTTCGCCACCGGCGGTCCGGTCTCCGAAGTCGCCTACGGAACGACCGCCGCCCCGTCGGCCGCGTCGGCGACCACCACGCACGGAAGTCCGTACGTGGCGACCCATCTCTACTTCGGCACCGGGCGCCACAACGGTCAACCACCCATAACGGACGACGAGTTCATGAAGTTCGTCGCCGATGTGATCACGCCCCGGTTCCCGTCCGGGCTCACCCTCCAGCAGGGCCGAGGGCAGTGGCGTGACAAGACGGGCAGCATCAACCGGGAGAATTCCTACGAGCTGACCGTGCTGTATCCCGCCGCCGAAGCCCGCACGCACGATCCCGACATCGAGTACATCCGCGCCCTGTACTGCTCGACGTACGGGCTGGAATCCGTGGGCCGCGCCGACGTGAAGGCACAGGCCGACTTCTGAGCGGCCCGGCCGCCGGAGCGCGCCCTAGACAAGGGTGAGCCGGCGGATGCCGAACAGTGTTCCGCCGAGGAGCACCAGGGCCGTCCCCGCGACCAGGGAGTCCGGGTCGAGGACGCCGGGGATCAGCTGACGGCGGCCGGTGGGTGCCCCGGCCGCCGCGTCGCGGGGCGCGGCGGCCACGGGCCCCGCGCTCGCCGCCCGGTCCGTGGCGGGCGCCGCCGAGGGGGAGGGCGCGGGCGTCGCGCAGTTCCGTACGCCGTCGACGTCCTGACGGAAGCCGTTGGGTCCCAGGACGGTGAAGTGGTACCGCTCGTGCTGGGCGACCGGCACCGCGATCGTCCTTCTCCCGCCCGGCTCCACCGTGACCGCGACCCCCGCGAGCGTGAACCGGAACGGCGCGTCGCCGCCGTTTCCGGCGGTGACGTCCACCCCGCCCCGTACGCAGTCGTCGGCCGCCATGACGGACGGCGCGGGACCCCGGGCGGGCAGCGCCGCACCGGTGGCCGCGAGCGCGCTCACGGCCGCCAGCACGAGGGCGCGGCGGGCCACGCGGTGCTGAACTTGCTGCCTCACGGAGGGCCCTTCGGGCTGGGGGAGGGGCGGCGGCGGGGACGTACTCCAGTACGCGCGGGGGCCGACGGGCGTTCAACGGGCTTCGGCGGCAGGGCCGTTGGTGGCACGCTCACAGGCCCGGCGCGCCCCAGACCGGGAACCAGCGGGTCAGGTCGCCCTCGAAGCGCAGGTCGTCCGAGAGGACCGCCCTGATCCGCAGCTCCAGCGCGTTGTCCCGCCGGTCCCCAGGAAGCGGGGCGAAGGGGTAGAACGTCCCCCGTTTGTAGAGGTACACCAGGGCGAAGGCCTGCGCCTGTCCCTGTCCCTGCCCGTGTTCGTTCTCCCCGGCGTCCTCGATGCGCTCGAACCCGACCAGAGAGCACAGGAGTTGGGGGCCGAAGCCCGTCCCTTCGAGCGCGGTGTTCACGGCGTGCAGGTCACCCACGAGCGAGGTCAGGTCGTCGGGCCCGCGACGGGAGAGCAGCCAGGAGTACCCATAGGTGTCACGGCTGAACTCCACGGGGGCGCCCGCGCGTTGACCGTCCGCCTCAAGGAGCTCCGTCACGTCCTGGCGGATCCGGGCGAACGCCGCTCCCTCCACGGTGGTGAAGCACACCGACCCCCGGCCGGTCGGCGTGAACCCGGTGGCCGCCCGCAGGGTGATCGCGGCGGACGGCAGTGCGAACAGCCGGTCGAGGTCGGGCGGTGCGGCCCGGGTGCGGCCGAGCAGGATGTCGAGGAAGCCCATGTGCCGTGTCCTTCGTCAGGAGGCGCGGCCCGGTGCCGCGCTCACGCGGGGCGCCCGAGCTCCGCCGAGATCCTGGCCAGCTTGTCGAGCCGTTCCTGAAGGCTCGGATGCGTGGCGAAGAGCCGGGCGACGCGGCTGTCCGCGCCGATGGCCGGGATGAAGTAGAAGGCGTTGAACGCGCTCGCGGTGCGCAGGTCCTTGCTGGGGATGCGGGCGATGTCGCCGTCGAGTTTGGTCAGCGCCGACGCCAGCGCGGAGGGGTGCCCGGTGAGCAGCGCGCCGGCCCGGTCGGCGGCCAGTTCCCGGTAGCGCGACAGTGCCCGGATGAGGAGGAAGCTCAGCGAGTACACCAGCGCCGAGACCGCCATGACGGCCGCGAGGACGGCCATCGTGTTCTGGTCGCGCCGGCCCCGGCCCCCGTAAAGCTGGGAGTAGAACGCGAAGCGGACGACGAGCCCCGCGATGACGCCGAGGAACGAGGCGACGGTGATCACCGCCACGTCGCGGTGCGCCACGTGCGACAGTTCGTGGGCCAGGACGCCCTCCAGCTCGTCGGGCTCCAGACGGCGCGTGAGCCCCGTGGTCACACAGAGCACCGCGTGGTCGGCGTTGCGCCCGGTGGCGAACGCGTTGGGCAGGTCCGTGTCGGCGACGGCGAGCTGTGGCCTCGGCATGTCGGCGGCGGCGCACAGCCGGTCGAGGACGCCGTGCAGCTGGGGCTGTTCCTCGCGGGACACCACGCGCCCGTGCATCGCGTACAGGGCGATGCGGTCGGAGAACCAGTACTGCGACCACAGGACGGCCGCCGCCACCACCACGACCACGACGATGGACCTGAGCAGCACCACGAGCGCCCCGACGAACGCCACGTACAGCAGTCCGAGCAGGAAGACCGTGACCAGCATGCGGGTGGTCAGCTGCCGGTCGGGCTCGAAGCGGCTGTGCACGGCCCTCACACCCTCCCGTGAACGGCGGGGACGGGGGCGGTGGGGGCGGCGACGGGGGCCGGGAGGGCGAAGGGCGCGTTCGGCTTGATCATGGCGTGCTCCAGGACCGGGTGGGGGTGTGCACACATCCACCATGCCACCGCCCGGGCGTTTCAGAGCAGCTGCCGGCGCACCAGTTCGCGCAGGCGCCCGCCGGGATCGGAGAGGAGCGCCGCCGGCGGGCCCTCCTGTACGACGCGGCCCTCGGCCATGACGATCACACGGTCGGCGTCCAGGACCGTTGAGAGCCGGTGGGCGATCACGACCCGGGTGGCCGCGAGGCTCCGGGTGCTCTCGGTCACGACGCGCTGGGTCTCGTTGTCCAGGGCGCTGGTGGCCTCGTCGAAGAAGAGGACGCGGGGGCGCCTGACCAGTGCCTGGGCGATCATGAGACGTTGGCGCTGGCCGCCGGAGATGGCGCCGCCGCCCGAGATCATGGTGTGCAGCCCCATCGGCATCCGCTTGATGTCCTCGGCGAGCCCCGCCATGGCCGCCGCCTGCCACGCCTCCTCCTGGCTGAAGAACTCCGCCCCGCAGATGCAGTCCAGGATCGACCCGCTGAGCGGCTGGGCGTTCTGGAGCACGACCCCGCACTGACGGCGCACGGCCGCGCGGTCCAGCGCCGCCAGGTCCTGGCCGTCGTACAGGACGCTGCCCGTCACCGGGTCGTCGAAGCCGATCAGCAGGCGCAGCAGGGTCGACTTGCCGCAGCCGCTCGGCCCCACGATCGCCACGAACTCGCCCGGCGCCGCCTTCACCGAGACGTCGTCGAGGACCAGCGGCCCGTCGTCGGTGTAGCGGAAGGACACCCCTCTCGCCTCGATCTCCCCCGACAGCACACCGGGCTGGGTGCTGGCCCCGCGCACCTCGGGGGCCGCGTCGAGCACCGGCTTGATCTGCTCGAACATCGGCAGCACCGCGGCGGCCGACAGGAACGCGCCGGTGAGCTGGGTGACCGAGGTGAGCAGCATCGTCACGGCGGTGTTGAACGTCAAGAACGCGCCCGCCGACAACGAGCCGCGTGCGGGGCCCGCGAGCAGGGCGAACAGGAGCAGTGAACACACCGGCAGATAAACGGAGTTGAGGACCGTCGTCAGGTTCTTGATCCGGCCCGCCCGTTTGTGGAGCTCCCTGCTGCGCGCGAACTCCCCTGCCCACGCGCCGTAGGCGAAGCTCTCCGCCGCCGCGACCCGCAGCTTCGGCAGCCCGCGCAAGGTCTGGAACGCCTGGTTGTTGAGCTTGTTGCTCAGCACCACGAGGCGGCGCTGCCAGCGCAGTTCCCACATCCCCATGGCCAGGAACACGCCCGCGATGACGAGCAGCACGGCGATCGCCGCGAGGGCGAGCGGCACGCTGAAGCACAGCAGCAGGACCAGGTTGACCAGACCGACCGTGCCCGCCTGTGCCACCAGGGGCCCGGTGCCCGAAAGGACCCGGCGGATCGCTCCGACGCCCATCGCGGCGCTGGCGAGCTCACCGGTGGAGCGCCCGGCGAAGAACTGGGTGGGCAGCCTCAACAAGCGGTCCCAGACGGCCGGTTGGAGGGTGGCTTCGATACGTCCTTCCATGCGCAGGATGGTGAGGTTCTGCATCAGCGAGAACGCGGCCGACACGATGGCGCTGACGATGACGGCCAGCGACACCCGCGCGATGAGACCTGTCTCGGCGCGGGGCACGTACGCGCCGAGCACCTGCCCGGTCGCGATCGGCACCAGGGCGCCGAGCGCCACCGTCACCAGGCCCGCAAGGAGCAGCCGCCGCACATCGGCGCGGGTGCCGCGCAGGCTGAACCGCGCGAGACCCCACATGCCGAGGGGACGCTCGGGCAGCGGCCGGTAGAGCATCACGGCGCGCCGCTCGAACTGCGCGGCGTTGCCCGCGTCCACCCGGGTGCGCCGGCCCGACGAGGGGTGCACCGCGTCATAGCCGCCGCGCCGCCACAGCAGCGCGACGGGCGCCCCGCTCGTGCGGTGGCCCACCAGCGGCCCCGCGTCCTCGCGCCACCAGCGTCCCTCAAGGCGCACGGGGCGGGTACGGATCCGTGAGCCGAGGGCGACGGCTTCGACGGGGTCGACCCGGTCGCTGACCGCGCCGGCGAGCGAGGGCCCGGCCAGCGTGATGCCGGTGGCCTCTGCGACGAGACGGCAGGCGGCGTAGGTGGCGTCGTCCCCGGGGGCTGCCCCGCGCGCCGAAGCCTTGCGGGTGCGGCCGATGGAGGTCACGAGCGCCCGGTCGGCCTCCTCGCGGACGGCCTCGCCTGCCTTGATCCCCGCTGCCGCGCGGTCCTCGTGGGCGCGTTCCGCGGCCTCGATCCACCGGTCGAGCGCGGACAGCAGCCGGTACTGCTGATTGACCATGCTCTGCCACAGCGCGCCGTCGACGAGCAGATCGCCCGCCGCCTCCGCGCTGAACTCCGCCCCGTACCGCACGCTGCCCGGCGCCACCGTGAGCCAGAGGTTGTCGTCGTCGGCCACGGACTCCGCCGAAGCGGTACGGCCGTCCAACGGGGCCTCGAACAGGACGCGTTGACCGCGTCCCACGCCGAGCGAGAAGGCGTGCTCCAGGAGGCTGAGGGCCGCGTCGCCTGCGTCGTACCCGCTCGGATGGGCGCCCTCGTACCCGGTGGCGTGCGGATGGCGGTACAGCTCGCGCAGCGGGATGCGGCGCAGCGCGCACTCCCGCAGGGGCCGGCCAACCAGGGTGTGCCGGGGTCCTTCGACCGGGCCCAGCAGCAGCGTGCCCGGTTCGAGGCGGCCGAGGAAGTGCCAGTGGCCGCCCTCCGCCGCGTCGACCGCGAACAGGTCGAGCGCGCCGCCCACCACGAGCCACAGCACCTGCGGGCCCTGGAGCGAGAAGCCGGGCAGACCCGCGCAGTCGATGTGCTGCCCGAGGCCGCCGAGCGCACCGACCACGGCGTCCCGGCCGGGGTCGTGGGCGTCGGGCGCGGGGTGCGCGAAGGGGTGAGCGGAGGGGTGTGCCGAGGGCCCCGCTGAAGTCTGTGCGGACAGGTGAGCGGAGGGGTGCGCGGAGGGGTGCGGGGAAATCATTCAGTGCTCCCTGACCAGCTCGGCGTACGCCCCGCCGGCGGCGACAAGCTCCTCGTGGCGGCCCCGCTCGACGACGGTGCCGTGGTCGAGCACCAGGATTTCGTCGCTGTCGCGGACGGTGCTGAGCCGGTGCGCGATGACCACGCAGGCGCAGCCGCGGCGGCGCACATTGTCGATGATGACGTGTTCGGTCTCGGCGTCCAGGGCGCTGGTCACCTCGTCGAGCACCAGGATGCTCGGCCGGCGCACGAGGGCGCGGGCGATCTCCAGGCGCTGGCGCTGGCCGCCGGAGAAGTTGCGTCCGTCCTGCTCGACCCGGCTGTGGATGCCGCCGGGGCGGCGCGCGACGACCTCGTACAGGGCGGCGTCCTTGAGCGCGGTGACCACGGCGTCGTCCGGGATCGAGGGGTCCCACAGCGCGACGTTGTCCCGCACGGTGCCCTCGAAGAGGAAGATGTCCTGGTCGACGAAGGAGACCGACGCGGCGAGCGTCCCGCGCGGGATGTCATCGAGGCGCTGCCCGTCGATGCGGATCGTGCCCTCCCAAGGGGCGTACAGGCCCGAAATCAGCCTGGAGACCGTCGACTTGCCGCTTCCCGAACCGCCCACCAGGGCCACCTGCCGGCCGGGCCCGACCGTGAGCGAGAACCCGCTGAGCAGGGGCTTGTCGAGGGGGCTGTAGCCGAAGGTGATGTCATCGAGCGTGACATGGCCCTTGAGACGGCGGGTGTCGGCGCCCGGCTTGGGGCGGGCGCCCGGCGCGTCCACGGGGAAGTTCTCCACGTCTTTCAGCCGGGCCACGTCCGCCGCGAAGTCCTGGATCCGCCCGGCCACCCCGTTCAGCCGGGTGACCGGCGCGGTGAAGCGGGCCACCAGCGCCTGGAACGCGACGAGCAGCCCGATCGAGAGGTGCCCCTCCACCGCCCGGAGCCCGCCGATCCACAGGATGAGCGCGCTGTTGAGGGTGGCGAGCGCGGGCGCGACGATGCCGAGCCAGGCGCTCGGCACCCCCAGGCGCTGCTGCTCCTCCAGGGTGGTGGCGTGCTGGCCCGCCCAGCGGCGGAAGAACCCGTTCTCGCCGCCGGTGGCCTTCATCGTCTCGATCAACTGGAGCCCGGTGTAAGCGGTGTTGGTGAGCCGGGCGCTGTCCGCGCGCAGCTTCTGGCTCCGGGTGGCCCGCAGCCGCACCACCACGCGCATCGCGACGACGTTGAGCAGCGCGATGGCGACCCCGATGACGGTGAGCTGGGGATCGTAGGTCCACAGCAGGACCGCGTAGAGCAGCACCACGACGCCGTCCACCGCCGCCGCCGTCAGGTCGCGCGCCAGCGTCTCGGCGACCGCGTCGTTGGACTGGAGGCGCTGGACGAGGTCGGCGGGGCCGCGCTGGGCGAAGAAGGTGACCGGCAGCCGCAGCAGATGCCGGAAGAACCGGGCGCTGGTGAGCGTGGAGGAGATGACGCGCCCGTGCAGCAGATTGGCCTGCTGGAGCCAGGTCAGTACGGCGGTGAGCACCACCAGGGTGCCCATGGCGGCGAACAGCGCGCCCAGCAGCGAGGTCTGATGCCCCATCAGGAACAGGTCGATGTAGGTACGGCTGAGCGCGGGCAGGGCCGCGCCGACCGCCACGAGCAGCAGACTCGCCAGGAGCGAGGCCAGCATGGTGGGCGTGGTGCCGCGCAGGCGGGCGGGCAGCGCGCTCAGGACGCCGGGCGCCCGGCCGCCGCGCCGGAAGTCCGGGCCGGGCTCAAGGACCAGGACGACCCCGGTGAAGCTGGTGTCGAAGTCCTCCGAGGGAATGAACCGGCGGCCCTTGTCGGGGTCGTTGACGTACACGCCGCGACGGCCGAGCCTGCGCCCCGCGCCGTCGTACACGACGTAGTGGTTGAACTCCCAGAACAGGATCGCGGGCGCGCTCACCTCGGCCAGCGCGGCCGGTTCCATCTGCATGCCCTTGGCGGTGAGCCCGTAACTCCGCGCGGCCTTCAGGATGTTGCTGGCGCGCGAGCCGTCGCGGGAGACGCCGCAGGCGATGCGCAGCTCCTCCAGCGGCACATGGCGCCCGTGGTGGGCCAGCACCATGGCGAGCGAGGCGGCGCCGCACTCAAGGGCCTCCATCTGGAGCACGGTGGGGGTGCGCACCCGCCCCGGGCGCGGCGCCCTCGGTGCCCGGCGGCCGCGCGAACGGCGGCCGCCCGGGGGCGGGCCCGGCCTGCGGCGGCCGTGTCCGGTGGAGGGGAGTGCCGGGGTGGGGGACGGTGCGGTCACGGGAGCAGCCAATCGAGGGGACGCCGGTCGGCCAGGTGGACGGTGCCGGTGGCCGGGATCATGGAGCCGAGGGCGAACGGCGGCCCGTCGGCGGACGACCAGCGGTATCCGGACGTCGTGGCGGTCGTACGGTCAAGGCGCACCAGGACCCCCACCGGCCTGCCGTGCTGGGAGAACTGCTCGGCGAGCTGGCCGTCGCCGAGGAAGGCGGCGATCTGTTCGCGGGTCTGCGGCGCCCTGCCGACGGCGGCCACCGTGCCGCGCAGCACCCCGTACCGCTCGGCGGGGACGGACTGCACGGTGAGGTCGACCCGCGCGCCCACGGGCACGTCCGCGCCGCTGTCGCCGGGCACGTACAGCATCACCACCAAGGGGTCCTCGGGCCCGCCGGCGCGCTCGATGCTCGCCACGTCCGCGCCGGTGGCGAGGACCGAGCCGATGGTGGCGGAGAGGTTGGTGAGGCGGCCGGCGTCGATCGCGCGGACGGTCCTGTCGCCCTGGGCGGTACGGACCTTGAGCAGCGGGGCGTCGGCCGCGAGCAGCTGGCCCTGCTGGGCGAGGACGCCGGTGACCTGGCCCGCGACCGGGCTCTGAAGGATGTAGCTTCCCTCGGCGTGGGTCAGGATGCCGGGCGCATCGACCGTGGAGGCGACGGACCCGTTGACGGCCCACAGACACGCGGCGGCCATGACCAGCACGGTGACCAGAAGGACGAGCCCGCCCTGCGGTCGCGCGAAACGCACCGGCAGGTCGAGTTCTTCCGGCGATCGCAGCTTGGAAAGGGCCTGTTGGCGAAATTGCACGGAATTCTTTCCTCAACCACGGACCATCGGCAAGGAGCCCCGGAACCGGTACGGTTCCGGGGCTCGTGCGCGATCTCAGAGACCGGCGACGAGACCGGTGGCGAGGCCCGTGACGGGGGCGGTGTGCACACCGGTGACCGAGCCGACGAGACCCGTGACCGAGCCGACGATGCCGGAGACCGGGAGCACGGAGTCGGCGGTGCCGGTCACGTTGCCGAGCGCGGTGCCGACCAGGCCGCCGGACACGTTGTCCAGGTCGGCGTCGGAGATCTCAAGGGTCTCAACCTGAGCGTTGTTCATGTGTTCTGCCTTTCATGGGGACATTTCCTATCGGGAACTCCTTGCCGGTGCTCCCGCAGTGGGCAGGATCAAAACACGCCGACCGCGTACGCAGCCAATCGCTGCGGCACTGATCAGGCGGTGTGTCCCTTTTCGAATTGGCAGGACGTGCAGGGACGTTCATGATTTGGGAGCAGATTCTTCACGAGCTTCACGAGACGAATTCCTGACGCTCGTACTTTGCTATTCGGCCGCCTTTCCGAAGTGGGGCACACCCGCATCAAACCCCCCGGCCCGCGCCCGGATCGGAGCCGGGTGCGGGCCGGGGTGACGGGTCTGCGCACGCGCTGTGCAGATTCTCGGAAGGTGTCCTTCCGCTTGCCTGGGAGGCACGCCTCGGGGAGCGGACCGCGAGGCGGCTCAGCGCCCCTGGAGCGCCTTGACGTTGTCGCCGAACGTCCAGCCCCTTGAACCGTCCCAGTTGAGCGACCAGGTCATCAGGCCCTTGAGCCCGCCGCCGTAGGTGTTCCACGCCTGGGCGACCTGACCGGTCGTCAGGTACCCGCCGCCCGCGCCCGGCTGAGCGGGCAGGCCGGGCACCTGCCGGTCGTAGGGCACCTTGACCGTGGTGCCCTGGATGACCAGGCCCTTGTTCAGGCAGGTGGTCTGTGCGGTGAACCCGGCGACGGTGCCGGCCTCGTAGGAGTCGCCGGAGCAGCCGTACATGCTGCCGTTGTAGTACTGCATGTTGAGCCACCACAGCCGGCCGTTGTCCGCGTACTTCTTCACGATCGGCAGGTACGCGCCCCAGATCGAGCCGTACGTCACGCTGCCGCCGGTGACATACGCGGTCTCCGGCGCCATCGTCAGGCCGAAGCCGGCCGGCATCCGCGCCAGGACGCCGTCGATGATCCGGATGAGGTTGGCCTGTGAGGGCGAGAGGGTGTTGATGTTCCCGCTGCCCACGAGGCCGGTCTCGATGTCGATGTCGATGCCGTCGAAGTTGTACCGCTGCAATATCGGCACGATCGTGGCCACGAAGCGGTCGGCGACGGCGCTGGAGCTGAGATCGATGCCGGCCGCGGCTCCGCCGATGGACATGAGGACCGTCTGGCCCGAGGCCTTGGCCTGGCACATCTCGGCCGGGGTGGGCAGCTTCACCGTCGCGTCCATGCCGTCCTCCCACAGGACGGTGCCGTCGGAGCGGATCACCGGGAAGGCGGCGTTGATGACGTTGTATCCGTGGTCGCGGATGCGGGAATCGGTGAGCGGGATCCAGCCGAGCGGCGGGTGGACGCCATTGGCGGCGCCGTCCCAGTTCTCCCAGTAGCCCTGGAGCACCTTGCCCGAGGGCCGTGGGCTGGTGGCGCAGGTGTCCGTGCGCGGCACGCCCGGCGCCGCGGCCACCGGGGCCTGCGCGGCGAGCGCCAGCACCAGGCCGGCTCCCAGCAGACGTAACGTGCGACCGATCATGCTGTGCTCCTTGCCTCCGGGAGCGCCGCAGGTGCGGGGCGCGGCGGGGCCCGGGCCGTGGGGGGACCTCAAGGAGGTGTGAGGGGTGGCGCCCCACACCGTAGATTGGTCCAGACCTGCCGTCAACGCATCGCACGGGCAAGGAAGTTGACGGCGTATCAGGCCATGCCTTTGGGCGCCCGGCTCACTTCGCGGCCGCGCGCCCCACCGACTCGACCAGTGGCAGCAGGCGGTGGGGCACCCGCTCGCGCAGGGCGACCTCGGTGCGGGTGCGCACGACGCCCGGGAGCTGGATGAGCCGCTGGATGACGTCTTCGAGATGGGCGTTGTCGCGGGCGGCGACCCGGGTCAGCAGGTCGCCGCCGCCCGTGATCGAGAACGCCTCGATGATCTCGGGCACCGCCGCGAGGGCGTCGCCGACCTCGTCGAGGTGGCCCTGGGTCACTTCGATGTGCACGAAGGCGAGCACCGGATGGCCCAGCGCGGCGGGGGAGAGGACCGGACCGGTGCCGGTGATCACGCCGTCGCGCTCCATCCGGTCGAGCCGGGCCTGGAGCGTGCCCCGGGCCACCCCCAGGATGCGGGCGTACTCGCGGACGCTGGTGCGCGGCTGCTCGATCAGCAGGCGCAGGATCCGGGTGTCCAGCATGTCCACGGTCACGTCGCGTCCTTCGTCCTTCCGGGCCTGGTGGCAGGGTGCGACTTTACCCGGGGCGCCAGGACGTGCGGGTGGCGCCGAACAGGGCACGCGGGGGGTGTGGGGCGGGCACTGGGGGCCCGCGAGCGGACCGATGGGGCGAGGATGGACGGATGAACACATCAGAGGTTGTGGCGGACGCGTTCGGACGTGTCCAGGAGGAAGTGCATGCCGCCGTCGAGGGCCTGACGGCCGACGAACTGGCGTTCCGGCCGGACGGCGAGGCGAACTCGATCGCCTGGCTCGTGTGGCACCTGACGCGGGTTCAGGACGACCACGTCGCCGACGCGGCCGGCCTCGACCAGGTGTGGACCGGCCAGGGCTGGGCCGGCCGGTTCGCTCTCGCGTTCGGCGATGAGGAGACCGGCTACGGGCACACCTCCCAGCAGGTGGCGGCGGTCCGCGACGTGTCGGCCGAGCAGCTGCGCGGCTACTACGACGCCGTCCACGAGCAGACCATGGCGTTCGTCCGTGGCCTTGACGGCCCGGCGCTCGACCGGGTCGTCGATGAGCGCTGGACCCCGCACGTCACCCTCGGCGTCCGGCTGATCAGCGTCATCGCGGACGACCTGCAACACGCGGGGCAGGCCGCGTACGTACGGGGACTGCTGAAGCGGCGCTGACGGGGCATCGAGTCCCCCGGGTCAGGAGGCCACGAGGGTCGTGTCGAGCCAGTCGAACATGACCTGGTGGGCGCGGTGGAAGGCGCCGACGTGGCAGTGCTCGCCCGAGCCCTCGGCCTCGCTCAGCGTGACCAGCGTGGCGGACGCGTTGACCAGCCCCTCGGCGACCCGGCGGGGCTGGCCCTCGAAGAACTGGTCGTTCGCGGCCTCCAGGACCAGGGCCGGCGCGACGATCTTGTCGAGGTGGCCTTCGAGGGCGTAGGGGCGCGACCGGCGGACCAGATCCGCGTACGACTGCGCGCCGAGCGTCCACACGCCGTTGCGCAGGGCCCAGCGCACCTGGGTGTTCTCGGCGGCCGCGGCGGCCAGGGCCGCGTTCGCCTGCGCGTCGCGGCCCTCGGCGATCCAGGTGATGACCTCCGCCGGCATGCCGCGCTCGAACGCGGCGCCGAAGTCGAGCACGCCGTCGTCGAGGATCAGCGCGGCCACCCGGTGCTCATAGGCCGCGGCGCGGGCGACGAGGCAGCCGCCCAGGCTGTAGCCGAACAGAGCGACGCGCGCGGGGTCGGTCTCGGGCCTGCTCAGCGCGTAGTCGACGACCGGAGTGGTCACCG
Organism: Streptomyces sp. NPDC006711; assembly: GCF_042869775.1. Lineage (NCBI taxonomy): Bacteria > Bacillati > Actinomycetota > Actinomycetes > Kitasatosporales > Streptomycetaceae > Streptomyces > Streptomyces sp. NPDC006711. Next base: position 194,360 of record NZ_JBIAGO010000006.1, read on the forward strand.
CTTCCCAGTCGGGCCGGAAGGTGAGCTGCTGCTCGCGCAGCACGGCGCCCTGGCCCGGTCCGTCGAAGGCCAGCACGTTGTAGCCGCGGCGCAGGGCGGCGGCCGCGATGACGAAGTAGGCCTCCTCCGCCGTCGAGTCGAAGCCGTTGGTGTAGATGACGGTGGGGCGCGGGGCGCCGCTGTCGTCCACCAGGAAGAGGTAACCCGGCAGCGTGGTGTCCTCGTAGGGGATGGCGACGGTCTCGACAGGCGTGTCGAGGAGCGCGACGGCCTTGACGAACGTCTCCCGGGAGCGGCGTGAGAGGAGCGCCACCTCCGGGTCGGTGGCCGGAGCGTCGCGCAGGTAGAACTCGGCGGTGCGGTAGTAGTTCGACGCCCGCAGCAGCGCTTCACGGGCGCTGACCCGGTGTCCCGAGGCCAGCGCCCCCTCACCGATGGCGGCGACGCGCTCGGCCGTCGCCTTCCAGGCGCGGTGCCAGCTCGGCTCGTCGCCGTCGGTGATGTCGCGCGCGGTGACCAGGATCTCGCCGAGGTCGGCGCCCTGGTAGGCGGTGAAACCTGCGGCGCGCAGGGTCTCGAAGGAGAAGGACTCGTCGTCGAAGAGGAACTTCACGGTGGGCCGTCCATTCGGTGGGGGCGTGGAAGCGCGCGTGAGCACGGGTGGCCGGAGCTGCTAGCCGAGACGGATCCGTTCCGTCTCGATAGAGCCTAGGGCGGACCGAGCCGAGACGCAACCGTTCCGTCTCGGTTAAACTCGGGTCCATGAGCGAATCGGCCGAAAGAAAGTCCGCGCCCGAGCGGCGAGCCCCCGGCGGTCCCGTGTTGCAGGACGCCGTCACCAATGCCCTGACCACCGCCTTCTTCGAGGAACTTGCCGAGACCGGATACGGCAGGCTGTCGATGGAGGCGGTCGCGCGGCGGGCCGGCGCGGGAAAGGCGGCGCTCTACCGCCGATGGCCCTCGAAGCAGGCGATGACCGCCGCGCTGGTGTCGCAGGCGGCCACGGAGGGACACCTGCCCGACACCGGCTCGCTGCGCGGCGACGTACGGGAGTTCCTGGGGGGCTGGATCACCGCGCTCGGCCATCCGCAGGCCATCCGGATCATCCTGGACCTGATGGCCGAGAGCGCCCGCAACGACGAGCTGCGCGACACCCTGCGTTCGACCGTGCGCGACCCGCGCCGCGAACAGGCCGCGCGTCTGCTGCGCCGGGCGGTCGAGCGCGGGGAACTTCCCGAGGACAGCGACATCGACATGAACCTGGACTTCCTGGGGAGCCCGGTCTACTGGCGGATGGCCGTCGTCCAAGGCGCCGTCGACCAGGGCTACTTGGACCGGCTCACCGCGAAAGTCGTGGCGGCGCTGGGGGCTTGACGGCCGGGGCGGCGGCTGGAGTGCGGTGCGGGTCGGCGTACAGCATGCCCCGAGGGGCCCGGCGGCCCAGGCCGTCGGGGCCGCACCGCATCGTCTCCCTGGTCACACGGGAGCCGGTGGAGGAACGGGGGCATCGAGGTCGGCGTCACCGTCACCGTCACCGCGCGGGTGAGCCGACCGGCGTCCATGCCGGCACGGCGAGGAGGGCTGTGCCGTGGTCACGGCACGAGTCGACGAGGCCGGCGGGAACGGCGCCGGGGCTCTCCATCCCGGCGAGCAGCGCATTGGCGCCGGACCGTGCGAGGGCGGAGGCGAACCGCCGGGCCCTGGCCGGCCCGTCCGTCGCGTTCCACCACACCGGGCCGCTGAGCACGATCTCGCCCGACCGCAGAAAACGGCTGGGGTCCTCCGGATCGGTGGCGGTCACCCCCGCTGATCTCCCGGCGGAGCAGATTCTCGCCACCCCGGACCAGGCTCAGATCGAGCCCTTCCAGCTGGAGAAGGTCCCCCCACGCGCACGTGCGACTCCTTGTACGGCCACCGGAGCGACGCCCCGATGTCTCGCATTCACGAGGTGGATACGCGTTTCACCACTGTAAATGCAAGCTGTCAGGGGCGGAATGCCCCTTGGCTGATCCACCAGGAAGGGCCGGGCGACCCGGGCGGATCTCCGTGCCCCGCACCAGTCGTTTGCGGCCCCCGGCACCGCTTCACTGGCGGAGTGAGCGCAGGCCGAAGACGGTGGAGACATGGATCTGAACACGGTTCTCGACGTGCGGGACGCCCGCGCTCAAGAGCCCTGGCGTCCGGGCGACGCCTGGCTCGGTGGCGGTACGTACCTGTTCTCCGAGCCGCAGCCGCGACTGCGCCGGCTGGTGGATCTGAGCCGGATGGGCTGGGAGCCGGTCCGGCCGGCGGCCGACGGGGCGCTGGAGATCGCGGCCACCTGCACGATCGCCCAACTGTCGCGATTCGGCCGCATCTTGAGGGCGCCGACGGCCCCGCTCGTGGAGCAGTGCTGCCGCGCCTTCCTCGCGTCGTTCAAGATCTGGAACATGGCGACGGTGGGCGGCAACCTCTGCAACGCCCTGCCGGCCGGCCCGATGATCTCCCTCACGGCGGCCCTCGACGGCACCTGTCTGCTCCGCGCCCAGGACGGCTCGACCCGGCTCGTCCAGGTCGCCGACTTCGTCACCGGCGCGGGACGCAAGGTGCTCGCCGAGGGCGAACTGCTGCGCTCGGTGACTCTGCCCGCCCGCTCGCTGCGGTGCCGGACCGCCTTTCGCCAGGCGTCGCTGTACGGACTCGGGCGCTCCGGCGCGCTGGTCATCGGGACACTCGACCCGCAGGACGGTTCGCTGACGGTGACCATCACGGCGGCGACCCGGCGCCCGTTCCGGCTCTGGTTCGCCCGGCCGCCCGACCCGGCCCGGCTGCACGAGGCGATCGCCTCGGCCATCGCCGACGGCGACTGGTACGACGACATCCACGGCCTGCCCCAGTGGCGCCGGCACATGGCCTTCCACCTCGCCGAGCAGGTCCGCCAGGAACTCACCGGAGGAGACGGCGCACGATGAGCTTTCACCTGCGGATCAACGGCCGGCCCTGCGACATCGAGCCGCGCGCCGGCCAGTGCCTGCGCACCTATCTGCGCGAACGCGGCTGGTTCGGGGTGAAGAAGGGCTGCGACGCCGGGGACTGCGGCGCGTGCACGGTGCTCGTGGACGGGGAGGCGGTGCACAGTTGTCTGTATCCGGCGTTCCGGGCCGAGGGCCGGTCGGTCACCACGGTGGAGGGACTGGCAGGACCGGACGGTGAACTCCACCCCGTGCAGCGCAAGTTCCTCGACGCGCAGGGGTTCCAGTGCGGCTTCTGCACCGCCGGATTCCTGATGACCACCGCCGCCATCGAACAGGAGAAGGGCACCGCGCGCGACGACGGCAAGCTGGAGGATCTGCCGCGCGCCTTCAAGGGCAACCTCTGCCGCTGCACCGGATACCGCGCCATCGAGGACGCCGTACGCGGCGTCACACACACCGAACGCCCCCGCGCCGGAGAAGCGGTGGGCAAGAGCCCCGGCGCCCCGGCCGGCCCCCGGATCGTCACCGGCACCGCCCGGTACACCTTCGACGTGGAGATCCCAGGCCTGCTGCACATGAAGCTGCTGCGCTCCCCGCACCCGCACGCCCGCATCCTCGCCATCGACACCTCCGCCGCCCTGCGCGTCCCAGGTGTCCACGCCGTCCTCACCCACGAGGACGCCCCCGGCACGCTGTACTCCAGCGCCCGCCACGAACACCCCACCCAGGACCCCGACGACACCCGCGTCCTCGACGACACCGTCCGCCACGTCGGTCAGCGCGTGGCTGCCGTCGTCGCCGACAACGAGCGGGCCGCCGAGGAGGGCTGCCGCAGGATCGAGGTGACGTACGCGTTGCTCGATCACGTCACCGACCCCGAGGAGGCCATGCGGCCCGGGGCGCCGGTCATCCACGCGGGCAAGGGAGCGGCGGAGCGGATCGCCCGCGTCGAGAACAACGTGGCCGGCGAGGCGCACGGCGAGACCGGCTGCGTACGGGAGGGGTTCGCCGATGCGGCGGTCGTCCACGAGGCGACCTACCGCACCCAGCGCGTCCAGCACGCCAGTCTGGAGACCCACGGCTGCGTGGCCTACTTCGAGCCCAAGGAGGGCGGCACCGGGGAGCGTCTGACCGTACGCTCCAGCACCCAGACCCCGTTCCTGACCCGTCGCGCGCTGTGCGCGCTCTACGGTCTGCCCGAGGACGAGGTGCGGGTCGTCGCGGGCCGGGTCGGCGGCGGCTTCGGCGGCAAGCAGGAGATGCTCACCGAGGACGTCGTCGTCCTGGCCGCGCTGCGCCTGCGCCGCCCGGTCAAGCTCGAATACACCCGCGCCGAGCAGTTCCACGGCGCCACCACCCGCCACCCGTTCACCGTCACCATCAAGGCCGGCGCCCGCGCCGACGGCACGCTGACGGCGATCCAGATGCGGGTGGTCGCCAACACCGGTGCCTACGGCAACCACGGCCCCGCCGTCATGTTCCACAGCGTCGGCGAGTCCTTCGCCGTCTACCGCGCCCCGCACAAGAAGGTCGACGCCTTCTCCGTCTACACCAACGTCGTCCCCGCCGGCGCCTTCCGCGGCTATGGCCTGGGGCAGGTGACCTTCGCCCTCGAATCTGCCATGGACGAGCTGGCCCGGCGGCTCGGCATGGACCCGCTCGACTTCCGCGAGAAGAACGTCATCGGCCCCGGCGATCACCCGACCGGCCCGGTCGGCGAGGACGAGGACCTGCACATCGCCTCCTACGGACTCGCCCAGTGCCTCGCCACCGTCCGGCGCGCCATCGCGCGGGAGCGCCCCGACGAGGGCGTGCCACCGGGGTGGCTGGCCGGCCAGGGCGCGGCCGTGGCGATGACCGCCACCGGCCCGACCGGCGGCCATTACGCGGACGCCACCGTCACCCTGCTCGCGGACGGCACGTACGACGTCGCGGTCGGCACGGCCGAGTTCGGCAACGGCACCACCACCGTCCACCAGCAGATCACCGCCGGCGCCCTGGCCACGACCCTGGACCGCGTCACCGTCCGCCAGTCCGACACCGACGTCGTGCGCCACGACACGGGCGCCTTCGGCTCGACGGGCACGGTCGTGGCGGGCAAGGCGGTCCTGCTCGCGGCTCAGGCGCTCGCCGGACGCCTGACGACCTTCGCGGCCCGGTACACCGAGGCGCCCCGCCACCTGTGCGTGCTGGGCGCCGACGCGGTCGACTGCGCCGGGCGGACGCTCACCCTGAAGGGGCTCCACGAGGCGGCGCTGCGCAGGGGCGAGCTCGGTGAGGTGTCGGCGGAGGGGCACTGGGGCGGCAGCCCGCGCTCGGTGGCCTTCAACGCCCAGTGGTTCAAGGTCGCCGTCGACCCGAACACCGGCGAGACGAGGATCCTGCGCAGTGTGCACGCCGCCGACGCGGGCAAAGTGATGAACCCGCTCCAGTGCCGCGGCCAGGTCGAGGGCGGGGTGGCGCAGGCGCTCGGCGCCGCGCTGTTCGAGACCGTACGCACCGACGAGCGCGGCGCGGTGACCACGGCGTCCTTGCGTCGCTACCGGCTGCCGCAGTACGCCGATGTGCCGCGCACCGAGGTCCACTTCATGGAGACGACCGACGCGATCGGGCCGCTCGGGGCCAAGTCGATGAGCGAGAGCCCCTTCAATCCGGTGGCCCCCGCGCTCGCCAACGCGCTGCGTGACGCCACGGGACTGCGCTTGACCGAGCTGCCGGTGACCCGGGACCGGCTGTGGCTCGCGATGGCCCGGGCGGCGGGCCGCGCCTGACCCGGCCACCCCGCCACTACCTCGCAGGCCCGCCCTCCGCTCGCTGCCGCAGGGCTGGGCCGATGGGCCTGCCTGGGTCAGGAAAAGCCCGAAACGATGGTCCATTGGCACAAACGCGCGGCATCGAGTTGAGCCATTGGGCCCCGAAGTGGTGTCATGGGGAGGTCGATGGCGCTGTGGTCTCCGCAGCGCCTTTCTCATGTCCAATGGGTAATGGGTAAGGAGCAGTGGGTCAGTGGTGAAGAGGGTGTTCGTGGCCCCCGACCCGGGGAAGCTGCGGCTGCGCGCGGCGACGCGAGCCGTCCTGGGCATCGGTCTCGCCGTCGTGGCGTGCGGCCTGGCCGGTCACTCGCTGGTGGCGGCCATCACCGGCGGGCTCTCGGCCCTGCTCGCGCTCTTCACGGTGACCGATCCCACGGTGCGCGGCCAGGCCGTGACCACCGCCCTGCTGCCCGTGGCCGGTCTGCCGGTGTTCGCCCTCGCGGCCTGCCTGCACGGCTACCCAGTCGCCCGTGACCTGGCGTTCCTCGCGATCGTCGGCGCCGGCGTCTACGCCCGCCGCTGGGGCCCGCGCGGCCACGCGCTCGGCGTCTTCGCGTTCATGGCCTTCTTCGTCGCGCAGTTCCTGCACATGGTGGTAAGCCAGCTGCCCCAGCTGTACGAAGCGGTCCTGCTGTCCCTCGCCGTCGCCGCGACCGTGCGGTTCGGCCTCTGGTGCTACGAGCGCCACCGGCCGGGGCTGCCCGCCGTGACGGCGCCCGACCCGGGCCGCGGCCTGTACCGGGCCACCACGCGCCAGGCCGTGCAGGCCGTGGTGGGCGCCGGCTTCGCCCTCGCGGCCGGCCAGGCGCTGTCACCGGACCGCTGGTACTGGGCCGTCGGCGCGACGTGGTGGATCTTCGTGAACACGACATCGCGCGGCGAGACCCTGGTGCGCGGCTTCCGCCGGGTCCTCGGCACCGTCATCGGCGTGGGCATCGGCCTCGCGGTGGCCGTGCCGCTGCATGGCGCGCCCGTACCGACCGCGCTGCTGATCGCGCTCTGCGTCTTCGGGATCTTCTACGCGGCCGCCGTCTCCTACACCTGGATGATGCTCGCCGTCACCGTCATGGCCAGCCTGCTCTACGGGCTCCTCGGCGTCCTGAACACCGACCTGCTCGCGCTGCGCTTCTTCGAGACGGGCGTGGGCATGGCGGGATCCGTGCTCGCCGTCCTGTTCGTCCTGCCGATCACCACGCACGCCACGACGGACGCCTGGGTGCGGCACGCGCTGCACAGCGTCCGGGCCTCCGCCGCCGAGGCCGCCGCCCGCCTCGCGGGCCAGGACGCCGACCCGCTGCCGCACATCGCCGAACTCGAACACACCCTGGCCAGGGTCCGGCTCTCGCTCGCGCCGCTGGTCCATCCGCTCAACCCGGTCCGCGCCCGCAAGGCTCGCGCCCGCCAGGTGCTCGGCCACCTCGACGACTGCGCCCGCGAGGCCCGCAGTCTCGCCGCGACGGCCGCCGACGCCGAGGCGTCCCACGACCAGCGTCTGACCGCCGCGTGCGAGCGGGTGGAGGCGGCCGTGGCCGTCCTCGTCTCGGCCCCCTCCGCGCCCGGCGCGCACCCGCGCCCCGCGACACCGGACCACGCGGACGCGCCGGCGGCCGCCGAACACCCCGCGCTAGCCCACCTGCACGCCCTGGAGCGCGCCCTCGTGGCCCTCGGCAGCCCGCTCCAGGCCGCGCCCAGGTCACCGCTTGCCGACGCCTGAGGCAATCCCCGGCCCGGCCCCGTCCACCGGGCCCATGTGATCCACACCCCTGCTACGGTCGCCGCAGCACAGCGGTGCGCGGGCCGGTCCCGCGCGCCGGGCCGCTTCGGCGAGAGGGGCAGTGGTGGGCAGGGACAGGGCCGTACGGGCGTTCATCGGTTCGTTCACCTCCGCGGGCGGGCACGGCGTGACCGTGGCCGGCGTGGACGAGGAGACCGGCGCGCTCACCCCGCTCGGGTCCTCGGACGCCCTGGCCAATCCGTCGTTCCTCGTCCCCTCGCGGGACGGGGCGATCCTGTACGCCGTGGGGGAGAACTCCCAGGGAACGGCCGCCGCCTTCGACATCACGGGGTCCGTGCCCCGTCTCCTGGCCGACCCGGTCCCGGTGGACGGCGCGGGCCCCACCCACCTCGACCTGGCCGCCGGGCACCTGTTCACCGCCAACTACGAATCCGGCAGCGTCAGCGCCCTGCCGGTCCGCCCGGACGGCACCCTGGGCCCCGTCGCGTCCGTCCTCACGCACCACGGCTCTGGCCCGGACCCCGAGCGCCAGCGCGCACCGCACGCCCACCAGGTGATCGGCGACCCGAGCGGCCGCTGGATCCTCAGCGTCGACCTCGGCACCGACTCCGTACGCGTCTGCGAACCCGCCCCGGGCTCCGGCGCCCCGCGCCCGCACTCCGAGGCGGCGCTGCGGCCCGGCAGCGGCCCCCGCCACCTCGCCTTCCACCCCGACGGCCGGCACGCGTACGTCGTCAACGAGCTGGCGCCCACGCTGACCGTCTGCCGCTGGGACGCGCGCGGCGGAGTCCTCCAGCCGCTCGGCGAGGCCCGCGTCGTCGAGGACGGCGCGGGCGGGGAGATCTTCCCCTCCGAGACCGTCGTGGCCCACGACGGACGGTTCCTGTGGGCCGCGACCCGGGGCCACGACTCCCTCGCGGTCCTCGCCCTCGACGAGACCGGCGAGAAGCCCCGGCTGGTGACCACGGTGAGCTGCGGCGGCCACTGGCCCCGCGATCTCACCCTGGACCCCTCGGGACGGCGCCTGTACGCCTCCAACGAGCGCTCCGGCGACGTGACCTGGTTCGACATCGACCCCGCCACCGGCATCCCCGCCAGGGCGGGCTCCATCGAGGCCCCGGCCGCCTCGTGCGTGGTCTTCGGCTGAGGGGTGACCCGAGGGCCCGGCCGGTCCTACGGTGCGGCGCACGAAGGCGGGCCCGCACCGTTCGTCCGGTGCGCGCCCGCCTCGTGGGTCGTACGTACGGTCAGTGGACCGGGGAGCCCTGCGTCTGCGGGGTGATGCCCAGGGCGGCCGCGTACTGCGACAGGACCAGCTTGCCGATGGCCGGGTAGGCGCCGAGCGCTTCGGCGGCCGAGCACTCGGCCTCCTTGGCGGCGGCGTCCAGCAGACCGTCGGCGACCTCGGGGCCGATCAGGTACGGGGCGACCGCGAGCTGGGTCGAACCCGAACCGCGCAGCTCGGCGGCCACGGCCGCGATCGCGCCTTCCTGGTCGAGTGCGGCGGCCATGACCGGCACGGCCAGGCGCGCGGCCAGCAGCATGCCGGTGATCCCGGCGGCCTGCACGGCCTCCTCGCCGCCCACCGTCGCCAGGATGATCCCGTCGGCGGCGGTCGCGACCGTGAAGAGGCGGGCGCGGTCGGCGCGGGCCAGTCCGGCCTCGGAGAGACGCACGTGCAGGGCCTCGGCGAGCAGCGGGTGCGGGCCGAGCACATCGGTCAGCTCGGCGGCGGCACGGCTGTCCATGACGGCCTGCCGGACGCGGCGGATCAGGGCGCTGTCGGGACCCGCGAGCAGCGGCACGACCACGGCGTCGGGCCCCCCGGCCCCGGCGGCCTCGGCCGTCTCGCGGCCCGCCGCGCGCGCCTGCTCGACGCGCGCGGCGCGCTCGGCGGCGATACGGACGAGGACCGCCTCGAGCGTGGGGTACTCGGCGGAGCCGGCATCGGTGCTGTCCAGGTAGCCGATGCGGGCGTGCAGACCGGGCAGCTCGGAGCGGGCGATGCTGATGACCTCGTCGGCAAGGCCTCGCACGGCCGGGCCCGGAGCGCCGGGAACGGCGAGAACGAGCGCGGGCGCGCCCTCCGGAGCAACCACCGGTTCCGGGCGGCGGTGCCGGCCGGACTGACGGGGTCGCGGCATTCGTACGGGCAGGCCGGATGGCCCAGTGGGGGTGCTCATGGCGTCGCATGCTACTGGTTTTGCGTGGGCGGCTGTTCGGGGAGGGGACAGCTGAGCGGTATCTGTCCCGATTTACCCGGAGAGTGGCATAAAGATCAACTGTCCTGATCCGTCTCGGCACTCACCCGGTCGCCATCCACAACATGCGGGGGTCGTGCGGAAGTCGCACGTCGCCCCCGGCGAGGCCCGTCGCCACGAGCAGAGAGCCTTCGAGCGGATCGCCGGCCGGGTCCACCACACGCACCCCGGGAAGCAACCGCGCCAACTCCGCGCGCACGGGCTGCACAAGAGGATCGCCCAGCTTGAACAGGCCGCCGGTGAGCGCCACTTGGGCCCCGGCGCCGGAGCCTTGCGGGCAGACCGCGGCGGCCGCCCCCGCGATGTGCCGGGCCGCGTCGCCCAGGATCGCGGCGGCCACCGGATCGCTCCCGGCGCAACCGGCGACCTCGGGCGCGAACGAGGCGAGCACGGCGGGCCGGTCGCCGCGCGGATACAGCAGCCCCGGCAGCTCGCCGGGCGCGCCGAACGCCGCCTCCAGGCGGGCGAGCAGCGCCGCCGAACCGCCCGGGCGGCCGTCGTGGTGACGCAGCGCCGCCTCAAGACCGGCCCGCCCGATCCACGCGCCGCCCCCGCAGTCGCCCAGCAGATGCCCCCAGCCGTCGGCCCGCCGCCAGGCCTTGAGGTCCGTGCCGAGCGCGATCATCCCGGTCCCGGCGGCGACCACCGCCCCGGCCCGCTCGCCGAGCGCGCCCGCGTACGCGGTGACGGCGTCCGCCGCGAGGGCGATCCGCTCCACGCCGAGCGAACGGGACAGGGCCCCCGGCAGCTCGGCCCGCAACTCGTCCCCGAGCGTGACCATGCCGGCCGCGCCGACCGCCACCGCCGCGATCCGGTCCGCGCCGGTGCGCGCCCTCAACTCCCCGACGGCCGCGAGCAGTTGCTCCAGGAGGTGAGCGGCGTCGATCCCGGCGGGACCGGTACGGACCGGCTCCTTGGAGGTCACCACCTCGGCCGGGCACCCCGGTGCGGCCCGGCGCAGCGCGAACCGCACCCCCGACCCGCCGGAGTCGACCCCGAGCACCCAGGGCGGCGCGCCGTCGCTCACGGCAGACGCCAGTCGATGGGCCGGGCGCCCTGCCGCTCCAGAAGGTCGTTGGTACGGCTGAAGGGACGCGAGCCGAAGAAGCCCCGGTCCGCCGACATGGGGGAGGGGTGCGCGGACTCGATCGCGGGCAGGTCGCCGAGCAGGGGCCGCAGATTGCGGGCGTCCCTGCCCCACAGCACCGAGACCAGCGGGGCTCCGCGCGCCACCAATGCCTTGATGGCCTGTTCGGTGACGTCCTCCCAGCCCTTGCCCCGGTGCGCGGCCGGCTTGCGGGGCGCCGTCGTCAGCGCCCGGTTGAGCAGCAGCACCCCCTGCTTGGTCCAGGGCGTCAGATCACCGTTGGAGGGACGCGGCGCGCCCAGGTCGGAGTGCAGCTCGCGGAAGATGTTCTCCAGGCTGCCGGGCAGGGGCCGCACATCGGGCGCCACCGAGAACGACAGGCCGACGGCGTGACCCGGCGTCGGATAGGGGTCCTGACCCACGATCAGGACCCGCACCTCGTCGAACGGTTGCTGAAACGCCCGCAGGACGTTCGGCCCCGACGGCAGGTAGGTGCGCCCCGCCGCGATCTCCTCGCGGAGGAATCCGCCCATCGCGGCGACCCTCTCCGCGACGGGTTCCAGTGCGTCCGCCCAGCCGGGCTCGACGATCTCTTTCAACGGTCGTGCTGCCACGGTCGTCACTCTACTGGCGCAGCCGCCTTCCCCCGCGCGCCGGTCAACCCAGCACCGCCGCCCGCACGCACAGGACGTCCGGCAGATGCGAGGCGAGCAACTGCCAGCTGTCGCCGTCGTCGGCGCTCGCGTACACCTCGCCGTTGCGGTTGCCGAAGTACACCCCGGCGGGGTCGGCGTCGTCCGTGCAGAGCGCGTCGCGCAGGACCGTGCCGTAGTGGGCCTCCTGCGGCAGGCCCGCCGTCAGCGCCTCCCAGTTCTTGCCGGCGTCCTGCGTGCGGAAGACCCGGCACTTGTTGTCCGCCGGGACCCGGTCGGAGTCGGCCGTGATCGGGAAGACGTAGGCCGTGTCCGCGCGGCGCGGGTGCGCGGCGGCCGCGAAACCGAACGTGGAGGGCAGGCCTGCGCCGATGTCCGTCCACTGGTCCCCGCCGTTGTCGCTGCGGTAGACGCCCCAGTGGTTTTGCAGATAGAGGCGGTCGGGGTCCGCCGCGTCCTGGGCGACCTTGTGGACGCACTGCCCGAACTCCGGGTCGGGGTCGGGCAGGAAGACCGCCGAGACGCCCTTGTTGGCGGGGGCCCAGCTCGCCCCGCCGTCCCGGGTGCGAAAGACGCCCGCGGTGGACACGGCGACGGTCAGCGCCCCGCTGTCCCTCGGGTCAGTGACGATGGTGTGCAGTCCCTCGCCGCCACCGCCCGGCACCCACCGGGAGCGGGTCGGATGCTCCCACAGCGGCCGGACGAGTTCGAAGCTCTCGCCGCCGTCCTCGGAGCGGAACAGCGCGGCGGGCTCGGTGCCCGCGTAGACGACGCCCGGCGCCTCGGGGCCCGCAGGGCGCAGCTGCCAGACCCGCTCGAGGGAGGCCCCGGTGAACTCGGGGAACTTCACGGCGGGCTGCTTCGGCTCCGTCCAGCCGCGCCCCAGGTCGTCGGAGTGGAACACCGACGGCCCCCAGTGCGCGCTGTCCCCGCCGGCCAGGATCCGGGGCGTGGGGGTGCGCCGGCTGTCGATGGCGAGCGAGTACACCGCCTGCGCGGTGAAGTGCGGGCCGTCGAACGTCCAGGCGCCGGCGCGTCTGCGGCCCAGAAAGAGCCCCTTGCGTGTACCCACGGTGAGCAGTACTTCGGTCATGCCGGTCCCTCCAAAACGCCGTTGTTCCGGATAGTGGCCAGTGTGCACCCGGCCACTGACAACGGCCTCAAAAGGAGGAAAGTCCCAGCTCAGCCGGGCTGGTTCAGAGGTTCGGTCACCGCCGCGACGAGAAACGGCAGGAATCGTTCCGCCAGGGCTCCGGGTGCCAGAACCTCCGGCTCCACATAACTCTGCCCGAGCGCTCCCTCACGCAGCGCGACCACCACCCGTACGAGTTCGGTCAGGTCCCCGCGCGGCCGCAGCCCGGCCCGCGCCAGCAGAGCGCCCAGCAGGGCCGCCGCCTCCTCGCGCAGCCGCGCGTCGTGGTCGGCGAGCCGGGCCGCCGCCTTCGGATTGCGGATGGCGTACAGGGTGAACTCGCTGGTCACGAGGTACCAGGTGCGCTCGTCGGGTCCCACGTGCGCGAGCAGGGCGGCGATCCTTCCCGCCGACAGGTCGCGGTCGTCGGTCTCGGCGGCGAGCGTGCCGATCCGCTCCAGTTCGCGCGCCGCGTGCGCGTCGAAGAGGGCGAAGAACAGCTCCTCCTTGGAGGAGAAGTTGGAGTAGAAGGCGCCGCGGGTGTAGCCCGCGCGCCGGCAGACGTCCTCGATCCTGGCGGCGCCGAAGCCCGACTCGGCGAACACCTCCAGTGCGGCGTCCAGCAGCCGGGCCAGCGTCTGCGGCCGCCGCTTGGTCATTCCCTTGGGCACGTGCGACTCCGGAACCCTTGACAGCGCGGGCGCGCTCGGAAAGCATCCAAGCGCGTATCGGATACACGAATGTATCCGATGACCATGCCCCGCACCCCATGCCTCGCGCCCCATGCCCATGCCTCGCGCCCCGTGGCCCGCCCGCCGGGCCACGACCGCCGGGCCAGGACCGGACCGCGTCACGGCGGGCGCGGACGCCAACTCCCCCCAGGAGGAACGCTCATGACCGAATCCGCCACGGCTCCGGCCGCCGAGGAGATCGCCGACGCGGCGGGACCGCTGCCCGAAGGGGTGAGCGTTCCGCTGCCGCCGGTCTCCGACGACGTCGCGGACGAGCGCCGCTACCGCAAGGAGCAACTGGCCGCCGGATTCCGGCTGTTCGGCCGCTTCGGGTTCTCCGAGGGGGTCGCGGGGCACATCACCGTCCGCGACCCCGAGCACGCCGACCAGTTCTGGGTGAACCCGTTCGGCATGAGCTTCAGCCGGATCACGGCGTCCGACCTGATCCTCGTCGACCACGAGGGCAACCTCCTGCACGGCGCACGCCCGGTCAACCGCGCCGCCTTCGTCATCCATGGCGCCGTTCACCGGGCCCGTCCCGACGCCGTCGCCGCCGCCCACTCGCACTCCCTGCACGGCAAGGCGTTCTCCTCCCTCGGGATCCCGCTCGACCCCCTCACCCAGGACGCCTGCGCCTTCTTCGAGGACCACGGCCTCTACAGCGACTACCGGGGTGTCGTCAGCGACGCGGAGGAGGGCGAGCGGATCGCGGCGGCGCTCGGGGCGTACAAGGCGGTGATCCTCCAGAACCACGGCTTGCTCACCGTCGGCCACTCGGTCGCCGAGGCGGTGTGGTGGTTCATCACCATGGAGCGCTCCTGCCAGGCCCAGCTCCTCGCCATGGCCGCCGGCACCCCCCGCCTCATCGACCGCGAGACCGCCCTGCACACCCGGGGTCAGCTCGGCGGCCACTTCGCGGGCTGGTTCCAGGCCCAGCCGCTCTACGAGCAGATCGCGTACTCCGACCCCGACCACGTCAACTAGCCTGCACCGTATGGGACTTCGGGCCGGGCGGGGCATCGCCGACATCACCGGGGAGGTCGCCGAGTGCGGCATGCTCGGGTACGGCAAGGCGGATCAGCGCAGCGCCGGCCTGCACACCCGCCAGCGAGCCCGCGCCTTCGCCTTCGAGGAGGGCGCCGTCCGGCTGCTCCTGGTGGTGTGCGAGCTGCCGCTGATCTCCGACGCGGTCCTGCGCGCGGTGCTCGAGCGGCTTCCCGAGGGTTACGGCGCGGCCAACGTCATGCTGAGCGCCACCCACACCCACTGCGGCCCGGGCGGCTACTTCCACCACGCCCTCTACAACGGCACCACCGGCGGCTTCCGCGAGCAGACGTTCCGCGCGATCACCGACGGCATCACCGAGGCCGCCCACGCGGCCGTCGCCGATCTCGCGCCCGCCCGACTGCGCCTGGCGCACGGCGCGTTGAGGAACGCCAGCGTCAACCGCTCGCGCCGCGCCTTCACGCGCAACCCGGCTGAGGACCGCGCGTACTTCCCGGACGCCATCGACCCCGCCACCACCGTCCTGGCCATCGAACGCGACGGCCGGCTCGTCGCGGCGCTCAACTGGTTCGCCACCCACAACACCAGCATGACCAACCGCAACCGGCTGGTCAGCGCCGACAACAAGGGCTACGCGGCGCTGCACTGGGAGCGTACGGTCGCGGGAGTCGACCATCTCGCGCCCGGCGCCCCGGCGTTGGTGACCGCCTTCGCTCAGACCAACGCGGGTGACATGTCGCCGAACCTGGGGCTCGCGCCGGGACGCGGGCCGACCGGTGACCAGTTCGAGAACACCCGGATCATCGGGACCCGTCAGTACGAGGCGGCCGCCGCGCTCACCGCGGGCACCCGGATCGGGGGCGGACTCGACTTCCGCACCACCGACATCCACCTGTCCGCGGTCCTCGTACGACCGGAGTTCACCGGCGACGGCCGCGCGCACCGCACCTCACCGCCGGTGGCGGGCGCCGCCGCCTTCGCCGGAGCCCCCGTCGACGGTCCCGGTTTCCGGGGCTTCGGACCGGGGGCGGCCCCGCTGTGGGGCGCGCTCTCGCGAGGGCTCGTCCACCCCTTCGCGCCCGGTCTCCGTGCTGCCCAGTACCCCAAGGCGCTCGTCCTGCCGGCGGGGGCGGTCAACCGGATCCTTCCGCTGGTCCAGGAGCACGCCCGGATCCAGCTCCTGCGCATCGGGCCGCTGTTCCTGATCGGCGTACCCGCCGAAGTCACCGTCGTCGCGGGGCTGCGGCTGCGGCGCACGGTCGCGGCGATCGTCGGCGCCGAGTTGTGCGACGCCCTGGTCGCCGGGTACAGCAACGGCTACCTGCACTATGTGACCACGCCGGAGGAGTACGACGCCCAGGAGTACGAGGGCGCCAGCACGCTGTTCGGGCGGTGGGAGCTGCCCGCGCTCTGCCAGAGCGCCGCGTACCTGGCGACCGCGATGCGCGACGGCGCTCCGGTGGACCCCGGCACACCGGAGCCGGCCGTGCCCGTCGGGCGGAGGCATCACCGTCGAGGCGCCCCCGACGCCCCGCACCCGGGCCGGCGCTTCGGCGACGTCCTGGACTTCTCCCTGATCGGCCGCCGCGCCACCGCGTCCTTCGTCGCCGCCCATCCCTCCAACGACCTGCGCAGGAACGGAAGTTACCTCAGCGTCGAGCGATGGGCGGACGGCGGGTCCTGGGTCCGCGTCGCCGACGACGGCGACTGGTCCACGGTGCTGCGCTGGGCCCGCTCCGGCGGCGCGACCTCGATCGCCACGCTCACCTGGAACATCCCCCCGGGCACGGCGCCGGGCACCTACCGTCTCGCGTACCACGGCGACCACGCGGTGAAGGGCCCGTTCACCGGGGTGAGCGAGCCCTTCGAGGTCGGCTGAGACCGGCGGCCGGCCGTCAGATGGCGTAGCCGTACTGCTCGGGCACCCGCACCGCGCCGCCGAGTTCACGGGCGGCGCGCCGCGCCCACGACGGGTCGCGCAGCAGTTCGCGGCCGAGCAGCACCGCGTCCGCCTCGCCGTTCGCGAGGATCTTCTCGGCCTGCGCCGGCTCGGTGATCAGACCGACGGCCGCGACCGCCAGCGGGCTCTCCTCGCGTATCCGGGCGGCGAAGGGCACCTGGTAGCCGGGCCCGGTCGGGATGCGGACGCCCGAGGCGTTGCCGCCGCTCGACACGTCCAGGAGATCCACCCCGTGCTCCTTGAGCAGCGCGGCGAGGCGCACCGTCTCCTCGGTCGTCCAGCCGCCCTCCTCCAGCCAGTCGGTGGCCGAGACACGGAAGAACAGCGGCAGCTCCTCGGGCCACACCGCACGGACGGCGTCGGTCACTTCGAGGGCGAGGCGCGTGCGGTTCTCGAACGAGCCGCCGTACTCGTCGGTGCGCCGGTTGGAGTGCGGCGAGAGGAACTGGCCGATGAGGTAGCCGTGGGCGCCGTGGATCTCGACGACCTTGAAGCCGGCGTCCAGCGCCCGGGCGGCGGCGTCGGCGAACTGGGCTGCTACGCCCCTGATCTGATCCGCCGTCAGCTCGGTGGGGACGGTGTGCCGTTCGCTCCAGGCCACGGGGCTCGGACCGACGGGCTGCCAGCCCCCCTTGCTGTCGGGGCTGTCGGTGCCATCGGCGTTGTCGGGCTTCAGCGGCGCCCCGCCGAGCCAAGGGCGGTCGGTGGATGCCTTGCGTCCGGCGTGCGCGAGCTGGATGCCGGGGACGGTGCCCTGGCTGTCGAGGAACGCGGCGATCCGGCGCAGCGCCGCGACCTGGGAGTCGTTCCAGATGCCGAGGTCGGCGGGGGAGATGCGGCCCTCGGGGCTGACGGCGGTGGCCTCCACCAGGATCAGGCCCGTGCCGCCGGCCGCGCGCGCCGCGTAGTGGGCGAAGTGCCAGTCGCCCGCCACGCCCGCCTCCGGCCCGGAGGCCTCGGCCGAGTACTGGCACATCGGCGCCATCCAGGCCCGGTTCGGGATGGTCAGGGAGCGCAGGGTGTAGGGCTCGAACAGGGCACTCGCAGCAGACACGGCAGACTCCAGTCGACACGGGCCGGGGCGCCGGTGCGGCGCCGGGAACTGTTCGTACGATACTCATCGTAGTACGGGAGATGTCAAACTACGATGGTCCTCGTACAATGGCGTCCGTGACCACCACGACGAACACCCGTGAACTCGCCCATCCGGCGCGCGAGGAGATCCGCCTGGAGAGCGTGCTGCACGCGCTCTCCGATCCGATGCGGATGCGGGTGGTACGGGCGCTCGCCGCCCAGGACGACGAGCTCTCGTGCTCGTGCTTCCCGCTCCCGGTCACGAAGTCGACGAGCACCCACCACTTCCGGGTGCTGCGTGAGAGCGGCGTGATCCGGCAGGTCTACCGGGGCACGGCCAAGATGAACGGGCTGCGCCGCGAGGATCTGGACGCGCTCTTCCCCGGCCTGCTCGACAGCGTCCTCGGCGCGGCGGACCGCCAGGCCGTCCGGTTCGTGGACGACGCCTGACGAAGAAGCCTGGCGAAGACGCCTGAAGAAGACCCGGGCGCACGCTTCAGGCCGGGCCCAGCGCCGCCGACAGGAGTCCGTCCCAGTCGGGGATCTTCACCGAGCGGCGGCCCAGCGAGCGCCCGAGTTCGGCCTCGGCGCGCTCGATCGAGAGCCAGCCCTGCCAGGTCACCGGGCGCAGGCCCAACTCCCGCAGGGCGTCAAGGGGTTCGGGCGCCACCGGGCGCGCGCAGAGCAGCGGGGCGTCCTGGAGCAGTGAGGCGACCGTCTCCTTCGCGCAGGGACGGTTGGTGCCGATCACACCCGTGGGGCCCCGCTTGATCCAGCCCGCGACGTACTCGCCCGGAGCGGCCGCGCCCGCGCGCAGCACCCGCCCCGCCGCGTGCGGCACCGTGGCGGTCACCGGATCGAAGGGCAGACCGGGCGGTGGCACCCCGCGATAGCCGACCGCCCGCAGCACGAGCTGGGCCTCGATCTCCTCGTACGTCCCGGTGCCGAGCACCCCGCCCGCGCCGTCCGGCGCCGTCCGCTCGCAGCGCACCGCGCCCACCCGGCCCTCGCGTTCCAGGAGCTCCACCGGGCGCAGATAGAACCGCAGCGCCAGCCGGCGCGCACCGGGCCGCAGGGGGCGCCCGGCCCAGCCCCGCAGCACCTCCACGTTGCGCCGTACCGGCGCGGGCAGCGCCGAGAGGTCGGCGAACACCGGGTCCCGGGCCAGTTCGCTCTCGTCCACCGTCACATCGGCGCCCGGCAGCGCGCCCAGCTCCCGCAGCTCCTTGGTGGTGAACCTGGCCTGCGAGGGCCCGCGCCGCGCCGCCATGTGCACCTCGCGCACCCGGCTGGCCGCGAGCGCGCCGAGCGCGGACTGCGGCACGTCGGTCGGGCGCAGCTCATCCGCGCCGCGCGTCAGCATGCGGGCGACATCCACCGCCACGTTTCCCGCCCCGATCACCACCGCCGAACGGGCGCCGAGGACGAACGCGCCGGGATCGCAGTCGGGGTGGGCGCTGTACCAGGACACGAACTCGGTGGCGGAGAAGCTGCCCGGCAGATCCTCGCCGGGGATGCCCAGACGCCGGTCCGATGTGGCGCCGACGCAGTACACCACCGCGTGGTAGAGCCGGGTCAGCGCCTCCGGCGAGACGCCGCCCGGGCCCACCTCGACATGCCCCAGAAAACGGATCCGGCCGTTCTCCAGGACCGTACGGAGGTTGTTCTGGAGGGATTTGATCTTCTCGTGGTCCGGGGCGACCCCGTACCGCACAAGTCCGTACGGGCAGGGCAGCCGGTCCAGGACGTCCACCCGGACGTCGTCCACGGCGCTCTGCTCCACCAGGCTCTGGGCGGCGTAGATCCCGCTCGGCCCGGACCCCACGACGGCGATGCGCAACATGGGCGGACGCTCCTCGCAGAAGCCGATGTAAGGCTGTCGGCGCTGAAACCGCCGCGACGGCCGCGAGCGCCGCAACCGATCGGCGCGCCGTAGGCGCTGACGCCTCCAGGATGGCACCGCCGGCGCGCGGCGGACAGAGGTCCGCCGCCGATCAGGGGGCGGGGCCCGGCGGCACGCCCTGCTCCCAGTCCAGGCCGTAGCGCTGGAACAGCTCGGCGCGCAGGGTCGCCGCGTCCATCGGGGCGCCGGGCAGCAGCGCGGCGAAAACGGCGCCCATGAGGTTGGCGCGCAGCATCGGGTAATCGGTGTCCACGTCCCGCGAGCCGTACCGCTCGACGGTGTCGCGCAGCAGGGCGGCGAGGCGCTGCTGTTCGGGGCAGCGCACGAAGCCCTCGGCCTGGAGGATCCCCGCCATGTGGGCCCGCATCAGAACCGGCCAGGTGTCGGTGAGCCCGAGGATCGCGTCGATGGCGCGGGCCAGGCGCTCGCGGCCGTCGGTGGTGCTCGGCTCGCGCTCCAGGCCGGCTTCGAGGGTCAGATGCATGAGGCGGTGCACGGCGGACTGGAGCAGTTGGCGCTTGCCGGGGAAGTAGTACGAGATCAGACCGCGGGCCGAGCCCGCACGGTCCGCGATGTCGCCGAGGGTCGTCGCTTCGAAGCCCCGTTCCGCCACCAGTTCGACCGTGGCTTGCAGCAGCCGCTCGCGAGAACGCCTGCGCAATTCTTCATTGACCGATGCGCTGCGCGGGGACATGCTGTAACTCCTGCGTTGACTGGCTGAGAGCCAATATACTCAGGCTGTCGCGGGGATGTCCCCACTCTCAGGGGCCTGACCTGCGCGAGGGCTGCTCGTTCGGGGTGACGCGGGGGATCACCTCGGACGGGCGGCCCCTTTTTCTGTCCGATTCCCGCCCCGCCGCCACTCCCGCCCCTCAGCGGCCCCGCCCGATCAGCTCTAGCACCGCGCGCAGGCTGTCGGGGCGCTGGTCGACGGGCAGGTGGTCCACGAAGTGCACCGCGCAGCCGAGCGCGGCCGCGCCGCCGTCCGCCCGCCGGTTGTCGCCCACCATCAAGACATCGCCCGGCTCCTTGCCGAGCGCGTCGCAGGCCACCTGGAACAACCGCGCCTCGGGCTTCTGCGCCCCGTGCTCGAAGGACAGCGTGTAGGCGTCCACGAAGTCGTCCAGGCCATGCGCGCGGAAGACCGGCCGCGGGTCCCAGCCGATGTTGCTCACCACGCCGACCGCCAGGCCGCGCTCGCGCAGCGCGGCGAGCACCGGCCTCGCGTCTGCGTACGGGTGCCAGGCGGACGGGTCCATGTGGCGGTCGTAGAGCACGTCGTACAGACGCGGATCGGGCAGCTCCACCTCTCGCGCGAGACCGGTGTAGGCCCGGCGGTGCGATGCGCCGCTGCGGTCGCGTACGTCCCACACCTGCGCGAGGTGCGGGGGTATCCGCGCCGGATGGGCTCCACCGGGCAGGGCTCCCGCTCGCTCCAACTCCCGCGCGTACCGGGCGAGTTCACTGTCCGGCAACGAGATGCCGCAACTGTCGAGTGCGGCGCCGAGCCATGAGGTGACCGGCTCGGCGCGGAAGAGAGTGCCGGAGAAGTCGAAGAGAACGCCCTTGATCGTCATGCGGCAGATCCTCGCGTGGCCGCTGGGCCGCTTCAAGGGGCGGTGGCGCGCTCGGTGGGGGAGGGGGCGCGGGCGGGGTCTTCGCTCACCGGGGCCGGTGCGCTGTGAGGTGGCGGTGGGCCGTCGTGCTCAGCAGGACGATCGCCGCGCCCGTCAGCCAGCCGCCCGCCACGTCCGAGCACCAGTGCACGCCCAGGTAGAGCCGCGTGAACCCGACGCCCAGCGCGCTCAGGACCCCGACCGCGAGGACGGCCCGGCGCACGGCCGGGCGGGCCCCGCCCGGCGTGAGCAGCCACACGACCAGACCGAACGCCACCGTCACGCTCAGGGCGTGGCCGGAGGGGAAAGCGGCGTACGAGGCCGAGGCCACCGGGTCCGGCCAGTGCGGCCGCTCGCGGCCGACGGCCGCCTTCAGGCCCTGTTGCACGGCCGTTCCCGCGGCGCTCGTCACCGCGACCCACACCGCCAACAGCCGCTCACCGCGCCACAGCAGGACCGCCGCCGCCACCGCGAGCAGCGCGCGCATCGTCCAGGGGTCCCACACCCAGTCGCTCAGCACCCGGTTCACGTGGGTGAGGCCGGGATCGGCGACGGCCCGGCGGTGCAGCGCCTCGGCGATCGCCCGGTCCAGGGACATCAGCGGGCCCCACTGGGCCGCCACCAGGACCAGCAGCAGCGCGGCGAGCGCGACGCAGAGGAGACCGGCGCGCAGCGGCACGTCGGGGCGGGCGGGGGCCGGGGCGGGAGCGAGCAGCATGCGAGGGATCCAACCCGATCCGCTCGGTCCGGGCTAGGGGGTGTCTGGTGGACCATGGCCGGGGGCGCGGCGTCTGGCACGGCACCTCGCGGCGTTGCCGAATCGCCCCGATAGCTCCGCTATCGAGACGCTCCGGCGCCTTGCGATGCACCGCACCAGACGCCGCGCCCTGACCGACCCTGATCCACCAGACACCCCCTAGCCCAGGGCGTGAAGGCCCGGTACGAGGGCCACCACCAGCGGCACGGCCGGGACGAGCGCCGCGTACGCCGTCAGCCGCAGCCGCCGGCTCGCCGGCAGCCGGGGCGCGGCGGAGAGCAGCCGGTGCACCCGCTGGGGGAGCTCTCCGTCCGGGGCCGGGCACGGGCCGAACACCCCGCGGTGCTCGTTGAGTTCGACCAGGGCGAGCGCGATGGTCAGGCGGCCGAAGCGGCGCGAGGCCACGTCGTCGGCGGCCAGCTCCACCAGGCGGTGCATCTCGTCGCGGAACGCGGCGAACACCGGCACCTGCGGAAAACCCCGCGCCAGCGCGCTCGAACAGTGCAGCAGCCAGTCGTGGCGGGCCCGCGCGTGACCGATCTCGTGGGCGAGGACCGCGTCGAGCTGATGGCCTTTCAGGCGCTGAAGTGCCCCGGTGGTGATGACCAGTTGGGGCGCCTGGCCCGGCAGCCACCAGGCGTCGGGGCGGCCCGCCTCAAGGACCACAAGGCGCTCACTCGAAGGCTCCTCACCCGGCAACAGCGGTGAGCGCAGGCGCAGTTCGTCGCGGCGCCTGCGGCGGCGCGCCCAGCTGTCCCGCACCTCTCGCGTGAGCATCGCGCCGGTCCAGGCACCGCCGAGGAAGAGCACCACCGCGAGCGCCGCCGACCACGGGCCGTAGGGGCCCAGCGCGTACGCCTCGACGACCGCCCGGGGCGCGGGCGCGAACACCTGGCCCCGCACCGTCCCCCACGCGGACGCCGCACTGAAGACCATGGCGAGGCCGAAGCAGAGCAGAACCGCCGCCACCACGCACTGCCACACCCACAGCGCCACCACCGGCTCGCGCTCGACCCAGTCGGCACGGGCGAGGAGCCGCGGCGCGGCGACGGCGGACACCAGGCCGAGCACCAGCAACGCGAGGGAGACGGTCATGGTCTCAGCCTATGAGCGAGGCCCCCGTCATAGGTATGTCCGCGCGCCGCAAGTGACGTACGCCACGGCGGTCCGTGTGGCGCCGGATCAGATGGTGACCAGCATCGCGAGCATGGCGATCCCCATCGACAGGCGGCACGCCAGGGCCAGTTCGGGCCGGGCGCCCCAGCACACGGGCGGCGCGACGGCCTCCCCGGTCCCGCCGCCCGCCGAAGGCAGCAGCCGCGCCCCCGCCGACAGGACGTAACCCGCGAAGTAGAGCAGGAGGACACCGGTCAGGAGCGGCACCCCGCCCGCCACGTGCCCCGTGTGCCCCTGGTGACCGCCTCCCGGGGCCATCACCAGGGCCATGTAGACCATCGCGAGCGACCCCACCACGTGGTGCAGATGGTGGGCGCCGCCCCGGACCAGCCACAGGCCGCGCAGCGCCGCGCAGCCGAAGACCACCGCGCACGCCACCGGCATCCACGGACCAGGCGGCGTGAACGCGGCAGGGACGGCCATCGCGGCCATCCCGAATCCCATCACCGCCTCGCCGCCCGCGGCCCCCCGGGCCCGCGCGGAGCCACTGCGCAGCCGCAGCAGACAGTACGAACCCGCCGCCGCGCACAGCGCGACGAGCAGCAAGCCGGGCACCACCGGACCGTGCACGGCGTACCTCCCCCGCTCGGTGTGACGCCTGCCGCCAAGTCGATGCCCGTCCAGGGGGCCGCATACGCGGGCGCAGGGACACACAAGGGGAGCGCGCGAGGGATCACCGGGGGCCGGAGCCGCCGCTCGGCCGGCCACGGTTCCACGGGCGGCGAAGGCCGCCGTGACGTCAGGGGCGGAAGCGCAAGGGGTGGTCGGCCGGGATCTCCACCACCACGATGCGGACGCCGTCCGGGTCCTCGATCCACATCTCGATCAGCCCCCACGGCTCGCGCACCGGCGGCCGTACGACCGTGACCCCGCGCTCCACCAGCTCCTCGTGGGCCCGCGCCACGTCCGCGACCTGGAGCCACAGCTGGAGTCCGGGCGCCGGCGGCCCGTCACCGTGTCCCGACACCTCAAGGAACCCGCCGCCGAGGAAGTACACCGTGCCGCGCTCGGGGCCCGTACCGAACTCCCGGTAGACGGGAAGTCCGAGCCGTTCGCCGTAGAAGACGCGCGAACGCTCGGGGTCGGTGGGGCGCAGAAGGGTCCGGCTGCTCAGTACATGCACCATGGCAAGCGACCCTAGCGCCCGCGTTAGGCTCGACCCGCCCCTCCAGCGCAACCAACCAGCCGCAACCGACCAGCAGGGAGACCGCACGATGGACACCGCCCGCGCCGCCGCCGAGCAGCTGAGCTACCGGGACGCCACGGAGGCCGATGTCGAGGCGCTGGTGCCGCTCGTCGAGTCCGCCTACCGGGGCGACGCGAGCCGCGCGGGCTGGACCACCGAGGCCGACATCCTCCAGGGCCAGCGCACCGACCCCGAGGGCGTGCGCGCGGTCATCACGGCGCCCGCGAGCAAGCTCTTGACGGTGTGGCGCGAGGGCGAGCTGATCGCCTGCTGCCAGCTGGAACACCGGGGAGAAGCGGCCTACTTCGGCATGTTCGCGGTCGCTCCCGCGCTCCAGGGCGCGGGCCTGGGCAAGCAGATCATCGCCGAGGCCGAGCGCGTGGTGCGGGCCGAGTGGGGAGTGAGCGAGATGCACATGACGGTGATCTCGGTACGGGAAGAGCTCATCGCCTTCTACGAGCGGCGCGGCTACCGCCGTACGGGACAGCTGACGCCCTTCCCGTACGGCGACGAGCGCTTCGGTCTGCCGCAGCGCGACGACCTGGCCTTCGAGCTCCTGGTCAAAGAGCTGGCCTGAGCGTTCCTACGCGGTGAAGCGGCCGGTGCGGCGGATCTGCGGGTAGTCGGTCGTGGCGCCGTCCAGTTGCAGGGCCCGCACCAGGCGCAGATGGTCCTGGGTGTTCACGGTCCAGCCGATCACCTTGAGCCCGGCGGCGTGGGCCTGCTCGACCGTCTCCAGGGTGATCCGGCCGATGCTCAGGACCAGGCTCCGCGCGCCGACGGCCCGGGCCCGGTCGATGAGGTCGGGGCCCCAGTCGTCGTCCACGAGCCCGGTGCGTACGCCGGGCACGAGGGAGGCGATCTCGGCGAGCGCCGCGTCGTGGAAGGACAGCACCTCCACCCGGCCCACCAGATCGCGCCGCTCGATCACCTCGGCCAGCGCGCGCGCCGCGCGGACATCCTTGATCTCCGCCTGGAGCGGGGCCTTCACCGCGTCGAGCACTTCCTCGAACACGGGGACGCGCTCGCCCTGACCCGCGTCCAGCGCCCGCAGCTCGGCCAGGGTCATCTCCCCGACGGGGCCCCTGCCGTCCGTGGTGCGGTCGACCTCGGCGTCGTGCATGACGACGAGGGCGCCGTCCTTGCTGAGGTGCAGATCGAGTTCGATGGCGTCCATGCCCGCGCGTTCGGCGTGCACGAAGGAACGCAGGGTGTTCTCCGGTTCGACACCCATGACCCCGCGATGACCGATGGTGAGGAACGTCAAGACAGGCCTCGCTTCCGTCGACGGCGCTATGCAGGCGCGGCGCACTCCCGTGCGCACGCGGCAGGCGCAGCCTAACGGCCCGCCACCGCTGCCGACCCCGGCTCGCGCGGGCCGTCGGGGTGGTCCGCCCGGGTTGACGCGATCCCGAGGATGAAGGCCGTGATCAGGGCTGCGACAACGACGGCGCGGGTGCTCATGGGCGCGGCTCCGGGATGCGTGCGAGGGGCGGGGGGACTCCGTCCTACCTGTGGACACCCGCCGGGGGCCAACCCGGCTCACCCTCCCGTGGGCGATTCCCAGGGCCCTTGACGCGCCGAATTCCGGGCCTCATCCCGGGCCGGGCCACCCGTCGTGATTGTCCGGTTCTCCCCCCTGGGGCGTCGGCGGGGGCGTCGGCTCGGGAGCCGGCTGGGGCGGCGCGAGGCGGTCGAGGTCGGCGAGCATGGCCCGCGCGAGTTCCAGCTCGGCCAGCTCCCGCAGCTCGCTCCAGCGCAGCGCGATGCGCGGATGCGCCCAGCCCTCGTTGTCCTCTGCGCGGGCCAGCGCGGCCCGTATGCCCTTCAACTCCGCCTCGGTGCGCGTCAGATGCTCCATCACCCGGGCGCGCAGCCGCCGGGGCGCCGCGAGGTGGCCGAGCCAGATCCGCAGCACCAGGGGGTGCTTGAGGACGGTCGGGCCGTTCGCCTCGGGGGAGTTTGCCCACGCGGTGAGCGCGTCCCGGCCCGCGTCGGTGATCGCGTACCGCCGCTTGGCGCGCGGCTCCTCGGGCCCCGAGCGCCGTGACGTGGCGTAACCGAGGGCTTCGAGGCGGCGCAGCTCGGCGTAGATCTGGCTGATGGCCGGCGACCAGTAGAAGAACCGCAGCGACGCGTCGGCCCACTTCTTCAGCTCGTAACCGGTCCGCTCGCCGGGGAAGGAGAGCAGCCCGAGCACCGCCCATGCCGTCGGCGGCAGCGGCCGCGCGGTGTCTTGTCCGTGGGGGGAAGGAGGCCTGGTCATAGGCCGAATTGAAGTGAGCGCGCGGCAGGGGCACAACCCCGCCAGGGCCCGTGAGAACGTCCGTGATCCCGGGGTCGCGGTTGGTGGATCCCACGGCCGGGGGCGGGCGAGGGTGGCCCGGAGCCCCGGCCGACGCCGCTGTCCGCGCGCCCCCGCGCCGCGCGAAGGGCGCCGTACGCCCCGGCCCGTCCCGGCCGAGCCGCCCCACCGCAGCCATATCCGCGCCATTGCGCCAACGCAGGAAGAAGAGCGGTTCCATCGCGGGCGCGCAGGATAATTTACTGATCCTCCTCTTGAGCGAAAGAACCGAACACCGTTACGGTGTCCTGACGCGAGGTTCTCCTGTGGAGGAAGTGACATGACGGAAATTCTTGTGCAGGACCCGGCCGTGGGGGGCGCGGCAGCCGGCCCTCGGGTGATCGACCACCCCGCGTGGCCCGCGCTCAAGAATGCCGTCGAGCAGATCCGGCCCTGGCAGTCCAAGGACGGATCCATCGACTTCGACGCCGA
This sequence comes from Streptomyces sp. NPDC006711, assembly GCF_042869775.1. Classification (NCBI taxonomy): domain Bacteria; kingdom Bacillati; phylum Actinomycetota; class Actinomycetes; order Kitasatosporales; family Streptomycetaceae; genus Streptomyces; species Streptomyces sp. NPDC006711. Next base: position 221,179 of record NZ_JBIAGO010000006.1, read on the forward strand.
GGGCGCCCCGCTCCGCGCGGTCGTGGAGGCCACCGTCGACCAGGTGATATCGGCCGTCGTGGAGCTCTCGCCGCTGCTGCCGCACGACGAGGCCTACCACCGCGCGCTCGTCGCCGACCTGCGCAAGTGGGCCGACAGCGCCTTCGACGTGCCGGACTTCCTGGACTCGCTGATGTCCTTCCACCCGGCCGCCGACCGCGCCGACGGACTCCAGCGCCTCGTGGTCTTTCCCATGTACACGCAGAACGGCAACCCCGACCGCAACCTCGAAGCGGTCGTGCTGCGCATGGTGTGGCCGCAGTGGCTCGCCGAGCTGGAGGCCACCCGCTACGACAACCCGTTGTTCTGCGGCATCACCTTCGAGGACTTCACCGCGGGCTACGACACCCACTCGGCGGTCCTCTTCCCCGAGACCATCGCCGTGCGCGAGGCCCCCGAGCGCTTCACCTGGGGCGGCATCTTCTGCGACCGCGAGGCGGCCCGCTTCCGCGCCGTCACCGGCGCGGCCGTGGACATCCTCGGGCTCCAACTCCCCGAGGACATCCAGGAGATGGTGACCGACCAGGAGCGCTGCGAGAAGGCCTTCGTGCTCTGGGACCTGATCCACGACCGCACCCACAGCCACGGCGACCTGCCGTTCGACCCGTTCATGATCAAGCAGCGCCAGCCGTTCTGGATGTACGGCCTCGAAGAGCTGCGCTGCGACCTCACCGCCTTCAAGGAGGCCGTGAAACTGGACGCCGAGGGCAACCGGCACGGCCGCGACGTGCAGTACGCGGTGCTCTTCGACCGGATGTTCCGCTTCCCGGTCTCCGGCGACCGCGTCCGCAACTACGACGGTCTCGGCGGCCAGCTGCTCTTCGCCTACCTGCACAAGCACGACGTGGTGCGGTGGACGGACAACAAGCTGCACATCGACTGGGACCGCGCCCCGGTGGTCACCAACCAGCTGTGCGCCGAGATCGAGAAGCTGTACCGCGACGGCATCGACCGGCCCAAGCTGGTCCACTGGTTCGCGGCGTACGACCTGGTCTCCACCTACCTCGCCCCGCACCCCGGATCGCGCTGGGCCAAGGGCCCCGACGCCCTGGACCTGACGCAGCCGCCCCGTAAGCTCGTCGACGACGTGCTTGCGGACGAGTTTCCGCTCAGCATGTTCTATGAGGCGCTTGCCAAGAAGCTGAAGAACGTGATCGCCTCCACCAAGGGGATCACCGCCGCTTCCGCCCAGGCCGAGGCCGCCGCGTGAGCTCTCGTGCCGACGGTGTGGACGGTTCGGAAGGTGCAGAAGCTTCACAAGGTGCAGAAGCTTCAGAAGGTTCGGAAGGGGCGAGGAAGATGAACAACGGACCTCTGAGCGGCGCGGTCGTCGCCGTGGCCGGCGCGGCGGGGCCCGCGGGCCGTGCGGCGCTGCTCCGGCTCGCGGAAGCGGGCGCGATCGTGGTGGGCGCCGACGCGGACGTCGAGCGCCTGGCCTCGGCCGTGGATGCCGCGCGGTACGCGCACGGCGGGGCCACCGTCACCGGTGACACCGTCGACCTCCTCGACCTCCAGGCCACCCGGGACTGGGCCGACCGCATCCAGAAGGACTTCGGACGCGTGGATGGCTTGGTCCACCTCGTCGGCGGGTGGCGCGGCAGCACCTCCTTCCCCGAGACCGACCTGGCCGACTGGGAACTCCTGGAGAAGCTGCTGGTCAAGACGGTGCAGCACACCTCGCTCGCGTTCCACGACGGGCTGCTGCGCAGCGACAGGGGCCGTTTCGTCCTGGTCAGCCAGTCCGGGGCGCACAAGCCCACCGCGAACAACGCCGCCTACAACGCGGGCAAGGCCGCCGCCGAGGCGTGGACGCTCGCGCTCGGTGACGCGTTCCGCAAGGCGGGGGCCGCCGAGGGCGCCGACGGGCCGCGCGCGGCTGCCGCGATCCTGGTGATCAAGGCGTTGGTGCACGACGCGATGCGCGCCGAGCGACCGAACGCGAAGTTCGCGGGCTTCACCGATGTCACGGAGCTGGCCGAGGCCATCGCCGGCGTCTGGGACAAGCCCGCCCAAGAAGTGAACGGACAGCGCCTGTGGCTGACCCCCAAGCCGTGAGGACGGACGCCCGAGCGCACCACGACCCGGCGGTGCGCGGGTTCGCCAGCGACAACTACGCCGGTGCCCACCCCGAAGTCCTCGCGGCCATCGCCCTCGCCAACGGCGGTCACCAGATCGCCTACGGCGAGGACGAGTACACCGAGCACCTTCAGCGCGTCATCCACAGCCACTTCGGCGCGGACGCCGAGGCCTTCCCGGTCTTCAACGGGACCGGCGCCAACGTCACCGCGCTCCAGGCGCTGACCGACCGCTGGGGCGCCGTGGTGTGCGCGGAGAGCGCGCACATCAACGTGGACGAGGGCGGCGCCCCCGAGCGGATGGCCGGGCTCAAGCTGCTCACGGTGGCCACCCCCGACGGCAAGCTGACGCCCGAGCTCATCGACCGCCAGGCCTGGGGCTGGGAGGACGAGCACCGGGCGATGCCACAGGTCGTCTCGATCACCCAGAACACCGAGCTGGGCACGGTCTACACGCCCGACGAGGTGAGGGCGATCTGCGACCACGCCCACGAGCGCGGCATGAAGGTCCATCTCGACGGCGCGCGGATATCCAACGCGGCCGCTTCCCTGAACGTGCCGATGCGGGCGTTCACCAACGCGGTCGGCGTGGACGTGCTGTCGTACGGCGGCACCAAGAACGGGATGCTCTTCGGCGAGGCGATCGTCGTCGTCAACCCCGACGCGGTCCGCCAGATGAAGCACATCCGCAAGATGTCCATGCAGCTGGCCTCCAAGATGCGTTTCGTGTCGGTGCAGCTGGAGGCGCTGCTCGCCAAGGACCTCTGGCTGCGCAACGCCCGCCACGCCAACGCGATGGCCGCCCGCCTCGCCGAGGGCGTGCGCCAGATCGACGGCGTGGAGATCCTGTACGAGGTGCAGGCCAACGCCGTGTTCGCGCGCCTGCCGCACGATGTCAGCGAGCGGCTTCAGAAGCGCTACCGCTTCTACTTCTGGGACGAGGCGGTCGGTGACGTCCGCTGGATGTGCTCCTTCGACACCACCGAGGACGATGTGGACGGCTTCCTTCAGGCGCTGAAGGAAGAAATGGCGCGTTAGCACCGACGCGACGTCTGAATACCTATGCGGTCGACCGTAAAGTCATTGACTTGCGGTCGGCCGCATTCGTACGCTCCGGTGCCATGGAGCTCATCCAGCGCACCCCTCAACTCTCCGCGTACCTCGGCGCGGACGACGTCGTCGACCATGAACACCCCCTGGCGCGCGAGACGGCCGCCCGCCTGGCGGCCGCCACCACCGGCGCATACGCATACGCCGAAGCCGCCTACAGCTTCGTCCGGGACGAGATCGCGCACTCCCAGGACTCGGGCGACCTCAAGGTGACGTGGCGGGCCTCCGACGTGCTCGCGTGGCGTACCGGCATCTGCTGTGCCAAGGCGCACGCCCTGGCCGCGCTGCTGCGGGCCGGAGGGATCCCCGCCGCGCTCTGCTACCAGCGCCTCGCCGATGACGACGGATCGAACCCGTTCGTGCACGGTCTGGTCGCGCTACGGCTGCCGGGGACCGGCACCTGGGCCCGCGTGGATGCCCGGGGCAACAAGCCGGGCGTCCACGCCCAGTTCTCCCTCGACGAGGAACGGCTGGCGTGGAAGGTGCGACCGGAGTTCGGCGAAGTGGACTATCCAGTACTTTATGATGTACCCCACCGGGCGGTCATGGACGCGCTGAAAGCCGCGCCCGACCGGCCGTCGCTGTGGCCGATCTATCCGACCGAACTGTGAGGCACTCCCCATCATGACGCTCACGCTCACCGTGTCCGACGACGTACGGGCCCTCGCGCCCGGCTTCACCCATGTCGCCGTCGAGGCCCGCGGTCTGCTCAACGCGCCCAGCGACGAGGCGAGTTCGGCGCTGCTCGACGACGCCGGGCGCCGGCTCGCCGAGCGGCTGGCCGGCCGGGCCCCGCACGAGGACCCCCACGTGGCCGCCTGGCGCGCCGCGTACACCGCCTTCGGCTCCAAGCCGAACCGCACCCGCAACTCCGCCGAAGCGCTCGCCAAGCGGGCCCTGGCCGACGGCGGGCTGCCGCGCGTCAACCGCCTCGTCGACGTGTACAACGCGATCAGCGTCGCCCACCTCGTGCCGGTCGGCGGCGAGGACACCGACCGCATCGTGGGGTCGATGCGCCTGGTGCGGGCCACCGGCGAGGAGTCCTTCGCCACCGTCGCCGGCGGCGAAGAGGTCGTCGAGCACCCCGACGCGGGCGAAGTGGTGTGGTGCGACGACGAGGGCGTCACCTGCCGCCGCTGGAACTGGCGTCAGGGGGTGCGTACCCGGCTCACCGAGGAGAGCGTCAACGCGCTCTTCCTCCTGGAGGGCATGGCGCCGCACTGCGACCTCGTCACCGCCGGCGCCGAACTGGCCGAACTCCTGGAGAAGTTCAGCCCCGGAGCCCGGGTCACCGTGCACTCGCCGGTCGGCGCGGCCGGCCAGGAGTGACGATTCAGCCGGTCGCCTCACGGCTCTTGACCTGCTCGGGCGTCGGGGCCGTGCCGCCGAGGTGCGCCGGCACCCACCAGGTGTCGCCGGCGTCCCTGGGGCGGACGGGGTAGGCGCGCTGGGCCGCTTCCAGGAGCTCCTGGCAGCGCTCGCGCAGCCGCCGCGTGATGGCCCCCGCGTACTGGTCGGCGGGTGCCTCCACGGGCTCGCCGACGCGGATGGTGACGGGAATGTGGCTGCGCCTGAAGTTGCGCGGGCGGCCCTTGGTCCAGATCCGCTGGGTGCCCCACAGCGCCATCGGGACCAGCGGCACCCCCGCCTCCTGGGCCAGCCTCGCGGCGCCCGACTTGAAGCTCTTCAGCGTGAACGACTGCGAGATCGTCGCCTCCGGGAACACGCCGATCACTTCCCCGGACCGCAGTGAGGCGAGCGCGTGCTGGTAGGCGTCCTCGCCCTGCGTGCGGTCGACCGGGATGTGCTTCATGCCGCGCATCAGCGGGCCGGAGATCTTGTGCCGGAACACCGACTCCTTGGCCATGAACCGCACGAGCCGCTTCTGCGGCAGGGCGGCCAGGCCCGTGAAGATGAAGTCGAGATAGCTGATGTGGTTGCTGACGAGCACTGCCCCGCCGGTGCGCGGGATGTTCTCCGAACCCTGGGTGTCGATCTTCAGGTCGAGCGCCTTGAACATCGCGCGGGCGGCGCCGATGACCGGTCGATAGACGAGTTCTGCCATCTGAGGGGAGACCCTTCGTGTGCCCGGGGAGGGTGCTCCCGGAGTAAGTTACGCAGCCGTAGGTTTTAGGCTCAGGCAGATGGTGCCCGATGCCGGCCGGGCTGGCCAGTCCTGGCACCGGGCGCGGGCGAGATTCACATCACGTCTTCGCAGGCCGGAGCCCTGGGAATCATTGCGGAGCGATCCGCGCTGCAACCGTACGACAGGGCAGGTAGTGGCCGTGTGAAGAGACCGGGAGGCCTGGCGCTGTGGGAGCCGTGACGGTGGGAGACGGCGTACGGGGCGAGGGCGGGCGCGGGCTCGGCGAGGCCGAGTTGGGGGCGGCGCTGGGGCGGCGGGCCACCCTGGTGCAGTTCTCCACCGCCTTCTGCCAGCCCTGCCGGGCGACCCGGCGCACCCTGGCGGAGGTGGCCGCGATGGTGGAGGGCGTCGCCCATGTGGAGATCGACGCCGAGGAACGCCTCGAACTCGTACGAGAACTCGGGATCACCGCGACCCCGACGGTGCTCGTGCTCGACGCGGGCGGCGCGATCGTGCGCCGGGCGAGCGGGCAGCCGCGCCGCGTGGATGTCATCGCCGCGCTCGGGCGGGCGGTGCCGGGCCCGTGAGGGATCTCCCACATCGAGGACAGCACTTGACTGGGGGCGCGGTGCGTCGTCAGTCTGACGACGTGCCGACAGATCTCCTTCTTTATGGACGCGCCCATGTGGACCTCGCTCGTGACGCGAGCGCGCGCTGTCCAGGCTGCTGACCGCCCGCAGCCCACGTCGCACCCACCGCAGAAGGACAATTCCATGACGGCCTCGCCCGAGCTCGGTACCCCTCAGACAGCCACGCCCGAACTGTTCAAGTCGGTCTTCCGTCAGCACGCCGCCGGTGTCGCGGTGATCACCGCCCAGCGCGGCGGCCGTCCCGCCGGCTTCACCGCCACCTCGCTCAACTCCGTCGCCGCCGAACCGCCGTTGATCTCGTTCGGGATCGGCACCGGCTCCTCCAGCTGGCCCGTCATCGCCGAGGCGGAGTACGTGGGCGTGCACATACTGGGCGAGCACCAGCGGGAGCTGGCCGCCGCGTTCGCCCGCAGCGGCGCCGACCGCTTCGGCCCGGCCACCGACTGGCACCCGGGGCCCGAGGGCGTGCCCGTACTGAACGGCGTTCTGGCCTATCTGGTGTGCCGGGTGGTGGCGCGCGTTCCGGCCGGCGACCACCGGATCGTGCTGGCCCGGGCGGTCGCCGGCGACCCCGCGGGCGCGGGGCGTCCGCTGCTCTACCACCAGGGCCGCTTCAACGCGCTGCGCGACTGAGAGTTCCACTCGGGACCGATTACTCAGCGTTGGCAACGTCACAGTTCAAAGCGCTTGCTTACGGGGAACAAGCTGGGTGTACTGACGAGTAATATTTCGTTCGGAGCGCCGGTCGCCCCGACCGGATACCGCCCCATCAGGCGCCTATGCTGCGTGCATCAAGGCAGCCCAGAAATGACGATGCAGTAGGAGAGCCGGCGTGAGCTTGAGGATCGTTGTCTGTGTGAAGTACGTGCCCGACGCCACCGGCGACCGGCACTTCGCCGATGACCTGACCGTCGACCGCGACGACGTCGACGGCCTCCTTTCGGAGCTCGACGAGTACGCGGTCGAGCAGGCACTGCAGATCGCCGACGAGGCGGACGACGCGGAGATCACCGTGCTGACCGTCGGCCCCGAGGACGCCAAGGACGCGCTGCGCAAGGCGCTCTCCATGGGCGCCGACAAGGCCGTCCACGTCGAGGACGACGACCTGCACGGCACCGACGTGATCGGCACCTCGCTGGTCCTGGCCAAGGCCGTCGAGAAGACCGGCTACGACCTGGTCATCTGCGGCATGGCGTCCACCGACGGCACCATGGGCGTGCTTCCCGCGCTGCTCGCGGAGCGCCTGGGCGTCCCCCAGGTCACGCTGCTCTCCGAGGTCTCGGTCGAGGGCGGCACTGTCAAGGGCCGCCGCGACGGCGACGCCGCGTCCGAGCAGCTTGAGGCCGCGCTGCCGGCCGTCGTGTCCGTGACGGACCAGTCGGGCGAGGCCCGCTACCCGTCCTTCAAGGGCATCATGGCCGCCAAGAAGAAGCCGGTGGAGTCCCTGGACCTGGGCGACCTGGACCTGGAGGCCGACGAGGTCGGTCTTGAGGGCTCCTGGACCGCCGTCGACTCCGCGGCCGCGCGCCCGGCCCGCACCGCCGGCACGATCGTCAAGGACGAGGGCGAGGGCGGCAAGCAGCTGGCCGAGTTCCTCGCGAGCCAGAAGTTCATCTGAGTCGCCTGTCGCGCGCCGGGAATTCTTCGCGGTACCCGGCGGGTCCGGGAACCGTCCGGGCCGCGTCCGCACTCAGGGCTCGCCGAGCCTGCCCCTCAACTGCCCGCCTTTTCTTCGCACTTGCAGGAGATTGAAGTCCCATGGCTGAAGTTCTGGTCTACGTCGACCACGTGGACGGCGCCGTCCGCAAGCCCACCCTCGAACTGCTGACGCTGGCCCGCCGCATCGGCGAGCCCGTCGCCGTCGCGCTCGGCGCCGGCGCCGAGAACACCGCCGCCGCGCTCGCCGAGCACGGCGCGGTCAAGGTCCTCACCGCCGACGCCTCCGAGTTCGCCGACTACCTCGTCGTACCGAAGGTGGACGCGCTCAAGGCCGCGTACGACGCGGTGTCCGCCGGGGGCTCCCTGGCCGCCGTGCTCGTCCCGTCCTCCGCCGAGGGCAAGGAGATCGCCGCCCGCCTCGCGCTGCGCATCGGCTCCGGCATCATCACCGACGCCGTCGACCTTGAGGCCGGCGACGAGGGCCCGGTGGCCACGCAGTCCGCGTTCGCCGCCTCCTTCACCACCAAGTCCCGTGTCTCCAAGGGCACCCCGGTCATCACGGTCAAGCCGAACTCGGCCGCCGTCGAGGCCGCCCCGGCCGCCGGCGCCGTCGAGGCCCTGTCGGTCACCTTCTCCGATCTGGCCACCGGCACCAAGGTCACCTCGCGCACCCCGCGCGAGTCGACCGGCCGCCCCGAGCTGACCGAGGCCGCGATCGTGGTCTCCGGCGGCCGAGGCGTCAACGGCGCCGAGAACTTCGCGGTGATCGAGGCCCTTGCCGACTCGCTCGGCGCGGCCGTCGGCGCCTCGCGCGCCGCGGTGGACGCGGGCTGGTACCCGCACTCCAACCAGGTCGGCCAGACCGGCAAGTCCGTCTCGCCGCAGCTCTACATCGCCAACGGCATCTCCGGCGCCATCCAGCACCGGGCCGGCATGCAGACCTCGAAGACCATCGTGGCCGTCAACAAGGACGCCGAGGCCCCGATCTTCGACCTGGTCGACTACGGCGTCGTCGGCGACCTGTTCCAGGTCGTCCCGCAGCTGACCGAAGAGGTCAACTCCCGCAAGGGCTGACCTGCGAGTTCGTCCGGTCCCGGGGCCGCGTGGTGATTCTCACCGCGCGGCCCCGAGCCGTTTCGTACAAGCATTGACAAGCCATTGACAAGCATTGACGCAGAAGGGGCGGCGCACTAACTTCGCTATACGGATTGTTGATTCCGTGAAGCGGAAAAGTTTCGACCGTGTGGAGGGTGCAGGATGGGTCAGCAGGAGCAGGTGGCGACGAGCCTCGCCGGCGTCGTCAGCGAGGAGATCAGCGCCTCGCTCGTCACCGTGGACCAGGAGCTCGCCCGCCGGTACCCGGGCGACCCCGGCACCCGCCAGCCCGTCCACACCGTCTACGTGCCCGGTGACGCCTTCGATGCGGGCACCATCCGCTCCTGGGGCGACCAGGCGCTCGCCGCGCTCGACGAGCACGCCCCCGACGCCGCCGCCCTCGCCAAGGTCCTCGGCATCAGCGACGAGCTCGCCGCGCCCGTGTACGACCGCGTGCGCGCCAAGCTCACCCGCGAGCCCATCGAGGACCTGCGCGTCGACTTCGAGGACGGCTACGGCCCGCGCCCCGACGCCGAGGAGGACGCCGACGCCGCCCGCGCCGCCCGCCTCATCGCCGAAGCCTTCGCGAACGGCACCGCCGCGCCCTACATGGGCATCCGCATGAAGTGCATGGAGGCCGCCGTCCGCGACCGGGGCATCCGCACCACCGACGTCTTCCTCACCACGCTCATGCGCCACGGCGGCCTGCCCGACGGGCTCGTGCTCACCCTGCCGAAGGTGACCTACCCCGAGCAGGTCACCGCCTTCGTACGGCTGCTGGCCGCCTTCGAGAAGGCCCACCACCTGCCCGAAGGACGGCTCGGCTTCGAGATCCAGATCGAGACCAGCCAGTCCATCCTCGCCGCCGACGGCACCGCCGCCGTCGCCAGGATGATCGACGCCGCCCAGGGCCGCGCGACCGGGCTGCACTACGGCACCTTCGACTACAGCGCGTGCGTCGGCGTGTCCGCCGCCTACCAGGCCAGCGACCACCCGGCCGCCGACCACGCCAAGGCCGTCATGCAGGTGGCCGCCGCGGGGACCGGCGTACGCATCTCGGACGGCTCCACCAACGTGCTGCCCGTCGGCACCACCGGGCACGTCCACGAGGCCTGGCGCCTGCACTACGGCCTCACCCGCCGCGCCCTGGCCCGCGCCTACTACCAGGGCTGGGACATGCACCCGGGCCATCTGCCGACGCGTTACGCGGCCGTGTACGCCTTCTACCGCGAGGGCCTTGAGCAGGCGGCGGGACGCCTCGCCGCGTACGTCGCCAAGACGGAGGGCGACGTCATGGACGAGCCCGCCACCGCCAAGGCGCTCAGCGGCTACCTGCTGCGCGGCCTGGACTGCGGCGCCCTCGACACCGCGGAGGTGGGGCGCCTGACCGGTCTCACCCGCGCCGACCTGGACGCCTTCGCCTCGCCCCGGCGCGGGGTCCTCACCGTCACCGCCCCGTAGCGAAACCGGGACCGGGCGCCCCGGGCCTGTCGGTCCTGCCCCGTACTCTGTACCCGACCACCATCACCACAGGGGAACGGGGCAGCGGTGTCCACGGGGGAGAGCCAACTACTGGCCGGCCGGTACCGGGTCGTCGAACGGCTCGGCCGCGGCGGCATGGGCGTCGTATGGCGTGCCCACGACGACGTGCTCGGCCGCGAGGTCGCCGTCAAGGAACTGCGCGCCTACAACGACGCCTCCGCGCCCGAACTGGGCGACCTGCGGCTGCGGATGCAGCGTGAGGCGCGCGCCGCGGCCCGGGTGCGTCATCCCTCGGTGATCGCCGTCCATGACGTCACCGAGCACGAGGGCCGTCCCGTCATCGTCATGGAACTCATCGACGGCCCCTCGCTCGACGGCGTCCTGAGCGAGCGTGGCGTCCTGGAGCCGGCCGAGGCCGCAGCCATCGGCGTCAGCGTCCTCGAAGCGCTGGCCGCCGCCCACCGGGTGGGGGTCCTGCACCGCGACGTGAAGCCCGGCAACGTGCTGCTCGACGCCTCGGGCCGGGTCGTCCTCACCGACTTCGGCATCGCCGCCATGGAGGACCCGGGCGACGGCTCCGGGATCCCCGCCCAGTCTTCGGCCGGGGGCACCTCCCAGCGCAAGCTCACCCGCACCGGCGAACTGGTCGGCTCCCTGGACTACTTGGCGCCCGAACGGGCCCAGGGCCAGGACCCCGGACCCGCATCCGACGTCTGGGCGCTCGGCGCCACCCTGTACGCGGCCGTCGAGGGCACCGTCCCCTTCCGCCGCACCTCCACCTGGTCCACGCTCAACGCCATCGTCGTCGAGCCGCTGCCCCAGCCGCGCCGCGCGGGCCCGCTGGGGCCGGTGCTCGCGCTTCTCATGGACAAGGACCCCGCCCGGCGGCCCGACGCCACCACGGCGGCGCGGCTGCTCGCGGAGATCGCCACGGACCCGGGAGCGACGGGACCGACCGCCGTGCGCACCGCGCCACTACGGCCTGGCGCGCGGGGGGCCGAGGCGCCCCGCAGCGCCACGGTGCGCGATGTGGCGCCGCACCAACCCCAGGGCTTCGGGGCCGCGCCGACGCCGGAACCGGCGCCGGGCGCGGTGATACCCCCGCGCTTCGGGCCGCCAGTGAGCGCGGCCCCGCCCGCGCCATCGGCCCCGGCCGGGCCATCGGTCCCGTCGGCACCATCGGTCCCAACGGCCCCATCCGGCCCATCGGCCTCGGCGCCACCGGGCGAAGGGCGCAGACGCCGCACGCCGCTGATCGCGGCCGCCGCGGCAGCCGTCGTCCTCATCGGCGGCGGCGCCGGATACGCACTCCTCGGTCAGGGGAACACCGGCGGCGGGCAGCGGGCGTCCGGGTCGGCCGCCGGCGCGTCACCGGGTGCGGCGGACGACCAGGTCGGCGCCGCAGGCCTGTCGAGCCCCGGGCCCTCCGCGCGCGAGACGCCCAACTCGCCCACGCCGTCGGTGAGTTCGGGCGACGTGAAGCCGTCACGCAAGGGCGACGCGGGCAAGGCGGACGCCAAGAACGACGCCACCAGGACGCCCGATCCGAAGAAGAGCGCCCCCGGCGCCCCTGCCACGGCGTCCCCGGGCGGCGGCGCGGGTGACACGGCGCCGCCGGCCGGCAGCTGCCACGCGATCGCCGGCGGCAGGTTCGACTGCCAGGTGTGGCGCGCCGCGAAGTCCATCCGCCAGGACGGCGGCGCGGCGGGCGTGCTCAACGCGGGCACCAACTACTTCTACTGCCAGGCCGACCTCGGCCGCCGCGAGACGTACGGGAAGTGGACCAACACCTGGTGGGCCAGGACCGATGACGACAGCGGCCACAAGAGCGTGTACGTGAGCGTGGTCTATGTGAAGGGCGGCGACAACAACCAGCCGGTGCCGGGCCTGAAGGTCTGCTGAGCGGGCCGGAGCCGAGCCGGAGCGGTGCCGGAACTGAGCCGGAGCCATGCCGGAGCCGGCCGCCGGGGCTCCGGCGGCGCCCGCTACGCGTCGGCGGGCGGCGGCAGTTCGCCCGAGCCCCGCTGGATCAAGGCCGTGGGCAGGACCACCCGGGCAGGCTTCTCCCCGGCGCCGTCGAGGCGCCGGAAGAGCAGTTCGGCGGCGGTGCGGCCGAGGGTGGCGGCGTCCTGCGAAATGACCGTGATGCCCAGTAGGTCGGCCAGTTCGATGTCGTCGAACCCGACCAGGGCCACCGGGTGCGCGCGGCCCGCGAGGACCCGTACGGCCGTGACCGTCACCCGGTTGTTGCCGGCGAACAGGGCGGTGACCCCCGAAGGCCCCTCCAGCATCGACGCGGCCGCGTCCCGCACCCGCTCGGGAGAGGTCGAGCCGAGCGAGACCCAGGCATCCTCGACCGGCAGCCCCGCCTCGGCCATGGCCGCGTGATAGCCGCGCAGACGCTCGGTGGCCGTGTGGATGCGGGGCTGGTCGCCGATGAATCCGATCCTGCGGTGGCCGTGCGCGATGAGATGGGCCACGCCCGCGCGGGCGCCCCCGAAGCTGTCGGACAGGACCACGTCGGCCTCGATCCCGCCGGCCGGCCGGTCCACGAACACCGTGGCCACGCCCGCCTTTATCTCCGGTTCGAGATAGCGGTGGTCGGAGCCCGCCGGGATCACGATGAGGCCGTCGACCCGGCGGGCGCAGAACGCGAGCACCAGTTCCTGCTCCCGCTCCGCGTCCTCGGCGCTCGAACCGTTGATGAGCAGCGCCCCGTGCTCCCGCGCGACCTCCTCCACGGCGCGGCTGAGCGGCCCGTAGAAGGGGTCGGCGAGGTCTTCGAGCACCAGACCGATCGAGGCCGTACGCCCCTTGCGCAGCACCCGCGCGCTGTCGTTGCGCCGAAAGCCCAGCGCCTCGATGGCCTCCTGCACCCGGCGCTCGGTGTCGGGCGTCACGCCGGCCTCGCCGTTGACCACCCGGGACACCGTCTTGAGGCCGACACCGGCGCGCGCGGCGACGTCCTTCATCGTCGGACGGTTGCCGTAGCGGAGCTCGGAGTGGCGGGCGTTGTCGGCCACGGTGCGCTGTCCTGTCCTCGTCGGGAGCCGTCCGGCGTGCTCTGGCGGCCGGGACGGCGGGTGTGGCGTCGAGCATAGGCCCTGGACAACGTTGTCACATGCAGGGAGACTTTCATCTTGACCTGCCGATACCCGTCCTCACGAGGAGATCCGACCTCGATGCACACCGACCTCGTCGCCGCGCTCGACATCGGCGGCACCAAGATCGCCGGAGCCCTGGTGGACGCGGGGGGCCGCATCCTGCTGCGGGCACAGCGGCCGACCCCCGCCCATGAGGACGGCGACACGGTGATGCGCGCGGCCGAAGAGGTCATCGCCGAGCTGACCGGGTCCCCGTGGTGGGAGCGTACGGGCGTCGTCGGCATCGGCAGCGCGGGACCCGTGGACGCCTCCACCGGGACGGTCAGTCCCGTCAACATCCCTGGCTGGCGCGGGTTTCCACTGGTCGAGCGGGTGCGCGCGGTGACCGGCGGGCTCGATGTGGAACTGGTCGGCGACGGCGTCGCGATGACCGCCGCCGAGCACTGGCTCGGCGCCGCCCGGGGGCATGACAACGCGCTGTGCATGGTCGTGTCGACCGGCGTCGGCGGCGGCCTCGTACTCGACGGAAAGCTGCGCCCTGGCCCCACCGGCAACGCGGGCCATATCGGCCACATCAGCGTCGACCTCGACGGCGAGACCTGCCCCTGCGGCGGACGCGGCTGTGTGGAACGGATCGCGAGCGGTCCCAACATCGCCCGCCGCGCCCTGGACAACGGCTGGCGCCCGGGTCCCGACGGCGACACCTCGGCCGCCGCCGTCGCCCGCGCCGCCCGGTCCAACGACCCGGTCGCCCTCGCCTCCTTCGAGCGCGCCGCCCGGGCGCTGGCCGCCGCGATCGCCGCGACCGCGACGCTCGTCGAGATCGACATCGCCGTCATCGGCGGGGGAGTGGCCGGCGCGGGTGACGTCCTCTTCAGCCCGCTGCGCCGGGCGCTGCGCGACTACGCCACGCTCTCCTTCGTCCAGCGCCTCACCGTGGCGCCGGCCCTGACGGGCACGGACGCGGGCCTGGTGGGCGCGGCCGCGGCGGCCTCGGCGCGGCGCTCGCCCGAGGCGGCACTCCTCAAGTGACGCGCACCGCCCGGTACTTGGCGGTGGCCGGATGGCCGCGCGGTGATGGTCGCGCCGCCGGACGTTGACGTCCCGCCGCCGCGAGGGCGTTCCACCGCGGGGCGCACACCGCGGCCGGGCAACGGGCAGGGCACGGTCCGGCGCGTTCCGGCATCCCCGGCCGGTTCACCGGGCATGACCCAGGGAGGCCGCGCGGGTACCCGGTTGTGAGCCGTCGGTCGTCCCCGCGCCCATGGGAGAGAGCCGGCCCCGCCATGACCACCGTGCACGTGATGACCGGACTGCCCGCGTCGGGCAAGACCACCGCCGCGCGTGAGCTCGTCGCGTCCTGCGGTGGCCGGTGCCGCCGTGTCAGCCTCGATGACCTGCGCGCCATGTTCGACCCCGGGAGCGAGGGGCGCGGCAGGTCGCGGGCCGCGGAACGGAGCGTGCTCGCCGTGCAGGACGTGGCGGTCCGCGAGACCATCGCCGCCGGCTTCGACGTCGTCGTGGACAACACCCATCTCACTCCGCGCGTCCCGGGGCGTCTCAAGGCGGCCGTGGCGGGGCGGGCGCGGTTCGTGGTGCACGACTTCACCGGCGTGCCCCTCCAGGAGTGCCTGCGCCGCGACGCGGCCCGCGCCAGGCCGGTCGGTGACGCCGTCATCCGCCGTCTGGCCGCCCGGCACGCCCAGGCGGTACGCGCCGGCTGGCGGCTCACGGCCGCCTGGCTGGAGGACACGGCGGCCGTGGCCGGAGCCGAGCCGTACACCCCGGACGCGTCGCTGCCCAGCGCGGTGCTGTGCGACATCGACGGCACGCTCGCCCTCGGCGCACACCGCCATCCGTACGACTTCACGCGCTGCGAACGGGACGGCCTCAACGGGCCCGTGCGCGACGCCCTGATCGGCTTCCGGCAGACGCACGGGGACAGGATCGTGCTGCTCTCGGGCCGGAGCGAGGACTTCCGGGCGGCGACCCGCGCCTGGCTCGCCGCGCACGAGGTGCCCTACGACGAGTTGTGGATGCGGCCCTCCGGCGATCTGCGGCGTGACGACGTCGTGAAGACCGAGCTGTTCGACGCGTACGTCCGCCACCGCTACCGCGTGCGGATCAGCCTCGACGACCGCGACCGTGTGGTCGCGGTGTGGCGCCGTCTGGGGCTGCCCACCTGGCAGGTGGTTCCGGGCGCCTTCTGACCGGGCGCGCGGCGCGGCCCGGCGCCGGGCGACCTCAGCCGACCCGCTCGGGCACGGACTGCGTGACGACGACCAGGAACGCGTCGCTCTCCAGGTCCATCACGACCTCCGCGGCCAGGCCCTCGTTCCTGCGGTCGTGAGCGAACGCCTCGGCGGTCCAGTGACCGCGCGGGTCGCCCGCGGGAAAACGTTCCAGTACCGTACGACGCATTTCGTCGCGCCCCCTTGTTCGTCTCGTTGGGCACCCGCACAACGACGCCCGCGCCGTCGGCGTTACGGCCCCCCGTGGCCGGTGCTCGTAGACCAGGACGCGAAGCGCGGCCCCATGGTGGCAGGCGGCAGGCAACAGCCCGGCCACAGTTGTGATGTGACCGAGGAGGCCCCGGCCGCCCACGCGATTTAGTGGCAGGGTGTTGCGGGCAGTCCACTGGGGGCTACGAAGAGGGGGAACCGTGATCGTTTGGATCAACGGTGCGTTCGGCGCGGGCAAGACGAGCACCGCGCGCGAACTGATCGACCTGATCCCGGACAGCACGTTCTACGACCCCGAGGTGATGGGCGGGGCGCTACGGCATCTGCTGCCGCAGAAACTTCTCGCGCAGGTCAGCGACTACCAGGATCTGCCGATCTGGCGGCGCCTGGTGGTGGAGGGCGCCGCCGCGCTGCACGCCGAGGTCGGCGGCGTACTCGTGGTGCCGATGACGCTCCTGAGACAGGAGTACCGGGATGAGATCTTCGGTGGGTTCGCCTCCCGCCGCATACCCGTACGGCATGTGGTGCTCACTCAGGAGGAAACGATCCTGCGGGCGCGGATAGCGGCCCGCGTGGAGTTCCCCGACGACCCGGAGGCCGACGAACAACGGGTCCGCAAATGGGCGTATGAGCACATCGAGCCCTTCCGGCGCGCGCTCGGCTGGATCGCCGCCGACGCCCACGCCGTCGACAACAGTGTGCTCACGCCCCGCGAGAGCGCCGAGCGCATAGCCGAGGCGGTCCGCTCCGGGGCGGCCCGGGCCTGCGCGATCGTGCAGACCCCCGAGCCCACCGCCGAGACGCTGGCCGCCGGGGTGCTGCTCTTCGACGAACAGGACCGCGTGCTCCTGGTCGACCCCACCTACAAGCCGGGCTGGGAGTTCCCCGGCGGCGTCGTCGAACGCGGCGAGGCACCGGCGCGGGCCGGCGTCCGCGAGGTCGAGGAGGAGCTGGGTGTCCGGCTCGAGCGCGTACCGCGCCTTCTGGTCATCGACTGGGAGCCGCCACGGCCGCCGGGCTTCGGCGGCCTGCGGCTGCTGTTCGACGGCGGCACGCTCGACAGCGCGCGGGCCGGTGAGGTGCTGCTGCCCGGCGCCGAACTGCGCGGCTGGCGTTTCGTCAGCGAGCGCGAGGCGGCGGGACTGCTGCCGCCCGCCCGGTTCGAGCGGCTTCGCTGGGCGCTGCGGGCGCGGGAGCGGTCAACCGTGCTCAATCTGGAGGCCGGAGTCCCGGTCGGCTGAGGCCTTCATGACGGCCGCCGCGTCCTTCGTCAGCGGGTCGCCGTGCCCGAAACAGACGGTGTCCGCGCCGAGCGCCGCCAGCCGGCGGAAGGAGGCGAGCGCCCGCTCCCGGTCAGTGTTGAAGACGCCCAGCATCACCTGACCCACCCCGGCCACACTGTCCCCGGTGAACAGCACGCCGTGGCGCGGCAGATGGATGGCCATCGACCCGTCGGTGTGGCCGGGGGAGTGGACGACGAACGCGCCGTCACCGAAGCCCAGCGCGTCCCCGTCGCCCACCTCGCGGTCCACCCGGGTCGCAGGCGCCTGAGGGACCGTCAGCGCGTGTTCGTACAACGGCACTTCCCAGTCCAGGAGCACCGGCTCGGGCGTCGGGGCCTCGCCCCGGATCACCGGCGCGTCGAGCCGGTGCGCGACCACCTCGGCGCCGTGGCGGGCGGCGAGTTCTTCCGCCGAGCCGTAGTGGTCGCGATGGCCGTGCGTGATCACGATCCGCCGGATCGCGCCCGGATCGAGCCCGAGGCCGCGCACCGCGTCCTCGATGGGCGCCGCGGCGTTCGCGTCACCCGCGTCGATGAGCGTCAGGCCGTCGTCGTCGCGCCACACGTACGCCTGGCCGATGGCGAAGCGGAACATGTGCAGCCGGGGGAGGACGGGAAGGAGATCCATGGGGCGAACGTACGTCCCCGACGCCGTCCGCCACCCGGATCTACGCTCACGGCGATGTCCGCCGAGCGCGTAACCTCTCTGCCGCCGGTGACTCAACCGCGCTTTGACTGGGCGTAGTTGATGAGGAAGTGGGCCTCCGCGACCGACAGGCGCTCCAGCTCCTGGGGGGACACGCTCTCGTTCACCGCGTGGATCTGCGCCTCGGGCTCGCTGAGGCCGATCAGCAGGATCTCCGCCTGCGGGTAGAGCGCCGCCAGGGTGTTGCACAGCGGGATGGAGCCGCCCATGCCGGAGGACTGCATCTCCTCGCCCGGGTAGGCCACCGCCATCGCCTCGGCCATCGAGGTGTACGCGGGGCTTGTGATGTCCGCGCGGAACGGCTGGCCCTGGCCGACCTGCTCGAAGGTGACCCGGGCGTTCCACGGCACGTGCTTCTCGATGTGGGCGTAGAGCAGCTTCGTCGCCTCGGCCGCGTCCTGGCCGGGCGGCACCCGCAGGCTGATCTGCGCGCGGGCGCTCGCCGGGATGGACGGCGTGGCCCCTGCCACCGGGTGGCAGTCGATGCCGATGACCGTGATGGCCGGGCGGGCCCAGATGCGGTCGGCGACGGTGCCGGTGCCGGGCAGCGACACGCCGTCCAGGACCTTCGCGTCCTGCCGGAACTCCTCCTCCGGGTATTGCAGACCGTCCCACGCGGCGTCCGCCGCAAGGCCCTCGATCACCGTCTGGCCGTGCTCGTCGCGCAGCGAGTCCAGGACGCGGATCAGCGCGGCCAGCGCGTCCGGCGCGGCGCCGCCGAACTGGCCCGAGTGCAGATTGCCCTCCAGGGTCTCGACGCTCACGCGGATCATGGTCATACCGCGCAGCGTCGCCGTCACCGTGGGCAGTCCGACCCGGAAGTTGCCGGTGTCACCGATGACGATCGCGTCCGCCGCCAGCAGGTCGGGGTGCGCCTCGGCGTACTGTTCGAGGCCGCCCGTGCCCTGCTCCTCGGAGCCCTCCACGATCACCTTGACCGAGACGGGGACACCGCCGTTGCTCTTGAGGGCCCGCAGCGCGAGCAGGTGCATGATGAACCCGCCCTTGCAGTCGGCGGCGCCCCGCCCGTACCAGCGGCCGTCGCGCTCGGTCAGTTCGAACGGCGGGGTCACCCACGCGGACTCGTCCAGCTTGGGCTGTACGTCGTAGTGCGCGTACAGCAGGACCGTGGGAGCGTCGGCGGGGCCGGGCAGCAGCCCGTACACCGACTGCGAACCGTCGGGGGTGTCGAGGAGCGCGACGTCCTGGAATCCCTCGGCGCGCAGTGCGTCGGCCACCCAGTTGGCGGCGGCCTCGCACTCGCTCCTGGGTGCCACCGCCTCGTCCGCCACCGACTGGAAGGCGACCAGCTCCGTCAGCTCCGCTTTGGCGCGGGGCATCAGGGAGGCGATGGTCTCGGCGATCGGATGTGCGGTCATGGGCACGCTCCTCGTGGGTGCGACGTTGTAGGTACACACATACGTTGGTGCACATGTGTGTACCGCGAAGATGTGGCCGATCCTGCCACAACGGGCCAGGACAGGAAGGCGGGGCTACTGCCCCGTAGGATGCGGTCGTCAATACGGGCACTGGTCTGATGGGGAGCACAGGCACATCGTGAGCAGCGAGAACGCAGACGCCGGCACGGACGGACCCCTGGGGAAGCACCAGGGCGAGCCCGCCGCCGAGCCGGTGACGGATCCGGCCACGGCGCCCGTCTGGGACGTCGTGGTGGTCGGCGCCGGACCGGCGGGAGCATCGGCGGCCCACGCGGCGGCCTCGGCGGGGCGCAAGGTGCTGCTCCTGGAGAAGGCCGAGCTGCCGCGCTACAAGACCTGTGGCGGCGGCATCATCGGCCCCTCGCGCGACGCGCTGCCCCCCGGCTTCGAGCTCCCCCTCCAGGACCGGGTGTACGCGGTCACCTTCTCCCTGAAGGGGAAGCTGACCCGCACCCGCAGGTCCAAGAAGATGCTGTTCGGCCTGATCAACCGGCCCGAGTTCGACGCGGGCCTGGTCGCGCTCGCCGAGAAGGAGGGCGCCGTGGTCCGCACCGGCGTCACCGTCTCGAAGGTGGAACAGCACGGCTCGGCCGTCCCCGACCGCCGCACCGTCGCCGTGATCCTGGCCGACGGCGAGACCGTCCTGGCGCGCGCCGTGGTCGGCGCCGACGGCAGCGCGGGCCGCATAGGAGCACACGTCGGCGTCAAGACCGACCAGGTCGACCTGGGCCTTGAGGCCGAGATCCCGGTGCCGCCGAGTGTGGCCGACGACTGGGCGGGACGGGTGCTCATCGACTGGGGCCCCCTTCCCGGCAGTTACGGATGGGTCTTCCCCAAGGGCGACACCCTGACCGTCGGCGTGATCTCGGCCCGGGGCGAAGGCGCCGCCACCAAGCGCTACTTGGACGACTTCATCGCCCGGCTCGGCCTCGCGGGCTTCGAACCGGCCATCTCCTCGGGCCACTTGACGCGCTGCCGCAGCGAGGACTCGCCGCTCTCCCGTGGCCGGGTCCTGGTCTGCGGCGACGCGGCGGGCCTGCTGGAGCCGTGGACGCGCGAGGGCATCTCCTTCGCCCTGCGCTCGGGCCGGCTCGCGGGAGAGTGGGCGGTGCGCATCGCCGAGTCGCAGGACGCCGTGGACGCCCGCAGGCAGGCCCTGAACTACGCGTTCGCCATCAAGGCCGGCCTCGGCGTCGAGATGGCGGTGGGACGCAGGATGCTGTCGCTCTTCGAGAAGCGTCCGCTGCTGCTGCACGCCGCGATCACCGGTCTGCGCCCGGCCTGGAAGGCCTTCGCCGACATCACGCGCGGCGCCACCACGTTGGCGGGCCTGGTCCGTACGCACCCGATGGCGCGGCGCGCCCTGGACACCGTCGACCGCTGAGCATGCCCTGGGGGCTGGGGGCTGGGGGCTGGGGGCTGGGGGCCGGGAGCCGGGGCCCATCGCCTGCCCCGCGCCCCTGGGGCCGGGCCCGCGCCGGGCGCCGCGCCCGCGCCGCGCCCCCGAGGCCGGGCCCGCGCCGGGCGCGCCTGCCCCGCGCCCCTGGGGCTGGGCCCGCGCCGTGCCCCGAGGCCGCGCCCGCGCCGAGCGCCGGGCTCTCGCCGCGCCGCGCTCCCGCCGCGTCGCGCGGTCACGTGGCCGACGCGGGCCCGAGAGGTGTCACGGGCTGGTGATGGTGACGCGGAAGACCGGGTGGTCGGGAGCCACGCGGCGCAGCTCCGCGTCGCTCGACGTCGGCCCCACGCCGTCGAAGAAGGCGCCCACCTCGGCCTTCCAGCGCGTGAGGTAGGCGCGCAGCAGTGCGGGCTTGTCGTCGTCGGCGACCTCGACGGCGGTGAACACCTCGGTCTTCCGGCCCAGGTGCAGCTCGCCGCCCCCGGCCGCGCGCATGTTGTGCGTCCACTGGACGTGCCCGCGCGGCGCCACCAGATAGTGCGCGCCGTCGACGGTCAGCAGGTTGACCGGGGTACGCCGCCATTCGCCGCTCTTGCGGCCACGGACGGCGAGGACGCGCGAGCCCCAGACGCTGATGCCGCGACGGGTCATCCAGGTGACGGCCCGGTTGAGGACGTTGACGGTGAACCAGCCGGGCTTTTGCACGTGTGGGGTTGCGGATGCGGACATCGGGCGTCTCCCTGAGACTGAGAGAGCGGTGCTCTCATTCGTGAGCAGTGTGCACCCGTGCGGTGCTCCGAATCAAGAGCACCGCTCTTGAAAAGGTCCACCGATCTGTTTCATGTGCATCGATCGCGTTCTTGGTCGGTGCTCTCCAAGCTGGCAGACTGGTGCCATGAGCACCGTCCAGGGAGCCCGCGAACGGGCACGGATCGAAGTCACCGCGGCCATCAAGGACGAGGCGAGAAAGCAGCTGGCGGCCGACGGCGCGACCAAGCTCTCCCTCCGCGCCGTCGCCCGCGAACTCGGCATGGTCTCCTCGGCGCTCTACCGCTACTTCCCGAGCAGGGACGACCTCCTGACCGCCCTCATCGTCGACGCCTACGACGCCGTGGGCGAAGCCGCCGAGCTCGCCCTCGCCCAGCAGCGCAAGGCCGCCGCGCCCAAGGCCCGCTGGATCGCCGTCTGCCGCGCGGTACGCGCCTGGGCGCTGGCCCACCCCCACGAGTACGCCCTCATCTACGGCACCCCCGTCCCCGGCTACACCGCGCCCGAGGCGACCGTGGGCCCCGCCTCGCGCGTCGGCCTCGTCCTGCTGTCCATCGTGCGGGACGCCCAGCGCGGCAAGGGCATCGCGCTGCCGCCGCTGGCCGCCCCGCTGCGTGCCGAGGCCAAACGGATGGCCGCGGACCTCGCCCCCGACCTGCCGCCCGCGGTGGCCGTCGCGCTCGTGGCGGCCTGGGTGCAGCTGTTCGGCCTCATCTCCTTCGAGGCGTTCGGCCAGTTCCACCGGGTGGTCGAGGACCGCGAGGCGTTCTTCACGCACGCCGCCGAACAGCTCGCCCTCTCGGTCGGCCTGGTACTCCCGGCGTAGTACCCGCGATCACCTCGTCCGGCGGACGCCCCGGCCGGGGCCCCGGTCTAGCGTGGCCGGTATGGAAGAGGAGCAGCCACCGCGCGCCGCCCGCCGGAACGGCCCGTCCCGGCGCCACGACGGTTCGCCCCGGCGGCAGCGCGGGGGCCCGCCGTGGGGGCCGCGCGGCCGGCCGTGGGGACCGTTCGCAGAGGAAGGCCGTTCCGCCCGGCCGCCCTGGGTGTCGACGGCCGCGCTCACGGTGTTCGTCCTGGCCGGCAGCCGCTTCGCCGCCCACGCCCAGCACGGCCGCGCCCCGCTCGACGCCTTCGCCGTGCTGCTGCTCGTCGCCAGTTGCGGGGTGCTGATCGTGCGCGGGCGCCACCCCGTCCTCGCCGTGTTCGCCACCTCGGCCGCCGTCCTTGTCTACCTCGGCGCCGGATATCCCTACGGGCCGGTCTTCCTGCCCGTGGCGGTCGGCTGCTTCGCCGCGGTCGTGGCCGGGCACCGCCGCCAGGCGTGGGGCGTGGTCGGCATGCTCTGGCTCGGCGACCTCCTGGTCGCGCACTGGCTCTACCGGTGGCTGCCGCCGCGAGGGGACTCCCCGGCGCCATGGGGTCAGGAACTGGGCATCGCCGCCTGGGCGGTGGCCATCCTCGCGCTGGCCGAACTGGTCCGGGTCCGCAGGGAGCAGTGGCTGAGGGAGCGGGCCGCGCGGCACGCCGCCGCCCGTCGCCGCGCGGACGAGGAACGGCTGCGGATCGCCCGCGAACTGCACGACGTGCTGGCCCACAGCATCTCGGTCATCAACGTCCAGGCCGGCGTCGGCCTGGCCCTCCTCGACTCCGACCCGGAGCAGGCCCGCACCGCCCTGACCACCATCAAGTCCGCGAGCAAGGAGGCGCTGGGCGAGGTGCGCCAGGTCCTGGAGACGCTGCGCACGCCGGGGGACGCGCCGCGCTCCCCGGCGCCAGGACTCGACCGGCTCCCCGAACTCCTCGAACAGGCCGCCGCCGCGGGGCTGACCGTGCGGACCACGACGAGCGGCCGGCGCCGCGCGCTGGCGCCGGGCACCGACCTGGCCGCCTTCCGGATCGTCCAGGAAGCCCTCACCAACGTCGTACGCCACTCCGCCGCGCGCACCGCGCACCTGACGCTCGGCTACGAACCCGGCGCCCTCGTGCTGAGCGTCGAGGACGCGGGGCCGCCCTCCGCCGCGCGGCCCGACGACGGCGGGGAGCAGGGCGGTGGCAACGGTCTGATCGGGATGCGCGAGCGGGCCGCCGCGCTCGGTGGCACCATCGACGCGGGGCCGCTGCCGCACGGCGGCTTCCGGGTCGGCGCCCGGCTCCCGCTGACCGGCGGCCCCGCCGCCCGGCGCCCGTCCGCCGACGACCCCGAGGAGACCTCGTGATCCGCGTCCTGCTCGCCGACGACCAGCTCCTGGTGCGTGCCGGGTTCCGGGCGCTGCTCGACGCGCAGGGCGACATCGAGGTGGTGGGCGACGCCGACGACGGCGAGCGGGCGCTGGACCTGGTGCGTGAACTGCGCCCGGACATCGTCCTGATGGACATCCGGATGCCCCGGCTCGACGGCCTCGCCGCGACCCGGCGCATCACATCCGATCCGGAGCTCGCGGAGGTGAAAGTGATCATGCTGACCACCTTCGAACTCGACGAGTACGTCTTCGAGGCCATCCGCGCGGGCGCCTCGGGTTTCCTGGTGAAGGACGCCGAACCGCAGGAGCTGCTGCGGGCGGTGCGCGCGGTGGTCGGGGGCGACGCGCTGCTGTCTCCCGGGGTGACCCGGCGCCTGATCGCCGAGTTCGCGGCGCGCTCGAAGGAGCCGGCCGCCGCGGACGCCCTGGCGGCGCTGACCGACCGGGAACGCGAGGTGATGGCGCTGGCCGGCATCGGACTTTCCAACGAGGAGATCGCCCGCAGGCTGGTGGTCAGTCCGCTGACCGCGAAGACGCATGTCAGCCGCGCGATGGTCAAGCTCGGCGCCCGCGACCGGGCCCAACTCGTCGTACTGGCCTACGAGTCGGGGCTCGTGCGCCCCGGCTGGCTGGGCTGACGCGGACCGAGGCCCCCGGCGTGGGGAAAGCGCCACAGGACGTGCACGGTGCGCCAGACGAACACGACGAGGGCGCAACCGCCGCCGAGCAGGAGCAGCACCCGCCGCAGGGGGTGGGGCAGTTCAAGGGCGTAACCGGCTCCGGCGATGGCGCCGAACACTACGGCCGCCGCGAACAGGGCGCTGGCCAGCGCGTATCCGAGCTCGATGGTGATGGCGTCCCGCTCGGCCCGGCTCCGTGTCCCCATGCGCGAAGTCTCACAGCAGGGGTGGCCGAGGAGCAACCGGCGCCCCTCGGCCACCCCTCCCCCCGAGTGCCGGTCCCCAGCACGTTACATGTGCGCGCATTGATTGCGTACGCATTTAATGCTCCCGCAACAAAAGTGCTTGGCTCTGCTACCGTGCCGCCATGGCAGCTGACAAGCCCGAGCGCCTGCTCGTGGAGGAGTGGCGGGACCTTCTCGCGGTGCACGCACGCACGACCTGCGAACTCGACCGCGAGCTGCACGCCCACGGGCTCGGCGCCAGCGACTTCGAGGTCCTGGACGTACTGGCCGAGGGGTGCGGGGGCGACCCGGGCCGCGCGGTGCGGGTGCAGGAGCTGGCGTCACGGATCCATCTGAGCCAGAGCGCGCTGTCCCGTCTGATCGGACGCCTGGAGAAGGACGGCCTGGTCACGCGGGGCATGTGCAGCGAGGACCGCCGCGGGGTGAGCGTGTCGATCACCGAGTCCGGCCGGGCCCGCCACGCGCGGGTGCTGCCGCTCCAGCGCGCGGTGCTCGCCCGGATGCTCACCCAGCGCCCGGGTTAACAGAACCCTCAACTCCCGTACGAACGAAGCGCGTTGGGGCCGTGGCCCGGTTCAGTTCTGGGGCGCCGTCGCGTGGCGGGCCGTGTAGCCGATCAGCGCGGCACCGGCCGCGAGCGCGGCGACCGTGGTCAGGGCGACCGGCAGCGAGGCCCACTCGGCGATCAGGCCGATCGCGGGCGGCCCGAGCAGCATGCCGCCGTAGCCGAGCGTGGACGCCGCCGCGACCCCGCCGGGTCCCGCGAGCGCGCCGGCCCGCTGGACGGCGACGGGGAAGATGTTGGCGAGTCCCAGACCCATCACGGCGAAGCCGGCCAGGGCGAGCCAGACGTTCGGCGCGAGCGCTCCCAGCAGCATCCCGGCGCAGGCCGTGAGGCCGCCGGCGACCAGCGTCCTGGTCTGGCCGAGGCGTTCCAGGAGCGCGGTGCCCGAGAGCCGGCCGGCCGTCATCGCGAGGGCGAACAGCGAGTAGCCGACGGCCGCGACGCCCGGCGCCGCCGCCAGGTCCTGCTCCAGGTGCAGGGCGCCCCAGTCCGCCATCGCGCCCTCGCCGTAGGCGGTGCAGAGCGCGATCAGGCCGAAGAGGAGCACAAGGCGCCGGGCCCGTCCGGTCAGGCGCTGTCCCGGTGCGTGCGCGGTCCGCGCCGGCGCGGGGGCCGGATACCGCAGCAGCACCCGGCCGGCCAGCGCGGTCACCACGAGCCCGACACCGGTGAGGGCCAGCAGGTGCGCGGCGGGGGAGAGCGCGCCGGCCACCAGCGCGCCGATGCCCGCCCCGACCATCCCGCCGAGGCTGAACGCCGCGTGGAAGCTGGGCATCACCGGGCGGCGGAGCGCCGCGACCAGGTCGACGGCGGCGCTGTTCATCGCCACGTTGACCCCGCCGTACGCGGCGCCGAACACCAGCAGCACCAGGCCGAGCGTGAGCGCGGAGTGGGTCGCGGGCGGAAGCGCGATGGCCAGGGCCATCAGACCGCCGCAGGCGACGGTCACCGGATGGCTGCCGAAGCGGTGGCAGAGCCGGCCGGTGAACACCATCGTCACCACCGCGCCGGCCGAGACCCCGAGCAGGGCGAGCCCGAGCTCGCCCGCCGAGGCCCCGGTCTGCTGCTTGATCGCGGGGATGCGGACGACCCAGCCGGCAAAGAGGAAGCCGTCGAGTGCGAAGAAAACGGTCAGGGCGGAGCGGAGGCGGAACAGGGTGGGTGCGGCGGTGTCTGAGCCTTGGCCCCCCGGAGCGGCCGTCCGTACTTTGTTTAGTAGCGGCACAAACTCAGGATAGGGGCAGGACGGGGGGCGCTTCAACCGGCGGGACCGGGTGCCTTCGGGGGCGGCGCCGCTTCACCGCGCCGCCGCGTCCCCGATGTGCGGCCGGGGCGCAGGGGCGGCTTCCGCCGAGGATCATGGGAGACTCGCCCCCATGAACGGCAAGGCGACCACCACCCGGAGCAGGCTGGACAGGGGCCGTGGCGCGCTCGGACCCGCCCTGGAACTGGTGCACACCGGCCGTGCGCCCACCCGTGCCGTCCTCACCGCCGAACTGGGAGTCACCCGCGCCACCGCCGGTGCCGTCGCCGCCGAACTCGAAGCGCTCGGCCTCATCCAGGTCGACTCGCGCCCCGCCGCGGCCGGCTCCCAGGGCCGCCCCTCCCACCGGCTCGCCGTCCATGAGGCGGGACCCGTCGCGCTCGCCGCCCAGGTGCATGCCGACGGCTTCCGTGCCGCGCTCGTCGGCCTCGGCGGCGAGATCGTCGCCACCGACCCCGGCTGCGTCATCGTCTCCGCCGACCCGGCCCAGGTGCTCGGCGCCGTCGTCGAGGCGGGGGCCGCGCTGCTCAAGGGCAGCGGCCGTCGCTGCGTGGGCGCGGGCCTTGCCGTGCCCTCGGCCGTCGCCGATCCGGAGGGCACCGCGCTCAACCCGCTCCACCTGGCCTGGCCGGCCGGCTCCCCCGTACGGGAGATCTTCGCCGAACGGGTGCGCGCGGCCGGCATCACCGGCCCCGCCTTCACCGGCAACGACGTGAACCTCGCGGCGCTCGCCGAGCACCGTCACGGCGCGGGCCGGGGCGCCCAGCACCTGCTGTGCGTCGCCACCGGCCACCGGGGCGTGGGCGGCGCCCTGGTCCTCGACGGCCGTCTGCACACCGGGAGTTCGGGCCTCGCCCTCGAAGTGGGCCACCTCACCGTCAACCCCGACGGGCGCCCCTGCTACTGCGGCAGCCGGGGCTGTCTCGACGTCGAGGCCGACCCGCTCGCCTTCCTCACGGCGGCCGGACGCACGCCCGGGCCCGAGGTCTCGCTCCTCGAACAGTCACGGGCCCTGCTGCGCCACGAGTACGCGGACGTGTCGGTGCGCCGGGGCGCCGAGGAGCTGATCGACCGGCTCGGCCTGGGTCTCGCCGGCCTCGTCAACATCCTCAACCCCGACCGCATCATCCTCGGCGGCCTGCACAAGGCGCTCCTCCAGGCCGACCCGGACCGGCTGCGTGCCGTCGTGGCGGACCGCAGCCTGTGGGGCCAGAGCGGCGGCGTGCCGATCCTCGCCTGTTCCCTCGACCACAACAGCCTGGTCGGAGCAGCCGAGTTGGCGTGGCAGCCGGTGCTCGACGACCCGCTGGCCGCGCTCGCTCACCAGGCGTAGACCCGCGCCGGATTGGCGACGAGGATACGGTCCACCAGCTCATCGCCCAGCGTCAGCGCGAGCCTGGGCCGCACCCGGCGCAGCAGATACGGCATGCCAGGGGTGTCCGGCGTGACGGTGTCCCCGCCGAGCAGCAGCCGGTCGGCGAACCCCGCGTCGGCGAGCGCGGCCAGCGCCTCGGGCATCCGCCAGTCGGTGGCGTGGTTGGCCCGCGACGGCCCGTCGAAGGCCAGGTGGGCGCCCGCCTCTGCGGCCAGGCGGTGCACGGCGAAGTCGGGGGAGCGGTTGAGGTGACCCAGGATCACCGAGCCGGGTGCCACCCCCAACCGACCGCACAGCAGGTCGAGTACGTCGAGCGCGCCGGTGCCGAGCTCCAGATGGACGGCGATCGGCGCCCCCGTGACATGGTGGGCCTCGGCGGCCGCGCGCATCGTGAACGTGGCATGGTCATCCAGGCCGTGGAACCCGCCCGCCACCTTGATCAGCCCGGTCCGCACCCCGGTGGCGCCGACGCCCTCGGTCAGCTCGGTGACGAAGAGCTCGGCGAGCCGGCCTCGTACGCGACGGATCAGCTCGTCCGGGTAGTGGGAGGCCTGGTGCAGCCCGGTGGCGGCGATGACGTGGACCCCGAAGTCCCTTGAGAGTGCGGGCAGTTCGGCGACGCGCCGGCCCATGCCGTACGGGGTCCACTGCACCACCGTGCCGCCGCCGAGCTCACGGAACGCGCCGAGCGCGGCCGCCGCGCGGCCCACGTCGGCGAGCTCCTGGCCGGGCAGGAGCGGGCTGCGGATGAAGAGGTGGTCGTGCGCGTCGACGACACCGAGCCGGTCGGCCGCCACCTCGCCGAGCACCGTGCGGACCGCGCTCACCAGTGCCGCCCCTGCCGCAGGCCCCGGCGTCCGGGCTCCGACACACGCAGCACCTGGAAACGGTCGCCGGGAGCCGGTGGGTCGCTCTGTTCCCACAGCGTGAACCGCACCAGCTCCCAGCGGCTCACGTCGATGGCGACGGCGCTCAGCACCGCCCCCGGCCCCGGGTCCGCCGCCGCCTCGCGCGCCACGAAAGCGCCCGGCTCGACCCCCTCGGGGACCGGCACGCACAGACGGGTCGCGCTGACCGGCGCCGCCGTGGACGCGGGCCCCTCGGTGTGGGCGAGGCCCGCCCAGTGCCGTACCCGAGGGCGCCCGAAGTCGTCGACGATCCCCTGGAATCCGGGTCCCCACAAGAACGCGTTCATGCCCTCGGAGCTGGCCCAAAGGTAGAACGGGGCATAGGAGTTGACGGGGGATCCGTCGGCGCGTTCACGTATCAGATAGGCCTTGAGTCCGAGTCCGGGGAAGTCGTCGAGGAGATGGCCCCGGGTGGCGACACGCTTGCGAATGATCTCCATGTCGTAGTCGGCGGGCAGGGTGATCTCGTACTGCATGGCCTGCATGGCGTCCTCCTCAGGAAGCGGGACCGGTCGCGGACGGGCAGGCGTCGGCCCCCACGTGGGCGTCGACCCCCACGTGGGCGTCGGCCTCCACATGGCGCCCCCACTCGGTGGTCGTGCCGTCGGCGGCCGCCTCCACGACCGCGAGATGCGTCATGAAGGTGCGCGGCCCCGCTCCGTGCCAGTGCCACTCGCCGGGCTCGATCCAGACCGTGTCGCCCGCCCTGATCGGTTCCGCCTCGCCGCCCCGGCGCCGCACCAGGCCCTCGCCCTCGGTCACATGGAGCACTTGGCCGTGCGGATGGCGGTGCCAGGCGGTGTGCGCGCCCGGCGCGAAGTGGACGCTGAATATCCGCAGCGGGGAAGGCAGTTGGGAGCCCGCGATCTCGTCGAGCCACACCGCGCCGGTGAAGTGCTCGGCCGGTCCGGTCGCGGTGTCGGGGCGTTGCCGGATGATGTGCACGTAACAGCCGTCCTGTCAGGAGGAGTTGACGGAGTGTAAAAAGGGTTACCGGGGCGCCAGCAGGGAGAGCAGGCCGCGTACTCCCGCGTCGAACGCGTCGGGCGAGTCGGATGCGCGGGCCAGCACATAGCCGCCCTGGACGGTCGCCACCACGGTCGCGGCGATCTCGTGGGGGACAATGGAGGGCGCGAACTCGCCCCGGTCCAGGCCCTCTTGGACGATCCCGGCCAGTCGGCCGCGCAGCCAGTCGAGCGTTTCGTCGACCGGCGCGCGCAGCACTGGGTCGGCGATGATCTCGGGGTCCATTGTGAGGCGCCCGACGGGGCACCCGCGCAGCACGTCGCGTTCGCGCAGCAGATACGCCTCGATGCGCTCGTAGGCAGTCCCGTCGCCGCCGAACGTGGCCTCGGCCGTGGCCCGCATCTCCTCGGCGGTGCGCCGGATCGCGGCGAGCGCCAGATCGGGCTTGCCCGCGAAGTGGTGGTACATGCTGCCCTGGCCCGCGCCCGCCTGCTGCTGGATGGCCTTGGGGCTGGTCCCGACGTACCCCCGCTCCCACAACAGCTCGCGGGTGGCGGCGATCAGACGTTCCGAAGTGCTCATGGGCCCACTGTACATACCAGTAGGTACAGAATCCAGAGGGCCGGCCGGAGGTGGAGGACGGGAGAGGGGGAGGGGGAGCGAGAGGGAGTACGCGCCCGGGCCCGGTCTGCTCCGGCGGGGGTAGAGCGACGGCCGCCGGCCGTACGACGACCCGGGCCCCCGGCGGCGGGAGGCTCGAAGGAGGAACAGACCACGCCCACCGAGGAGCTGACCGAGATGAACACGCTGGCCTATGGCGGACCCGGGCCCGGGCCCTGGATCCTTCTCTTCCCGCTGGTCTGGGCGGCGGTGATCCTCACCATCGTCACCGTGGCGCGCCGCGCCGGATGGCGGGGCCGCCCGCGGCCGTGGCGCCCGGCCGTCGACGAGCGTTCACCCCTCGCCGTGCTCGGCCGGCGGTTCGCGGCGGGAGAGATCGACGAGGAGGAGTACTGGCGCCGGATCTCCGTCCTCGAGGAACACTTCGGACGGAGCAACCTCACGGGGCCGGGCAAAGGCGCGGCATGAGCGTCACCGAGGGCGGGCCGCAGCGCTGAGGGGAGGCGCGAACGCGCCGCGCGACGGCGCGTGCACCGGCCTGTCGCGCCGCGACCGGTCAGCCCGCGCGTCCGGTCAGCCCGCGACCGGTCAACGCGTGGCGGTCTTGACCCGCTCGCGCACCGGGCGCGGGCGGCTCTCCGTGAAGGCGGGCGTGGCCGTGGGCTCGTACAGCGGGTACGGAGGCAGGGCCACGGCGGGGGAGGGGGCGGCGAGCGTGAACCACACGGTCTTGCCGGACTCGCCCAGCGGGCGCACCCCCCACGCCTCGCTCACGGCGGCGATCAGGGAGAGCCCGCGGCCGTTGGTGGCGAGGGTGTCGGCCTTGCGCACCGAGGGGAGGGTGGGGTCGTGGTCGTGGACGGAGATGGTGAGCCGGTCGAGCAGCAGCTCGATCTCCACCGTGCACATCTTGTCCGGCTCGGCATGCCGGTGGACGTTGGTCAGCAACTCGGTGACGCAGAGCGCCGCCTCGTCTATCAACGGATCCAGATGCCAGTAGCGCAACTGCGCCGATACGATTCTGCGGACCTGTCCGATCCGCGACGGCAGGGCTTGGAGCTCCACCGTGCACTGCCTGCTTGGCTGGCTGATCACGGTTGCGACTCCCCGATTAGGTCCGGAAGTAGCTGTCTGGTCCGGCGGCGGCCTTACTCAGAGCGTCACCGCCGGTAAACCCTGAGTGATGTCACACCAGCGTGAACCAGGGGTGGGCCGTCCGCAACTCGCGCCCCCCGGGCCGCACGCGTCTCAGGGGTGCGCGCCATGGGTCGTCTGCCGGATGGCCTGGAGAAAGCGCCGGGTCAGATCGGGCCCGCGTGACCGGCCGGCCTCGCCGCCCATCGTCAGCCGGTAGCGCGTGCCGTTCAGGCGCGCCACCGTCCGGTCCTCCTTCGCGAGCCAGGGCAGCCAGGGCCGCGCCGCGCTGACCGCGTCGACGGGCGCGCTGTCGATCTCGCGGCCGTTGCTGGTGAGCAGGGCGAGCCGACCGTCCTTGATCAGCACCTCACCGGCTCTCGTCAGCGAACGCGTCCACCGCTCGATCCGTACGCCCTTCGCACTGAATTCGGGTTCCGCCATGACCGTCCGGCCCCCTTCGCACCGTTCCTCCTGGGCAGTCTGCACAACGACGAGCCTACGCACCAGGGTGCGAAGGGGATCGGGTCCGCGCCAGCGTCGTCCAGTGCCCACCACGCGTCCCACAAGCCACTCCTATGGATGCCCAAAGGGAACGTTTGTGCAGGTGAGAGCGGTATTGTCGGGAGTGGGGGCGGCACGCACACAGGACGAGGAGTGGCATGGAAACCATTGATGTGGACCGGAGCGATCCGCAGTACCGGGCCTGGCTCAAGGAGGCCGTCCGCAAGGTCCAGGCCGATGCCAACCGCTCCGCCGACACCCATCTCCTGCGCTTTCCGCTGCCCGAGTCGTGGGGCATCGACCTCTATCTGAAGGACGAGTCCACCCATCCCACCGGCAGCCTCAAGCACCGCCTGGCCCGCTCGCTGTTCCTGTACGGTCTGTGCAATGGCTGGATCCGGCCGGGCAAGCCGGTCATCGAGGCGTCCAGCGGCTCGACCGCCGTCTCCGAGGCCTATTTCGCCAAGCTGATCGGCGTGCCGTTCATCGCGGTCATGCCCCGCACCACGAGCCCGGAGAAGTGCCGGCTGATCCAATTCCACGGCGGCCAGTGCCACTTCGTCGACGACTCGATGAAGATGTACGAGGAGTCCGCCGCGCTCGCCGCCGAGACCGGCGGCCACTACATGGACCAGTTCACCTACGCGGAACGGGCCACCGACTGGCGCGGCAACAACAACATCGCCGAATCCATCTACCAGCAGCTGAAGTTGGAGCGCTTCCCGGAACCCGCCTGGATCGTCGCCACGGCCGGGACCGGCGGCACATCGGCCACCATCGCGCGCTATGTGCACTACATGCAGCACGACACGATGATCTGCGTGCCCGACCCGGAGAACTCCTGCTTCTTCGACGGCTGGACCCAGGGCGACCCGCTCGCCGCAAGCGACTGCGGCTCGCGCATCGAGGGCATCGGCCGGCCCCGCATGGAGCCCAGCTTCGTGCCGGGGGCCATCGACCGGATGATGAAGGTCCCGGACGCGGCGAGCGTCGCGGCGGTCCGCGCCCTGGAGAAGGCGATCGGCCGCAAGGCGGGCGGCTCCACCGGCACCGGACTGTGGAGCGCGCTCAGGATCGTCGCGGAGATGGTCGCCGAGGGGCGCACCGGCAGCGTCGTCACCCTGCTGTGCGACCCGGGCGACCGGTATCTCGACAAGTACTACTCCGACACCTGGCTCGCCGAACAGGGCATGGACATCGCCCCGTACACCGCGACGCTCGACACGTTCCTGGCGAGCGGGGTGTGGTCCGCCCACTGACGGACCGCCCTCGTCCGGCCACGGCGCGATCGCTGCCCGTGCGGCGGCCCCCGGCGCGTGCCAGGGTGACGTCATGGACACGCGACCGGTAGCCGTCGCCGTAGACGGATCCG
Organism: Streptomyces sp. NPDC006711; assembly: GCF_042869775.1. NCBI lineage: Bacteria > Bacillati > Actinomycetota > Actinomycetes > Kitasatosporales > Streptomycetaceae > Streptomyces > Streptomyces sp. NPDC006711. The sequence continues at coordinate 254,409 of NZ_JBIAGO010000006.1, forward strand.
ACCACAGCCTGCGGGCCCTTGAATGGGCCGTTCCCACCGCCCGCAGGCTGGGCGCCGAGCTCGTGATCGCGCACGTCCTGCCCGACTCCACCCAGCTCTGGGCGGCCCGCAGGTCCGCGCTCGGGCCCGGTCCCGAACTCAACGACCCGGTCACCGACCGGGTCCGCGCCGCGCTGTCCGGCCGCGACGGACTGCCCTCGGTGCGCTACGACTCGCTGGAGGGCGACGTGCCCGACGCGCTGCACGCGCTGGGCGCCGGGGCGCGGATGCTGGTGATGGGCTCACGCGGGCGCGGCGGCTTCGCCAGCCTCCTGCTCGGCTCCAACAGCCTGGCCGTGGCCACCCGGGCGCCCTGCCCGGTCGTCGTGGTGCCGCGCCTGGCCCGCACAGGGCAGGACGAGCCGACGGCCGGGCGCGTCGTGCTCGGGCTCCACCTCGCCGACACGGCCGACGAGGTGATCGAATTCGCCTTCGTGGAGGCGGCGGCCCGGGGCGTACCGCTCCAGGTGATCACCGCCTGCCCCGGGCCGCCCCCGGCCGCGCTGATGGTCGCGGGCGAGTTCCCGCCCGCGGCGCTCGACCGCGACCAGTACGAGGGCGCCGAGCGCGATGTGACACGCGAACAGAGCGACCGGCTCAGCCGCTTCCGAGAGCGGTTTCCCGGCGTCGAGGTGGACCCCGTGATCGCGCCCGCCGACGCGGCGGGCCATCTCGTGGACGCCTCGGCCTCGGCGGCCCTGATCGTCGTGGGCCGCCACCGCCGACGGCTGGCGCCCGGCGCCCTGTTGATGGGCTCGGTGGCCCACGCGGTGCTGCACCACACGGAGTGCCCGGTGGCGGTGGTGCCGGTCCACGGCGACGCCTGAGCCGGGCCGTGGCCCGTCAGGGCTTGGACGGGGTGCTCGCCAGATGACGTCCCAGGTTGCGCATCGCGCCCCGGAACGACTGGCCGATGCCCGGCGCCGCGGCCCGCATCGCCACACGGAACAGCGCCGGACCATCGCTCGCCATCGTCCAGCGCACCGTCGTGCCGGCGCCGGCCGGCGTGAGCCGCCAGTCCTCCACCAGGGCGCTCACGCCGGGGACGTTGGTCTCGTCGATGCGGTAGGCATACCGCTCACCCGGGTCGCTGGCCAGGATCGTCTCGCGGAAGAACACCCCGCCGCGCAGCCTGATCTCGCGGCCCGCGCCGCCGTCGAGCGGGCGGGCGGCGACGACCGAGGTGAACCAGAGCGGTGTTTGGGCCACCTCGTCGGCGAGCGCGCGGTGGACGGCGCCCGGGCCGGCCGGCACGTGGGCCGTGAACACCAGGCGCACCGGCGCCGACGTCGCGAAGGTGAGTTCCATGGGCCTGAGCCGGCGAGCCATGACGCCTACCTCCGAAGAGCCGGGTGCGCGCGAGAGCCCGTCCACCCTAGCTGGCGTGACGTCAGTTGTCTGTGCCGCTCCCGCTGTCGTCCGCCCCGCCGTCGGGGCTCTCGCCCGCCACCACGAGGTCCCGCAGATGTTCCGTCATCTGCGCGCGGGCCCGGTCGGAGAGGCCCGCGTCCGTCACCAGGGAGTCGACCTGGTCGAGCATGGCGAACGAACTCAGGCCCACCGTGCCCCACTTGGTGTGGTCCGCGATTACCACGACCCGCCGCGCCGAGTGCACGAACTGCCGATTGGTCTCCGCCTCCGCCAAGTTGGGCGTGGACAGGCCCGCCTCCGCCGAGATGCCGTGCACCCCGATGAACAGCACGTCGAAGTGGAGGGAGCGGATCGCCGCGTCGGCGACCGGGCCCACCAGCGTGTCCGAGAGCGTGCGCACCCCGCCCGTCAGGACCACCGTCGCCGCTCCCGGCCGGGGACCGGAGCCGGCCGACGAGCGCTGCGCGGCATGGAACACGTCGGCCACCTGCACCGAGTTGGTCACCACCGTCAGATCGGGAACGTCCACCAGCTGCTGCGCCAGGGCGTAGGCGGTCGTGCCGCCGGCCAGCGCGATGGCGCTGCCGGGCACGGCCATCCTGGCCGCCTCCCGCGCGATGTCCTGCTTGGCGCTCAGTTCGAGCGCCGACTTCGCCTCGAAGCCCGGCTCGTGCGCCGTGGCCTCGGCGACCGGCACCGCGCCGCCGTGCACCTTCTCGACCGCGCCCTGGCGCGCCAGCGCGTCCAGATCGCGGCGGACCGTCATGTCGGAGACGTTGAGTTTCCGGGTGAGTTCGTTGACCCGGACCCCGCCGCGCCGTCTGACCTCGTCGAGGATCAGCGCGCGACGCTGCTCCGCGAGCAGATTCTGGTGGTCGCTCACTGCCGGGCCGGTCCCTTCCCATCGTCGAACACACTCGCCGGGCACACCTGCGCCCCCGGGCTGCGGCCCCCCATCCTGTCACGGGGAGATTCCGTGAGAGCACCGCACCTGAGCACCCGGATCCGGGATCCTGATGTTCCGCGCCGCCGTCCGTCCCCCACGAGAGCGAGTCGCCGAAGTGTCCCGTGCCACCCCCCTCGCCCCAGCGGGCGCCCCCGAGGCCGAACGCGCGGGACCCGCCCTCGAACTCCTGGTCCACGGCGTCGGGGGCACCACCCCGCAGAAGATGCTCGGCGACCCGCGCACCGTGCGCGTCACCGGCGACGACACCGCGGCCATCTACCGGTGCGCCACGGATCTGGACGCCGAGGCGCACCCCGAGCGCCACCAGGGCCGGCCGGTGCCCGAGGCGTACGTCTGGTGCAACCTGACCTCGGGCAACAGCGCCCGCGCCCTGTGGCTGCTCCTGCTGCCCTTCATGGTGATCAACCTCGCCCACTGGATGCGGCCGCCCGCGCCGCGCTCACCGCGCACGATCCGCCTGTACGGGCTGCTCGTGCGGCTCGTCGCGCTCAGCCTGACCGTGCTGCTGGTGGCCGCCGCCTGCGAGGTCGCGCTCGATCTCGGGGCGTGGCAGTGCGCGGGAACGGCCGGGTGCTCCCGCTCCTGGTACTGGCTCGGCTTCACCTCGGTGGCCCACCACGGCTGGTGGTCGCAGCCGGGCCGGCGCCTCGCACTCGCGGCCCTGGTCCCCACGGCCCTGGTCGCCCTGCTGTGGTACCTGTCCAACCGCACCTGGAGCGCGTACGAATCGCAAGCGCCCCTGAGCGCGACACCCGCCGAGGACCCCCGGGCACCCCAACCCGCCTTCGCCAGGCCCGGGTTCTGGTACGGCAGGCGCCTGGTGGCCCGGTTGCGCGCGGCCCACACCGCGGCCGGATTCCTGACCGTCGCGGCGAGCGTGACGCTCGCGGCCGTCCGCCACGACCGCGCCGGCGGCGCGCTCCTCGCCGTGCCGGGACTCCTGCTCGTATGTGCCCTCGTCCTCGCGGGCCTGGTCGTCGTGGGCGTGGTGTGCCGCCGGGGGCGCAGCGAATCGCGCCGCGACGAACGGCTCGATGGGGCCGTCACCTCCTGGCTGCCGCTGTCCACGCTCACCCTGCTGCTGCTCGCCCTGCTGTACGCGTCCTGGGGCCGGCCCGGCTGGGTCTCGGCCGGCACCCTGCCGGGCGGCCGCGCCTTCGGCCTCCTCGCCCTGGCGCAGACGGCGTTGGTGGTGGCGCTCGCCGTCGTGGCCGGGCGGCTGCGCCGCCGCGCGCCGGGCGAGCGCACCGCCCTGCGCGGACTCGGCGGCCCCGCCGTCGCGATGCTCGCCTGCGCGCTCGGCGGCGTGATGACCGGCGGCGTCGCCCAGCGGGTCGCCGACTGGCTCGACCGCGGCGCCACCCCGGGCATGGACCGCTCGGCCTACCACGGCCCGCCGCCACTGCTGACCTGGCAGGCCTCGGTGATCCCGGCCCTGTTCGTCCTGCTCCTGCCCGTGGCGCTGTACTTCGCCGTACGCACCTGGCGCAGCGCACGCGCCGACGAACCCCGCGTCATGGCCGACTACCCCACCGAGCGGCCCGACACCGCCCGCACCCGCCGCATCGCCACCGCCCGCGCGATGGCCACACTCACCGACCACACCCCGCTCTTCGTCGGCATCGTCGCCGGAGCGTCACTGCTGCTCGGCGCCGGGGCCCTGGCGGGCGCCTGGTGGACCGGGCAGGTGCCGGCCAGGGCGGCCGACGCCGCGCCCGACCCGCTCGCCCTGGGCGCCGACGCCGCCCAGTCGCTCGGATCCTGGTGCACCGGCTTCGGGTTCCTGCTCTTCGTCACCTGGGGACGGCGCGCCTACAAGGACGCCGCGGCCCGCCGCACCGTCGGCATCCTGTGGGACGTCGGCACGTTCTGGCCGCGCGCCGCCCACCCCTTCGCGCCGCCCTGCTACGCCGAGCGGGCCGTCCCGGACCTGGCCTGGCGGATGAACACCTGGACCGACGCCACCGGCGGCCGCCTCGTGATCTCCGGCCACTCCCAGGGCAGCGTCCTTGCCGCCGCCGCCGTGTGGCAACTGCCCGCCGCCACCCGGCGCCGGGTGGCCCTGCTCACCTACGGCTGCCCCGTGGAGCGGCTCTACGGGCGCTGGTTCCCCGCCTACTTCGGGCCCGCGCCGCTCGAAGCCCTGCACCGGGAGGTGCGCTGCTGGCGCAACCTGTGGCGGGCCACCGACCCGATCGGAGGACCCGTGCGCACCGGCGGCGACGTCGACCGGGGCCCCCTGCTCGACCCGGTCGCCTACGGGCGTACCGCTCAGCACCCGCTGCCCGCGCCGGTCCTGGGACACTCCGACTACCGGGCCGACCCGGCGTTCGCCCGTGAAAGGGCCCTGCTGCTGGCCGAGTTGGCGTCCGCGCTGCCGAACCAGCGGACGGATCAGAGCAGTTCGGGCAGATCGTCCGGGTAGAGCAGCGTCAGGTCGTCGGTGCTGGCGTCGGCGAGCTGGGCCACCCGGCCCGCGTGGCGCTCCACCATCGACTCGAAGGTCTGGCGCGCGGTCCGCCCATTGCCGAACGCGACGCCCCTGGGCAGCGCCGTGAAGTACTTCAGCAGGCACTCGGCGGTCCCGGCGCCGAGCCGGTACTCGTGCTCGTCGGCCTGCTGCTCCACGATGCGCAGCAATTCCTCGGCGGTGTAGTCGGGGAACCTGATGGTCCGTGAGAAACGGGACGCCACCCCGGGGTTGACGCTGAGGAAGCGCTCCATCTCGGCGGTGTAGCCGGCCACGATGACGACCACCGCCTCCCGGTGGTCCTCCATCAGCTTCACCAGCGTGTCGATCGCCTCCCGGCCGAAGTCGCGTCCGGAGTCCTCGGGGGACAGGGCGTACGCCTCGTCGATGAACAGCACGCCGCCGCGCGCCCGCTCGAAGGCCTCCTGGGTGCGGATCGCGGTGGAGCCGATGTGCTCGCCCACCAGATCCACCCGGGACACCTCGACCAGATGGCCGCGCTCCAGGACGCCGAGCGAGGCCAGGATCTCGCCGTACAGGCGCGCCACCGTGGTCTTGCCGGTGCCGGGGGAGCCGGTGAAGACCAGATGGCGCCGGACGGAGGCCGCCTTGAGCCCGGCCTGCCGGCGCCTGCGACCCACCTCGATCATGTCGGTCAGCGCCCGGACCTCGCGTTTGACGCTCTCCAGGCCGACCAGCGTGTCCAGTTCACCGAGCACGGCGCCCGAACCGCGCGGGGGCTCGGCCGCGGGCTCCGCCGGCACCGGCTCGACGGCGCGGGGGCCGGGGACGCCGGTGAGCAGCCCCACCGTCTGGTTAGCGCTCCGCATGGCGGCGGGCTCCGGGGCGGGGGACCGGGCGCCGCTCTCGTCGCTTGTGCAGTCCTCGACGACGGCGCCGTCCTCGGAGAACTCATAGCCCCGGCGCGCGCACCGCTCGGTGCGGCAGCGCGTCAGCGTCGTACGGCAGCCGTCGATGACATGGAAGCCGAAGCCGCCGCTGCCGGTGACGCGGCAGGCGTGGAAGGTGCCCCGGCCCTGCGCCGAGACGTAGAAGCCGGCCTCGGCGGGCGAGGTGACCGTGACGCGCTCGATGCGGGGGTCGGCGCCCTTGGTGACGATGACGCCGGTCTGGGCGCCGTCGATGGTGCAGCCCGCCAGCGTGCCGCCGCTGCCGTGGTCGCGGAACCAGGCACCCGTGGAGGCCTGGCTGATGCGGCAGTCGTCGAGCTGCGCGGTCGCCCCGTCGCTCACCGACACAGCGGTGTTGCGCACCTGGGTGAGGTCGCTGTCGACGACATCGGCACGCGAACCCCGGTCGAGCACGAAGATCGCGTCCGGTACGTCATGGACGCGGCAGCCCTCCAGGACCGCTGCCGCGCCGTCGCTGACCCACACCGCCGGGTAGTCGCCCGTACTGTCGTGGATCTCGCACTGGTTGGCGTCGACGCGGGTGCCCGGGTCCCACACCGACAGGCCGTTGCGCCCGAAGCGGCGCACCTTGGTCCGGGTCAGGGTGAGCACCGAACGCGACCGCAGGTCGATCGCGTTCTCCGGGATGTCGTGGATGTCGCAGTCGGCGAGCGTGAGCACCGCGTCGGTGTCCAGGGTGACGCCGTCGGCCGAGGTGCGGTGCACCGTGCAGTCGGTGAGGTGGGCGAAGGCGCGCGAGACGATGTGTACGCCGGCGCCCTTGATCTCGTACACCTCGCAGCCCAGCGCCTCCATTCCCGAGCCCTCGCCGCTCACCGAGAGCCCCGCGCCGCTGGCATGGTGCACCCGGCACCGCTCGAGGCGGGGGTGGCCGCCCCCGTGCACCGAGACCCCCGACTGCCCGGCCGCCACGACCTCGCACTCCTCGAACACGCCGCCCGCGCCGTCGAAGACGCCGATGCCGACGCCGCCGGGGTTGTCCACCGTGCAGCGCCGCACGGTCGGCCGGGCACCGCCGCGCACCTCGATGCCGACGGCCGAACGCGTCACCACCCGCAGGTCGACGAGTTCGGGCGCGCCGTCCTCCACCAGGAGCGCGGGCGCCGCGGCGTCCTGGCCCTCCAGGTACAGGTCCCGCACGGTCGCCGACGCGCACACCGTCAGCGCCACGCCGTCGGCCGGCGCGATCCGGACCGAGCCGACCGCGCCCTCGGGCCCGCGCAGCGTCACACAGCGCCGCAGCACCAGGTTCTCGCGGTAGGTGCCCGGGGCGATGGTCAGGACGTCGCCGTCGCCCGCGGCTTCCAGGGCCGCGGCCAAAGAGGCGTACTCACCCGTGCGGCGGCGCCACCGCGACGTGCCCGTGTGCGTCACCTGGACCGTGCCCTGAGCCATGGTGCTGTCGTGCCCCCACCTCGTGCGTGCGATCTCGCACACACCTCGACCGTGACCTCGCATGTGCGCCTGATGGTCCACCGTAGCGCGCGCCGGGCCGGTGAGTTGACCGGTCAGCTGCCCGCGCCCGTGCGGCCCCAGTCCGGACCGTACCGGGCCCACGCGCGGTCCAGGCGCGCGTACCGCCGGCGTATCAGGCGCCATACGGTCAGCCGCCGTAGCGCCTCGATGAGCGCGGCGGCCGTCGCGGCCGCGCAGATCCCCGCGAACACCGCGTGCGTGCGGGCCGCGGCCAGGGGCATCGGGCGCGGCACCGGGCGCCCGTGGTCGTCGGTCCATATCGCGAAGGCCGCGCCCGCCCCGGGGGAGCTCAGGGGCGCGGCGAGCGTGCCGCTGTGGGAACTCCCGTCGTACGCCCGCCAGTTGGCCACCACCTTGGCGCGGGCGACCCGGTCCGTCGTGCCGTCCGGCCCGGTGAGCGGCGCCTGGCGCCCGGCCCGGCGCACCACCACGGCCGACGTGGCGTGCCGGTGCAGACGCTGCTCTGCGACGGTCCCGCGCAGCGTCGTGTCCGTACGCGCGCCGCACAGGGCGCCCACCGCCGGCGCGGCGCACACCATCAGGACGAGCGCCACGAGCGCCAGCCACGCCTCCACGACATCGCTCGCGCGGCGCAGCGGGTTGTGCCGCCAGCGCCACACGCCCACCACCGCTCGCACGGCACCCGCCCCCTTCCGCCTCCATGCCCGCCCCGTGGGGACGGACGCGCCGGGCGGAACGGTCAGGGACCTGGTGCGCCCGGCTCGTCCTGTCCAACGCGGCTGACACCCACAGGAGTTCCCGGGCGGCGCGGACCTATGCGAGGACCTTCACCGGGTCGCCCACGTGCACGGTGCCGGTGTTCTCCGGGATCACCAGGACGCCGAACGCCAGCGCCCGGCCGATCCTGCGGTGCCGGGCCAGGCTGCGCAGCGGTTCCTTGCCGCGCTCCGCCGTGGCCTGGTCGGTGGTGGTGATGACGCACCGGCCGCACGGCTTGGCGACCCGGAAGGAGACCTCGCCGACACGGATCCGCGACCAGGTGTCCTCGGCCCACGGCTCGGTGCCGGCCAGGACGAGATTGGGCCGGAAACGATTCATGGGCAGCGGTCCCTCGGCCGCCCGGTCGCCCCGGGCGATCAGGTCGTTGAGGGCGTCGAGTGAGGCGAGGGTGGCGATCTGGAGCGGGAAACCGTCGGCGAAGCTGACCGTCTCGCCGTTCGGCGCGTACGCGGCATTGATGGGCCGGCGGCTGGCCGGGTCGTCGAGATGCATCAGCCGCACCTCGGCGTCGAGATGGGCGCTGAACCACCGGTGTGCCTCGTCGTCGGCGGCCACCGCCTCGAACTCGACGCCGAACAGCGAGACCTTCTCGGCGACCGCGTCCCGGGGCGGCTCCACGACGAGATCGTCGCGCCCCGGCGATGAGAGCCGCACGCCCCCGCCCGGCAGTGTGGCGGCACTGCTCAGGGCCAGGGCGGGCCGCTCCCGTTGAGTGACGGCCACGCCCTGGGCGTCCACCAGCATCCAGCGACGGTCCCCGGCGAGCCCCCAAGGCTCGACCTCCGCCCGCGTACTGTCGTATCCCCCGACCGACTTGACGGGATGGATGTGGATCCCGTGGACGACCGCCTCAAGTCCCTTGCTCATGGCCCCATCGTGCCAGCCGTCCCGGACAGGTGTCCGGGCGGCCCGGTCCGGCCTCGATCAGTAGCCGGTGCCCTGGTAGGGCCGGTTGTACGGATCCTCGTACGGGGCCGGCGCGGGCCGGGGCGCGGCGGGGCGCATGGCCTCGTACCCGGTCCCGGGAGCCTGGCGCTGCGGGGCCTGCTGCTGCCCCTGGTAGCCACGCGGCGCCGAGGGCTGCTGCGGGATGTAGGGCGTGCCGGCGTGCTGGAGCGGAACGGGCTGCGGCATCTGCTGCTGGTAGCCGTACGACGAGGCGTAGGACGGGCTCTGCTGCGAGGGGGCGGCCGGCAGGGCGGGCAGGGCCGACGGGAGCGCCGGCAGGTGGTTGCTGCCGGTGTCATAGAGGGAAGGCACTCGGATCGGGGCGATCTGAGGCGTACCCCGTTCTGCGACGAGGGAGTCGTAGATGGGGGTGTCCGGGAAGAACGGCGCGGAGTAGTAACCGCCGCCATAGGTGGAGCGGGGGGAGGTCATGGCACATAAGTTAAGCCCACGATGTGGTCATTGGGGAGTCCCAATCTCGGGGACATCCGTTTTAAGCCGGTTTTCACCCTATGACCTGCCGAAACATCATCAATGAAGCGTTTGTCGGCGGGGGTTCCCGACGGCCTCGGGGCGTCTCACCCGAAGTGGCGCGACGGCTACCAACCGCTACCTCGGCCCGGTCCTCGCGACGCTTCGGCGAGCGGTGGGGAACACGGGTGCCCCGGCCCCTCAGAGCTCCAACAGGGGTGCCAGCGCCTGGAGTTGGCGCCGGATGTCGTCCAGGGGCTCGGTGCGGGCGCGGTCGAGGACGAGGTAGATGAAGATGCCGCCCTCGCGCAGCCGCGGCAGCGGCCGGATCATGTGCAGCTCGGTGCCGAGCGTGATGAGGATGTCCTCGACGCTGTCCGGGGCGTATCCCAGGAGCTCAAGGGTGTAGAGCTTGGCGCGCATGACGTCGCTGTCCCCGTACGCGACCTTGTCCATGTCGAGCCCGCTGCCCCGGTCCATCGATCCCAGGACTCTGCGCTGCTTGAAATCGACGATCGCGACGCCGGTGGCCCCGCCGATCGTCAGGGCCTTCTCCAGCGCGGTGTGGAGCCTGTCCATCGGGAACGCCTTCCTTCGAGCGGAGCGGGAGAGGGCACGACGGCCCCCCAGGGTTCTTCCCGGCTGCCCGGAGTCGGCACGCTAGCGGACGTCGGGGCCGCCGGGCGAGGCGCTGCCCCCTTCGGCGACCTCGAAACGTGACCGTTCGGGGCCCTTGCGGCCCCACAACTCCCTCTTTGCGCAAGGATGTTGACTGGCCCCGTGGAGTCGCGACCCCGTGGACTCGCGACCCCGTGGAGTCGCGGCCTCGTGACCTCGCGCGGCGCCGGGTCCGGGGCCGCGGTCGGTCCTCGAAGTGCGCGGTCAGTCCTCGAAGTAGGCGTCGAGCACCGCGTCGAGCTGGTCTCCCCAGGCGGCGAGCTCCGCCCGGTCGGCGGCCCGGACGTCATGGGAGAAGCGCCGGGGCGCCGAGGTGTACACGGCGATCTCGAACCGCCGGGTCAAGCGCGGTGTGCGGTACTCGACCGCGCTGAGCTCGTCCCAGCGGAACTCGGCTTCCTCGTCGCCCAGTTGGAGCCGGATGCCGCGGTGGTCCGCGACGATCGAGCCCTGATGGTCCGACATCGCGCAGGAGGGGCCGACGGCGGCGTCCGCCTCCGGTGCGGCGCCGTCATCCGGCGCGGAGCCGTCGTCGGACGCGACGGAGGAGCCCTCTGCCCGCGGGTCCGCCGCGCCCTCGGCACGGGCCTCTTCGACGGCGTCCTGCGCGGCGTCCTCGTCGCGCGTCTTCGGTGCATCGAGGGAGGCCGCGTCCAGCGCGCGCTCCTTCTCGGCCGCCGGGACGGGTGCCGGCAGGAGACCGGGGACGTATGCGGGGTCCGTCGCGGCACCGGCCAGGGGCATGTACTGGTGTTCTGATCGCTGCTCCACGGGCGCAAGTATGGCCGAAGATCCTGTGAACGTGCTGGTGGTGGCGAGCGTCTTTCGGGCGGTGCGACGGTGAACTTCCCCCCGCGCGGGCGCCGTCCGCGCGCCTGGCCCGGGTCGCGCGCGCGAGGCCGCCGCCCGCTCTGTCGGTGAGGTGTGGGCCCGCGCGGGTGGTCTGTCGGACGTCTGTCGGCGGAGGCTGCGACGTTGAAGACGCGTCCGGCGCTCGTCGTCGGCGCCGTCCCTCGACACCCCATCCCAAGGAGCCCGTCGCCATGTCTCGCGCACCCCGGAGCACCACCCCCGTATCGCGGAGCACCACCACCACATTCCGGAGCGCCCCCCTATCCCGGAGCGTCCCGTGGGACGTGCACCGTCTCCCGGCCGCACCGGGGAGCAACTTCCTTGTCACCGGCGGCAATGCCGGGATCGGGTACTTCGTCGCGGAACAGCTCGCCGCCACCGGCGCTCTGGTCGTCCTCGGCTGCCGGGACGCCGCGAAGGCCGACGCCGCCCAGGCCTCGATCCGCTCACGCGTTCCCGGCGCGCGCCTGCGGCACCTGCCCCTGGACCTGGCCGACCTGTCGTCCCTGACGACCGCCGTGCGCGGGCTCGACCTCGGCCATCTCGACGCGGTGGTCCACAACGCGGGCGTCGCCTTCGACGACCCGCCGCGCCGCGAGACCGGCGACGGTCACGAGGTGATGTTCGCCGTCAATCACCTCGGCCACTTCGCGCTCACCCAGCGGCTCGCCCCGCTGCTGTCCGCGGCGCCCGCGGGCCGCGTCGTGACGGTGGGAAGCTTCGCCGCCCGCTCCGAACGTCTCGACCTGGACGACCTCCAGTCGGCCCGTGACTACCGGCCCAAGCGCACCTATGGCCGGTCCAAGCTGGCGCAGATGTCCTTCGGCTTCGAACTCGACCGGCGGCTGCGGGCCCAGGGCGCCACGGTGCGCAGCGTGGTCGCCCACCCCGGCGGCGCGCTTGACTCGCTCACGCCCTCCCGCCCGGCCATCCGCGCGAGCACGCCCGGCGAGCGCCTGCGCGCCCTGCCGGCCGGGCTGGTGGTGCAGGGCAAGGAGGCGGGGGCGTGGCCCATCGTGCGCGCCGTGCTCGACGCGGAGGTGGAGGGCGGGCAGCTGTGGGGGCCGAGGGTCTTCGGACTGCGGGGCGCGCCGAGGCGCGAGCCCGTGCCCTCGCACATGGCCGATCCCGCCGTCGCCGCTCGGCTGTGGGACGCGAGTGTGTACCTGGCAGGCGTCGACCAGGAGCTCGGCTTCTCCTCGGCGGGGCGCCGGTTTTCCTAGGCGGCGCGCCACTTCTCCTGAAAGCAGGGCGCCGCTTTTCCTGGTCGTGGCGCCGCCTTCCACCGCACCGGTGGCGCGTCTCGACATTCAACCCGACTGGCCCCGGTTTCACCCTCCAAATAGCGCGACTAGTCCTTTTGGTCTCCTATTGGACTGTATGTGCGTATCTCAAGACGCACCGTGACAGCCGGAAGTCGCTGGCGTCGCGTCGAGGCACAACAAAGGAACCGTGATGTCATCCGATCAGAGCCCCTCTCAGGACGAGCAGATCCCCATAGGTCCGGGCGGCGAACCCAGATGGCTGCTGCTCCGCACCGTGGCCACTTCGCGCCCCATGCGTGAGGTCGTCGCTCTCGTACACCTCCTCAACCAGGCCGGTGAGTACCCGAGGCCGGGTGATCAGGCGCTGCGCCTGGCCGCCGTCACCCGCTCCATCAACGAGGTCCACCAGCTGATCGCCCTGCTGCGCGAGCCCCCCGGCACCGCCGAGGACGCCGGCACGGTGCTTCAGGCGGCCGCGGCGGAGCGGCCCATCGAGGACGTGGCGGAACTGATCACCAGCTTCGCTCCGGGCGAAGGCGAAGCCCGGGCGCCGGACGCGTCCCCGGCGAGCGGGCGGGAGCGGACGGCCAGGGAGGCGTCCGTCGCGCCCGAGGCATTCGCGGGACCGGACGCCGTCGAGCAGCCCGTCCCGGACGCGGCGGTGGCCGCACCGCAGGAGGCCGCGCCGCCCGTCCTGGCCGACATGGCCAAGGCGCCGACGGGGCGGAAGGCCGCCGTGCCGCCCATGCCGGACGCCGCTCCGGCCCCGGTCCGGGTGCCGCGTGCCTCCGGGACCGCGCCGGCCGAGCAGGCCACCGCGAAGCGGTCCCCCTCGGTGCCCGTGCGCTCCGTCCTGCGGTGGCCCGCGGCCGTCGCCCTGCTGGTGATCGGCGCGATCCACCTGCCGACCGGCCTCAGGGACCTGCGCGTAGGCGACCTGGCGGCCGGCGCGTCCCTCGGCATCGCCGTCGTCTGTCTCACCCTGGCGTGCCTGCTGCCGCTGTACGACCCGCTGTGGGCCTGGATGGCGGGTGCGGCGGCCGCGCTCGGCATCGTCGCAGTCCACTCGCTGGCCAGAGGGCTCAACTCGGCGCACCTGCTCAGGGACAGCCTGGGCAGCACGTTCAGTGGTGCCACCCGGCTCATGGTGCTCTGCGCGGTCATCGCCGCGGCGCTCGCCGCGACCGTCCTGACCCGTAGATCCAAGGCGGGCACGGCCAACGAGACCTGAGTGGGGTCCCGTGCGCAAGCCACCCGAACTCCCGTCCGGCGACGGGTGGTTCGGGGGCGGCCCAGCCCACGCGCCGGCACCGCCCGCCCCGCTCCGGCGAGGAAGGCGGGCCGGCCGCGGCGCGCGTACCGGCGCGGGAGCGACCCCGAGGGGTAGGGTCCTTGGCCATCCGGGAGCACAGTGAGGGATGGGGGAGAGCATGTCCATGCTTAAAGGAGCCAATGTCGCGGTGGCGGCGCCCTCCGTCCGGGTCGAACTGGCCTGGCACTCGGGCCCCGGCGTCCCCGATGTCGACGCGTCGGCCCTCCTGCTGACCGGCGGCCGGGTCCGCTCCGACGCCGACTTCGTCTTCTACAACCAGCCCGCGCACTCCTCCGGCGCCGTACGCCACGAAGGCAAGCGCTCGGAGCCCGACGCGGTGAGGGACACCCTGCTCGTCGACCTCGCGCGGGTGGAGCCGGGCGTCGAGCGCGTGGTGCTGGCCGCGTCCGCCGAGGGCGGCACCTTCGGCCGGGTCCCCGGGCTCGGCATCCGCGTCCTGGACGCGGTCACCGGCGCCGAGCTCGCCCGCTTCGACAGCCAGGACGCCACGGTGGAGACCGCGTTCATCCTCGGTGAGCTCTACCGCCGCCAGGGCGCTTGGAAGTTCCGCGCCGTGGGACAGGGGTATGACAGCGGCCTCGAAGGCCTGGCGACGGACTTCGGCATCTCCGTCGACAAGCCGCGGCAACCGTCGGCCGCGCCCACGGCCCCCGCCACACCCCCGGGCACACCCGCCACACCCGCCACCCCCGTCGCGCAGGTGCCGGCCGCGCCCACGGCCCCCGTACGCCTGTCCAAGGTCACCCTCACCAAGGAAGCCCCCCGGGTCTCACTCGCCAAGCAGGGCGGCTCGTCCGGGGCGATGCGGGTCAACCTCAACTGGCAGACGCGCAAACAATTCAGCGGCTGGGCAAGCAAGTCGGGGCGCGCCGCCGCCCACCACGCGGACCTCGATCTCGACCTCTGCGCCCTGTACGAGCTGGCGGACGGACGCAAGGGGGTCGTCCAGGCCCTGGGCAACGCCTTCGGCGCGCTCCACCAGCCGCCGTACATCCACCTCGACGGCGACGACCGCACCGGCGCCGTGGAATCCGGCGAGAACCTGACCGTCAACCTCGACCAGAAGGACAAGTTCCGCCGGCTCCTGATCTTCGTCACCATCTACGAGGGCGCCCGCAGCTTCGCCGACCTGCACGCCACGGTGACCCTCCAGCCGCAGTTCGGCGCGCCCGTCGAGTTCGTTCTCGACGAGTGCGCCGTGCCCTCCACCGTCTGCGCGCTCGCCTTGATCACCAACGACGGCGGCGACCTGATCGTGCAGCGCGAGGCCCGCTATCTGGTGCCCGCGCGCGGCGTCAGCCCCCAGCGCACCGTCGACCAGACCTACGGCTGGGGCATGAACTGGACGCCGGGACGCAAGTGACTCAGGACTGCTCGGGGGCCGTCTCGGGGCGGGCGTAGGTACGTCCCTTCCAGGCCGCGCCCCGGCCCCGGTAGTGCAGCACCGCCGAGTCGACGGTCATCAGCAGATACAGGAACGCGGTGAACGGCAGCGTCGGGGCGAGCCAGAGCGGCTGGCGGTAGTAGCGCAGCATCGGCAGATACGTCCCGGACATCACCAGCCACGCGAGCCCGCCCGCCCCCGCGGCCCGCCGACCGCCGCCCGCCAGACCCACCACGCAGGTCAGCGGCGGCGCCAGATACACCAGGGCGAGCCCGACGACCGTCCCGAGCAGCACGAACGGGTTGTGCCGCAGCTGGGCGTACGCGCTCCGCGAGACCATCCGCCACAGGTCCCCCAGACGCGGATAGGGCCGCACGCTGTCCACCCGGTCCGCCAGACCGAGCCAGACCCGCCCGCCCGACCGGCGCACCGCGCGCGCCACCGACACGTCGTCGATCACCGCCTGGCGCACCGCCTCGGGAACGCGCGCCCGTTCGGCGGTCTCGGTGCGCACCAGCACACAGCCGCCGGCCGCAGCCGTAGCCCGGGGCCGCGCCGCGTTGATCCAGCGGAACGGATACAACTGCGCGAAGAAGTAGACGAACGCCGGGACGATCAGCCGCTCCCAGCCGCTCGCCACCCTCAGCCGGGCCATCTGCGACACCAGGTCGAAGCCGCCCCCGCGAGCCGCCGCGACCAGCTCGCGCAGGCTGTCCGGCGCGTGCGCGATGTCGGCGTCGGTGAGCAGCAGATACTCGGGCCCGCGCTCCCGGGCGAGCGCCATGCCGTGGCGCAGCGCCCACAGTTTGCCCGTCCAGCCCGCCTCGGGCTCACCGGGGGAGACGACGTTCAGGGGCAGGCCGCCATGGCGCTCGGCTAGGGCGCGGGCCAGCGTGCCCGTACCGTCCGAACTGCCGTCGTCCACCAGGAAGATCTCCGCGTGACCGGGATAGTCCTGCGTGAGCAGGGACGGCAGGCTCAGCGGCAGCACCTCCGCCTCGTCCCGCGCGGGCACCACCACCGCGACGTCGGGCCACACGTCGAGTTCCGCGCGCGGCGGCAGACGCTGGTCGGTACGCCAGAAGAAGCCCTGCCCGAGCAGCAGCCAGAGCCAGACGACCAGGGACACCAGGGCGATCCATACGAGGGCGCTCACCCGCCGCAGTCTGCCCCACGGCCCGTGCCCGGCACGGGACCTCAGCCGAAACGGCGGGAGCCGTCGACTATGGTGACCGGGTGAAGATCGCGCTCATGGACTCCGGAATCGGCCTGCTCGCCGCGGCCGCCGCGGTGCGTCGGCTCCGCCCCGACGCCGACATCGTGATCTCGTGCGACCCCGACGGCATGCCGTGGGGCCCGCGCACCCCCGACAACATCAGGGAGCGCGCTCTCGACGTGGCCGGGGCCGCCGCGGCCCTGGCGCCGGACGCCCTGATCATCGCCTGCAACACCGCCTCCGTCCACGCGCTGCCCGCGATCCGCGCGGCCCTGGAACCGCAGGTCCCCGTGATCGGCACCGTGCCCGCGATCAAGCCGGCCGCCGCAGGCGGGGAGCCCTTCGCGATCTGGGCGACCCCGGCCACCACCGGCAGCCCCTATCAGCGCGGTCTGATCCGCGAGTTCGCCGACGGGGTGCCGGTCACGGAGGTGCCCTGTCCCGGTCTCGCCGAGGCGGTCGAGCACGCCGACGACGCCGCCATCGACGCCGCCATCGCCGCGGCCGCCGCGCTCACCCCGCCTGGCGTAAGGACCGTCGTCCTGGGCTGCACCCATTACGAACTGGTCGCCGAACGCATCCGTACGGCCCTGCGTCCCGACGGCGGCCCGCTCACTTTCTTCGGCAGCGCCCAGGCGGTGGCCGCCCAGGCGCTGCGCCGCGCGGGCATCGCGGCCGCACCCGACGCGGCGCAGGTCGGGGGCCTGACCGTAGTGCTCAGCGGCCGCACAGGCGCCCTTCCCGACGTGGCGCTCGCCTACCCCGAAGGGCGCCTGCTCCAGGCCGTGAGCCCCGCTCACTGAGCGCGAGCGGTGCCGCCCCGACGGAACGTGAGTACGCTGCTTTCCATGAGGGAACCGTCCCCGGAGTACCCCACGCCCCCCGCGTCACCGCCCGCGTCCGGCGCCGCCGAGCAGCCGGTCGAGATCTGGAGCGGCCGGGCCACCAACCGCGTCCAGTGGCTCCTCGCGGCCGGCGGCGTGGCATGCATCGCGCTCGGTGTCGAGCTGGCCGTCGACTCGACCTGGACCTCGGGCATCGCCCCGCTGGTGATGTCCGTCGTCGGCTGTCTGGCCGCCGGGATTCTCGTGCTCTTCGGCACCCTCGCCTTCGTGCATGTGGCGGTCCGGGTCGAGGGCGACTGCCTGGAGGTGCGCTGCGGCCACATCGGGCTGCCCCGCCGCACCATCCGCCTCGACCACGTGGTCGGCGCCGACTTCGTCCCCCGGGTGACCCCGCGCCAGTGGGGCGGCTGGGGCTACCGCTGGCGGCCCGAGATCGGCACCGCCGTCGTCGTACGGCGCGGTGAGGGCGTGGCGCTCAAGCTCGGCGACGGCCGCGTGTTCACCGTCACCGTCGACGACGCCGAAGCGGCCGTGCGGGTCATCCGCGACCGGCTGCGCCTGCGCGGCACGGGCAAGGCCGCCGGGGTCTGAGGTCCACCGGTCGCACCGCCCGAAAGGGCGGGCGTTCCAACGGCGCTCCCGAGCACACAGCCACCCGCCGTAGACTCCGCCGGGTGAGCACCACCGAAACCTCCACCACCACGCAGGACCCGGCCCGGCCCGGGCCCGCCGCCGAAGCCCCGCGCTCGCGGCGGATCCTGAACCGGCTCCTGCGGCCCGCCGTGGCCGCGCTCGGCGGGGTGCTCCTGTACCTGAGCTTCCCGCCGAGGCCCCTGTGGTGGCTCGCGCTGCCCGCGTTCGCCGTCCTCGGCTGGGTCCTGCGCGGCCGGAGCTGGAAGGCGGGCCTCGGCCTCGGCTACCTCTTCGGCCTCGGTTTCCTGCTGCCGCTCCTGGTGTGGACGGGTGTGGAGGTGGGCCCCGGGCCCTGGCTCGGGCTCGCCGCGATCGAGGCCCTGTTCATCGGCGTGGCCGGCGCGGGCACCGCCCTGGTCTCCCGGCTTCCCCTGTGGCCCGTGTGGGCCGCCGCCCTGTGGACGGCGGCCGAGGCGGCCCGCGCCCGCGCCCCCTTCGGCGGTTTCCCCTGGGGCAAGGTGGCCTTCGGGCAGGCCGACGGCACCTTCCTGCCGCTCGCGGCCCTCGGCGGCACCCCCGTCCTTGGCTTCGCCGTGGCGCTGTGCGGATACGGGCTGTACGCATGCGTCCGCCAGGTGGCGCGCGCGCGGCGTACGGGAGGCGTCCGCAAGGGTGCCGCGGCGGCCGCGCTGCTCACCGTCGTCGTACCCGTGGCCGCTTCCTTCGGCGCCCGTGGCCTGGTCAGCGACGCCGCCGAGGACGGCACCGCGACCGTCGCCGTGATCCAGGGCAATGTGCCGCGCCTCGGTCTCGACTTCAACTCCCAGCGCCGCGCCGTGCTCGACTACCACGTACGCGAGACGCTGCGGCTGGCCGCCCAGGTCAAGGCGGGAAAGCAGCCCAAGCCGGACTTCGTCCTGTGGCCGGAGAACTCCTCCGACGTCGACCCCTTCGTGGACGACGACGCGCGCGCCGTCATCGACGGGGCGGCCAAGACCATCGGCGCGCCGATCTCGGTCGGCGCGGTGGTCGGCGGCTACGGCACGAAGCTCTACAACGAGCAGGTCCAGTGGGACCCGAAGCAGGGGCCCGTCGCCACGTACGACAAGCGGCAGATCCAGCCGTTCGGCGAGTACATCCCGCTGCGCGGCCTCATCTCCACCTTCGCCCCCGGCTACACCTCGATGGTCCGCCAGGACTTCGACCGGGGGACCAAGCCGGGCCTGTTCACCATGGCCGGCACCAAGGTCGGCATCGCCACCTGTTACGAGACCGCCTTCGACTGGGCGGTGCGCGACACCGTCACGGCGGGCGCCCAGCTGATCTCCGTACCCAGCAACAACGCCACCTTCGACCGCAGCGAGATGACCTACCAGCAGCTCGCCATGTCCCGGGTGCGGGCGGTCGAGCACAGCAGGACCGTCACCGTCCCGGTCACCAGCGGCGTCAGTGCCGTGATCATGCCCGACGGCAAGGTCGTCCAGAAGACCGCGCTGTTCACCCCGGCCTCGCTGGTCGCCAAGGTGCCGCTGCGCTCGTCGCGGACGCCCGCGACCCGGCTGGGCACGCTGCCGGAGTGGGCGCTGGTCGCGGTGGGCGCCGCGGGCCTGGCGTGGGCGATCACGCGGAACGTACGCCGAAGCCGCGCGGGCCGGGGCTGATCCGACGTCCCCGGCGGGCCGTTAGGGTCGAGGCCATGGCAACCCCTGACTTCATCCGGGACATCCGGACCACCGCCGGACACCAGCTGCTGCTGCTGCCGGGCGTGAGCGCGATCGTCTTCGACGACGAGGGCCGGGTCCTGCTCGGCCGGCGCGCCGACACCGGCGAGTGGTCGGTGATCGGCGGCATCTGCGAGCCGGGCGAGGAGCCCGCCGACACGGCGGTGCGCGAGGTGCACGAGGAGACCGGCGTACGGTGCGTCGCCGAGCGGGTGGTCCTCGTGGAGGCGGCGCCCACCCCCGTCGTCTACCCCAACGGCGACGTGTGCCAGTTCATGGACATCACCTTCCGCTGCCGCGCGACCGGCGGCGAGGCCCGCGTCAACGACGACGAGTCCATCGACGTCGCCTGGTTCGCCATGGACGCCCTGCCCGGCGGGCTCGGCGAGTTCGCGCTGTTCCGCATCAAGCAGGCCCAGGCGGACGGACCCGCCTGGTTCAAGCCGAGCGCCACCCTGTGAGACGGCTGATGTGCCCCCTCAGGCGCAGGAGAACACCCAACTCCCGCAGCTGAAAAGGGAGTTGCGCGATCCGGGTGGACGACCGGCCGATGCGCTGTACGGTGACGACGGCGGTGCGGGAGATGGTGCCAAATCACCTGCTCCGCCCCGGTTTTGCGTATCGGCCGAAGGGAACCACGTGAGCACTCACCCCGAATCCGTCGAGACCACCGAAGAGTTCAGCGTCAAGCATTTCTCGGACACCGAGGGACCCCTCCTGTACAAGGATGTCGCGGTCTTCGGGACGGTCCACAAGACCCGGCGGCAGTTCCACATCGGTACGGGCGGCAGGCTCTACGTCGTCTCGCCGGACCACGCGCTCAAGTGCTGGGTGCAGAAGCCCGGCGGCGGCGACGCGGGCGTCCAGCACATCTTCGGCGTCGTGGCCGACGAGGAGGCCGGTGGCTACAGCGCTCTGCGCGCGGAGGGCGCCGGCGACTGGGAGTACTCCTACGGAGGCGACCTCGCCACGCCGCAGGGCGCGATCGCGGCGATCTCCAAGAGCGGGGCCTTCGGATCGATCGTCTGGGGCGCCCCGTACTGCACGGCCGGCTGGGTGGCCTCCCTGATGCCGACCCTCAGCTCACTGGGCACGATCGCGACGCCCGGCGGATCCCTGGTCATCGGCCAGAACGTACACGCGCCGACCGTGATGGGCAGCGCGTGGCTCAAGGGCGTCGACGCGGGCGACTGCCGTCAGGAGGACTTCCCGCAGGAGTGGAAGGCGGGGGTCACGGCGACGCTGTGCCCGCGCGCCACGGGCCATCAGGACCTGACGAACATCGCGACCCTGTGCGGCATCCTGAAGAAGGCCGGGTTCAAGCCCGTGCGCAAGGCCGACCTCGCGGCCCGGATCCGGTACATCCTCACCAACTTCCCCGAGCACCGGAAGACGTTGCTCTCGCTGCCCAACATCCAGGCGTACTACGGCAAGCTCTTCTGACCGCCGAGGCCGCTGACCGCTGACGCCGCTGACCGCCGCCGCGGGCTGCCCCGGTGGCGCCGGGGGCCGCGACGCTCGCCGCTCATCGAGGACGGGCTCCTCGATGAGCGGCGCCCGGCGTCGGCCGGGGCCCGCCGTCGCTCCGGCGGGCCGGGCCTACTTCAGGTGCCGGCCGTAGAACCGGTCACCGTCCTCCGCCTCGAACGCAGGGGTGCCGAGGTGGCCGCCCAGGTTGGCGTGGAGCGTCTTCTCCTTGCTGCCGAAGGCGTCGAACAGCTCCAGGGCCCGCCGGCGCGGGTTGCCCTCGTCGTCCCACTGCACAAGCAGCAGCAGCGGAATGGTGACCTGCCGGGCCTCCTCGCGCTGGGCGCGGGGCACATACCCCCCGGCGAAGAAACCGGCGGCCGCGATGCGCGGATCGCTCGCCGCGAGGCGGATGCCGAGGGCCGCCCACCCCGCGTATCCGACCGGGCCGCCGATCTCGGGCAGCGCGAGGAGGGCGTCCAGGGCCGTCCGCCACTCCGGGGCTGCCTCTTCGACCAGCGGGCCGATGAAGGACTCGAAGATCTCCTCGACCGGCTCACCGGCCCGCATCGCCCGGCGCAGCTCAGCACGGGCCTGATCGGCCTCGGCGGGACGCGGCCGGTCACCGCAGCCGGAGGCGTCGATGGAGGCCACCGCGTAGCCTTGCGCGGCGGTGCGCCTGGCCCGGGCCACCAGGCGGGGTTCGCTCTTGGGCAGCCCGTTGTTGTGGGCCATCAGAATCAGCGGGAGCGGCGCGGCGGACACGGGCGTCCACAGGGTGCCGGGGATCTCGCCGAGGGTGAATTCGCGTTCGGTGACGCCGTCTTCGAGGCGTCGTTCAGAAACGACGTGCATGGTCGTGCCTTTCGGGAGGGCTCAGAGCGGCGCTCCCGGACGACCTATCGTCCAGCCGTGACCCCGGAGGGGAGCACCCATGTCGATACTGCGTTCACGGGTACCACCTCCTCGTTCTCTCGCACGGCCTCCGGAAAGGTAGCAGGGGGTGCCGGGGGGGGCGCCAACGAATATCGAACGTGGTGACGGCGGCGACGGCGGTGAACGCGGCGACGCGGGCCGTGCGCCAAGCCCCCGTCCCGCGCGGGGGCCTGCGGGGGCTCGCGAGGCGCATGAGGATTCCCGCATAAAGCTTCTATAAACAGAGGTGTCGAGAGTGCGTGGGCGCACAATCGCGGGGCATCCGGTGCCTTGGAGGTTGATAACTATGGTTCCCCTGCTTCTCGTTCTTCTGCTGGCCCTGATCCTTTTCGGCGCGGGATTCGCGCTGAAGGCGCTGTGGTGGATCGCGGTGATCGTGCTGGTCGTATGGCTGGTGGGATTCATCGCCCGTCCCAAGGGAGGTAGCGGCCGCTGGTATCGCTGGTAGCCGCACGACGTAAGCGTCTTCCGACGCGGGTGCCCCATGCCGCAAGAACGCGGTGTGGGGCTTCTGCGCGTGGCGGCGCGAAACCGCAGGACCGCCCGCACAGAGGGCGAGGGAAATTCGGGCCGGGGGTCCAATGCGGCCGAATTCACGGGGGAGGGGGACGACTGTTTGTACGCGCACATGTGCCCGTGGGGCCGGAAGGCGTACCCGCCTATAGTGGCCGCTGTTTCGCCGGTTCGGTGCCGAGGGAGGCCGCACATGGCCAGTGCGTTTCAGGTGCGCAAGCTCCAGGGGATGTTCACCGCGTTCGACGCGGACGGCGACGGTTGTCTGCGCGCGGAGGATTTCACCGCGCTGGTCGCCCGGTGGCGTCGGCTGCCGGCCGTCCGTCCCGGCACGGACCTGGACGCACGCGTGGAATCCCTGATGATGGGCTGGTGGGCGACGCTCCTCGAAGCCGGCGACCGCCGAGGTGACGGCTCGGTCGACATGGGTGAATTCCTGGACGTCGTGGACCGGTTGCCCACCATGGCGGCGGAGGTCACCGCGACGGCGCGGACCCTGTTCGACGCCGTGGACGCCGACGGCGACGGCCGCATCTCGCCCGAGGAACACCGCACGCTGGTGGAGACCTGGAACGGCCGGCCCGTGGACACGACGGGCCTGTTCGAACTCCTGGATCCGAACGCCGACGGTCATCTCACCCGCGAAGAATTCGCGTCGCTGTGGCAGCAGTTCTGGAGGAGCGACGACCCGACAGACCCCGGCAACTGGCTCTGCGGCCGCATTCCCGCCGCCTGAGCGGCGCGACGGGGGCGGGACGGGAGTTGTCCAGAGTTCCGTACGCGGACGCGTCCACGTAACAGGCGTACGCGGGCCGTCAGTTGAGGCACGCGCGCGCCTCGTGACCAGCCGACACCGAGCCGCCCCACCCAGCCGGTCCGGCGGGGCTCGTTTATGCTTCGCTCGCCGGGGGTGGAACGGCGTCGACGAGGGGGAGTTCCGTGAGTGGTGACCAAACTGGTGTGGTGCTCTACTGGCGGCCCCTGTGCACCTTCTGCATGAAGCTCCGTTTCCAGTTGCTCTTCAGCCGGCTGTGCTACACCAAGGTGAACATCTGGCGTGACCCAGAGGGAGCCGCGTTCGTCCGGTCGGTGGCGGGCGGGAACGAGACCGTGCCCACGGTGACCGTGGCCGGGCGCCCCCTGGTGAACCCGTCGAAGAAGGAACTGCTGCGCGCGGTCGCAGCCCACGCCCCGGGCTCGATGACCTCGCGCGCCTGATCAACCCGGGTGTGACGCCCCAGCGCGTACGGACAGCGTGGTGTCCGATTCGCGCCAGCGACGGCCCGGCGCGACCCGCAAGGTGGATGTAGTCGCCGCCTGAGCAGGCGGGAGGCGCGCTGCCGAGGCGGCGTCCGGCGCCGTGCCGCGAGGAGGTCACACCATGAACGACACCACCCGTTCCGCACTCCGCGACCGCGTGGTCGCCCAGGACTGGAACGCCCTGGCCGGTGAGCTCGACGAACACGGCCACGCGCTGACGGGGCGGCTCCTCACGCCGGACGAGTGCCAGGAGACCGCCGCGCTCTACGACCGGCCCGAGCGATTCCGTACCACCGTCGACATGGCCCGCCATCGTTTCGGCTCCGGCCAGTACCGCTACCTCACCCATGAACTCCCGCCGCTCGTCGTCGAGTTGCGCGCCGCCTTCTATCCCGGCCTGCTGCCCGTCGCCCGTGACTGGGCCGCGCGGCTCGGCAGGCCGGCGCCCTGGCCCGACCGGCTCGACGACTGGCTGACGATGTGCCACGAGGCGGGCCAGGACCGGTCCGCCCAGATTCTGCTGCGGTACGGGCCGGGTGACTGGAACGCGCTGCACCGGGACGTGTTCGGCGACATGCTGTTCCCGCTCCAGGTCGTCATCGGCCTGGACGCGCCGGGCGCCGACTACAGCGGTGGCGAGTTCCTGATGACCGAGCAGCGCCCGCGCGCCCAGAGCCGTGGCTCGGCCACGGTCCTGCCCCAGGGGCACGGCCTGGTCTTCACCACCCGGGACCGGCCCGTCGCGAGCCGACGAGGCTGGTCGGCGGCCCCGATGCGGCACGGCGTGAGCACCGTACGCTCCGGACAACGCCGCACCCTCGGCCTGGTCTTCCACGACGCCACGTGACGCGCCCTCCCGGGCCGCAGCCCGCTGACGAGGTGCCGACGAGTCAGTGGGTCCGTGCTTCGGCGATGACGCGGGTTCGGGCCTGTTCGATCTCGTTGATGTGGGTTTCCGTCCATTGCCGGAGCGCGGCGATGGGTTCAGCCAGGCTCCGTCCGAGCGTGGTGAGGTCGTACTCGACACGTGGCGGGATGGTCGGGTGCACCGTACGGGTGACGAAGCCGTCTGCTTCAAGACTGCGCAGGGTCTGGGTGAGCATCTTCTGTGAGACGCCTTCGATACGTCGGCTCAAGTCGGTGTAGCGCATGGTGCCTTGCAGCAGGGCGTCGACGACCAGGATCGTCCATTTGCCGGCGATGTGCTCGAGGACCTGGCGCGTCGGGCATTTCGCGGAGTAGGCGTCGGCGGGCAGCCCGGAGGAATCCACCACAGTCTTCATGGTGGGAGAGTAACGCACAAAAAGGTGCCCTCTTCTGATCGGAGAGTGACTCTCCCATAGTAAGTGGCATGACGAACCGGACACTCTCCGTCGCGGACGCGATCCGCACCCGCCGCACCGTGCGCCACTACCGGCCTGATCCGATTCCCGAGGCCGTCCTCTCCGCGCTGCTTGAGCTCGCCGTCGAAGCACCTACCAGTTGGAACCTCCAGGACCGGTCGATCGTCGTCGTGACCGGCGACGAGGGACGTGAAGGGCTCGTCTGGGCCACCGGCGGACAGCCGCAACCGCAGGAAGCTCCCGTGGTCCTGGTCTTCGTCGCTGAGCCACAGTCCTGGCGCGATGACCACAGCGACATCTACGACCAGGCCCGGCGGGCCGGGGCATGGAGCGACGACTTCATCACCATGTTCTCCGCGGCATCGACAGCCTTCCAGGAGGACCTTGGCCAGCGCGGCCTGCTCCGCGAATACGCGGTCAAGGACGCGATGATCGCCGCCTCGTTCGTGATGCTCGCCGCCACCGAGATGGGCCTGGCCACCTCGCCGATGAACGGCTGGGACGAGGACAAGGTGAAGAAGGTGATCGGGATCGACGGCCGCGATGACCTGGCCATCGCCTTGCTCGTGTCCGTCGGCTACCCGGCGGAGGAACGGCTCCATCCCGGCCGGCGCACCCTGGAGCACACCGTCTTCTACGAACGGCACACCGCACAACACAGCGCCGCTCACCAGGAGTAGGCACGTGCCCCGTCCGCCCCGGGAGCGGGCACGCGGGGCGTCCAGGATCGTCCAGTGCGGACCGGCCTGGACGCGGTCGCGCAGGCACTGCTCGGCTTCACCTCCGAAGCGCGCTGGATCGTCGACTCGACACCGGTCTGGCGCAACCACAAGACCAGCGCCCCGACCATGCGGTCGCTGATCGCATTCGGCCACTCAGCACATCGGCTCAGTCGTCTAGGCCTTGCCCTGCTGCTGGATGCGGATCATGTTGCCTGAGGGGTCGCGGAAGGCGCAGTCGCGGGGGCCCCAGGGCTGGTCGATGGGCTCTTGCAGCACCTCGGCGCCCGAGGTGCGTACCTTCTCGAAGGTCTTGTCGAGGTCGTCCGTCCGGAAGACGAGCGTCGGCAGGACGCCCTTGGTGAGCAGTTCCTGAAGGGCGTCGCCGTCCGCCTGGGACCGGCCCGCGTGCGGCTGCGACAGGACGATCTCGAGGCCGGGCTGGCTCTCGCTGCCGAGCGTGACCCAGCGGTGGCCGCCCGAGGCCACGTCGTTGCGGACGTCGAGGCCGAGCGCGTCACGGTAGAAGCCGAGCGATTCGTCCGGGTCATTGACGGTGACATGGCAGTACTGGAGTGCGATGGTCATGCCGTCAACGTTAGGCGCCGGGTTTCTTGCCCGCTTCTCCAGTTCTGCTCGCCGGGCCGCGCGCGGGGCGGGTGCGCACCATGGCCACGCACGCGGGCATCGCGGCCACGGCCTCGTGCTCCCGGCCGCGGTACGCGCTCGGCGTCTCGCCCACGATCTCGGTGAACCGGGAGCTGAACGACCCCAGCGACGTACAGCCGACCGCCATGCACGCGTCCGTCACGCTCATTCCCCCACGCAGCAGCGCCATGGCCCGCTCGATCCGGCGGGTCATGAGGTAGCTGTAGGGGGTCTCGCCGTACGTCGCGCGGAACCGCCGCGAGAAGTGGGCCGGCGACATGAGCGCGTGCCGCGCCATGGTCGGTACGTCGAGCGGCTTGGCGTACTCCCGGTCGATGAGGTCCCGCGCTCGGCGCAGGTGCGCGAGATTGGCGAGCTCTTCCGGGGTCATGTCACGACGCTACCACCGGGCCACCGGGCCACCGGGCCACCGGGCCGTCGGGTCGGGCGGGGAGCGGTCCGGGGGCAGGTGAGCGGCGACCCCTGGACCCCGCCCCCGGGCCTTGGCCCCCGGGCCTTGGCCCCCGGGCCTTGGCCCCCGGGCCTTGGCCCCCGGGCCCTGGCCCCCGGGCCCTGGCCCCCGGGCCCTGGCCCCCAGGCCTTGGCACCCTTCGCCCCCGGCCCGGGGCGGGGCTCAGTGCGGCCTCGGCACCCCGGCCCCGGCACCCCGGACCCTCCGCCCCCGGCCCATGGCGGGGCTCAGTGCTGGAGGGTGTCGGGGAGCGGTGAGTCGGACGCCTCGCGTTGGTGGGGGAGGCGCGCGGGGCCTGGCGGGGCCTGGCGCAGGGAGACCTCCCGGGCCGGCGCGGGGATCGAGATCCCCTCGGCCCGGTACCGCCGGTGGAGGCGTTTGATGAACTCGTGCTTGATCCGGTACTGGTCGCTGAACTCCCCGACCCCGAGGATCACCGAGAAGTTGACCCGGGAGTCCGCGAACGTGTGGAAGCGGACGGCGGCCTCGTGCCCGGGCAGCGCGCCCGTGATGTCCGTCATCACGCTGTCGACGACGTCCAGGGTCACCCGCTCCACGTGCTCCAGATCGCACTCGTAGCCGACCCCCACCTGCACCACGATCGTCAACTCCTGTTCGGGGCGCGTGTAGTTGGTCATGTTGGTGCGGGCGAGCCGGGCATTGGGGATGATCACGAGGTTGTTCGACAGATTGCGCACCACGGTGTTGCGCCAGTTGATGTCGACGACATACCCCTCCTCACCGCCGCTGAGCCGGATGTAGTCACCGGGCTGGACGGTCTTCGAGGCGAGGATGTGCACACCCGCGAAGAGGTTGGCGAGGGTGTCCTGGAGCGCGAGCGCCACCGCGAGGCCGCCGACCCCGAGCGCGGTGAGCAGGGGAGCTATTGAGACGCCGACGGTTTCGAGCGCGACCAGGGCGCCCATCGCGACGACCACGACGCGGGTGATGTTGACGAAGATCGTCGCCGAGCCGGCCACGCCGGTCCGGGACTGCGCGAGGGACTGTACGAGCCCGGCGACGACCCGGGCCACGGTGAAGGTGGTGATCAGGATGATCAGGGCGGACAGGGTGTGGTTGACGATCCCCGCCACCCGTGCGGTCAGCGGCAGCGCCGAGGCGGCGGCCGCGGCGCCGGCGATCGCGGCCGCCCAGGGCGCGACGGTGCGCAGGGCGTCGACAATGATGTCGTCCCCCCGCCACCGCGTCCTGAGCGCGTGCTTTCCCAGCCACTTCAGCAGGACGCGCAGCAGCAGCCCGGCCGCGACGCCCGCGGCCAGCGCTATGCAGGCCGCCACCCAGTCGTGCAGGACAACGCCTCGGTTCAACGCACACCCTCCGGGCGGCGGGGCAGCGAAGGGCGGGAGCGGGGCGCCGTCGAGGGCCCCGTGTGATGTGTCGTCACCTTGTCACCTGTCAGATCGTCGTGCCTGGCGCCCCGTTCGAAGAGCCGCCCCGCGAACGGGCTGCCATCCTGCCCCATGGGGCGCGGCCTCCCCGCAGCCGGTCCCGGCTCCTCGCACGGGCCGCCTGGCCCCCGCCGGCCCCGTACCGCTGGAGGTATCAAAGGGGGGATGCGACGGTATACGTACGAGTAGGGAGCCCGTTCGGCTCCCGAGCGGCGGTCCGTGCCCGTCCAGGCACCGGTGCACCCGGCCGGTTCCCCGTCCGCGACCCGGCCCCGGCCCCCGACCGGTCGCATGAACGATCACGCGAGGAGTGAGTCCATGAGCGAGAGGTGCGACGGAATCGTTCAGTACTTCGACCGTGAGAAGGGTTACGGCTTCGTCGTGCCGTTCGGGCAGCACGACGCCATCCACGTGCGCCGCGAGGACATCGAGGGCGAGACGCAGACGCTGTCCGAGGGGCAGCAGGTCTCCTTCGTGATCGAACTCGGAGTGGGCCGCTTCGAGGCGCGTGCCGTACGTCCCTGAGGGTCGGGACCCGGCGGCAGCGGCCGCGCGGCCGCCCGGAGGGCGCCCCGGGGCCGGGGTCCCGTCATGAGCCCGGACGATCAGGAGATATCTTGATGTCGAGCAATGTTGCAGACGTGGAGCGGAGCACCCGGTGACTGACTCGACCATCATCTACACCCACACTGACGAGGCGCCCGCCCTGGCGACGCATTCGTTCCTGCCCGTGATCCAGGCGTACGCCTCGACCGCGGGCGTCACTGTGGAGACCCGTGACATCTCCCTGGCGGGGCGCATCATCGCGAGCTTCCCCGAATTCCTCGAGGAGAGCCAGCGGATCGACGACGCGCTCGCCGAGCTCGGTGAGCTGGCCAAGACGCCCGGCGCGAACATCATCAAGCTGCCGAACGTGTCGGCCTCCATCCCCCAGCTCAAGGCGGCCGTCGCCGAGCTTCAGTGCCAGGGCTACGCCCTCCCGGACTACCCGGACGACCCGAAGAGCGACCAGGACAGGGACGTCCGCGCGCGCTACGACAAGATCAAGGGCAGCGCCGTCAACCCGGTCCTGCGCGAGGGCAACTCCGACCGCCGCGCCCCCGCGTCGGTCAAGAACTACGCCAAGGCCCACCCGCACCGCATGGGCAAGTGGACCGCCGACTCCAAGACGAACGTCGCCACCATGGGCGTGGACGACTTCCGGTCCACCGAGAAGTCCGCGGTCATCGCCGCCGACGACACGCTGCGCATCGAGCTGGTGGCCGACAACGGCACCACCACCGTGCTGCGCGAGTCCGTACCGGTCCTCGCCGGTGAGGTCGTCGACGCCTCCGTGCTGCGCGTGGCCGTGCTGCGCGAATTCCTCACGGAGCAGATCGCCCGCGCCAAGGCCGAGGGCGTGCTCTTCTCCGTGCACCTGAAGGCCACGATGATGAAGGTCTCCGACCCGATCATCTTCGGCCACGTGGTGCGCGCCTTCTTCCCCAAGACGTTCGCGAAGTACGGCCAGGTGTTCGCCGCCGCGGGTCTGACCCCGAACGACGGCCTCGGCGGCATCTACAAGGGCCTGGAGTCGCTGCCCGAGGGCGCCGAGATCAAGGCGTCCTTCGACGCCGAGCTCGCCGAGGGCCCGGAGCTCGCCATGGTCGACTCCGACCGCGGCATCACCAACCTGCACGTCCCCTCCGACGTCATCGTCGACGCCTCCATGCCGGCCATGATCCGTACCTCGGGCCACATGTGGAACCGCGAGGGCGCCGAGGCCGACACCCTGGCCGTGCTGCCCGACAGCAGCTACGCCGGTGTCTACCAGGCCGTGATCGAGGACTGCCGGGCCAACGGCGCCTACGACCCCTCGACCATGGGCTCCGTGCCGAACGTCGGCCTCATGGCGCAGAAGGCCGAGGAGTACGGCTCGCACGACAAGACCTTCGAGATCCCGGCCACCGGCACGGTGCGCCTGGTGGACGCCGCGGGCAACGTGGTCCTGGAGCAGGCGGTCGCCGAGGGCGACATCTTCCGCGCCTGCCAGACCAAGGACGCCCCGATCAAGGACTGGGTCAAGCTCGCCGTCACGCGCGCCCGCGCCACCGGCGACCCGGCCGTCTTCTGGCTGGACGAGGGCCGCGCCCACGACGCTGAGCTCATCGCGAAGGTCAAGCAGTACCTGGGCGAGCACGACACCGAGGGCCTTGACATCCAGATCCTCAACCCGGTCGACGCGACCAAGCTGTCCGTGGAGCGCATCCGCCGCGGCGAGAACACCATCTCCGTCACCGGCAACGTGCTGCGCGACTACCTGACCGACCTCTTCCCGATCCTGGAGCTGGGCACCAGCGCCAAGATGCTCTCGGTGGTCCCGCTGATGAACGGCGGCGGCCTCTTCGAGACGGGCGCCGGCGGCTCCGCGCCCAAGCACGTCCAGCAGCTGGTCAAGGAGAACTACCTGCGCTGGGACAGCCTGGGCGAATTCCTCGCGCTCGCGGTCAGCTTCGAGCACCTGGCGACCACCACGGGCAACGCGCGCGCCCAGATCCTCGCCGACACCCTGGACCGCGCCACGGGCACCTTCCTCAACGAGGACAAGTCGCCCAGCCGCAAGCTGGGCGGCATCGACAACCGCGGCAGCCACTTCTACCTGGCCCTGTACTGGGCGCAGGAGCTGGCCAAGCAGACCGAGGACGCGCAGCTCGCCGAGGCGTTCTCGGCGCTGGCCAAGACGCTGACCGAGCAGGAGTCGGTCATCGTCGACGAGCTCATCGCGGTACAGGGCTCGCCGGTCGAGATCGGCGGCTACTACCAGCCCGACGCCGCCAAGGCGACCGAGGTCATGCGCCCTTCGGCCACCTTCAACCAGGCCATCGCCTCCCTCGCCTGACGGCAACTCCCCTGGGAAATCGCCCAGTTGAGCGGACCGCCGCCCCGACCGGACCTCCTCCGGCCGGGGCGGCGGCGTACACCGGGGCCTGAAAACGCCCCACCGCCGGCCGAAACCGCCCCCCCGTCGGACGTCGCCCGTCAGCACGTAAGAGGACACGGAAACACCGCTCCCGGCGCACAGCGCGTGTGAGCTGAGTCCCTGCCGGATCCACAGCGCCCACGGGCCACTTATCCTGAGCCACCCGGTCGTACCCGGTGTCCTGGCCGCACAACCTGTCCTTGGAGTCCGCCTTGAGGGTAAATCTCCGTTCCCGAGTCACCATGTGGCTCGGGCGCACCTACCTTGCCAGGATCCAGAAGCGTGGTATCGGTCCCGGCACGATCTCGCTGCTGCCCGACGCGCTGCTCATGCCGCTGCGCCGGGACGGTCTCGACCCGGTCCCCGAACTGACCGTGAGACAGGCCGACGAGCCCGTCACCAAGGTCGCGCTGCCGTTCGGGATGGACGCCTGGGTGGTGACCGGCCATGACGCCGTCAAGGCCGTCCTCGGCTCCGCCGACGGGTTCAGCAACGACTTCACCCACCTCGCGGGCAACGCGGGCGTCGTCGAGGAGCAGCATCCCGGCGGGCTCGGATTCAGCGATCCGCCGGTGCACACCCGGCTGCGCCGCATCCTGACGCCCGAGTTCACCATGCGCAGGCTGCGCCGCCTGACCCCGCGCATCGACGCCCTCGTCGAGGAACGGCTCGACATGATGGAGGCGGCGGACGGCGTCGTCGACCTGGTCGAGGCGTTCGCGCTGCCCATACCCTCGCTGACCATATGCGAGCTCCTTGGCGTGCCCTACGAGGACCGGCACGACTTCCAGCAGCTCGCCATGGAACGCTTCGACCTGTTCGCCGGGGCGACCGCGCCGCTCGGCGCCATGTCCGCGTCGCTGTCGTATTTCCGAGACGTGGTCAAGAAGCAGCGCGAGAACCCGGGCGACGGCCTGATCGGCATGATCGTCAAGGAGCACGGCGACAGCGTCGGCGACGACGAACTCGCGGGGCTCGCCGACGGCGTCCTGACCGGCGGGTTCGAGACCACCGCCAGCATGCTGGCGCTCGGCTCGCTGGTCCTGCTCCAGGACCCCGACGCCTTCGCGCGCATAGCCCACGACGAGGCGGCGGCCGCGACCTTCGTCGAGGAGGCGCTGCGCTACCTCACCGTCGTCCAGCTCGCCTTCCCGCGCTTCGCCCGCGAGGACGTCGAGGTCGCGGGCGTACGCATACCCAAGGGCGACATGGTGCTCTGCTCGCTCAGCGCCGCCAACCGCGACGCCGCCTTCACCGAGGACGGCGGCCGCTTCGACCCGCACCGCAGGGCGAGCGGCCATCTCGCCTTCGGCTACGGCATCCACCGCTGCATCGGCGCCGAACTGGCCCGCATGGAACTGCGCGCCGCCTTCCCCGCCCTGGTCCGCCGCTTCCCGAACATGCGCCTGGCGGTACCCGCGCAGGACCTCGCCTTCCGCAAGCTGTCGATCGTGTACGGAATCGAGTCGCTGCCGGTACGCCCGCGCGGCTGACCAGGACCGCCCGGGCCGTGACCCGGGCGGCGCGAACCCCGCACGTCCTGACCGGTCAGCTCACGGTGAGCGCGGTGTCGTCGAGGACGAACGACGTCTGGAGCTTGGAGCCCTCGGTGGCGGTGAACTTGAGCGTCACCGTCTGCCCCGCGTAGGCGCCGAGGTCGAAGGCGCGCGGCGCGTAGCCGCTCGCCGCGTCCAGGTTGGAGTACGTGGCGAGGGTGGCAAGGACCGATCCGCTCGCGTTCACGACCTGGACCTTGAGCGTGTCGTAGGCCGTGGTGCCGGTCGTCTCGGCGGTGTCGGTGTGCAGCTGGAAGCCGAACTGGGCGGCGCAGCCCGAGGGGATCGTCACCGTCTGGGCGAGGGTGTCGGTGTGCGCGGTCCCCTTACCGCCGAGCCAGGCCTTGTAGGCGCCGGTGCGCGCGGGCTCGCCCGCGCTGGTGTTGATGATCCCGCTGCTCGCCGTCCAGCCCGAACTCCCCGATTCGAAGCCCGGGTTGGCGAGCAGCTGCGCCGGGGCGCACGGCGTGGTGCCACCGCCTCCGCTGCCGCCGGCCGCGCCGGACAGCCAGGCGGTGGCGTTCAGGGCGAGAGCCGCGTCGGTGCCGGCCGGGTCGTCCCAGCCGTCGTACAGCGTGTTGCCCGACTGGCCGGTGCCGTCGTCGATGGGCGAGCTGTCGCCCCAGAAGGCGACGCGGCCGCTGCCGAAGGTGCTGGTGGCGAAGAACGCCCCGGTGGTGCCGGAGGAACCGGTGCGGTACACCTCGCCCTTGGCGGCGGGGTTGTCGGCGGGCTTGAGCGTCACCGTGGTCCCGTTGCGGATGATGCTGCCCGTCACCTTGCCGAACGAGCCGTTGAGGACCGGGTCGGCGGTGTCGTCGATGGCGCGCGGGTTGTCGTTGGCGATGTTGAGCGAGTCCACCGAGAACCCGAACGGGTCGGTGCTGTCGACGCTGTTGTTGGACATCAGGTCGTTGATGACCTTCACCGCGTCCGCGCCGTCGTTGTTGCGGTCCGAGCCGGTGTGGTCGGAGATCAGGAAGAGTCCGCCGCCGTTCTGCACGAACCGCATCACCGCGGTCTTCTCGGCCGCGCTCAGCAGGACGTTGGGCTCGGGCATGACGAAGGTGTCGAAGTTCTTCAGGTCGAGCGGGGAGGACGTGCCGTAGGTGATGGTGTTGCCCGACGGCAGCGTCTTGAGGGCGTAGTCGCCGGTCTTCTGGAGCGCCACGCCCCACGAGGACAGGGCGCCGGTCCAGTCCTTCTCGGTGGCGGGGGACGGGTTCTGGCCCAGCGGATCCGGCTGGCTCGTACTGATGATCCAGTCGGCGTTGCCCGCGGTCTCCGCCTTGGAGTTGTCGAACAGCACCCGGTGCTGGGCGGTGACGGCGGCGTGGGCCGCCGTGGCGTGCGGGGTGGTGTGCGGGGTGGCGGCCTGGGCGGCCGTGCCACCGGCGACGACGAGCGCGCCCAG
Organism: Streptomyces sp. NPDC006711; assembly: GCF_042869775.1. Classification (NCBI taxonomy): domain Bacteria; kingdom Bacillati; phylum Actinomycetota; class Actinomycetes; order Kitasatosporales; family Streptomycetaceae; genus Streptomyces; species Streptomyces sp. NPDC006711. Next base: position 288,447 of record NZ_JBIAGO010000006.1, read on the forward strand.
TGCGGTCAGGGCGCCTGCGGTCCGTCGGCGCGAGCGGCCGGAACGTATGGCTCCGAGCATCCTGCGTACCTCCATGGAGGGTGGGGGAGAGGTGGTGGGGACACCAAGTCTGCGCGCGTAGAACGTCGTTGTGCGGACACTCGCACGGCGCGCGATTGAACCGTACATGGCGAAAACGCGTCGCGGCAGGGGCTTGACCGAGGCTGAACCGAGGCTTGAGCGGCGCGAAAGGGCCGCGTGCTCGGCCGCCGCCCACCCCTCGGTGTCCGTTGCCGCCGCCGAAGGCGCTGCTGCGGGCGCCGAGCGGCGGCTACGCTGAGCGGCCATGTTCGCTCCTCAAGGCCCCACCTTCAGGGAACTCGCCGTCCAGGCGCTGTCGTCCGTCGAGCACGGCTACGACCTCCTGGCGCCCAAGTTCGACCGCACGCCCTTCCGTACGCCGAAAGCGTTCCTGGACCCCGTCGCGTCCGTGCTCGCCGGGCTCGGACCCTTCGGCCGGGGCCTCGACCTGTGCTGCGGCACCGGCGCGGGACTCGACGTGCTGGGCGCCGTGTGCCGGGAGGGCGTCACCGGCGTGGACATCAGCGCCGGGATGCTCGCCGTCGCCGCCCGCGCGCATCCCGGAGCGGAGCTGATCAGGGCCGACGCGCGGGCGCTGCCCCTGCGCGCCGCGTTCGATCTCGCCGTCAGTTTCGGGGCGTTCGGCCACTTCCTGCCCGAGGAGCGCCCCGGCCTGTTCGCCCAGGTGTACGCGGCGCTGCGGCCGGGCGGCACGTTCGCCTTCCCCGTGGTGGCGCCGGCCAGGCCCGGCAGCCTCGGGCATCTCACGCTGCTCGGGTTCGACACGGCGATGCGGGTGCGCAACGCGCTGTGGCACCCGCCGTTCGTCATGTACTACCGAGGGTTCGCGCTGGCGGACGTCACCCGGGAACTCGGCGCCGCCGGCTTCCGCGTGGACCTGTACGCACTGGAAGACCTCGGCCGGCGCCCGGACGGCAGCCCGCGCGCCCGGCTCGTGGTGGCCGTGAAGTAGGGCGGCGAGCACGGCGGACGGGGCCCGCCGGCTTGCTCGGGCCCCGCCACGCTCGGCTCAACCGGCCATCACTTGCAGGTCAGTTGAGGGCCGGCCCAGTCCGCGTGGTCGTAGTCGATGCCGTCGCCGGCATCCGTCACGACCAGTTTCAGCTCGTCGGCGCCGGTCAGGTCGGCGGTGAGCGTCCTGGCGGCGTCCGCGCCCGTGACCCGGCCGCTGTCGGCGGCCAGTGCCCCGTCGCGGTAGACCCGGAAGTCGACCGACCCCCGTGCGCCCACTTCGTCGTCCACGCCGACGCTCGTCGTGAACGTGGTGCAGCCGCCGCCGAGGTGGTACGTCACCGCGGACGCCGCGTGGACGCCCAGGCCCTTGGCGAAGGCGGCCCCGTCGAGGGTGAGGGTCGTGCCGTCACCCGTGCCTTGTTCGCCGTTGCTGCGGTCGTGCTCGACGGGCCCCCAGCCATTGACGGCCGACGTCCACGGCAGGTCGCTGAGCTGGTGGAGCCCGCCCGTCGGCGGCACCGGCGCGCCGGGGGTGACCCGGTACATGACCGTGCCGTGCGCCGGCACCGACGCGCTGATGGCCCCCGTGGTGCTGGTCGTGCGGTGGGACCACAGGTCCTTGAGGCGGTAGGAGGAGGCGCCGCCGAGCCCGATGGCCTGCACGGTAGTGGAGACCGTCCGCGCGGAGCCGTTCTCGTTGGTGAGGGTCACCGAACGGCCGCCGTCCGCAAGGGGTTTGGTCATCACGACCAAGCCGCCCGAGCTGGAGACCACCGTGCCCTGACTGCCGAGCGGATCCTGGTCGACGGCGATGACGTCGGTGTTCTTCAGGATCGCCAGGGTGGCCGCGCTCGGGGCACGCAGATCGCTGCCGATGAGGAGCGGGGCCGCCATCTGCGACCACAGGCTGAAGTGGGTGCGGTACTCGGTGTCGGTCATGCCGCCGTTGCCGACTTCCAGCATGTCCGGGTCGTTCCAGCCGCCGGGGCCCGCGTAACGGGCGAGCGACTGGTTCTGGTGCGCGATGCCGATCATGCTCGACCAGGAGTCGCTGATGTCGCCCGTGGTGCGCCACGAGTTGCCGGTGCCGGAGGCCCAGGTCCACGGCTGGTTCTGGCCCCACTCGCAGATGCTGTAGAGGATGGGCCGGCCGGTGGCCTTGAGCGCGTCGCCCATCGCCCGGTAGCGCTGTCCGGCGTCGACGCCGTCGTTGTTGCAGTTGTCGTACTTCAGGTAGTCGACGCCCCAGGACGCCCACAGCTCGGCGTCCTGGCGCTCATGGCCGAGGCCGCCGGGGAAGCCCTGGGCGTCACACGTCTTGGTGCCCGCGCTGGAGTACAGACCGAATTTGAGCCCCTTGGCGTGCACATGGTCCGCGACCGCCTTGATGCCGTGGGGGAAGCGCACCGGGTCGGGCACGAGGTTTCCGGCGGCGTCGCGCTCCGGCAGCGCCCAGCAGTCGTCGATGTTGACGTAGGTGTAGCCGACGTCCTTGAGGCCCTTGGCGACGAACGCGTCCGCGATGCCCTCGACCATCGACTCGTTGAATTCGGCGCGGCAATGAGTCGAGTTCCAGTTGTTGAATCCCATCTGCGGGGTACGCGCCAGACCGTTGCCGACGGCCACGGCCCGAGGGGCGGTCACGACGTCCATGGCGGCCGTCACACCGCCCGTGATGAGAGCGAGGGTAGTCAGGCAGACCAGCAGACGGTGTCTGAAGCTGTGCGGTTCGGCAGTCATGTGCGGCTCCGGTGGGGGTTATTGGCGCACAAACGAACGGTGTCGAACGAAAGCAACCACATCCCAGCGGCCGGCCCCGTGCATGTCAAGAGCAGGAACGCTGTTTCGGGCAAGTGAGGAGAGACGACAAGTGAAGCGCATCGGCCTGGTGGCCGCCCTCGTGGTGCTCGCGGCGGCCGCCGTGGCTCTCGCCGTGACGGCGGGCCCCTGGTGGTGGCTTGCCGCCGCCCCCCTGCTTGCCCTGGCCGCGACCGGAACGTACGACCTCGTACAGCGCCGCCACTCCGTGCTGCGCAACTACCCCGTCCTGGGGCACGCGCGGTTCCTCCTGGAGGCGATCCGCCCCGAGACGCAGCAGTACTTCATCGAGCGCGACTACGACGGCCGCCCCTTCGACCGCGACACCCGCTCCACCGTCTACGAGCGGGCCAAGGGCACCGCCGACCAGGCCCCCTTCGGCACCGAACTCGACGTCTACCAGCCGGGCTATGAGTTCTTCGCGCACTCGGTCGCGCCGCGCCCCGTGCCGGACCGGCCCGCCACGGTCCGGGTCGGCGGCCCCGGCTGTGCCAAGCCGTACGACATGGCCCTTCTGAACGTGTCGGCGATGAGCTTCGGCTCGCTGTCCGCGCCCGCCATCCTCGCCCTCAACCGGGGCGCCAAGGAGGGCGGTTTCGCGCACGACACCGGTGAAGGCGGCATCTCGGACCACCATCTGCGGTACGGCGGCGACCTGATCTGGGAGATCGGCACCGCGTACTTCGGCTGCCGCACCCCCGAAGGCGGTTTCGATCCCGACGAGTTCGCCCGCAAGGCCGCCACCGACAGCGTCCGCTGCGTCTCCCTGAAGCTGTCCCAGGGCGCCAAGCCCGGCAAGGGCGGCGTACTGCCGGGGGCCAAGGTGACCGCGGAGATCGCCCGGGTACGCGAGGTGCCCGAGGGCAAGACCGTCATCTCGCCCAACCACCACGAGGTGTTCTCCACCCCGCGCGAACTCATCCGCTTCATCGCCCGCATGCGCGACCTGGCCGGCGGCAAGCCCACCGGATTCAAACTGTGCGTCGGCAGCCGCCGTGACGTCCTCGCCCTGTGCAAGGCGATGCTGGAGGAGGACATCACCCCCGACTTCATCGTGGTCGACGGCGCCGAGGGCGGCACCGGCGCCGCCCCGATGGAATTCGCCGACCATGTGGGCACGCCCCTGACCGACGGCCTCTCCATCGTCCACAACGCCCTTGTCGGTACCGGCCTGCGCGACCGGGTGCGGATCGGCGCGAGCGGCAAGGTCGCCACCGGCGCGGACATCGTCAAACGTCTCATCCAGGGCGCCGACTACACCAACGCCGCCCGCGCGATGATGTTCGCCGTCGGCTGCCTCCAGACCCAGCGCTGCCACACCAACCACTGTCCCGTCGGTGTCGCCACCCAGGACCCGGAGCGCAGCCGGGCCCTGGACGTCGAGGACAAGTACCGTCGCGTCCAGCGCTTCCAGGAGGCCACCGTGCACAGCGCCATGGAGATCATGGCCTCGCTCGGCGTGAGCGACCCGGCCGAGCTCCGTCCCCACATGCTGCGCCGCCGCACCTCCCACCACGCGGTCGCCTCCTACGCCGAGCTCTACACCTGGCTCGAACCGGGCCAGTTGCTCTCCTCGGCCGCGCTTCCCGAGGAATGGGCCGAGCCGTGGAAGAACAGCGACCCGGACTCCTTCAGCGCCTGAGGCGGTCCGGTCCGCCACTCCAGGGGCCCCGGCCGGCGTCCGTCCGTGATCGGCTTGACTGTACGCGGACGGAAGGGGATTCCCGCATGACCGAGACCACGACACCATCCGCGCCGGCCCGCTCCACCGGGGTGCGCCGCATCACGCTGGACGCGGACGGCACCACCTTGTCCGGGCTCCTGAGCGAACCCGCCCAACTCCCGCCCCGCGCCGTCGTGGTGGCCCTGCACGGCGGAGGCATCACCTCGGGCTACTTCGACGGCCAGGCGCACCCCGATGTCTCCCTGCTGACCCTCGGCGCCGCCCTCGGGTTCACGGTGCTCGCCCTCGACCGCCCCGGCTACGGCGCGTCCGCCGACCGCCACCCGGGGGGACTGCCGCTGGACGAGCAGGCCGCGACCGTGCGCGTCGGCCTCACGGAGTTCGCCGCGCGGCACGCCACGGGCGCGGGCTACTTCCTCCTCGGCCACTCCTGGGGCGGCCTGCTCACCCTGACGCTGGCCGCCGAAGCCGAACTCGCCGCGTCCTGCGTGGGGTTGGAGGTGTCGGGGTGCGGCCGCCGCCTGGCCCCCGAGCCCGAAGGGGACGACCAGGACCGCGACCTGCTCCTCATGCTGCGCAACTGGGGCCCTCGGGAGCTCTGTCCGCCGGGCACGATGTTCACCACACAGGCGGACCTCGCGCCGATGCCGGTGCGCGAACTGGCCGCGGTGATCGCCTGGACCCGCCGGTGCGACGACGTGCTGGCCCGCATACGGATCCCGGCCCGTGTGACGTTCGCCGAGCACGAGGCCTGGTGGGCCCAGAGCGACGACGACCTCGCCGCTCTCGCGTCCCGGCTGGGCGCGGCGCCCCGGGTGGTCGTCGACCGCCAGCCCGCCGCCGGGCACAACGTCAGCCTCGGCCGGACCGCCCGCGCCTACCACCTCAAGGTGCTCGGCTTCCTGGAGGAGTGCCTGAACGGGAGAGGGTCGGGAAAGCCCTGATGCGGGTCGGATCGACCGCTCAAGGCTCAGGGGCGGGCTGAACGACGCGCGGGCAAAGGAGCGGGCAACTCCAGCGTGATCAAGGCGCGTTGGGGCGACTTCACGCCTCATCGGCCAGACGCAGGACGAGCCGGTCGAGGAAGGCCTGCTGGCCCTGGACGAGCAGGGGCGCCGCCACCTCGGGTGCCAGCCAGGCGAAGTGGTCCATCTCGGGGAAGACGCGCATCGTGCCCGAGCGCCGGGGCCACTCCATGGTGAACGTGCCCGGCACCGCGTCGGCCGGATCCAGATCGCCTTCGACGGCCCACACGGTCACGGTCTTGCCGCCGCGCTGCACGATGTCGCCCAGCGCGATGAGCGTCCCCTCGGGGGCCGGAAGACCCAGCTCCTCCGCGAACTCCCGCCGCGCCGCCGCCTCGGGCCGCTCCTCGGCCTCGTACTCTCCCTTGGGCACCGACCAGGCCCCCGCCTCACGGCCCGCGAAGAACGGGCCGCCCATGTGCCCGACCAGCACCTCGATCCCGTGTCCAGCCCTGCGGTACAGCAGGAGCCCGGCGCTGCGTTTTCCGCCCATGCGGCCAGTGTGAGGGTCCGCCGGGCGTGGCGCCACGGGGCGGGGGAAGCGGTGGGGTTCCCGTTGATATGGATGGGTATCCGCACGGTGGAACGCGAGGTGAGGAGGTGGTGGGATGAGGGATCCGGGGCGTGACGAGACGGCCGAGGAGCGTGCCGACCGCAAATGGGGCGATCTCCTCCAGGAGCTGAGGGTCGCCCAGACCGGCGTGCAGATCCTGTTCGGTTTTCTGCTCGCGGTCGTGTTCCAGCAGCGGTTCACCTCGCTGAGCACGACCGACCGGACCATCTACGTGGTGACCGTGGTTCTGGGCGCGGCGACGACCGGCGCGCTGATCGGGCCGGTCTCCTTCCACCGCGTGCTGGCCGGCAAGCGGCTCAAGCCGCAGACGGTCCGGTGGGCCTCCCGGCTCACCGTGGTCGGCCTGGTGCTGCTCCTGTGCACGGTGGCGAGCTCACTGCTGCTGATCCTTCGGGTCGCCCTGCACAGCGTCCTGGCGCCCTGGCTGGTGGGCGTGGTCGTGTGCTGGTTCGTCGGCTGCTGGTTCGTGCTCCCGGCTCTGGCGCGCAGGCACTACCGCGACCGCGACCGGGAGGAGTGAGGGGGCGGTCTGAGGGGGCGGTCGAGCGGTGACCGGGGCCCTTAGTTGTTTGACTGCTCCGAGTGCTTGGCGGAGACGGCGAGCGTGAAGGAGTGCCCGGCGGGGTCGGCGTAGACGCGCTCGTCGCGCGGCCCGTTGTTGTTCTTGGTGTCGACGGGGGTCGCCCCCAGGGTGATCGCCTCGCGCTCGGCCGCGTCCATGTCGCCGTACGCCACGACGATCCGCAGATGCGCCTGCTGGGAGTCTTCCGGGCGGGGCCAGCTGGGCGGCGCGTAGCCGTGGTCACGGCGAATCGCCAGGTGGACGCCCTGGCCGCCGACGACCTCGACGAAGTCCGAGTCGCAGCCGGTTTCGATCTCACCGCCGAGCAACTTGGCGTAGAACTCGGCGAGTTCGACCGGTTCGGCACAGTCGAGGACAAGGATGCTGGTCTTGAAAACACTCATACGGAGCGAGTGCCCGCCCGGAGGCATCGCCTAACGGACCCTCAAGGGGTGTTCTCCGCAAGGCTGTTGTAGCGCAGCAGATACTCCGCGAAGCGGTCCAGGTCCTCGGGGGTCCAGTCGGCGAGCCGGTCGTGGAAGGCCTGGCGGCGCAGCTCCGCCGCCTCCGCGAGCTTGGCGGTGCCCGCCGGGGTCAGCCGGAGCAGCTGGATGCGCTGGTCGTCGGGGTCGCTGACCCGCTCGATGAAACCGAGCCGTTCCAGGCCCGCGATCTGCCGGCTGATGGTCGACTTGTCGAGCATGTAGTAGGCGGCGAGATCGGTGGCCCGGCAGCCCTTCTGGTCCTCCAGGTGGGACAGCAGGGTGAACGAGACGAGCGAAAGCTCCGGGTGCATCCGGGCCGCGGCGGCCCGCGCGCGCCGGGCGAACGCCGTCAGCTCGCGCTGGATGGTGACGACCGACTGGTCTCGGCTGAGCACGACTGATCCCCTCTCCGGTCATGAGTTGGTTGCATAATACAACACCAACAGCCGTCCCGGGCCCCCGCCACGCCCGACGGGCCCCGCTCACCCGGGCGGCGGGTCATCGAGGGGGGCGGCGGGGACGCCGGGGGGCGTCAGGGGTGGCGGGGAAGCCGGGGGCGCCGGGTGCATCGGGGGTGCCGGGGGCGGCGAGGGCGTCAAGGGTGTCGGGTGGGCCGGGGGCGCCGGAGGTGCCGGTTGCGCCGAGGGCGTCAGGGGTGGCGGGGAAGCCGGGTAGGCCGGGGGCGCCGGGTGCATCGGGGGTGCCGGGGGCGTCGGGGGTGCCGGGTGGGCCGGGATCGCCGGAGGTGCCGGTTGCGCCGGGGGCGTCAGGGGTGGCGGGGAAGCCGGGTGGGCCGGGGGCGCCGGGTGCATCGGGGGTGCCGGGGGCGTCGGGGGTGCCGGGTGGGCCGGGGTCGCCGGAGGTGCCCGGTGCGCCCGGGGCGTCAGGGGTGTCGGGGGCGCCAGGGGCGCTGAGGGCGCCGGGCAGGCCGGGTGCGCCGGGTGCGCTGGGGACGCCAGAAGTGCCGGGGGTGCCGGGGGCGACGCGTGCGCCGGGGGTGCCGGGGGCGTCAGAGACGCCGCGTGCGCCGGGGGTGCCGGGTGGTCCGGGGACGCCGGGGGTGGCGGGTGCACCGGGTGCACCGGGTGCATCGGGGGTGTCAGGTGCGTTGAGGGTGTTGAGCGCTTCGGTCAGCCAGGTGGCCCAGAACGTCTCCAGTGCGATGCCGCCGCGCAGCACCAGATGCCGCAGGCGGTCCTGTTCGCTGTCCCGCTCCGGCGGGAAGTCCTTCGCCTCGATGGCCTGATATGTCGTCGATTGACCCTGGTGCAGGCCGAGATGGCGCTCCAGCTCGGCCCGCAGGCCATCCGTCCCGATCACCGCCGCCGCGCGCACGCGCAGCAGCAGCGGGTCCCGCAGGGGCTTCGGGTCCTGCCCGGCCGCCGCCCACTGGGCGAGCTCGGCCCGGCCCGCCGGCAGCACCTCGTACTCCTTCTTCTGGCCGCGCACCGGCGCGGCGGGCGCCAGCGCGCGGATGAACCCGGACTGCTCCAGCTTGCCCAGCTCGCGGTAGATCTGCTGGTGCGTGGCCGACCAGAAGTAGCCGATCGACTTGTCGAAACGGCGCGTCAGCTCAAGCCCGGACGAGGGCTTTTCGAGCAGTGCGGTCAAGATCGCGTGCGGGAGGGACATGACCGCATCCTAGGTTCGCGGCCGCGCCGGCGGACCGCGCCGCCCGGCCACACCGCTCAGAGCGCGGCGGCCAGCCGGGTGCCCTGGTCGATGGCGCGCTTGGCGTCCAGCTCGGCGGCCACGTCGGCGCCGCCGATCAGGTGGACCGTCGCGCCCGCCGCGCTCAGCTCCTCGTACAGGCCGCGCCGCGGCTCCTGGCCCGCGCACAGCACGACCGTGTCGACGGGCAGCACCGAGGACTGCCCGTCCACGGTGATGTGCAGGCCCTCGTCGTCGATCCGGTCGTAGCGCACGCCCGGGACCATGGTCACGCCCCGGTGCTTCAGCTCGGTGCGGTGGATCCAGCCCGTGGTCTTGCCGAGCCCCGCGCCGACCTTCGTGGTCTTGCGCTGGAGCAGGTGGACCTGGCGCGGCGGCTTGGGCCGCTCGGCCCCGCGCAGCCCGCCGCGCCCGGCGTACGTGGTGTCGACGCCCCACTGGCGGAAGTACGTCTGTGCGTCCAGGCTCGCCGCGTCGCCGCCGTCGGTGAGGTATTCCGCGACGTCGAAACCGATGCCGCCCGCGCCGACGACCGCGACCCGCTCGCCCACCGGCGCCCCGTCCCGCAGGACGTCGAGGTAGCTGACGACGCTCGGGTGGTCCGAGCCGGGGATCTCCGGGGTGCGCGGGGTGACACCGGTGGCGACGACGATCTCGTCGTACGAGCCGTCACTCAGGTCCGCCGCGCGCACCTCGGTGTTCAACCGCACGTCCACGCCGCGCAGTTCGAGCTGCGTACGGAAGTAGCGCAGCGTCTCCTCGAACTCCTCCTTGCCGGGCACCCGCCGGGCGATGTCGAGCTGACCTCCGATGCGGTCGGCGGCGTCGAAGAGGGTGACCGCGTGGCCGCGCCCGGCCGCCGCGACGGCGAAGGCGAGCCCGGCCGGGCCCGCGCCGACCACGGCGAGGCGCTTGCGCAGCTTGGTGGGGGAGAGCACGAGCTCGGTCTCGTGGCAGGCGCGCGGGTTGACCAGGCAGGAGGTGATCTTCCCGCTGAAGGTGTGGTCCAGGCAGGCCTGGTTGCACCCGATGCAGGTGTTGATGGTCTCGGCGCGCCCCGCGCTCGCCTTGGCGACGAACTCCGGGTCGGCGAGGAAGGGACGCGCCATCGACACCATGTCCGCGCGGCCCTCGGCGAGCAACTGCTCCGCCACCTCAGGGGTGTTGATGCGGTTGCTGGTGATCAGCGGGATCGACACCGACCCCATCAGCTTCTTGGTGACCCAGGTGTACGCGCCCCGGGGCACCGAGGTCGCGATGGTGGGGATGCGGGCCTCGTGCCAGCCGATGCCGGTGTTGATGAGCGTGGCCCCGGCCGCCTCGACGGCGCGGGCCAGGGTGACGACCTCCTCCAGCGTCGAGCCGCCGGGCACCAGGTCCAGCATCGAGAGCCGGTAGATGATGATGAAGCCGTCGCCAAGACGCTCGCGGGTGCGGCGCACGATCTCGACCGGGAAGCGCGTCCGGTTCTCGTACGAGCCGCCCCAGCGATCGGTGCGGTGGTTGGTGGCGCCCGCGATGAACTCGTTGATCAGATAGCCCTCGGAGCCCATGATCTCGACGCCGTCGTAACCGGCGGACTTGGCGAGCTCGGCCGCGCGCACGAAGTCCTCGACGGTGTTCTCGACCTCGTCGTCGCTCAGTGCGTTCGGCACGAAGGGGCTGATCGGCGCCTGGAGCGCGCTCGGAGCGACCAGGTCCTCGTGGTAGGCGTACCGGCCGAAGTGCAGGATCTGCATCGCGATCCGGCCGCCCTCGCGGTGTACCGCCTCGGTGACGGTGCGGTGCTGCGCGGCCTCCGCCCCGGTGGTGAGCCGGGCGCCGCCGGGGTAGGGGCGGCCCGCGTCGTTCGGGGCGATGCCGCCGGTGACGATGAGGCCGACGCCGCCGCGTGCGCGCTCCGCGTAGAACGCGGCCATCCGTTCGAACCCGTTCTCGGCCTCTTCGAGCCCGACGTGCATCGAACCCATCAGCACCCGGTTGGGCAGCGTGGTGAACCCGAGGTCCAGGGGGCTCAGCAGGTGGGGGTACGCGGTCATGGGGGCGCCTCCGGGTGGGGTGTCGTCACCCCCCGTTGTAGTCCAGCCAGGACCCCTTATGCAACAAGTTGCATAACACTGAGGCACCCCTCACACGCCCCGCGCCCACGCCCCACGCCCTGGTGGCGGTCGGTCGGGGTTGCGCTGGCGCACGCGGAAGAGCCCCGGGGCTTTTGAGGGGCGCGAGGAACTGCGCGAGCACCCCGCACGGCCCGCAGTCAAAGGCGGGGCCCTTAAGGGGCGCGGGGAACTGCGCGCTCAGCCAGACGCAGCCCGCAGTCGAAGGCGGGGCTTTTGGGGGCGCGGGGAACTGCGCGAGCACCACGCACGGCCCGCAGTCGAGGGCGGGGCCCTTAAGGGGCGCGGGGAACTGCGCGACCAGCCACGCCCCGCCCGCAGGCGAAAGCGGGGTTTCAGGGCCCCGCACCCCGGAGAGCCGAAGGCAACCCGTCGCGTCCGGGGTGGGGCCGAGGGGGAGGCAACCCCCTCAGACCTTCCGGTAGGCGTACGCCTCCGACGCCGCCGCCTCGACCCCCTCCAACCCCACCCCCGCCCCCGCGCTGACGACCGCCGCCACCGCCCCCTCCACGAAGGGCGCGTCCACCAACCGCGTCCCGGACGGGAGTTCGTCCCCCTCGGCCAGCAGCGCCTTGACCGTGAGGACCGCGCTGCCCAGATCCACCAGCACGGCCACCCCCGCACCCCGGTCGACGGATTCGGCCGCCGCCACGATGAGCTCCGCACTGGTACCGAGCCCGCCGTCGGGCAGCCCGCCGGCGGCGGCGACGGGGACGGTGGCGTCGCCGCCCGCAAGGCCCCGGGCCAGCTCCGCGACCGCCGCCGCGACCGCCGCGCTGTGCGAGACCAGCACCACGCCGACCAGCGGCTCGGTCCCGCTCACGCGGCGGCCTCCACCAGCGCGCCGATGAGCAGCGCCGCCGACGCCGCCCCGGGATCCTGATGCCCCACCGACCGTTCGCCGAGATAGCTGGCCCGCCCCTTGCGGGCCCGCAGCGGCACGGTCGCGGCCGCCCCCGCCCCGGCCGCGTCGGCCGCCGCACCGAAGGACTCGCCCAGCGCGTCGACGGCGGGCAGCAGCGCGTCCAGCATCGTCTTGTCCCCGGCCGCCGCCCCGCCGAGCAGGCCGACCGCCGCCACCCCGGCGCCGAGCGCCCGGGCCAGCTGCTCCCGGGTGACCTCGTCCGCGTCCCCGAGCTCCTTGCCCATGCGCCGCAGCAGCGTCCCGTACAGCGGACCCGACGCGCCGCCGACGGTGGAGATCAACTGCCGCCCGGCGAGGGCGAGTACGGCCCCCGGGGTGCCCGGAGGCTCCTTGCCGAGCGCCGCCGCCACAGCGGTGAAACCACGCCGGAGGTTGGCCCCGTGGTCGGCGTCCCCGATCGCCGAGTCGAGGTCGGTCAACCGGGCTTCATCGCGGTCGACCGCGTCGGCGGTGGCGGCCATCCAGCGGCACATGAACGCGGCGTCGAGCACAGGCTCTCCCTCACTCATCACTCAGCAACCCCAGCGCAGCGCGGGCGTGTTGACCGGCGCGTCCCACAACCGCAGCAGTTCTTCGTCCACTTGACAGAGCGTCACCGAACACCCGGCCATGTCCAGCGAGGTGACATAGTTCCCGACGAGCGTACGGACCACCGGCACCCCCCGCTCGGCGAGCACCCGGTGCACCTCCGCGTTGAACCCGTACAGTTCGAGCAGGGGAGTGGCGCCCATCCCGTTGACCAGGAGGAGTACGGGACTGGTCGGCCGCAGATCGTCGAGGACGACGTGCACGGCGTAGTCCGCGATCTCCCGGGCGGTCATCATCGCCCGCCGCTCACGCCCCGGCTCGCCATGGATGCCGACGCCCAACTCAAGCTCACCGGGCGGTAGTTCAAAGGTCGGGCTGCCCTTGGCCGGGGTCGAGCAGGCGCTCAGCGCCACCCCGAAGCTGCGCGCGCTCGCGTTGACCTGACGGGCGATCGCCTCGACCCGCTCCAGCGGCGCGCCCTCCGCCGCGGCCGCTCCGGCGATCTTCTCGACGAACAGGGTGGCGCCGGTGCCGCGCCGCCCCGCGGTGTAGAGGCTGTCGGTGACCGCGACGTCGTCGTCGACCAAGACCTTGGCGACGCTCACCCCCTCGTCCTCGGCCAGCTCGGCCGCCATGTCGAAGTTCAGGACGTCGCCGGTGTAGTTCTTGACGACGAACAGCACCCCCGCGCCGCCGTCCACGGCCGCCGCCGCCCGCACCAGCTGATCCGGCACCGGCGAAGTGAACACCTCACCGGGGCACGCGGCGGACAGCATCCCGGGCCCCACGAATCCGGCGTGCAGCGGCTCGTGCCCGGAGCCGCCGCCCGACACGAGGGCCACCCGACCGGCGACGGGCGCGTCACGCCGCAGCACCACCCGGTTCTCCACGTCGACCGTCAGCGCGGGATGCGCGGCCGCGATGCCGCGCAGCGCGTCGGCCACGACGCTCTCGGGCACGTTGATGAGCTTGTTCACCATGACCTCCAGGCGAGGCGTGCGGAGTGTGTCGGCCCCAGTATCACGCGAAGCCCGGAGCGCGGGCAGGGCGGAGCGGCCGCAGCGGGCGTCCGCCGGTCGCCCGCCCGATGACGTCGGGCCGGTTGGTGATGAGGCCGTCCACGCCGCGCCGCACCAGGGCACGGGCGGCATCCGCGCTGTCGACGGTCCAGGCGTTCACGCGCATCCTCGGCCCGTGCGGACTCCTGAGCGCGTGCACCGCCCGCACATACGCCGAAGTCACCGCGCGCTGCTCGGTGTTGAACTCGTCCACGAAGGCGGCGTACTGCCCGAGCCGGGACAGCGGTACGTTGCCGAGGAAGCCGGTGCGCACCTCGGGGCGCAGCCGGTGGGTGGTGCGCAGCGCGGGGGCGCTGAAGCTCTGGACGATCAGGCGCCGGGTCAGATGCGGCCCGTCGAGCCACCCGGCCCGGCCGAGCGTGTCGAGGGTCTGGCGCTCGATCCCCGGGTAGAGCTCCGGCTGCTTCAGTTCGAGCAGGAGACTCTGGCCGGTACGGTCCAGCAGGCTCAGGTACTCCTGGAGGGTCGGCACGCGCTCGCCCCGGAAGCCCGGGCCGAACCAGCCGCCCGCGTCCAGCTGCTCGATCTCGGCGAGCGTGAACGAGCCGACCGCCCACGGGGAGCGCCCGGGGTAGCGCCGTTCGGCGTCGGTGGTGCGCTTCAGGGTGGTGTCGTGGATGACGACGAGCGCTCCGTCGCGGGTGCGCTGGACATCGTTCTCCACCCACTCCACGCCCAGATCCGCGGCCGCGCGCACCGAGCCGAGGGTGTTCTCGGGGGCGTGCGCCGGAGCCCCGCGATGGCCGAAAACCGTGACCGGTGCGGTCGGTGCGGTCGGTGCGGTCGGTGTGACAGTTGCGACCGGTGCGACGGTCGCGACCGGCGTGGCCCGCGTGGAATCGGCGGACAGGGCGAGGATGAGGGCGAGGACCCCGCACAGCGCGCCGACGACGGTGAACACGGCGGTGCGGTGGCGCATGCGCATTCCTCACGACGGGTTCGGATCAACGTCCGCGAGGGTGCCAGCTCGTGACGCGCGGCGGCACCCGCCCCGGGGGACGGTGGCCAGAACGCGGCCGTGTTCCCCGGTGCGGGTGGCGCGGGCTCGGTCAAAAGACCCAGGAGCGTGCAGGTGAACGGCCCGGCGGGGCAGGCCAGCGCGGGGTGAGGGCGCCTTATGGGGCGTACGGCTCGAAAGGGCCGCAGCACGCACGTGCAGGAGGAGGGCGGGGGCCGGGGCGGGGCTCAGCCGTCCGCCCCCGCCACAGTCACGCCTTGCCCTCGTAGCGCCGCTCGAAGCGGGCGATACGGCCCTCGGTGTCGACCGTCCGCGCCTTGCCCGTGTAGAAGGGGTGGCTCTCGGCGGAGATCTCCACGTCGATGACGGGGTAGGTGTTGCCGTCGTCCCAGTCGATGCTCTCCTCGCTCGTCGCGGTCGACCGGGTCAGAAAGGCGAATCCGGCCGCGCGGTCACGGAAGACGACCGGCTGGTAGGGGGGCTGCTTGTCGCGCTGCATGGAGTCTCCGGGGTGTCGGTCGGCACAACTGCGGTGTGGCGCAAGGGGTTTGGGCTGCTGGGGGGCCGCGTACCGGGGGCGCACGCCTTCCCGCAGCCGCCGGGGGTGGTCAGGGGCTGTCGATGGCGTCCTCGTCGACGACGTGCATCGCGGCCTCCTCGGCCGAGGACGCCGCGCCGTCCAGGCCCACGTCCGTGGCGAGCAGACGGGTCTCCTCGTCGGGGTGCGCGCCCTCGTCCGGGGCCACGAGCCGGCCTGCGCGGGCCGCGCCGACCTCGTTGTCGCGCGGCTCGCCGTCGGTGTCCCAGGTGTCGCCCACGCCGTCGCCCTCCGCGTCGGCCACCTCGGGGAGCTCATGGGCGAGGCGCTGCTCCAGGCTCTCGCCGCGCAGCCGTTCGGCGGCGGTCACCCCGGGGCGCTCCACGGCCCAGGGCCGTTCCGGCGGCGAGTACCCCGTGTCGAGCGGGTCCTCGGGCCCCTCGTCCAGGGTGTCCTCGGTGCCCAGGATGCCCTCGTCGTCCTGCACCTCGGAGCCGTCGGGCTGGTAGACCTCGTCTCCCCACACCTCACTGTCGACCACGGCTGCCTCCTGGGTTGCGCCGGCGGTTCGCGCGCCGCGGATCCGATCCGGCCGGCACCTCCAGTGTCGGCCCGCTCGTCCCCGCCGACCACCGCACGCGATCCGGCCGGGTGATCCGGGCCGGGGCAGGGGGCTCCCGCGCGCCGAAGCGGTCAGGCCACCTGGGACGGAGCCTCTTTGAACGCGTTCAAGTCCGTGCGCTAGGGTCTCAACAACGAGGGGGTGCGCGATGAAGGTAGTGATTCCCGGCGGTACCGGGCAGGTCGGCTCGATCCTGGACCGGGCGCTGACGGCCGCGGGCCATGATGTCGTGATCCTCACGCGACGGCCGCGCGGCCCGCGCCAAGTGGGCTGGGACGGCGAGACGCCCGGCGCGTGGACCGATGTCGTCGACGGCAGTGACGTCGTCGTCAACCTGGCCGGCCGCAGCGTCAACTGCCGCTACACCGAGGCGAATCTGCGGGCCATGATGGACTCGCGCGTACGCTCCGCCCAGGTCGTGGGCCGGGCCATCGCCGACGCGGCACGGCCGCCCGCGCTCTGGCTCCAGATGAGCACCCGACGGTGTACGCGCACCGCTTTGACGCGCCCAATGACGAGGCGAGCGGCATCCTGGGCGGCGCCGAGCCGGACGTTCCGGGCTACTGGGCCTTCAGTGTGGAGATCGCCAAGGCCTGGGAGGCGGCGCAGGAAGAGGCGCGTACGCCGTACACGCGCAAGGTCGCCCTGCGCTCGGCGATGGTGATGAGCCCCGACCGGGGAGGCGTCTTCGACGTGCTGTCGAAGTTGGCCCGCCTCGGGCTCGGCGGTCCGGTCGCGGGCGGGGCGCAGTACGTCTCCTGGATCCACGACCACGACTTCGTCCGGGCGCTCCGCTTCCTCGTCGAGCGCGACGACATCACAGGACCGGTCAATCTGGCGGCCCCCGCTCCGCTGTCGCAACGGGCTTTCATGCGCGCGCTGCGCGCCGCCCGGGGCATCCCGGTGGGGCTGCCCGCGACCCGGTGGATGGCCGGGCTCGGCGCGTTCGCGCTGCGCTCGGACACCGAGCTGCTGCTCAAGAGCCGTCGCGTGGTGCCCGGCCGCCTCTTGGACGCGGGCTTCACCTTCGCGTATCCCGAGTGGCCGGGCGCGGCGGCCGACCTGGTCGCACGTGCCCGGTCCGGGCACCCGGGCCGGGTCAACCTCCCGGTCCGGAGCGGGAGTTGAGCCGTTTGCGGATGAACCCGGCGAGCACGAGCAGCCAGGCCGCGCAGGCGGCCCACAGCACGCCCTCGCCGAGCGGGCGCAGCCACCCGGTCCCGGTGGCGGTGGCGGCGGTCAGCGCGGCGACCGAGGTCATGCCGAGCGGGAAGACCGTGGACCACCGCCGGATGTCGTAACGCGGCCGAGGCCTTCGCGCCTCGAAGCCGAGCAGCACCGCGCACGCCGCGAGATTGACGCCGATCAGGACGAGGGTGGTGGTGCGCAGGGCGGCGTGCGCGGCGCCGGTCCACAGCGGTGAGGTGGTGAGTTTCGCCGCGGCCAGCGCCGAGATGGCCGGCGCGCCGCCCGCGATCCACTGGTCGCCGGCTCCCCTGGTCAGCTCCCGAACGTCGAATCGGGCCAGCGCCTCCCCGTAGAGGAGCACGCCGAGCACGAGCGCGCCGAGCGCGGCCCACCCGAGCCAGTCGCCCGCGCCCGCCAGGGAGAGCGTCGCCGCGAGCACCGCCAGGCCCTGCGTGGCCACGCACACCAGGAAGGCGGCGCCGGGCATCCGGGGGTGCCAGTGGCGTACGACCGCGATCAGCAGCCCCGGCCAGATCACCGCCGCGAGCGCGAGCAGCCCCGCCGCCACGTCCTCGCGGCCGAGCGCGCAGAGGCGGGTGCCGAGCACCGTGGTGGCGGCGACGGCGGTGAGCGCGGGTGGGGTGTCCGCCTCGCCGGACCAGCGGGCCCGGTTTCCCAGCAGCCGCCACAGGAAGTCCCAGGCGAGCAGCAGCCACAGGAGCACGGCGATGGCGAGTCCCACCCGGGAGAGCGTTTCGTGGACGGTCAGGTGCAGCCCGATGGAGACGATCGCGGTGGCCATGACGGCGGCGCCGGCGGCCGGCGGCAGCTCGGCCCACCACGGGGCGCCCTGGCGGTTCATGGGCCCATCTCAACGCGGGCGGTCCGCCGTCGCCACCGAGGCGACTCTCGCTCCCGCGCCGCCGAGGTGGCGTCCACGGACAGATGCTTGTAGAGTACAACTCATAGCAGTTGTAAAAGCCAACCATTGCGCTCGCGGTTCGTGACCGGTCCCGGTCGCGGGGACGAGCAGAAGGGTCCGCTCATGTCCGCAGGTCACAAGGCCGGCCGGCCCGGCGCGTCGGCGCTCGTGCGTACGGCGCCGTCCAACCCCGCGCTGCGGCACGTCCTCACGCATCTGATCACCCCGCTCCTGATGTGCCTCGGCATGGGTCTCGCCTACCTCGGCGCGTTCGTCTCCCCCGAACCGCACCACCTGCCGGTCGCCGTCGTGGGGGCGGGCCCCGAGGCGAAGGTGTTCGCGCAGACCATCCAGGACAAGGCAAACGGAGCGGCCACGGCGAACACGGCAGGCGCGGCAGGCAAGGCGGGCGACAAGCTCGACGTGCGCACCCTCCCCGACCGCGCCACCGCCGTGGACCAGCTCAAGTCCCGCGACATCACCGGCGCCTACGTCCTGGACGCCAAGGCACCGGAGCTCATCGTCGCCTCGGCCGGATCCGACATGAGCGCCACCGCCGTCGAGAAGATCTTCACGCCGGTGGCCACCGCGCAGGGCGCCCCCCTGAAGATCACCGACGTGGTGCCGCCGGTCTCCGGCGACCCCACGGGCTCGGGCCTCTTCTTCCTGCTCATCGCGGTCAGCATCGGCTCGTACGCATCCGTCGCGGTGCTCGGCGCGGCCGGGGCGGGTCTCACGCTCCGGACCCGGGCGGGCCTGGTGGCCGGGGTCTCCTTCGTGGTCTCCCTGATCGGCGCCGCCTTCGCGGGACCGCTGTTCCACCTGGTCGACCACGGACTGTGGGGCGTGTGGGCGATGGCCTGGCTGTACTCGGCGGGCATCCTCTTCCTCGGCGTCGGGCTGCACACCTTCCTCAAGCGCTGGACCACGCTCGCCGTGATGGTGCTCTTCGTGATGCTCAACTTCACGAGTTCCGGCGGGCTCTTCAGGCCCGAGCTCCAGAACGGGTTCTTCGGCGGTCTGCACGCCTTCTGGAACGGCGCGGGCCTCCTGGAGGGCATTCGCGACCTGGTCTACTTCGGCGGCCACGGCCTCGCACGCGATGTGTGGGTCCTCATCGCCTGGCTGGTCCTCGGTCTCGCCATGATGACGATCTCCGGCGCCGTCGAACGCCGTCGGACGCCCGCAGTCGAGGTGACGCGGTCCGAGACGCCCATGACACCTCCGGCGCCCGCCGAGTCCACCGTGGCCCAGGCCACCGCCACCACCGAGGCCGCAGAGGCCGAGGAGGAAGAGGAGATCGAGGAGGCCGTCGGCGTCTGAGGCGCCGGCACCGCCACCCACAGCGGCCCCCGACCGCCGGGCGGGGCGACGCCGGTCCGCCGGTGCCGCCCCGCCCGGCGGTCGCGCGACTCCCGGAGTTCTTGGACCTGGTCGGGGCCTGCCGGCGGTTCGTCGCGGCCACGGGTCGGATCGTGCCGTCGCTGCGGGAGTGACGGTTCGGATACCCGTTCACCGCCAACCCGGATGACCTGGAGGCATACGACACGGCCCGGGTGCACGTGCTGCTCGCCGAGGTCCGCCGCCTGATCGCCGGCACCATCTGCCCCGGCGACGTCTTGGTCAGGGCTTCGGCTGCCTCGACGATCAGCAAGAACTACCCGTAACCCCCAAGCCCTGCTGTAACTGTTATTGTTACGGCAAGGGGGTGTGGTGAAGACGTGAGCGCGAACAGCAGGATGACGGTCGCCGTCCATGTGCTGACCTGGATGGCCCTGGTGCACGGCCGCGGGCGTGACGTGGTCACTTCGGACCAGATCGCCACGAGCGTAGCCACCAACCCCGTCGTGATCCGGCGCGGCCTCGCCGATCTACGGAAGGCGCACCTGGTGACCGTCCGTCACGGAGCCGGGGCCGGTTGGACGCTGGCTCGCGAACCTGAGTCCATCGCGCTGCTCGACGTCTACCGCGCGGTGCACGACGACCCTCTGTTCGCCCTGCACCGCGGTGAACCGAATCAGGCGTGCCCGGTCGGCCGCGGCATCCAGTCCGCGCTGCGCCACGTCTATGGCGACGCGGAAGAGGCTGTCCGACGGCAGCTCGCGGGGGTCTCGGTCGCGGACGTTCTGAGGGAGACCCTGGCCGACCGCTCCGGCTGATACGCCGAGCGGGGCCGGCCGAGTCCACCCGTACCCGCAGTTGTAACAGAACCTGTTTCATTTACTTGGATCATCACGGGCCGTCGGACGGCCCGTGACCGGACGTACGGAGGGGGAACGCCATGCGGGCGATCGAGTATCGGCGCCACGGCGGATACGAGGAACTGCGGCTCGTGGACCGTCCAGCAGAACCGGCCACCGGGGGCCGTGCGTCGGTCAGGCTCACCTATGCCGACGTGAGTCCGGCCGACAACACCCTGAGGGCAGGCCGGATGGACCCCTCCCTGCACCGGGCGCCGCCCCACGTACCCGGCGGCGGCGCGGTGGGCGAGATCACCGACTCCGGGGCGACCGGTCTGCCGGACGGAGCCCGCGTCGTGGTCGGCGGCGGGGGGCTCGGCTGGCACACCGACGGCACCTGGCGCGAGCAACTGACCGCGGACGCCCATCAGTTGATACCCATCCCCGACGGGGTGAGCGACGAGGCCGCCTGCGCGCTCTTCGCCGGTGCCGGATACAGCACTGCCTACCTCGTCCTGACCCGGCTTGGCGGGCTGAAGGACGGCGGCACGGTCCTGGCGCCAGGCATCGGTGGCTCCGTCGGCATGGGCGCCGTGGAGGTGGCCCGCGAACTGGGCGCATCCCTGACCATTTCCACCGCGAGCCGCACCGACAAAGCCGAAGCCGCCCGTGCCGCCGGCCACGAGCACGTCATCGACCTGTCCCGCGAGTCCCTGACCGACGGCGTCGCGCGCATCACCGACGGCCGGGGCGTGGACGTCGTGGTTGACGGCGTCGCCGGTCCGCTGCTCGGTCCCTGCATCGCCTCCCTCGCACACGGCGGTGTCTACATCGGCGTCGGATACTCGGGCGGCACCGAAGGCACGGTGAACATCACCGACCTGATCTGGAAGAACGCCACCGCCTACGGCTACACGTTCACGATGACTCCGCCGGACGTCGCCCGCGCCGCCCGCGTGACCCTGCTGCAATGGCTGCGAGCGGGCCGCATCACCCCCGCCGTCGCCCGCGTGTTCCCTCTGGACCAGGCGGCCGAAGCGCAGCGCCATCTGATCGAGGACCGGCCCTTCGGCCGCGTCCTGCTCACCATGGCCCGCTGAACCGGGCCGAGACAAGAGGAGCCACGACATGCGGCCTCGCAAGGCATCCACAGCCGACATACCGGAACTGATCCGGCTGCGCGCCGTCGCCCTGGAGAGCCTGGGCACCGACCCCGGACCGGTTGACACACCATGGCGGCTGATCGCCCGCGACTGGTTCGACGAGCGCGTCAACCGCCGCGACGACTGCGTCTGCCTCGTCGTCGGCGGTGACCCCGGCGAACCTCTCCTCGCCTGCGGCATGGCCTGGGTCACCTACCATCTGCCCGGTTCTCGGTGGCCCGACGGGCGCCGCGGCTACCTGGACGGCATCGTCACCGACACCCCGGCCCGCGGCCGCGGCCACGCACGCCGCATCGTGGACGAACTGGTCGACTGGCTCCAGGAAGCCGGCATCCACTACATCCAACTGCACGCCAGCGAGGCCGGAAAGCCGATCTACGAAGCTGCGGGCTTCGTCACCGGGCGCTACCCGGGCATGGACCTGATCACGACACCCCCCGCCGGCTGACCCCTGATGGAACCGATCAGGGGCAGTACGGAAAGGGGTTCTGAGCGTCTTCGGTGCGCCGAGTCCGGCGATTTACGCCGACGAAGCCGCTGTTCAATGGGGTGGCCGGCCGGGCGCCCTGTGGCGGTACCGCCACGATGAAGTTCAGCGCGGCGGCCTGGCCCGACGCCTGGTCGTCGCCACCCAACCCGTCGTCGTCCTCGGAGCCGCGATCCGGGTCTTCGCTCTCCCCTCGCCGCCCGCGGCTTGCCCATGACCCGGGTGACGCCGGCCGCCCTCAAGCGCGGCCGGCCCCGCTGAGCGGGCGTCCGTACGGGCGAACCCGGCGGGCGGACGGGCGCCGCTCCCGCTAGGCAGGGAGCATGGCACCGATGGCACGGATGGGGACGATCGACCGCCGCTGGTTCGAGCGGGTGGCCACCGCGCGCCTGGCCGGCGCGGACCGGGTGCTGCCCCGACTGAGCCGCGCCGCCAACCACGGCGGGCTGTGGTTCGCGACGGCGGCGGTGCTCGCCGCCGCCGGGGGCCCCACGGCCCGCAGGGCCGCGCGGCGCGGAGCGGGCGCCCTCGCGCTGGCCTCGCTCACCACCAACACCGTCGCCAAGTACGCCACCCGGCGCGGGCGCCCGGTGGTGGACGCCGTCCCGCTGGTGCGCCGCCTCGCGAAGGCGCCGCACACCTCCTCCTTCCCCTCGGGCCACTCCGCGTCGGCCGCCGCCTTCGCGGCCGGCGTGGCCCTGGAGTCCACCCGGTACGGCGCGCTCGTCGCCCCGGTCGCCGCGGCCGTGGCCTTCTCACGTGTCTACGTCGGCGTCCACTACCCGGGTGACGTGCTGGCCGGCTGTGTCCTCGGCGTGGGCGCCGCCGCCATCACCTGCTACTGGTGGCCGCCGAGGCCTCGGCCCGTGCACCCGCTGCACACCCGCGCCGACGCACCCACGCTGCCGCGTGGCCGGGGTCTCGTGGTGGTCGTCAACAGCGGGTCAGGCAAAGGGGTTCCGGGCCGGCTGCCCGCGCGGGACCACCTGAGGCTGCTGCTCCCCGAAGCCGAGATCGTTGTGCTCGGTCCGCAGGACGACCTGGGCGCACTCCTCGACGACGCCGTCGCCCGGGCCGGCCGACTGACCAAAGTGCTCGGGGTGTGCGGCGGCGACGGGACCGTGAACGCGGCCTCCGCACGCGCCGCGCGGGCCGGGCTCGCGCTCGCGGTCTTCCCCGGCGGCACGCTCAACCACTTCGCCCTCGACGCGGGCGTCGCCGCCTTCGAGGACACGGCGCACGCCCTCGAACACGGCGAGGCGATCCGGGTCGACCTGGCCCGCGTACGCGACGAGGGGGAACGTGACGTGGCGGCGTTCCTCAACACCTTCAGCATCGGCTTCTACCCCGATCTGGTCCGGATCCGCGAAGGCCTCGAAGGCCGGATCGGCAAGTGGCCCGCCGCCGCCATCGCGCTCGTGCGCGTGCTGCGCACCGCCACACCCGTGCACGTGCGCCTGGACGGCAGGCCCCGGAAGCTGTGGCTGCTGTTCGCGGGCAACGGCCACTACCAGCCCGACGGACTCGCCCCCACCTACCGGCCGCGCCTGGACGAAGGCCTGCTCGACCTGCGCACCGTCGACGCCGAAGCGCCCCTGGCCCGTCTGCGCCTGGCCGTCTCCGCGCTGGCCGGCGCCCTGCGGCGCTCCCACGTCTACCAGGCCGAACGCGTACGGTCGCTGCGTCTGACCGGGCTCGAAGGCGTCGACTCCCTCGCGTACGACGGGGAGACGGCGTCCGCGCCCGACGCCCTGGTCCTGGACAAGCGGGACCGCGCCCTCACCGTCTACAGCCCCGCGGAGGCCCAGGACGAGTTCGCCCAGCGGGCCCGCACCGCGACGGCCGCCATCGCCGCCGGCGCCACCGCCATCAGGGCCCGACAGGCCCGCTGAGCCCTTCATCGCTCTCGCCCGGCCAGCGCGGCCGGGGCGCCGGCGGCCACGTCCTCACGCTCGGGCGGCGCGGGCTCGGGCAAGGTGCGCGCGGTCAGCCAGGCCAGCAAGGGGAAGACGACCAGCGGGGCGAGGGCGGTCCGCAGCGACGTGGCGTCGGCGGCGGCCCCGATCAGCGGACCGGCCACGCCGCCCACGCTCACCGTCAGGCCGAGCGTGACCCCGCTCGCCGTCCCGATCCTGGTGGACAGATAGTCCTGACCCAGCGTCACCTGGAGCGAGAACGGCACATACAGCGCGGCCGAGGTCAGCGCGACGAACAGATAGAAAGCCGGGCCCGGGACGAACACCACCCCGGCGACGGACGGCGCCGCGACCGCGTACGACCGGGCCACCACCCGCACCCGGTCCCAGCGCGCCGCGAGCCGACCACCCACGACCGTGCCGACGGCGCCACCCGCGTACAGCACGAACAGGGCGGCGGAGCCCGCCACTTCACCGCCGCCGACCCGCTCACGGGCGTACAGCGCGACGAACGCGCTCAGGCCCACGAACACCAGCGAACGGCACACGACGACCAACGACAGCCTCAGGAACGAGGCCCAGTCGTCCCGCGCGGCGCCGCCCGGGTCACGCGCCGTGCCCCGCCCGGGCAGCCGGGTCGCCCGCAGCGTGAGCACACACAGCACGCTGCCGAGCGCGGCCGGCACCGCGAGCAGCGGCGCGGCCCCGAGCCCGCCCGCCCCCACCACCACGCCGACCAGCAGCGGCGCGGCCGCGAAACCCAGGTTGCCGCCGAGCGAGAACCAGCCCATCGCCGTGTGGCTCCCGGCGCTCGCCGCCCGGGCCACCCGGGCGGACTCGGGATGGTAAGCGGCCACCCCCACCCCGGACACGGCGACCATCGCCAGGGTCATCGCATAGGTGCCCCCGGTCGCGCTCAGGGCGATGCCGGTCCCGGCGAGCGCCGTGCTGACCGCAAGCAGCCACGGCATCGCCCACCGGTCGGCGAGCGCCCCGAACAGCGGCTGGACGACGGAGGACAGCAAAGAAGCCGCCAGCACGACACCGGAGGCGGCCGCGTAGGAATAGGCCCGCTCCGCCACGAAGAACGGCACGAGCGCCGCCACGGAGCCCTGGTACACATCGACGCACGCGTGCCCCACCGCAAGCAGGAACACCGGTCTTCGCCACAACCCGCCGCCCCGCCCCCGCGTCGACCGCTCCCCGCACTGCTGATCACCCTGTTTCTTCGCCACGGCCCGATCATCGCCAGCGCCGCACCTGTCGCGCTTCCGATAAAATGCCAGGCGATGCCGAATATCCGCCACACCCCCGTGGCGCCCACCCGCGCACAGCCGATGGCCGCCGGCGACAGCATCGACGCGCACCGGCACGACGACCATCAGATCGTCTACGCGAGCCGAGGCGTGCTCGCGGTCACCACGGACGCCGGGACCTGGGTCGCCCCCGCGACGCGCGCCATCTGGGTGCCGGCCGGCACCGTGCACGCCCACCGGGCCCACGGCCGGCTGGAACTGCACCTGATGGGGATCGCGGCCCACGAAGACCCGCTGGGCCTCGACGCCCCCACCGTCGTGACGGTCGGACCACTCCTGCGCGAGCTGCTGCTCGCCCATACCCGCGCCCCGCGAGAGCGGGGGCCCGAGGGGGAGCGGCTGCGCGCGGTCCTGCTCGACCAGGTGCGCGCCGCGCCCCGGTGGCCCGTCCATCTGCCCGCGCCCAGCGACCCCCGCCTGGCCGCGGTCTGCGCGGCGCTGTGGGCCGACCCGGCCGACCGGCGCGGGCTCGCGGAACTCGGCGCGGACGCGGGCGCGAGCGAACGCACCCTCAGCCGCCTCTTCCGCGCCGATCTCGGCATGACGTTCCCCCAGTGGCGCACCCAGCTGCGGCTCTACCACGCGCTGCGGCTGCTCGCCGACGACACTCCGGTGACCACCGTGGCCCACCGGTGCGGCTGGTCCTCCACCAGCGCGTTCATCGACGTATTCCGCCGGGCGTTCGGCCACACACCCGGCGCGCACGGGCGTTTGCGCTAGAGCGTGCTCCAACTCGTAGCGTCTGGAGCATGAACAGTGCCCAGAACACGCAGAACACGCAGAACACGCAGAACGCCCCGGAGACCGCCACTGCCGCCGTACGGGGCGACGAGACGACCGACGAGCGGTTCGAGCGCGGGCTCGCCCTGCTGCGTACCGTGGGCGGGCGGGAGCGGCCTGCGGTCCTGGACAGCCTGGCCGACATCGCGCCCGACCTCGGCCACATGACCGTCGCCTTCGGATACGGCGACATCCTGTCCCGGCCCGGCCTCACGCTGCGCCAGCGGCAGATCATCACGGTCGGCGCGCTCGCCGCGATGGGCAACGCCGCGCCCCAGCTGCGCTTCCACATCGACGGCGCGCTCAACGTCGGGGTCAGCCCGGCCGAGGTGGTGGAACTGCTCATCCACACCGCCGTGTACGCGGGCTTCCCCGCCGCCCTGAACGGCGTCGCCGCCGCCCGCGAGGTCTTCGAGAGCAGGCCCGACGTCACGGCCGCCCCCGTCGACACCGCGCCGGAGCCCGGCGACCGCTACGAGCGCGGTCTGGCCAAGCTGGCCGAGGTGGACGGGCACGCCGGGGACCAGGTCGTCGCGTCGATGCGGGACATCGCGCCCGATCTGACGCGCTACATCATCGAGTTCGCCTTCGGGGACGTCTACGCGCGCCCCGGGCTCGGCCTGAAGGAGCGCGAACTGGCCAGCGTCGCCATGTGCACGGCGCTCGGTACGGCCGCCCCGCAGCTGCGGATCCACGTGCACGGGCTGCTCAACGTGGGCGGCACCCGCGAGGAGGTCGTCGAGGTCATCACGCAGATGGCGGGCTACGCGGGCTTTCCCGCGGCGCTCAACGCCGTCGCCGTCGCCCGAGAGGTCTTCGAGGAGCGCGCGGCGAACTGACCGCGCGGGCGGCGACGCGTCACCCCGGACGAGCGCCGGGGCCGTGGACCCGGCTTCGGGCCGGCCGGGCCGGGTCCACTCGGGCTGGCTCCGTTGGCGCCGGGTCCGTTGGCGCCGGGTCCGTTGGGGGCGCGACCGTCGAGTCGGCGCCCGCTCGAGTCGGCGCCCGCGCCGGTCAGGTCTTCCCCCGGGTGTGTCCTTTCAGGGAAGCGGCGTGTTTCAGGGAAGCAGTTTGTCCAGGGCGGCGGGGCCCTCGGCGGCCAGCTTGCGCTCCGCCCAGGCCAGGTTCTCCGGGTTGATGTCCCGTCCGGATGCGAGCACCAGGTCCTCTGCGGTGACCTCGCCCCCGGCTCCCGTGTGCAGCAGCGCGTCGGGGGTCACGGAATCGGGCTGCGAGCTGGAATCGGACCGGTCGTTCATGCCGCCTCCTACGTTCGTCCAGTAATGCACCATTCTGGCCCCCGCCTACCCGGACCGCATCCGGCCCACACGCCCCAGGGCCACCGCCGCGCGGCGCCCTTGCTCGGGGCCGTGGCCGGTCGCGTACGGGTGGCTCGAACCATGTGCGGAGCGCGTTTCAGCGAACCGCGTACACCCGCCCGGCGAACGTGGCGAAGGCCTCCGCCGTGAGCTTGCGGGCCAGGTCCGCCTCGGTGATCATGCCGACCGGCAGACCGTCCTCGACGACCACGATCCGCCGGATCCGCGCCTCGCTCATCGCCCTCACCGCGAGCGCGGCCTCGGCGCCCGCGTCCACCGTGTGCACGCCGCCCCCGGCCAGCTCGCCCGCGGTGATCTTCGAGGCGTCCTTCCCGGAGGCGAGCGCCTTCACGACGATGTCCCGGTCGGTCACGATGCCGGTCAGGGTGCCGTCACTGCCTTTCACCGGCAGCGCGCCGACCTCGTGGTCGCGCATCAACTGGGCGGCGCGGTCCAGGGTCTCGGAGGCCGGGACGCAGCGGACGCCGGCGGTCATCAGGTCGCGGGCAGTGGTCACGGGGGCCTCCGGTTCACGGGTGCGGCGGGGATGCGACGGGGTGCGGCGGGGCGCGGCGGGGTGCGGCGGGGGTGCGGACACGGACGGGACGGGCGCGCTGTAGCGGTACGGGCGCGCACCCCGCACCACCGGCGCGCACCCCGCACCAAACGGCGCGCACCCCGCACTCCGCACCACCGGCCATGCTCACCGCCCCCACGGCCCCCGGCGACCGCTCGGCGCCGTCCGGGTGACGCCCCGCGCCGACGAGTCCCGGATGCCTGCAAGTGACTGCCCCCTGCGGCCCGTTGGCACCTGGGGCGCCCCCTCCCCTTCCAGATTCTTGGAACACGTTCTACTGTGTGCGCCGCCGTACCGCGACCGTCCTGGAGGGGCCGTGCACCTCGCATACACGCCTGAGCAGCAGAAGCTGCGTACCGAGCTGCGGACCTACTTCGCCGGGCTCGTGCCGGACAACGTCTACGCCAGGTACGCGGACCCGGCCGCGCAGAAGCGGTTCTACCGCGCGACCGTGCGCCGGCTCGGCGAGGACGGCTGGCTCGGCGTGGGGTGGCCCACGGAGTACGGCGGCCGGGGGCTCAGCCCGATGGAACAGTTCATCTTCTTCGACGAAGCGGCCCAGGCCGGGGTCCCGCTGCCCCTGATGGCCCTCAACACCGTGGGCCCCACGCTCATGCGGTTCGGCACGGACGAGCAGAAGGCGTACTTCCTGCCGAGGATCCTCTCCGGCGAGATCGACTTCGCCATCGGCTACAGCGAGCCGGACGCGGGCACCGACCTCGCGGCGCTCAAGACGCGCGCGGTGCGCGAAGGCGGCGAGGCCGACGGCACCTACACCGTGAACGGGCAGAAGATCTGGACCACCAACGGCGACACCGCCGACTGGGTCTGGCTCGCCGTGCGCACCGATCCGGACGCCCCCGCGCACAAGGGCATCACCATGCTCCTCGTGCCGACCTCCGACCCCGGCTACAGCTGCACCCTGATCAACACGCTGGCCTCGCACGACACCACGGCCAGCTACTACGAGGACATCAAGGTCCCGGCCGCGCACCGGGTCGGCGAGGAGAACAAGGGCTGGCGCCTGATCACCAACCAGCTCAACCACGAGCGGGTCACCCTGGCCGCCCACGGCACCACGGCGATCCGCGCGCTCCACGACGTCCAGCGCTGGGCCGCCGGCGTCCCGCTCGCCGACGGCCGCCGCGTCCTCGACCTCGGCTGGGTCCGCAGGAACCTCGCCCGCACCCACACCCGCCTGGAGGCGATGAAACTGCTCAACTGGCAGATGGTCAACGCCGTCCAGGAAGGCACCCTCACCCCCCAGGACGCCTCCGCCGTCAAGGTGTACGGATCCGAGGCGCGCCGGGACGCCTACGCGAGCCTGATGGAGGTCCTGGCGGCGGCGGGACCGCTGAAGGAGGGCTCGGCGGGCGCGGTCCTGCACGGCGAACTCGAACGCGGCTACCGCTCCGCCGTCATCTTCACCTTCGGCGGCGGCAACAACGAGATCCAGCGCGAAATCATCGCCTGGATCGGCCTGGGGATGCCCCGGGTGCGCCGCTAGCCTGGTTGCGACCGCTGCCTGTAGTTGGCACCTACCGAGGCTAGTTGGCACACGAGCCAACCCGGTGCAGGACGAAGCGGGCCCAGCGGACGCCCAGGTTGTCGCGTCCGGACTTCGGAGCCTCGCTGGATACCGCAGCGGCGCTCTCCTCGCGCGGGTCGGCCTACGCGTCCCGCTTCAAGGCCTTGCGTGTCCGGCGCGCCAGCACCGCGTTCGGCCAGAACCCGAGGCACGCCGGTACCAGGGTGAGTGCGGCCACGACGGCGATCACCACCGCGCCGGCCGCGGCGAGCCCCATCTTCGTCAACGTCGGAATCCCGACCACCAACAGACCGGCAAGCGCGATCACCCCGGTCAGTCCGGCGAAGACGACCGACGAACCGGCGGTGCCGCCCCGCCTAGCCGCCTCCTGCGGCGTGTGGCCACGCCGCGTTCCTCTCGGGAGCGGGAGACAACGAACAGCGCGTAAGCGTGGTCAGCAGCGGCAGTCAGGCCGCGGCCAGCGAACCGCCTGTGTACGGTACGCACTGGCTCCAGGACGTGGACAACGTCTACGGCTGCGGCAACGGGCCCGGCAAGTGTGAGGCGGGGCCGACGGTGACCGGACCGTCGTACATCAACACCTTCCAGCGCGGCCCGCAGGAGTCGGTCTGGGAGACCGTCCCGCAGCCGACCTGCGACGCCTTCAAGTACGGCGGCACCCACGGTTACCGGCGACTCCTCCTACGCCAAGCAGTGGAAGTACACGGACGCCCCGGACGCGGATGCGCGTGCGGTGCAGGCCGCGTACTGGGCGGACGTGTGGGCGAAGGCGCAGGGCAAGGGCAGTGAGGTGTCCGCCATGGTCGCCAAGGCGGTGAAGATGGGCGACTACCTGCGGTATGCGATGTACGACAAGTACTTCAAGAAGATCGGCAACGGACGGCGGGGCGAGCTACGTCCAGCCGGCGGGCGTCGAGCAGGCCGACACCATCGGCTTCGGCAAGGCGGAGAGCGGGGCGTCGTACCAGACCCTCTGCACCAGCGTCAGGACGGGCGGCGTACGCGGCATCTTCCGGTCGACCGACCAGGGCACGACCTGGACCCGCATCAACGACGATGCCCACCAGCGGGGTTGGACGGGCGCGGCGGGGACGGAGGCGGTGGCGGCGATACGACCCCGCCGACGACCGGTGCCTGCACGGCCGCCTGACGAAAGAGGGGGCGTGCCGTACGGGACGCGCGCCCCCTTTCGCGTAAACTGATCATGAATTGTGCCGGGGCTTCGCAGCGGGGGAGCGTGTGACGCATGGCCTGGGATGAATGGGAGCAGCTGAAGAGCCGAGCTGCCGAAAAACAGGACACGAGCACGCAGTTGAACAGTCAGCCGGGTTCCGGAGGTGGCGGGGACGCGGATCTCGTCGTTCATCAGGACGACCTCGGTGCCGTGGGGCACGAGGCATTCCAGCTCCACGCACGCCTGCACGACCAGGTCGACATCGCAGGGGCCGGAGCCGACCAGAGCGGCGCCGGAACGACGATGCAGGCCGCGGCGGCGCTGAAGAGTCATCACTTCGACATGGGGTCGGGGCTGGAGACGACCGTGACCGTGTGGACCTCTCAGGTCAAGGCGGTCCTGCAGGCGTTCGCGCACATCTCGAATCACCTGGACTACTCGCAGAAGCTCCACGCGCGCGACGACGAGACGATCGGTGCCGAGGTACGGAACCGGGACGGCTCCGCCGTTTCGGTGTCCGTGCTGAGCAGCTACTTCAAGTGAGGAGGCCGGACCAGTGAACTACCGTGATCTGCTCGAAGTGGATCTGGGCAAGCTCGGCTCCGCCGTGGCCACCTGGGAACAGGCGGTGAAACACCTCGATGCGCTGGCCAAGGACGCCCAGGACGGGCTGAAGGCGAAGGCCGACAGCGCCCGGTGGGCCGGCCTCAACGCGTCGGTGTCCCGTGAGTTCGTGGACAAGACGGCCAACGAGTGCATCGACCTGCACAGCGAGGCCAAGAGTATCTGGAGCGTGCTCGCGGACGCGCATACGGAACTCGCGGGACTCCAGCGGAACGCGAAGGACCTGGACGCGGAGGCACAGAAGGCCGGATTCCTGGTGGTCGACGGGGACCACGGCTCGGTGAAGGTGATGCCGGCCATGTGCACCGTGGGCGGGAAGGAGGAGGGGCAGAAGGCGAAGGACCTGATGCAGTGGTACGCCGACACCCTCGCCGATGTCGTGCGGCACGCCTCGGAGATCGATGCCGCCGTCGTGCGGGCCCTCCAGAAGAGCCACGGTGACGATCCGTTCAACGCGGGTCATGCCACCTACACCTCCCTGGACGAGGACATGGTGCCGCGGGCCACCAAACTCGCCGAGCTCGGCGACGAGGCCAACGCCGAGCAGAGGGGGGAGCTGCGCCGCCTGTGGCAGTCTCTGAGCCCGGAGGCACGAGCCGAACTGTGGTCGCAGCACAAGGACGATCTGATCTCGGCGGGTATCCTCGGGGTTCAGGTGAAGCAGGTGGCGCCCGACGACGGCTCCGGCCCCTACGACGTCGAGGACCCCTCCGCCCACGACTACTGGGTCCTCGCCGAGGCCAAGGCCATGGCGGCCGGGGGCGACGTCATCGGCAACACCGACGCCGCCCGCAACATGGACCACTACCTCCGGGGCATGGGCACCACACTGGACCTCGACGTGGACCGGATGCTGCAGGACGACGCGCAGCTCCGACTCGTGACAGAGCAGGGCGTCCAGGACAACCAGGAAGAATGGCGCAAAGAGGCACTGGAGGCCTTCCGTAAGTCCGGCGGGAAGCCGGTGTCGATCCCGGTGGAGTCGAACGGCATCGGATACACGCACTCGGACCGGAACTGGTTTCTGGCCGTCGGCAGCGCGAACACCAACACGACGGGCGTGGTCACGGTGGTGCCGGGGGACGACGGCAAACCCAAGATCGGTCTCGACTACCGGGTCAACGTCTGGGACCGGTACAACTGGGACCCTGGAAAGTCCACCCAGATCGGGCCGACGACCATGACCGACGCGGACATGGCCCGTCTGCACAGGACGGGACTCGCCAAGGAGTTCGACATGAGAGGCAGTGGCACGGTGCAGCACTACGACCTGGGGAACGACGACCCCGGTCCCCTGCCTGCCCCGGCCGACCCGGGCCGGGACGGTACGCGGACCGACCTCGGACGCGACGGAGACGCCCGGTGAGACGGAAGTCCGTCGGTGTTTTGTGCGCCGGGGCGCTGGTCTGCGCCCTGGCCGCCTGTTCGTCGTCGCCGGACGCGTCCGTGCGTGACGGCTCCCCGGGCGGGCAGCGGATTCCGTACTGGGTCAAGGGGATGACACCGCACGAGGTCGCCGGGCGACTGCACGTCACGATCCCGGCGCAGGCCACCGACCTGAGAGCGGCCTACCAGAAGGGTTTCCAGGACGACGGACTGCTGCTCGCGTTCACCCTGCCCACGCCGGACACCAAGGCGTTCGTCGGGAAACTGGCCCCCGCCAGCCCCTTGTCGCATCGGGCGAGCCCTCTTCCTTCGGCGAAGGACGTCAAGCCGACGACTCCCTTCGCCCACCTCGGTCTGAGCGAGCCGGAGGGCTTGGCCGATGTCACGGAAGGGCCCGTCTGCTCGCCCTGCCAAGGCGAACTGAACTCGCTGGCCGTGGCGCTGCATCCGCTCGACGCGCAGCACAGTCAGGTGTATCTCAGGGGCGTCGACTGAGGCTGCCCTCCCGCGACTCGGGAAGGCAGCCTCGGCCAGACCTGCCCGCGGGCTGATCGGTACGGGTGATCGTGGCCGGGTTGACCCTCGTACCGGCTCGCCGCGACGGCGTCTGCGGTGGGGGCGCGGGTGCTTCACGTGACGCACCTCCCGGGGAGAACGGGCGGGGTCGCCTGTCAGTAGCCGCCTCCCGCACGGGAGGTGCCCGTACTTCTCGGCCGGTTCCGGGCGGTGCGGGGAGTGCGTTCGCGCAGCTCGGGCCGGTGCCGCGGCCTCGGTATCCGTGCCGGGACGCAGGAACGGGGCGTGCGCGTCCGGTTCGTGGGACCGGGAGTCTCCCCGCCGGAGCCCGCTGGGAGCAGGCGTCCTCGGTGAACGGCGGGGAGACCCGGATGACCGGACGGGCGATGGACTTCAGGCGGCCGTCGGCTTCCTGAATGAGCGCACACGAAACCGGGGGTCGGGGCGGCGGCGGTCCTGGTCGGGAAGGGCCGCCAGCCGCTCGGCGAACCCCTCGACGCGCGGGTCACCGGGCGGCATCACGCGGCGCGGTGACGTGAGGGCGTACTCCTCGGCGGTGAGCACCGGGGCGGGAACGAAGTCCTCGCGGGTTTGGCACCAGCGCTGTCAGCCCCCCCACGTGGTGCGGTCCACCGGCGGGCCGGGCAGGAACGACGGATTGCTGCGCTCAGGGCTCACTGATCAGCCTCTTCCTCGGCGGTGGGGGCCGGCATATCGCGTTCCTCGTCGTCCACGTCGGTGTCGGAGTCGGGCAGCGCCAGCAGGCTAGAGGCACGCAGTCGCTCGGACAGGCTCTGCGGCGCGGGCGGCTGCTCGGGTACGGCGGCCTCCCGGCGCCTCCGGCGTTCACCGGGTCCTCGCCCTGCTGAGCGCGCTTCTTCCAGCGCAGCGGGACAACCTTGCCCCCGTCGGTGCCGGGGCGGGTGCCGACGGAACGGCAGCGACCGCCGGTGCCGCCGCCTGCCGGGCCTTCCTCGTGACCGTGGCGCTTGAAGGACGGTCGGCTGCCCGGCGGCCGCCTGTGCCACCTCACGGGGGTGTTCGATGCGTTCCTTCTTCGACAGCCGGGTCGGCCACTGGTCGACGGGGACATTCTTCCCGATCAACTCCAGCAGGATGAGCGGCAGTTCGGTCTCGTCCTTGGGTGCGAGCCCCCAGCGGCGCAGCTCCCGCATGGCGTCGCGTACCCGCGCCTCGCTGAAGGCCGGCACCTCGTCCTCATCGGGCATGCCCGTCCAACGCAGCGTGCGCCAGTCATGGGTGCGCGGGTCCTGGAAGAACACGAAGCACGGATCGCGCGGGTCGCGGTGGATGACGTACGTGTTCCTTGCCTGGCCGCCGCGCCGGGACAACTCGCCGGGGTATGGCTCCAGGGCCTCGCCGTCGTACCAGAGGTTTCTGATCTTCACGCCGTGCTTGCCGTGGATCATGACCCGGTGCTGCGGCAGGAGCTGGTAATACAGCTCGGGGGACGGGATCCGTAGCGCGAAGCCGCCCTGCTGCATCGATGAGGCGAAGAGGCTGTTGTGGCTGTGGTCGCCGCTCGGGTCCCAGCTCGGGGCGTAAGAACCGAGGCGGCGGTTTTGCCAGATTTTCACGATCCAGGTGGCGATGAGGTGCTTCATCTGCGCCACCGTCAGGCAGGCGTCCGCCTCTGGATCCGTGCCGCGGCCGGCTGTGTCCACTCCCTGGTAGCCAAGCGGTTTCGCGAACAGCGGCGACCGGATGGCGCCAAAGGCCCGCTCCACGGTCTGCTTGTCGGTTGGCCGCAGGACACGGCTGGGTTTGAAGTGGTGAAGGTCATCTTTGCCCTTCACCACCCCCAGCGTGAGACTGAAAAGAGCTCACACTCGCCCCGAAGGCAACGTCTCAGCGGTCAGCGCGGTGCCGTATCCGCCTCAATCATCTGAGGCTCGGTAGGGAAGAAGCCGCGGCTGCCCGGCCCGGCGCCGGTGAACCATCCTGCCGATTCCGAACCTTCTGCCGCTGAGGTTAGTCGGCATGAGCGCAGGTCACGAACGGGGCCTGGTGCCAGCTGAAGAGCTTGGTCACACTGGCTCAAGGACCCCATCCCACCGGAGGTGCCCCATGGCGGACGACGGCGACCCGGGCCATTTCGGCCCCCGGTCGGTCACGTGGCAGGTGCACAGCGACCCCATGATGTGGATCGCGGGCATCAGGGCGCTGTACCTCCAGGCGCTGCACCCGCGCGCGGTGCGCGGTGTCATGCAGAACTCCGACTTCCGCGAGGACGCCTGGGGCCGGCTCCTGCGGACCGCCGACTTCGTCGGGACGCTCACCTACGGCACCAAGGACGAGGCCGACCGGGCCGGCGCCCGGGTCCGCCGCATCCACGCCCTGCTCAAGGCCGACGACCCGGTGACCGGCGAGCAGTACGGGACAGACGATCCCGCGCTGCTGCTGTGGGTGCACTGCGCCGAGGTGGACAGCTATCTCGCCGTGACCCGGCGCTCGGGCCTGTGGCTGAGCGACGCCCAGGCCGACCGCTACGTCCAGGAGCACCGCGTGGCCGCCCGCCTGGTGGGCCTGGACGAGGCCGGTGTGCCGGGAAGCGTCGCCGAGCTCGCCGCCTACTTCGACTCCGTGCGGCCCGAGCTCGCGGTCACCGACGACGCCCGGGTCGTGGACGACTTCCTGCGGCGCCCGCCCACACCCGCGCCCCTGGTCCCGGCGCGCGCGCTGGTGTGGCGGCGCGTGGCCACCCTCGCCTACGCCTCACTTCCCGCCTACGCCCATGAGCTCTACGGCCGCCCCGCTCCCGCCGCCCAGGCCGTGGACCGCCGTCTCGTCCGCATGGGCACGACGCTGCGCCGTGTCCCCGCCACGGTGCGCTGGCAGCTGCCGCCCCGCCACATCCTCAAGGCGGTCGCCCGGCTCGGCCCCGGGGCCCGCCCGGCGCCGAGCGAGCTGCGCGCACGCGCGGCCGCGGCCGAGGGGCCCTGACCGTGCCGTGCGCGGGACGGGTTCCGCGCCGGATCGTCCCGTGTTAGCAAGGGGCATGACCGCACACACCGCGTTCACCCGTGACCTGTACGACGCCGTCATCGTGGGAGGCGGGCACAACGGTCTGGTCGCCGCCGCGTATCTGGCCCGCGCCGGACGGTCCGTCCTGGTCCTCGAACGCCTCGGCCGCACCGGCGGCGCGGCCGTCTCCACCCGCCCCTTCGACGGCATGGACGCGCGCCTCTCGCGCTACTCCTATCTGGTCTCACTGCTGCCGCACAAGATCGTTGAGGATCTGGGACTCGACTTCGCGGTCCGCAAGCGGACGGTGTCCTCCTACACCCCGGCCCTTCGCGACGGGCGCCCCGGCGGCCTCCTGGTCGGCGGAGGTCACGCGCGCACCGCCGCCTCTTTCCGTCAACTCACCGGATCCGACGCCGAGTTCGCGGCCTGGCAGTCCTTCTACGACTTGACGCGCCGGGTCGCCGAGCGGGTCTTCCCCACCCTGACCGAGCCGCTGCCGACCGCGAGCGCGCTGCGGGAGCGGATCGGGGACGACAGGGCGTGGCGGATGCTGTTCGAGGAGCCCATCGGCGTCGCGGTGGAGGACCACTTCGCCGACGACCTCGTACGGGGTGTCGTGCTCACGGACGCCCTGATCGGCACCTTCGCCGACGCCCACGACCCCTCGCTCGCCCAGAACCGCTGTCTCCTCTACCACGTGATCGGCGGCGGCACCGGCGACTGGGACGTGCCGGTGGGCGGCATGGGCGCGCTCACCGACGCGCTCGCCGCGGCCGCGCGGGCGGCCGGAGCCGAGATCGTCACCGGGCACGAGGTGAGCGCGATCCACACCGATGGCGCCGAGGCCGAGGTCGACTACGCCACGGGTGAGGCGTCCGGCACGGTCGCCGCCCGCCACGTCCTGGTCAACGCTTCCCCGCACGCCCTGGCACAACTCCTCGGCGATGTGGCACCCGAACCCGCCGAGGGCGCGCAGCTGAAGGTCAACATGCTGCTCACGCGCCTGCCACGGCTGCGGGACACCGCCGTCGACCCGCGCGAGGCCTTCGCCGGCACCTTCCATATCGCCGAGGGATACGGCCAGTTGGCGACCGCGTACGCCGAAGCCGCGCGCGGTGAACTGCCCACCGTCCCGCCCTCGGAGATCTACTGCCACTCCCTGAGCGACCCCTCGATCCTCGGTCCGGACCTCGCGGCCCGTGGCTATCAGACCCTCACCCTCTTCGGGCTCCACACCCCCGCCCGGCTCTTCGCCGACGACAACGACAAGACACGCGAACTGCTCCTCGCCGCGACGCTCGCCCAACTGGAGACCCACCTGGACGAACCGCTCGCCGACTGTCTGGCCCTGGACGCGCGGGGCCGCCCCTGTATCGAGGCGAAGACCCCGCTCGACCTGGAGCGCGATCTGCGGCTGCCCGGCGGCAACATCTTCCATCGCGCCCTCGCCTTCCCCTACGGCGACGGATCGACCGGCCGCTGGGGCGTGGAGACGGGCCACGCCAACGTCATGCTGTGCGGGGCGGGCGCCGTGCGCGGCGGTGGCGTGAGCGGCATCCCGGGCCACAACGCGGCGATGGCGGTGCTGGGCCACTGACGTGCTGCGCCCCCCGTGTGCGCCAACTAACGGTCCGTCAACTCTGTTCAGGGCACGTCTAGTTGGCGGACCTCGTCCAGCCCGCTGCCGCGATCCGCGCGGCGTCGCCCGGCCGGGACTCGTCGAACACCGCCCGGCCGTCGTGGCTGACCCGCAGGCCGTCCGCGTACACCCCGCGCCCCACGTACCGGGGTCCCGTGGTGTACCGCAGGCGCAGCCGGGCCGGCCGGCCGTGCCACGCCGCCAGGTCCGCCGCCACCCGGTGCCAGACCCGCCCCGACCACCCCGTCACCGACCCGGACGGGTGCTCCACGGGCCCGCCACCGGGGCGCGCGGCCGTGAACGGGACGGGCTGCCACGTGGCTCCCGCGTCCCGCGACGCCTCCAGGGCGAGAACGCCCACCCCCGGCTCGGTGTCCCACCACAGCGAGCACTCGAACCGGGCCCGGCCGGCCGGGGCGGGCAGCTCGGGCAGGGTCAGCGTGGCGCTCGTGGCGCGTGCCATCCCCCCGAACCACGCCGTCCCGCCGTGCGCGGGACGCACCGCGACGGCCCGCGCCAGCGCGTCGCCCGCCGCCACCCGGGGCGCGGACCCCGAGCGCCAAGTGCGCACCGGGTGAACGGAGTTGGACAACACGACCAGGAACGTGTCGGTGCTCGGGTCGAGGACGATGCTGGTGCCGGTGAACCCGGTGTGCCCCGAGCTGCGCGGCGTGGCGAGCGCGCCCATGTACCAGTGCTGGTACAGCTCGAAGCCCAGGCCGTGCTCATGGCCGGGGAAGGCCGTGTTGAAGTCGGTGAAGAGCAGGTCCACAAAGGCGGGTTCGAGGATCCGGGTCCGGCCGTAGGTGCCGCCGTTCAGGAGCGTACGGGCCAGAACGGCCAGGTCCCAGGCGCAGGAGAAGACACCGGCGTGGCCGGCGACACCACCGAGGCAGTACGCGTTCTCGTCGTGCGCCTCGCCCCACACCAGGCCCCGGTCGAGCCCCGACCACGGCCTGCGGGCGTCCTCGGTCGCGGCGATTTCGGGCTTCCAGGACGCGGGTGGGTTGTAGCGCGTGCGGCGCATCCCGAGCGGAGCGGTGATCTCGTCGTGGAGCAGCACGTCGAGCGTGCGTCCCGTGATCGCCTCCAGGACCAGCTGGAGGGAGATCAGGTTGAGGTCGGAGTAGAGATAGGCGCTGCCGGGCGGACGCGCGGGCGCCTCGTGCCAGATGAGCTTCAGCTTCTCCTCGCGGGTGGGCGCCTCGTACAGCGGGATCCAGGGCCGCAGCCCCGAGGTGTGCGTGAGCAACTGCCGCACCGTGACGCCCTGTTTGCCCGCCGCGCCGAACTCGGGCAGGTACGAGGCGACCGTCCGCTCAAGACGCAGCGCGCCGCGCTCGATCTGCTGGACGGCGAGCAGCGAGGTGAACAGTTTGGAGAGCGAGGCGAGGTCGTACACCGTGTCCTCGGCCGCCGCGATCACCTGCCCGGGCGGGAGCTCCACCGCGCCGTCGCTCTTCTCGTCGTACGCCGCATAGCGCACGGCGTCGCCGATCGCCTCGTGCAGCGCGACCGTGGCGCC
Source organism: Streptomyces sp. NPDC006711 (assembly GCF_042869775.1). Classification (NCBI taxonomy): domain Bacteria; kingdom Bacillati; phylum Actinomycetota; class Actinomycetes; order Kitasatosporales; family Streptomycetaceae; genus Streptomyces; species Streptomyces sp. NPDC006711. The sequence goes on from NZ_JBIAGO010000006.1 coordinate 327,317, forward strand.
GCGCCCCGCGAGCAGGACGGCGCCCGCGTACCACGGATGGCCGGGGGAGGGGCCGAGGAAGGCCCGGGCCTCCTTCACCAGGCGGTCCAGGTGCTCGGGCAGCAGCCCGGCCTGCTCGGCGCTCCCGCGCCGCAGGGTCCGCGCACGCTGCCCGGCCCCCGCTGCCCCCGGTGACGAGCCGACCATCAGCGCACCTCCAAGCCCCATGGCCGCGCGGGCGACCCGCCGTCTGCTGAAGCCCCGTACGTCATCGGCCATCGGCACACGGCCCTTTCCGGCGCGCTGAGGACTTCTTCCGTGATCACTCGGACAACGGAAACCTTCTGCCCCGGCTCCACCCGTGTCAATGACGCGGCGATGCCTGGCGGGGCGCGGCCCGGCGCGGCATGTCGTGGAGGGGGGCATGTTCGCACAGGGGCGGCGCCAAGAAACTGACGCAGCATCAGAAAATGTCTTCCCTCGTCGCCCCCGCTGCGGCATCCTGCGCCCCATGCAGACGGAGCTGAGCAGGACACTGGGCATCGAGCACGCCGTCTTCGGCTTCACGCCGTTCCCCGCGGTGGCCGCGGCCATCACCCGGGCCGGCGGTCTCGGTGTGCTCGGCGCGGTCCGCTACACCGCGCCCGACGACCTCGCGCGCGACCTCGACTGGATGCAGGAGCACACCGACGGGCTGCCCTACGGCCTCGACGTGGTGATGCCGGCCAAGAAGGTCGAAGGGGTCGGTGAGGCCGAGGTCGAGGCCATGATCCCCGAGCGGCACCGGCAGTTCGTCCGGGAGACCCTGGCCAAGCACGGCGTGCCCGAGCTCGCCGAGGGCGACGTCTCCGGCTGGCGCATCACCGGCTGGATGGAACAGGTCGCCCGCTCCCAGCTCGACGTGGCCTTCGGGTATCCGATCAAGCTCCTCGCCAACGCGCTCGGCTCACCGCCCGCCGACGTCGTCCGGCGCGCCCACGATCAGGGCGTGCCCATCGCCGCGCTCGCCGGCAGCGCCCGGCACGCCCGCCACCACGCCGACGCGGGCATCGACATTGTCGTCGCCCAGGGGTACGAGGCGGGCGGCCACACCGGGGAGATCGCCACCATGGTCCTGGTCCCCGAAGTCGTCGACGCGGTGGGCCCGTTGCCGGTCCTGGCGGCGGGCGGCATCGGCAGCGGCGAGCAGATCGCCGCCGGACTCGCGCTCGGCGCCCAGGGCGTCTGGCTCGGCTCGCTCTGGCTGACCACCACCGAGGCCGATCTGCACTCGCGGGCCCTGACCCGCAAGCTCCTCGACGCCGGCTCGGGCGACACCGTGCGCTCGCGCGCGCTGACCGGCAAGCCCGCCCGCCAGCTGCGCACCGCCTGGACCGACGCCTGGGACGATCCGGCGGGACCCGGCACCCTGCCCATGCCGCTCCAGGGCCTCCTGGTCGCCGAGGCCGTCTCCCGCATCCAGAAGTACGAGGCCGAGCCGCTGCTCGGCACCCCGGTCGGCCAGATCGTCGGACGGATGACCAGCGAACGCAGCGTCCAGGACACCTTCGACGACCTGACGCGGGGCTTCGAACGCGCCGTCGACCGCATCAACCGCATCGCAGGGAGGGACGCCCGATGAACCAGCCCCCCAACGGTTTCTGGGCCCAGGCCGAGGCCGAACCCGACCGCCGGGTCCTGATCGCGCCGGACGGCGAGGAGTGGAGCGCGGGCCGGCTGCACGGCGCCGTCAACCAGCTCGTCCACGGCCTCAGGGCCGCCGGGCTCCGGCGCGGCGACGCCTTCGCCGTCGTACTGCCCAACGGCGTCGAGTTCTTCACGGCCTACCTCGCCGCGTCCCAGGCGGGGTTCTACCTGGTGCCGGTCAACCACCACCTCGTCGGGCCCGAGATCGCCTGGATCGTCTCCGACTCCGGAGCCAAGGTGCTCATCGCCCACGAGCGGTTCGCCGACGCGGCCACCTCGGCCGCCGACGAGGCGAAGCTGCCCGCTTCGCACCGCTACGCCGTCGGCGCCATCGCGGGCTTCGCCCCGTACGCCCAACTCCTGTCCGGGCAACCCGAGTCGGCGCCCGACGACCGCACCCTCGGCTGGGTCATGAACTACACCTCCGGCACCACAGGACGCCCGCGCGGCATCCGGCGCCCGCTGCCCGGCAAGCTCCCCGAGGAGACCCACCTCGGCGGCTTCCTCGCCATCTTCGGCATCACGCCGTTCGACGACAACGTCCACCTGGTGTGCTCGCCGCTCTACCACACGGCGGTCCTCCAGTTCGCGGGCGCCTCGCTGCACATCGGGCACCGCGTCGTCCTCATGGACAAGTGGACGCCCACCGACATGCTGCGCCTCATCGACGAACAGGCCTGCACGCACACCCACATGGTGCCCACCCAGTTCCACCGGCTGCTGTCGCTGCCGGAGGAGGTGCGGGCGCGCTACGACGTCTCCTCCCTGCGGCACGCCATCCACGGCGCCGCGCCCTGCCCCGACCACGTCAAACGCGCCATGATCGACTGGTGGGGGAGCTGCGTCGAGGAGTACTACGCGGCCAGCGAGGGCGGCGGCGCCTTCGCCACCGCCGAGGACTGGCTGAAGAAGCCCGGCACCGTCGGAAAGGCCTGGCCCATCAGTGAGTTGGCGGTCTTCGACGACGACGGGGAGCGGCTGCCGGCGGGGGAGCTCGGCACGGTCTACATGAAGATGTCCACCGGTGGTTTCAGCTACCACAAGGACGAGAGCAAGACCAGGAAGAACCGCATCGGCGACTTCTTCACCGTCGGCGACCTCGGCTACCTCGACGAGGACGGCTACCTCTTCCTGCGCGACCGCAAGATCGACATGATCATCTCGGGCGGCGTCAACATCTACCCCGCCGAGATCGAGGCCGCGCTCCTGACCCACCCCGCCGTCGCGGACGCCGCCGTCTTCGGCATCCCGCACGTCGACTGGGGCGAGGAGGTCAAGGCCGTGGTCGAAGCGGCCGAGGGTTTCCAGGCGGGGGAGGAGCTGGCCGCGCGGATACTGGACCACTGCGAGGGCCGCCTCGCCGCGTACAAGCGGCCCAAGTCGGTCGACTTCATCGGCGCGATGCCGCGCGACCCCAACGGCAAGCTCTACAAACGGCGGCTGCGCGAGCCGTACTGGGAGGGCCACCGGCGCGCCATGTGACGCGCCGGACACCGCCCCGTCAACGCTGGCGCACCGGGCCGCCGTCGAGTTGAATGACGCAGCGCCGGGCGGGAAGCCGCCGGCCCCGCGCGGGAAGGGGGCAGGCGCCATGACGGAGCACGCCGAGGAGTTCGAGACCCATCGTCCGGTGCTGCTCGGGCTCGCCTACCGGCTGCTCGGCTCCCTGTGGGACGCCGAGGACGTCGTCCAGGACGCCTATCTGCGCTGGAGCCGGGTGGAGCGCGAGGAGATCAGGGACCCGCGCGCCTTCCTGATCACCGTCACGTCCCGGCTCGCCATCGACCAGCTGCGCTCGGCGCGCATGACCCGCGAGGCGTACGTCGGGCCGTGGCTGCCCGAACCCGTCGCCACCGACGCGCTCGGCCCGCTCGACACCGCCGAACTGCGCGACACCGTCGCCTACGCCACGGTCCACCTCATGGAGCGGCTTTCCCCGCCGGAGCGCGCCGTGTTCGTCCTGCGCGAGGCCTTCCAGCTGCCTTACGACGAGATCGCGTCCATCGTCGAGACGAGCGCCGCCAACTGCCGTCAGATGTACAGCAGGGCGGGACGCCACCTCGCGGCCGGCCGCGAGCGCTTCCCGCTCTCCGGCGGGGAACACGCCAGACTCCTCACCCGCTTCCTCGAAGCCGCCCGGGGCGGCGACCTCGGCGCGCTGACCGAACTGCTCGCCGAGGACGTCGTCGCCTGGAGCGACGGCGGCGGCAAGGTGTCCGCCGCGCGCCGCCCGGTCGTCGGCCGCACCAAGGTGCTCGCCTTCCTCACCGGACTGCTCAACCGGTATGAGATGGAGGCCGTTGGCATCCTCGACGTCAACGGCGCCCCTGCCCTCGCCATCACGGCCGACGGCCGGCATCAGATCGGGCTGTTCGCGCTCCGCGAGGGCCGGATCGAAGCCATCTACACCGTGCGCAACCCCGACAAGCTCACCCGGTTCTTCCCCGAGACGCAGGGGTCCGGGCCCGACGACTGGCCCTGGACGCGCTAGGAGCCCTTCCTCGTCAACTCGGCTATTGCGGAATCTGGTTGGCCGCCCCGCTGCACACCGTGGCTCCATTCCCGGCGTACTCGCCGTGCCCGGCCTCGGTCACGCCGACCGTCGCGGAGTGCTCCCGGCGGATGCGCTCGGCGCCCCAGGCCCCGAGCGGTCCGAGCGCCTGGTTGAGCGTGTGCCCGTGCTCGGTCAGGGAGTACTCGACCCGGGGCGGGACCTCGGCGTACACCTCGCGGTGCACCAGGCCGTCCTCCTCCAGCTCGCGCAGGTGCTGCGTCAGCATCTTCACCACCAGCCAGAACACCCCCGTCACCGTGCTGGGGCTCAGCCCGATGGGGCGGCGATGGCCCGTACCCTGCTTGCCGCCGGCCACTGCGTCACCGTCTGGAACCGCACCGCGAGCCGGGCCGATGACATCGTCGCGGCGGGCGCGCAACGCGCGGCGACACCCGGCGGCGCGCTCGCCGGCCGGACCCTGGTCAACCTAACGACCTTGTCGGCAGTTGGGCCGGCCGTTCCACGGTGTCAGTCGAGTTCGAGCACCGCCTTGCCGTGGAGCCGGCGGCCGAGGAGGGCCTCGGCCGCTTCTGCGGCCTTGCCCCAGCTGCCACGCCAGGAGATCTGCGGATCGAGTTCGCCTGCAAAGACACGGGCGGAGAGCCAGGCCAGGTCGGGGGCGAGGCCGGTGCAGCCGAGCAGGAAGAAGGTGGCGATCGAGCGGTCGTGGCGACCCTGGTCGCCGAAAAGGGCCCCGAACGGGAAGTGCTCGCTCTCGCCTGCCGCATGACCTACGGCTACCAGCGTGCCCCTCTCGGCCAGCACCTGGTAAGCGTCAACGAGCTGGCGGCCTCCCACCAGATCCACGACGCCGTCCACCGGCACACCGAGCACTCCCGGTTCCGCGACCACTTCGTGGGCGCCAAGGGCGCGCAGACCGTCGCCGTATGCCTCGGGGTTTCCGGTGCAGGCGATGACGTGTGCACCGCCGAGCCGGGCGAGCTGGACGGCGTAGCGTCCGGTGCCGCCTGTGGCCCCGGTGACAAGGACCCGCTTGCCGAGCAGCGGGCCGATGCGGTGCAGGGCCCGCAGGGCGGTTGCGCCCGCCACAGGGATCGTGCTGATCGCGCCGGGATCGGTGCCCGCGGGGGCCGTACCGATCAAGCCGGTGTCCACAGCGCGGAGTTCGGCCCAGGCGCCGTCGGGGCCCAGAGTGGTCACGGGGGTGCCGACGGCCGGGCCCGAGCCGTCGGCGGCGGCCTGCTCCACGATGCCGGCTGCGTCCCAGCCGAGGACCGCGCCGTCGGGTGCGTTCTCCAGGACGTGCCGGATCTCGCCGTGGTTGAAGGATGTCGCTGCCACTCGGATCAAGGCCTGGTGGGGAGCGGGCTCAGGGTCGGGGGTCTGGCCGAGCCGCAGTCCGGCGGGAGCGGAGCGGTCGACGAGCAGGGCGCGCATGGTGGTGCACCTTTCGGCAGGCATTGGCCCGGCGCTTCGGGGTGAGGCGCCGGACCATTTCTGCCACTGAGTGGCACAAGCCGTCAAGTGGCGATCGCTTCTCCATCGCGTCTTCAGTTATGCTGCCGCCATGCCTGCAGCCGCGAACGAACGACTGCCGCTGCGCGAGCGCAAGAAGCTCCGCACCCGGCAGGCGCTGATCGACACAGCCTTGGAAATGTTCACCGAGCGCGGCTTCGACGGCACGACGCTCGACGACCTCTGCGACGCAGTGGACGTCTCCAAGCGCACCTTCTTCCGCACCTTCACCAGCAAAGAAGACGTGGCCAGTGCACCGACCCAGGACCTGTGGGCGGCCTTCCTCGACGAGCTCGAAACCTGCGAACCACACGGACGCACCCTCCTGGAGACACTGCAGGACGCACTGCTCACTGCCCTGGGCCGGATGACGGCCGACGGCTGGACCCGGCGGGTGCTGCTCAGCCGACGGCTGGCGGAGAAGGCACCCTCGATGGACGCGCACAGCCGCCATTTCTGCGACCGCACCAGCCGCGCCGCGCTCACGGTCCTGCACCGTAGGCTCGATCTCGACGGCTCAGGGGATCTGCGCCCGAGGCTCGCCCTCGATGTACTGATCGCTGCGTTCCACTGCGCGCTGGACACCTGGAGGTCGCGGCCCAGCACCCCCACCCGCACCCGCCTCGCGGCCGACCTGCGTGAAGCCTTCGCCACCGTGCCCGGCAGCCTGACGCTGACCGCGAACCTGCGGAAAGCCGATTGACAGTGCCGCGCCGCTGGCTTCCTTAGATCGGCGGGCGGGCTGATACCTGTGGCGTGCTCGGCTTGCTGATGGTCGGGGCTCGGCCCTGACCTGGATGTCGCCGCACGAATTTCTCGAGTGTGAGAACGAAGCGGGCCTGCGACGGCCTTGTCCCACCCTGCCTTCACCGGTGTCTCCCGCGCACATCTCAGCAGTTTGACCGGGGAGTTGGCCGGCCCCGGCAGGCCCGGCGGGAGTCCGCGCTGTGCGAGCGGCGGGGCGGCAGGCGCCGCCGTGCGGCCGGGGGCGGACGCAAACACGAGCTGGTGTTCACCGACCGGGTGCTGGTCACCCTGGTCCATCTGCGCACTCAGCTCCCGCACGCCGCGCTCGCCGAGCTGTACGTACGCCGCCGGCCGCTCCACCGTCACCGAGGCCATCGGCGAGATCCGCCCGCTGCTGGCCGACCGAGGTTTCGCCGTCCCCGGACGGCCCGGCCTGCGGCTGCGGACGCCGGCCGATGTCTTTGCCTACGCTGCCGCCAAGGGCGTCATCCTGCGGATCGACGGTACCGAGACCCAGGTCCGCCGCCCCCGGGCACGCCGTCCCGGCCGCTGTGCGCTCGTTTCCGCGAAGAAGAAGCGGAACACTATGAAAACCACCAGGACAGCGACGGGCGGGGCCGCACCCTGTGGTCCGGGGCCGACCGGCCCGGAAGAATGCGTGACCAGACCTCGATGCGCACCGAGGGCGTCGCCGAGCAACTCCGCCTCCACCCAGAGGTGACGGCTGAGGTCGATGAGGGCTACCGGGGCCCGGCCAACGAGTTCCCTGGCCAGGTCGGCGCGCCGCCGAAGAACCCGAAGGATGACAACGCCCCGCTCGGCGAGCAGTACGCATGGCGCGAGATGCGGCGCCTCCAGTCCTCCGCGCGGATCCGTGTGGAGCACGCCAACGCCGAGCACAAGCAGTGGCGTCCGCTGCAACGCTTCATCGGGCGTCGCGAGCACTACGCCGCCACTCACCGGGCCGTCGCCGGCCTGGTCTCCGACCGCGCCGCCCAGCGACCCACCCGACACACGCCGAGCACCGAACTCGTGCTCGTCAGCTCAATGGCCTGCCGAAAAAGCCCCGAGGCACCTGGGGTCGGATGCGGGCCTGGCCCAGATGATGTACCAGGCCCAACTCGCCCTGTTTCTCTCCTCGTTGTCCGCGCTGATGCACGCGACCGCGATGCTGGGCAGCGCCGGAATGAAGGCCCAGGACGCGCTGCCGGAGCTGCTGGCCTCCGCCGACATGATCGGCGCCATCGTGCGGGCAGGCGAGGAGACCCCCGCGGCCGCACTGGACGCAGGGGACCACCCGGGCGCCTTGAGCACGGTCACCATGATGGGCGCGACGGCCGACCACATCGTGGAGACCAGCACCTCGCTCGGGCTCGACCTCGCGCTGCCCCTGGCCGTCCGGGCCCACTACCGGCACGCCATCGAGAACGGCCACGGCGGCGACAACTGGACCCGGATCATCGACAGCATCCGCACGCCGCGCTGAGCGGGGAGTGCCGGCGCCCGCCGCCGTCGCCCACGACGGGGACCGCGCACCGGCGCCGGGCGGCTCGCGGACGCGCGCGCCTTGACCCCGGCAGGCGCGGCCCCCAGGATCCAGCCATGGACGAGGTACGCAGCAGCACCGTGGACGGCGTCGTGCGCCGCAGCGCCCGCCGCACCCCCGACCGCACCGCGCTGCGGTACGCGGACCGCACCTGGAGCTATGCCGAACTGGACGCCGCCGTCTCCACCGCGGCCGCCTTCCTCACCGCACGGGGGCTCGGCAAGGGCGACCGGGTCGCCGCCTACGGCCACAACTCCGACGCCTACCTCATCGCCTTCCTCGGCTGCGCCAGGGCCGGGCTCATCCATGTGCCGGTCAACCAGCACCTCACCGGCGACGACCTGACCTACATCCTGGAGCAGTCCGGCGCCTCACTCGTCCTCGCCGACCCCGCGCTCGCCCAGCGGGTGCCCGCCGGGCTGCCCGTGGCCGCGCTGCGCGACGAGGCTGACTCGCTCCTCGCGGCGCTAGCCGAACCGGTCGCGTACCCGGGCGAGGGCGAGGCCGGCGACATCGTCCAGCTGCTCTACACCTCCGGCACCACCGCGCTGCCCAAGGGCGCGATGATGACGCACCGCGCCCTCGTCCACGCGTATGTCTCCGCCATCACGGCGCTCGACCTGCGGGCCGCCGACCGGCCCGTGCACGCGCTGCCGCTGTACCACTCGGCGCAGACCCATGTCTTCCTGCTGCCCTATCTCGCGGTGGGCGCGGACAACACCGTCCTGGACGCGCCGGATCCGGGCCAAATCTTCGACCTGGTGGAGGCGGGCCGTGCCGACTCGCTCTTCGCGCCGCCCACCGTGTGGATCGCCCTCGCCGGCCACCCCGGGTTCGCCACGCGCGACCTCGGCGGTCTGCGCAAGGCGTACTACGGCGCCTCGATCATGCCCGTGCCGGTCCTGGAGCGGCTGCGCGCGCGGCTGCCCGGGCTCGCCTTCTACAACTGCTTCGGGCAGAGCGAGATCGGGCCGCTCGCCACCGTGCTCGGGCCCGACGAGCACGAGGGGCGGATGGATTCGTGCGGGCGTCCCGTCCGGTTCGTCGAGGCCAGGGTCGTCGACGAGAACGGCGAGCCGGTCCCCGACGGCACGGCGGGCGAAGTCGTCTACCGCTCACCGCAGTTGTGCGAGGGCTACTGGGGCAAGCCGGCCGAGACGGAGGAGGCCTTCCGCGACGGCTGGTTCCACTCCGGTGACCTCGCGGTGCGTGATCGCGAGGGTTACTTCACCGTCGTCGACCGGGTGAAGGACGTCATCAACTCCGGCGGTGTCCTGATCGCCTCGCGCCAGGTGGAGGAAGCCCTGTACACCCACCCGGCGGTCGCCGAGGCCGCCGTCGTGGGCCTGCCCGACGAGCGCTGGATCGAGGCGGTGACCGCGTTCGTGGTCCGTGCCGACGAGGTGACGGAGACGCAACTCATGGACCATGTGCGCGCGTTGCTCGCCCCCTTCAAAACACCCAAGCGGGTCCTGTTCGTGGACGATCTGCCGCGCAACGCGAGCGGGAAGATCCTCAAGCGGGAGCTGCGCGACCGGTTCGCCTGACGGTCCCGGTGCGACGCCTGCCGTGGCCGGGTCCTCCCGGCTCAGCCCCTTTCCTCGCGCAGGTCCACGATGCGCTGGAACTTGCCCACCGAGCGCTCGATGGTCTCGGGGTCCACCACTTCCACCTCCACCGAGACACCGATCCCGTCCTTGACCGCCGCCACGATCGAGCGGGCCGCCGCCTCGCGGTGCTCCGGCGGGGTGTCCGCCCTGGCCTCCACCCGCACCGTCAGCGCGTCCAGGCGGCCCTGGCGGGTCAGACGCAGCTGGAAGTGCGGAGCCACACCGGGCGTGCGCAGCACGATCTCCTCGACCTGGGTGGGGAAGAGATTGACGCCGCGCAGGATGATGAGGTCGTCACTGCGCCCGGTGACCTTCTCCATCCGCCGGAACACCCGGGCCGTGCCCGGCAGCAGCCGCGTCAGGTCCCTGGTCCGGTAGCGGATCACCGGCATCGCCTCCTTGGTGAGGGAGGTGAAGACGAGCTCGCCGCGCTCACCGTCCGGCAGGACCTCGCCGGTGAGCGGGTCCACGATCTCCGGGTAGAAGTGGTCCTCCCAGATGTGCAGACCGTCCTTGGTCTCCACGCACTCCTGCGCGACGCCCGGCCCCATGACCTCCGAGAGCCCGTAGATGTCGACCGCGTCGATCGCGAACCGGTCCTCGATCTCCCGGCGCATCTCCTCCGTCCACGGCTCGGCGCCGAAGATGCCGACCTTCAAGGAGGTCGTACGGGGATCGACGCCCTGCCGCTCGAACTCGTCGAGCATCGTCAGCATGTAGGACGGGGTCACCATGATGATCTCGGGGCGGAAGTCCTGGATGAGCCGCACCTGGCGCGCCGTCATGCCGCCCGAGGCGGGGATCACCGTACAGCCGAGCCGTTCCGCGCCGTAGTGCGCGCCGAGGCCGCCGGTGAACAGCCCGTATCCGTACGCCACATGGACCTTGTGGCCCGCCCGCCCGCCCGCCGCGCGGATCGAGCGGGCCACCACGTCCGCCCAGGTGTCCAGGTCCCGCTGGGTGTAACCGACGACGGTGGGCCGGCCCGTGGTGCCGCTGGAGGCGTGGATCCTGCGGATGTCGGACTCGGGGACCGCGAACATCCCGAAGGGGTAGTGGTCGCGCAGATCGGACTTGGCGGTGAAGGGGAAGCGGGCCAGATCGGCGAGCGAGGCGCAGTCCTCGGGCCGGACCCCCGCCTCGTCGAAGCTCTTGCGGTAGAACCCGACGTTGTCGTACGCATGGCGCAGGACGGCGCGCAACCGGTCGAGCTGCAAGGCCTTGAGCTCCGGCCGGCTCAGCCGCTCCGCCTCGTCCAGCAGGGGTGCCATGAGTGCGCTCCCGTCCTCGCTCCGCCCCGCCGCCGGGGACGACGACGCGATGACACGTTGAACCGATGCAACGATGCAACGGTGACACAACGAAAAACGTTGAAAGCAGGCGACCGATCATTCGGTCGATCTGTCCGGGATCAGTAATTCAGCCCTCCGAGGGGCCCGTCAAGGCCTGTGGACAACCGGCTCCGACGCCTTCTTCGCGCCGAGGGCGAACACGATTGCCCGGCGCCCGGCCACCTGTGAAGATCATTCCATGCCCACCTTCACCAGCCACGACGGGACCGTCCTCTCCTACCGGGTGACCGGCGCGGGGGACCCGCTGATCTGCCTGCCGGGCGGGCCCGGGCGCGACTCCACCTACCTAGGCGACCTGGGCGGCCTGCCGGCGTACCGCCAGGTGGTACTCCTCGATCCGCGCGGCACGGGGGCCTCGGCGGCGCCGGCCGACCCGGCCACCTACCGCTGCGACCGCCAGGTGGCCGACGTGGAGGCGCTGCGCGTCCACCTCGGTCTCGACCGCGTCGACCTGCTCGGCCACTCGGCGGGCGGGAACCTGGCGCTGCTCTACGCCGCACGCCACCCGGACCGGACCGGCTCGCTCACCTTGATCACCCCCGGCACCCGCGCCGTGGGCATCGGCCCGGACGAGGCCGAGTGGCGCGCCGCCCTCGCGCTGCGCGAGGACGAGCCCTGGTACGAGACGGGCCGCGCGGCCTTCGAAGAGGTGTGGGCCGGGCGGCGCGAAAGGAGCGAGGTCTGGGACGCCGTCAAGCCCTTCGCCCATGGTCGTTGGGACGCGGCGGCCCAGCGCCACGAAGCCGCCGCCGCTGCCGAGACCAACCCGGACGTGGCGCCCGCCTACTACGCGGACGGCGCCTTCGACCCGCCGGCGACGCGGGCCGCGCTCGCCCGGCTCGACGCCCCCGTCCTGGTCCTCGCCGGCGGGTACGACTTCGGGCCGACCCCGGGCGTCGCCGCCGAGCTCGCCGCGCTCCTGCCCCACGCCGAACTCGCCGTGCAGCCGGGCGCGGGACACTACCCCTGGCACGACGACCCCGGAGCCTTCCTCCGTACCGTCGTCGCCTTCCTCGACCCCGGTGTCGCCAGTGTCCGGCACACCATCGGCCTCGAAGAGGGCCATGGCGTCACGCTCGCCTATCGCGTCCACGGCGAGCGGTCCGCGCCTCCCGTGGTCCTCGTGCACGGCCGGGGCGGCGACAGCCGGGACTGGGACGAGATCGCCGCCCACCTCGCGGCCACCCGCCGGGTGTACGCCCTGGACCTGCGCGGCCACGGTCTGAGCGACTGGCCGGGCGGCTACGGCTTCGAGGCGTTCCGCGACGACATCCACGGCTTCATCACCGAGCTCGGCCTCACCGGCACCGATGTGGTCGCCCACTCCATGGGCGGCGCCGCCGCCGCGCTGCTCGCCCAGGAGGCGCCCGGCCTCATCGGACGGCTCGTCCTGGAGGACATCCCGCCGCTGCTGCCGCTCGACCCGCCGCGCGGAGCCGTCGAACGCCCCGAGGGGCCGCTCACCTTCGACTGGTCCCTCGTGCCGGCGATCAACGCCCAGCTCAACGCTCCCGACCCGGACTGGCACCGGCGATTCGCCACGCTCACCACTCCGACGCTGCTCCTCGCGGGCGGTCCCACCAGCCACGTCGACCAGACGGCGCTCGTCGCGCTGGCCGATGTCATCCCCGGCGCCCGCCTCGTCGCCTTCGACACCGGCCACCTGATCCACTCCGCCGACCCGGCCGGATTCCTGGCCGCGATCGGGGAGTTCGGGATCGGGTGACCCGGCCCGGGCTTGTGCCGCGCGCCTGCCCGGTCGATGACCGGGACCCGGCGGCCGGGTCGCGGGATGCCGCCGGAGTCCCGTACGCGTGGCGCCCGTAGTTCCGTACCGTGGCGTCCGAAGTCCCGTACGGGTGACGTCAGTCGGCGTCCGCCCGCGCCGCCACGGCCCGCGCCCAGCGGTAGTCCGCCTTGCCGCTGGGCGAGCGCTGGATGCTGGGCGCTATCACCAGCCGGCGCGGCACCTTGTAGCCCGCGATCCTGGTGCGGCAGTGTGCCTGGATGTCGGCGAGCGTGGGCTCGTCCGCGCCGTCGCGGAGCTGCACCACAGCCGCCACATGGCTGCCCCACGTCGCGTCGGGCACCCCGGCCACCAGCGCGTCGTAGACATCCGGATGCGACTTGAGCGCCTGCTCCACCTCCTCCGGGTAGACCTTCTCGCCCCCTGTGTTGATGCACTGCGAGCCGCGCCCCAGCACCGTGACGATGCCGTTCTCGTCCACGGTCGCCATGTCGCCGAGGAGCACCCACCGCTCCTGGCCCTTCTGGAAGAACGTCTCGGCGGTCTTCGCGGGATCGTTGTAGTAGCCGAGCGGAACGTGCCCGCGCTGCGCGAGCCGCCCGGGCTCGCCCACGGCCACGGGTTCGTGGGTGACCGGATCCACCACCCGCGTACGCTCGTTGACTTCGAGACGGAACCCCTTCTCGGGGCCCGAGTCGTCCGTGGCCTTCCCGTTCGAACCGGACTCGGACGAACCGAAGTTGTTCAGGAGCAGCACGTTCGGCACCAGCTCCTGGAACTGCGCGCGCACCGTATCCGACATGATGGCCCCGGATGAGGAGACGCTGAACAGCGAGGACAGGTCGGTGCCCCTGAGCGGTCCGCGCAGGGCGTCCACGAGCGGCCGCAGCATCGCGTCGCCCACCAGGGAGACGCTGGACACCTTCTCCTTCTCGATGGTGCGCAGCACCTCGTGCGGCACGTACTTGCGGTGGATGACCACCCGCTGGCCGTAGTTGAAGGCGATGAACGAGGTGAGCGTCGAGGTGCCGTGCATCAGCGGGGGAGCGGGGAAGAAGGTCAGTCCGGCGCCGCCACCGGCGACCCGCTCGGCCAGTTCCTCGGGCCGCTTCACCGGCTCGCCCGCAGGGTCACCGCCGAACAACCCCGCGAAGAACAGGTCCTCCTGACGCCACATCACCCCCTTGGGCATGCCCGTGGTTCCGCCGGTGTAGATGATGAACAGGTCGTCGCCGGAGCGCGGTGCGAAGCCCCGCTCGGGCGAGCCCTCGGCCTCGGCCTGGTTGAACGCGGTGACCGCGAGGGGCGGCGCCCCCTGGGGAGCCTGCCCCACCCGGATGAGGTGGCGCAGCTTGCCCGCCCCGGGCAGCGCGCCCGCCGCCCGCTCGGTGAACTCGGCGTCGAAGACCAGCGCGGCCAGGTCGGCGTCCCGGTAGAGGTACGCCAACTCGTCCTGCACGTAACGGTAGTTGACGTTGACCGGGACCAGGCGCGCCTTGAGGGCGGCGAGGACCGTCTGGAGGTATTCGATGCCGTTGTAGAGGTGCAGGCCCAGGTGTTCGCCGGGGGTGAGTCCGGCGTCGATCAGGTGGTGGGCGAGGCGGTTCGCCGCCCGGTCCAGCTGACGGTAGGTCAGGCGGCGCTCGGCGCCGGTGCCGGGATGATCGACGTACACGAGCGCTTCGCGGTCCGGTACCACGTCGACGACGGACTCGAACAGGTCGGCAAGGTTGTACTCCACCATTCCTCCTGACTCCGGCCCCGACTGATTCCGGGGGTCATCAGAGCAAAGCCGCGCACAACTGGGAAGGGGCGGCGGAGAGGAAATCTGACTGTCTGTCAGAAAACTATTGAACTGCCACCGCCCCTCCTGCAACCTGTTCTGGGTCTGGAGACGGGAGGACGGCAATGGGTGGTACCGAACACCTCACCGTGCGGCGTGAAGGCGCCACGCTGGTGCTCACCTTGAACAGGCCGGAGGCGAAGAACGCGCTGTCGCTGCCCCTGCTGGTGGGGCTCTACGACGGCTGGCTCGAAGCCGACGCCGACGACACGGTCCGCTCGGTCGTCCTCACCGGCGCGGGCGGCGACTTCTGCGCGGGCATGGACCTCAAGACGCTCGCGGCCCGGGGCACGGCGGGGCAGGACGCGGCGGGGGACCCCTACCGTGACCGGCTTGCGGCCGACCCCGAACTGCACTGGAAGGCGATGCTGCGCAATTACCGGCCCCGCAAGCCCGTGATCGCGGCGGTCGAGGGGTACTGCGTGGCGGGCGGGACCGAGATCCTTCAGGGGACGGACATCCGCGTGGCGGGGGAGAGCGCGACGTTCGGGCTCTTCGAGGTCAGACGAGGGCTCTTTCCCATCGGGGGCTCCACGGTCCGCCTCCAGCACCAGATTCCACGGACGCACGCCCTGGAGATGCTGCTCACGGGGCGGCCCTACAGCGCGCAGGAGGCGGAGCGGATCGGGCTGGTCGGGCGGGTCGTGCCGGACGGGACCGCGCTGGAGGCGGGGCTCTCGATCGCGGCGGAGATCAACGCGTGCGGACCGCTCGCGGTCGAGGCGGTGAAGGCGTGTGTGTACGACACGGCGGCCATGGCGGAGAGCGACGGGCTCGCGGTGGAGCTGGAGCGGGGGTGGCCGATCTTCGCCACGGCCGACGCGAAGGAGGGGGCGGTGGCGTTCGCCCAGAAGCGGGCGGCGGTGTTCCGGCGGGCCTGATTTCCCCCGTTCCCTACGCGCCTCGCGGGCGCTCGCCCCCTCGCCGGACAGGCCGTGCAGGCCGCGCGGGCCGCGCAGGCCGCCGGGGGCGCCCCCGCCGTCATGTCAGACACCCCACCCAAGGAGCCCTCATGACCGCCGCCCCCTCGTCCGACGTGCTGCGTGCGCCGCTCGTCGTGGAGTTTCCCTTCACCCGGTCCCTCGGGCCGGTGCAGAGCGCGTTTCTCACCGGGTTGCGCGAACGGGTCGTGCTCGGGGCGCGGACCGGGGGCGGGAAGGTGCTCGTGCCGCCCGTCGAGTACGACCCCGTCACCGCCGAGGAGATCACCGACCTCGTCGAGGTCGCCCCGACCGGCACCGTCACCACCTGGGCCTGGAACCCCGCGCCGCGCCGCGACCAGCCGCTCGGCCGGCCCTTCGCCTGGGTGCTGGTGCGCCTGGACGGCGCCGACACCTCCCTGCTGCACGTCCTGGACGCGCCGGGGCCCGACGCCGTGCGCAGCGGGATGCGCGTCCGGATCAGGTGGGCCGAGGAGCGCGCGGGCGCCATCACCGACATCGCCTGCTTCGAACCGTACGAAGGAGCGGACGCCGGGCGTCAACCCGCCCCGCACAGCGGCGAGTTCGGCGACCCGGTGACCGGCATCGTCGCGCCCGCCCGCCTCGACTACACCTACAGTCCCGGCCGCGCCCAGTCCGCGTACATCAGTGGCCTGTCCGCGCGCAAGACCATCGGCGAACGCTGTCCCTCCTGCCAGAAGGTGTACGTGCCGCCGCGCGGCGCCTGCCCGACCTGCGGCATCGCCACGCGCGAGCGGGTGGAGGTCGGTCCCGCCGGCACCGTCACGACCTTCTGCATCGTCAACATCAAGGCCAAGAACCTGGACATCGAGGTGCCCTACGTCTACGCGCACATCGCGCTCGACGGCGCGGGTCTCGCCCTGCACGGCCGCATCGGGGGCATCCCCTACGACCAGGTCCGCATGGGGCTCAGGGTCGAACCCGTGTGGAGCGAAGGCGGCCGCTACCCCGACCACTACCGCCCCACGGGCGAGCCCGACGCCGACTACGACACGTACAAGGAGCTGATCTGATGGCGCCCACCTCTGTCGCCCGGGACGTGGCGATCGTGGCGTTCGCGCAGAGCGACCACCGGCGCCGCACCGACGAACTGTCCGAGGTCGAGCTCCTGATGCCGGTGCTGCACCAGGTCCTCGACGCGACCGGCCTGAAGACCAGCGACATCGGGTTCACCTGCTCGGGTTCGAGCGACTACCTCGCCGGGCGGGCCTTCTCCTTCACCATGGCGCTCGACGGGGTCGGCGCCTGGCCGCCGATCTCGGAGTCCCACGTGGAGATGGACGGCGCCTGGGCGCTGTACGAGGCATGGGTGAAGATCCTCACCGGCGAGGCCGACACCGCGCTCGTCTACGGGTACGGCAAGTCCTCGCCCGGCGAGGTCCGCGACGTGCTGACCCGCCAGCTCGACCCCTACTACGTGGCGCCGCTCTGGCCCGACGCGGTCGCGCTCGCCGCCCTCCAGGCGCAGTCGCTCATCGACGCGGGAGACACCGACGAGCCCGCGCTCGCCGCCATCGCCGCCCGCAGCAGGGACGCCGCAGCGGCCAACCCCCATGCCCAGGTGCGGGGTGCACGCCCGCAGGGTGACCATCTGGTGCGTCCGCTGCGCACCGGTGACTGCCCGCCGGTCGGCGACGGCGCGGCCGCCGTGATCCTCGCCGCCGGCGACCGGGCCCGTGAGCTGTGCGCGCGCCCCGCCTGGATCCGAGGCATGGACCATCGCATCGAGGCGCACGCGCTCGGCGTGCGCGACCTGACCGACTCGCCCTCCACGCGCCTGGCCGCCGAACGGGCCGGAGTCTTCGAACGGCCCGTCGACACCGCCGAGTTGCACGCACCCTTCAGCTCGCAGGAGGTCGTCCTGCGCAAGGCGCTGCGGCTCGGTGACGACGTCAGCGTGAACCCGTCGGGCGGCGCGCTCGGCGCCAACCCCGTCATGGCCGCCGGGCTCATCAGGCTCGGCGAGGCCGCCGCCCGCGTCCACCGGGGGGACTCCGACCGGGCCCTCGCGCACGCCACGTCGGGACCCTGCCTCCAGCAGAACCTGGTCGCCGTCCTTGAGGGGGAGTCATGAGCAAGGAACCCGTGGCCGTCGTCGGGGTCGGCCAGACCAAACACGTGGCCGCCCGGCACGACGTCTCCATCGCCGGACTCGTCCGCGAGGCAGCCAGGCGCGCGCTCGATGACGCCCAGTTGACGTGGTCCGACATCGACGCCGTGGTCATCGGCAAGGCGCCGGACTTCTTCGAAGGCGTGATGATGCCGGAGCTGTACCTCGCCGACGCGCTCGGCGCGGTCGGCAAACCCATGCTGCGGGTGCACACCGCCGGCTCGGTCGGCGGCTCGACCGCCCTCGTCGCCGCCAACCTGGTCGCCGCCCGCGTCCACACCACCGTCTTGACCCTCGCCTTCGAGAAGCAGTCCGAGTCCAACGCCATGTGGGGCCTGTCCCTGCCGGTGCCCTTCACCCAGCCGCTGCTCGCCGGGGCGGGCGGCTTCTTCGCCCCGCACATACGGGCCTACATGCGGCGCACCGGCGCCCCGGACACCGTGGGCTCCCTGGTCGCCTACAAGGACCGCCGCAACGCCCTGAAGAACCCCTACGCGCACCTCCACGAGCACGACATCACCCTGGAGAAGGTCCAGGCCTCCCCGATGCTGTGGGACCCGGTCCGCTACTCCGAGACGTGCCCCTCGTCCGACGGCGCCTGCGCGATGGTCCTCACCGACCGGGCGGGCGCGGCCAGGGCGCCGCGCCCCGTGGCCTGGGTGCACGGCGGCGCGATGCGCAGTGAGCCGACGCTGTTCGCGGGCAAGGACTTCGTGTCGCCCCAGGCCGGCAAGGACTGCGCGGCCGAGGTGTACCGCCAGGCCGGCGTCACCGACCCGCGCCGCGAGATCGACGCCGTCGAAATGTACGTCCCGTTCTCCTGGTACGAGCCCATGTGGCTGGAGAATCTGGGCTTCGCCGCCGAGGGCGAGGGGTGGAAACTCACCGAGGCGGGCGTCACGGAACTCGACGGGGACCTGCCCGTGAACCCCTCGGGCGGCGTCCTGTCCACCAACCCCATCGGCGCCTCCGGCATGATCCGCTTCGCGGAGGCCGCGCTCCAGGTGCGCGGCCTCGCGGGCGAACACCAGGTGGAGGGCGCCCGCAAGGCGCTCGGCCACGCCTACGGCGGCGGCTCCCAGTTCTTCTCGATGTGGCTCGTCGGCGCCGAACCCCCCGCCCGCTGACGGCGGTTCGCTCCGGAGGGACCCGGTGATCCCTACGCGGCCTGTCCGCAGCGGCGGGTGCTCGCTAGTGTGGCCCCGGACGCGAAGAACCGGGGAGGAGCACACACGTGGCCGACACCACCACCCAGGACGCCCTGGGGAGCCTCGCGGGGCACACCCGTTCCGGCTGGGACAAGCCGGAGCTCGATCTCACCAAGGCCGAGTGGCAGTCGAGCAGTCAGGGGGCGGGGGACGTCCAGATCGCCTTCGTCGAGGGTTACATCGCCCTGCGCAACAGCAGGAGCCCCGGCAGCTCGCCGCTGATCTTCGGCCCGGCGGAGTGGCGGGCCTTCGTGATCAACGCCAAGGACGGTGAGTTCGACCTCACCTGAGGGCCGGCGTGCGCGGGCGGAGGGGCGTCGAGAGGTCCGACCCCCTCAACGCCCGCGCCCCGCACGCCACTTGAGGCAGTCTCCGCGCCTCAGCCCTCGGCGGCCTGGTCCGGGAACAACTGGGCCCAGGGCCGCTGCCGGCCCTCGCTGACGGCGGCGATGCCCGCCTCGCCATACCGCGCCGTCTCGAGCGACCAGGCCAGGTTGCCGCTCATCAGGGCCCGCATCCCGTCCACATAGTCGTCCACCTGTGCCCGCACCAGCGGGGGCAGCCCGGTCCTGGCCAGCTGGGCGCCGAATTCGGTGGTGAGCTCCTGGAAGCGGGCCACCCGCTCGTTGGTCAGGGCCGCCACCCGCCGCAGCGCGTGCTCCACGGTGCACATCTCCTGCCGGAGCAGAATGATCACGCTGTTGTTGACGTCGCCCGCCGCGAGCTCCTTGTCCACGGACACCATGTCGTTCACGAAGATCACCACATCGGCGGTGATCTCCCGCATCTTCGCCAGCGGCTCGCCCTCGTGCAGCTCCCTCGGCAGTGTGTAGCCGCCACAGCGCTCCACCAGGTCCAGACAGGGCTGCACGCCTATGGAGTCACGCCGGCCGCGCAGGAATCCCGGAAGCGACAGGGTGCCGTTGCGCGTCCGGTTCAGCGCCTCCCAGTGATACGCCGTCAGATACTCCCGCCAGTGCGCACGGAAGCGGTCCTGCCACAGCAACGGCGTGCCCGCGGTCACCCGTTGCCACAGATCACGGAAGCTCGCCGCCAGCCGGTTGGTCGCCTCGCCCGGCACCGGCGGCTCGTCGCTCATGGTGCGCAGCACCGTGTCGATCTGGCGCAGGACGACATCGGGACGCTTGCCGAGCGGCCCGTCGAACTGGTCGTCGAAGACGAAGAACCAGGCGTTGAGATCGGTCGCGAGCGCCAGATGGGCGTCCGAGGCGTCCGGATAGAAGTACGCCATCAGCCGTTCCAGGCCCATCGCGTCATATTCGGCCGTCGCCTGCTCACCGGCCAGCATGCCGTACTCATGGAGCCAGTCGAGGGTGTGCCGCCGGGCAAGCCCGTGCCGGGGGTGCCGGCGGGCGGGAAAAGGTATGTCGACGAGCCCGGTCCGCGTCCGCGCCGACCGGACCTTGCCAGTGCTGGTCATGCGGCACCGCCTCCTTAGTACTCATACGTGATTCCCTGTGCCTTCCCCGCGCGTTTCCATCATCAACGGGCCGACTGCCGGGGTGAAGGCGTCGCGCGCCGGAGCCCGACAGCGCGTGGGGGCGTACACGGTACGGCGTGGCCCCCCCTTCCCGGTCGTCCGATCCGAACATTCTCGGATCCAGCCAACTTAATGCGTCAAGCAGGAGACGGGAGTTGGATATTCATGTCACGGTACGTGTCCGGGGCGTAGGCTCGGTGTTACTGCCAGAAGGGGACCGCTGTGGCGGAGATGAGGGGCCGGGGCGGCGTACCGCACCGGACGCTCTTTGAGCGCGACGAAGAACTGATGCTGTTCGACACCATGTTGAACGACCTGTGCGGCCGCGCGGGCGAAGGGAGCGCGCCCAACGGCGGACTGCTCGCCATCGCCGGTGCCGGCGGCCTGGGCAAGACGACACTGGTGGCCGAGATCCGCCGCAAGGCCGCGGCGCGTGGCTGCACCCTGCTGGCCGCGCGCGGCAGCGAGCTGGAGGAGAGCGTGGCCTTCCACGTCGTACGCCAGCTCGTGCAGCCGGTGCTCGCCGCGACGAGCGAGGACGAGCACCGCGAGATACTGGGGAGTTGGTACGACATCGTCGCGCCGGCGGTGGGTCTGGTCGCGGGAGGCAGCGGCGTCGCACCCGACCCGCAGGGCGTCCGGGACGGCCTCGACTGGCTCATGACCCGGTTCGCCGTCAAGTACGCGCCCGTGGTGCTCGTCGTGGACGACGCGCACTGGGCGGACGAGGAGACGCTGGCCTGGCTGACCGCGTTCGCGCTGCGCGCCGGCGACCTGCCGCTCCTGATCGTCGTCGCCTACCGGCCCGAGGAACTGCCGCGCCACGCCGCCGAGTTCCGCCGCCTCGCCGCCCGGCACGGCTCGCGCCCGCTCGACCTGTCGCCGTTCACTCCGGCCGCCGTCGCCGACCTCGTGCGCGACGTCCTCGGCACGGAGGCCGACGACCTGTTCGCCCGCGAATGCTGGACGCTGACCGCGGGCAACCCCTACGAGGCGGTCGAGCTCGTCGCCAGGATCCGCGACCGGGGCATCAAACCGCAGTACGCCAACGCGGGCGAACTGCGCGAACTGGCCTCCGCCGTGACCGGCACCGGCCTCATCGAACGCCTCGACCGACTCGGCCCCTCCGCGGTCCGGCTCACCTGGGCCGTCGCCGTGCTCGGCACCGACGCCCGTAAGGACATGGCAGCCGGCGTCGCCGGACTCGGCGCCGAGGAGATGGCCGACGCCGTGGACCGGCTGCGCGAGGCCCGTATCCTCGCCGCCGCGCAGGACCACCCGGGCCGGCTCGACTTCTTCCACCCGCTCGTCGCCACCGCCGTCTACCGCTCCATCCCCTCGGCCATGCGCGTCGCGATGCACGGCCAGGCCGCCTACGCGGTGAGCGAGGCCGGACTCGGTGCGACATCGGCGGCCCGGCACATCCTGGAGATGCACCCGGACAACGACCGGTGGGCCGTGCGCCAGCTGCGGGCCGCCGCCTCCGAATATCGCCGCGCCGGCGCCCCGGACGCGGCGAGGCGCTGCCTGGCTCGCGCCCTGCGCGAACCTCCCGCCATCGAGGAGCGCGCCGAAGTCCTCTACGAACTGGGCTGCTCGGCGCTCCTGAACGAACCCGCCACCACGGTCAACCACCTCAAGGCCGCCCTTGAGGAACCCGAACTCGCCCCGAGGCTGCGCGAGTCCGTCACCTACCGACTGGCCCAGGCACTGGCGCACACCGACCGCATGGCCGAGGCCGCTGCGGTCGTCGCAGCCGAGGCCAAGCACTCCACCAGCGCCCGCACCCGGCTGCGCATGCAGGCCGAGACGTTCCAGTGGAACGCCTTCCGCGCCGACGAGGAGGACTCACCGGCCCGCTCGCGCAGCCTGGCCCGGCTCGCCGACCACCTGACGAGCCGTGGCAAGGCCGAGCGCTACATCCTGGGCCTGCGCGCCTGGGACGCGATGGTGCGCGGCGAGCCCGCGGAGACCGCCCTGCGCTACGCCGAGGAGGCGCTGGAGGGCGGGCTGCCCTGGACCGACGACGACTGGGGCTTCGAGGTCCCCGTCCTGGTCGCGCTCACCTTCATGTACTGCGACCAGCCCGGACGCGCGGACGAACTGTTCACCGAGGGCATCGCCGACTGCGAACGCAAGGGCTGGCGCGGCGCCCATCTGTCCCTGGGCCTGACGCTGCTCGGCTACATCAAGTTCCACCGGGGCCGGCTGGCCGAGGCCGAGAACCTGGTGCACAGCGGACTGCGGATCGCCGACCGCGTGGGACATCAGATCCCCGCCCAGTGGTTCGCCATCGGCATCCTCATCGAGGTCCTGCTCGCCCGGGGCCGGGTCCAGGAGGCCCAGGACCTCTCCGACTCCTACAACTACGGCCAGGTCGTGCCCAACGCCGTGATCTACCCCGACTCCGAGACCGTCTACAGCGAGCTCTTGATCGCCCGGGGCCTGCGCACCGACGCCGAGGAACGGCTGCGGGCGGTGGGCCGCAGGCTCGACCCGCGCGGCATGCGCAACCCCATGTGGTGCCCGTGGCGGCCCCTGCTCGCCCAGACGATCGCCCACACCGACCCCGTCGAGGCGGCGGCCGTCGCGCAGGAAGGGGTGGAGATCGCCCGGCGCTTCGGCACACCGGGCGCCGTCGGCCGCGCCCTGCACGCGGCCGCCAAGGTCACCTCGGGAGCCGACAGCCTGGCCCTGATGGCCGAGGCCGTCCGCCAGCTCGAACGGTCCCCGGCCGCCTACGAGCTGGCGCAGGCCCTGGTCGACCACGGCGCGATGCTCAGCCGCGCAGGACTGCCCCAGGACGCGGCCGACCGTCTGATGCGCGGTCTGGAGAGCGCCGCGCTGTGCGGGGCCGACGCGCTGGCCGCACGGGCCCGCGAGGAACTGGCCGCGTCCGGGCTCCGCCCGCTCCAACTGCGCGCCATCGACTCCGACCTGCTGACGGCGCAGGAGAAGGCGGTGGCCGAGCGGGCGGCGCAGGGCTGGGAGAACCAGCGGATCGCGGAGGAGCTGGGCACCAAGGAGCGCACGGTGGAGCTGCTCCTGTCGGGCGCCTTCCGCAAGCTCGGCACCAACCGCGACGGCCTCGCGGGACTGCTCCCGCGCCAGCCCCGTGGCTCCGGCAGCCGAGGAGTGCCCGGCCGCTGATCCGCCTCCCGGTGACCCCGGCTCCCCAGCCGTCCGGGCAGGGGAGCCGGGGTCTCGCGTGCGGCGGGACGCCGCGGGTGCGCAGCCGCTCGGCCCGCTCGGCGAGGGGGGGCGCCGACCCGCCCAGCGTCCCGGGCCCGGCTCCGCCCGGTCGCCGGGGGCACGTACCATGGGCGGCATGTCCTTCCTCCGCCGCCGCAGCGCCGCCACCCCCGCCGGCCCGGACTTCGATGTCCTGGCCATGGACCCGGGAGACTGGCCCGGCAACCTGGGCGCCGGCCTGCTGCCCGCACCCGACGGCAGCTGTCAGGGCGTATTCCTGCGCTACGACCTGTTCGGCGGGCGCGGCCCCGCGATGATCATCGGCAACCTGCCGGAGGGCTCCCCGGCGCGCGAGATGGCCGAGGGACAGGTCCCCTTCGAGGTCGCCCAGCTCCTCGTGGCGCTGGAGAACGACGAGCCGGTCGAGGTCGTGAGCACCGAGGACATGCCGGTGATGCAGGGCGACAACCTCCTCATCGTGCGCCGCCTCAAGCTCTCCGAGACGCGCATCTCCTGCGTGCAGTTCGACCGCAGCGACAACGTCCTCGTCACGATCGCCAGCTGGGACCGGCCGATCACCGACGACCTGTACGCCCTCCTGAAGCCGCTGCCCGCCGAGCTGTTCCAGTAGAGCTGAGCGGCACACCGGGCGCTCTCGCCCCTCGGCCCGGCACCGTCCGTCCACGGTGCCGGGCCGCTCCGCGTCCGGGGCCCCGAACCGGGCGCGTACGGCGCCCCCTTGCGCGCCGCGCGCCACCAGCAGCTCACGGCCGCCGCCACCGGTCTGGGCCACTGACACAAGTCGCTTCCGGCGAAAGGTACTTGACGAGGCGTCATAGGGGGTCACACTGTGTCCCGCGCGTACCCACGCGCCGCGCAAGGCCCCGCACCTTTCGGCTGGAAGGGTTGTCCATGACGTCCAAGCAGAGGCTCACACGCGCGCTCGCGGCGGCGACGGCCGGCTTCCTCGGCCTCGCCCTCGCGCCCGCCGCGCCGGCAGCCGCGGCCACGCCACGCGCCGAGTGCCCCCGCGTCCTGAGATGCGACTGGGTCCCGGCCGCCTACCAGCAGACCGGAGACCCGGCGGACAAGGAGAGGTACGGCAACTACGACGTCTCCGACCGGCCGGCCACCAACAAGATCAAATACATCGTCCTGCACGACACCGAGGAGACCTACGCCACCACCCTCAAGATCTTCCAGGACCCCAAGCGGGCCGCGTCGGCGCACTATGTCGTGCGTTCGAGCGACGGCCATGTCACCCAGATGGTGAAGACCAAGGACGTCGCCTGGCAGGCCGGCAACTGGTACATCAACTCCGACTCCATCGGCATCGAGCAGGAGGGTTACGCCACCGAGGGCGCCACCTGGTTCACCCCCGCCATGTACCGCTCCACCGCCGCCCTCGTGCGCTACCTCGCCGCCAAGTACGACATCCCGCTCGACCGCCAGCACATCCTCGGCCACGACAACGTGCCGCCCACATCGGCCGGGGGCACCGCGGCCATGCACTGGGACCCGGGACCGTACTGGGACTGGAACCACTTCATGTCCCTGCTCGGCAGGCCCACCGAGCCCACGGGCCGCCCCGGCTCCTCCCTGGTCACCATCAACCCGGTGTTCAAGGACAACCTCCAGGCCCTGCGGGACTGCGAGAAGAACATCGACCTGCCCGCCGGGCCCAGCAGCGCGGTCCCGCTGTACACCCAACCCTCCACCGGCGCCCCGCTGTTCGCCGACCCCGGCCTCCACCCGCCGGGCCAGAGCGGCACCACCTGCGCGAGCGACTGGGGCAGCAAGATCAGCGCCACCCAGCAGGCCGTGGTCGCCGAGCGGAAACCGGGGTGGACCGCGATCTGGTGGTACGGCCAGGAGGCGTGGTTCCAGACCCCCGCCGGCACCCGCGTCACCACCCCCACCGCCGGCTACGTCGTCCGCCCCAAGGCGGGCCTGACCGATGTGCCGGTCTACGGAACCGCCTACCCGGCGGCCACCGACTACCCGGCCGACTTCACCGCGCGCCGGGTGGGCGCCCCGCTCGGCTACACCATCAAGGCCGGCCAGTCCTACCCCGGCGGCGGCCAGGCGCCGGCGGGCTACTTCTACGCCCCCACGATCGACTCCTCCTACCCCTACGACCACACGTACTTCCCCGGCAGCACCCGCTATGTGACGGTGCAGATCGGCCACCGGATCGCGTTCGTGAAGGCATCCGACGTGGACGTCGCGCGGCTGCGGTAGGCGGGCGCACGACGGGCCGCGTGCCCGGTGCCGGAACACCGGGCACGCGGCCCGCCTTCTTTGCCCTTGTTCAGCTGCTCAGCGCGTGCCGACCGCCGCCCGCACGGCCCGCCGTGCCATCGCGCAGTCGTCGTGCAGCCGGCGCAACAGCAGCCGCTGCTGCTCGCCCGCGCTGAGCACACCCGGCGCGTGGTTCTGCGCCGCGCTCACCGGCGCCCCGTCCCGCATGGTGCGCTGCACGGCCGTCTCGTACGTCCGGATCTCCCGGGTCAGTACGAGCATCAGGTTCACCAGGAAGGCGTCCCGCGCCGCAGGGCCCTGGGCCTGCGCCGCCTGGCTGATCCTGCGCCGTTCCACCGGGGCGTCGCCCAGGATCGTCCACAGCGTCGCCAGGTCGTACCCGGGCAGGTACCAGCCCGCGTGCTCCCAGTCGACCAGGACGGGACCGGCCGGTGACAGCAGGATGTTGGACAGCAGGGCGTCCCCGTGCGCGAACTGCCAGTCGACCCGGCCGGTGAGGGCCAGACCGTGCACCAGTTTCTGAAGGTCACTCAGATCCCGGTCGGTGAACAGACCCAGCTCGTGGTAGCGGGAGATGCGGGGCGCGTAGTCCAGGGGCCTGCCGAACATCTCGGCGGGCGGCCGCCAGGCGTTGAGGTGCCGGATCGCGCCGAGGGCGGCCCTGACGTCGGCACGCGGGGGGGCTTCGACGGGGTGGCGCGTCAACGCGGCGGCGCGGCCCGGCATCCGCTCGGTCACCAGGGTGCAGTTGTCGGGATCGGCGGCGATCAGCCGGGGCACCCGCACCGGGGGGCGGTGCCGGACGAACGCGCGATATACCGCTATTTCGTGCCGGAACCGCTCGGCCCACGCGGGCGAATGGTCCAGTAAACACTTGGCGACCGCGGTGGCGCGTCCGGTCGTGCCGACGATCAGCACCGAGCGTCCGCTGTGCCGCAACACCTGCACCGCGTTGAACTCGGGACAGATGCGCTGCACCGAGGCGATCGCGATGCGCAGCTGGGACCCCTGGGGGCCCGACAGGTCGATTCTCCCGCTGAGCGGCTGGGGGCTCCCCGGCCGGCGGGGCGTGCGGCCGACGGCGTACGGCGACGGCGCCGCGTGGGCCGGGTCGAGATACGGTCCGCCACCCGCTCCCAGCGGACGGTGCGGCCGGGGCGGCGTGGACACGGAGGACGATGCTGTGTACATGGGTGACAGATCCCTTCGTGTGCCGACAAGTCACGTGCGCTACCCGCCCCGGCGGCCGAGCCGCACCCTGGGGAATGAGGTCCGGCCCCGGGTCGGGATGGCGCTCTCATACCTGACACCCGGCCGCGGGTGGCACACCATCTGGCGTGCCCTGGCGAACCCTGGCGAATAGTCGCGCCGCACCTGACGGGGGCTTACTGTCAACTCAGCCGAGAACCTGGGGGCTTGACGTGAGCGGACAACCCAACACCCGTCTGAACGACCTGTTCGGCCTCGCCGGCTGGTCCAAGGGCGAACTCGCGCGGATGGTGAACCGGCAGGCGGCGGCCATGGGCCACCCCCAACTGTCCACCGACACCTCGCGGGTGCGGCGCTGGATCGACATGGGGGAGACCCCGCGCGATCCCGTGCCCAGGGTGCTGGCGGCGCTGTTCACCGAGCGGCTCGGCCGTGTCGTGACCATCGAGGACCTAGGGTTCGACCGGCACGGGCGCGCTGGAAAGCGGAACGACGTCAGGAACAGCAAGAATCCGGACGGCGTTCCGTGGGCGCCCGAACGGACGGCGGCGGTCCTCACCGAATTCACGGGAATGGACCTCATGCTCAACCGACGCGGTCTTGTGGGGGCGGGCGCCGCGCTCGCCTCCGGCTCCGTACTCACCAGCGCCATGCACGACTGGCTGCACACCGACCCCGTACTCTCGGCAGACGCTCCCCGTCTCCAGGACCCCCTGCACGCCGACCCCGCGGGGTTCGACCGTTATGAGGCGGCCCCCATCGGGTCGCAGGAGATCGACGCCCTGGAACACTCGGTCGAAGTGTTCCGCGCCTGGGACGCCTCGCGTGGGGGCGGGCTCCAGCGCAAGGCGGTGGTCGGCCAGCTCAACGAGGTGGGCGGCATGCTCGCCTACCGCCACCCCGACCATCTCCAGCGGCGCCTGTGGGGCGTCGCCGCCAACCTGGCCGTCCTCGCGGGCTGGATGTCGCACGACATCGGCCTTGAGCCGACCGCGCAGAAGTACTTCGTCATCGCCGCCCACGCGGCCCGCGAGGGCGGCGACCGGCCCCGCGCGGGCGAAGCCCTCTCGCGTGCGGCCCGCCAGATGGTCCACCTGGGCCGTCCCGGTGAAGCCCTCGATCTGATGAAGCTCGCCAAGTCCGGTTCGGGCGAGGAGACCCTGCCGCGCACGCGCGCCATGCTGCACACCATCGAGGCGTGGGCGCAGGCGTCCATGGGGCGCGGTCAGGCCATGCGCCGCACCCTCGGCGAGGCGGAGGAGCTGTTCGTCTCCGACAAGGGCGATGTGCCGCCGCCCAGTTGGATGCAGATGTTCGACGAGGCGGACCTGCACGGCATGGAGGCCCTGGCCTTCCGCACCCTCGCCGAGCACGATCCGGCGGCGGCCACCATCGCGCAGCACCACGCCAAGCAGGCGCTCGAACTGCGGGTCGGGGGGCGTCAGCGCTCGAAGATCTTCGACTACATCTCGCTCGCCTCGGCCTGCTTCATCGCGGACGACCCCGAGCAGGCGGACCGCTACGCCCGCCTGGCGCTGGTGTCGATGGGCGAGACCTCCTCGCACCGCACCTGGGACCGGCTGCGTGAGATGTACCGGCTCACCGGCCAGTACGCGAGCCACGGCAAGATCCAGGACCTGCGGGAGGAGATCGCCCAGGCGATGCCCGCGGCTCCGTCGAAGCGCGGCCGCATCGCCGACATCTAGACCCCGGCGTCAGGACCCGATGCGGGCCACCAGCACACAGGCGTCGTCCGCGCGCTCGGGCTCGCCGAACTCCTCGACGATCATCCGCACGCAGTCCTGCGCCGTGCGGCCCCCGTCGAAGAGCGGGGCAAGTGCCAGCAGCCGGCTCTGGTGTGCCTCGTCGGACGGGCTCCGCCGGGTCAGGCCGTCGGTGCCGAGGACCAGTACGTCGCCCGCGCGCAGGGTGACCTCGGCCTGGCCGTAGGCCGCCCGGTGGGTGGCCCCGAGCAGGACGCCGTCCGGCGTGCCGAGCGGCCGTCCCGCCCCGTCGCGGAACAGCAGCGGGGCGGGGTGGCCGGCCCCGGACCAGGAGAGCGTGCGCCCTTCGGGCTCATAACGGCAGCAGACCGCGCTGCCCAGAGCGGGCTGCACGGTCGTCTCCAGAAGCTGGTTGAGGTGGCCCATCAGGGCGGCGGGGCCGATGCCGGCGACGGCCATGCCGCGCAGCGCGCCGAGCAGCATCGCCATGGCGCCGGTCGCCGTCGCACCGCGTCCGGTGAGATCGCCGACGGTCAGTAAGGAGGCGCCGTCGGGCAGTTCGAGCGCGTCGTACCAACTGCCGCCGATGAGGGCGCTGGAGGCGGACGGCAGATAGTGCCCGGCGATGTCGAGTGCGCCGGGGGCGCCGTGCGGCAGTCGCAGGGAGCCGCGCCACGGCGGCAGGACCGCCTCGCGCAGCTCGACCGCGAGGCGGTGCTCGGTCCTGGCGATGTGGCGCTGGCGGCGCAGGCCCTCGCGGCTCTCGCGCACCGCGTGCTGACCGCGCCGCAGCTCGCTCACATCACGCAGGACGGCCCACATCGAGGCGGTGCAGCCGTCGGCGTCGAGCACCGGCTCGCCCATCATGTGGAGCGTACGGATGTGCCCGTCGCTCCGGACGATGCGGAACTCCCCGTCGATCGGCCTGCCGTCCACCAGGGCGCCCGTCACCATCGAGGTGAGCAGGGCCTGGTCGTCGGCGAAGACCATGGTGGGCAGCTCGTCGAGCGACATCCCGCCGTTCTCGGGGGACCGCCCGAAGATCTCGAACAGCTCCTCGGACCAGTTCACGGCGTCGGTCAGGAGGTTCCACTCGGCGCTGCCGACCCGGCTGAGCGGGGCGGCTAGGGCGGGCTCGGGGCCGGACGCGTTCTCGACGACGAGCGCCGCCGCGTCCTCCTCCTCGGCGGTCAGGCCCTCGCGCAGCTGGCCCAAGTGGGAGCCCAGATCGTCGAGTTGATGGACCGCCAGGTCGCACAGGGCGCGCTGCCAGCGGCCCTGCGGGTCGTCGTCGTCCACGAGCGCGTCGCGACGCACCGCGTCCACACCCCCGCGCAGTCTGCGGGTCTGCGTGATCAGTGCGTCGACCGTGCCCCGCTCGGGCGGTTGGGGAGCGGGACGGTCCGCGAACAGATGGGACGGCATGACGTTCTCCGATGCGGCCGCGGCAGAGCCTGGTCTGGGCGAAGTGGACCGGTAACGACTGTTGCACAGGGAGCGATGCCCCGTAAGGGATTTGGCAACACTCGATACGGTGGTGCTCGTGGCATATGTCAAAGGCGAGCCGGATCGCCAGCCGTGAGCCGGATGTGGCGCTGAGCATATGCCCGGCGGGTGTCCGCGCCACAACTGGGCAGGTACGCAGGGCCAGTTGACGGTCCGGGCGCGCGGGCCGCGCTCACCGGCGGCCGGGGAGAACGTACGCCGTCGCGCAGAGGACGGCGCCCGCCGCGCCGGCCGCCGGGGCACAGCACCACACGATCAGGGACGTGGCGGCCGCCCCGAGCACGACCGCGACGAGCCGCCCCGCCGCCCCACCGGTCGGCCCGCTCCGCCTCCCCCTTGCCGACGCGCCCCGCGAGCCCGGTGAACGTACCCGTGAAGTACGTGGTAGGCGTGCCCCAGGTGCGTGCCTGCACGCCCATCGCGAGGGCCGCGACGAGCAGCAGCGCCACCTGGGAGCCGAGCGAGCGCCCGAGCCCCAGCGCCCAGCCGGCGGCGAGCAGCGCGAGCAGCGCGCTCTGGCCCGCGAGCAGCAGCCGGGCCGGCACCCGCGCGGAGACGACCGCCGCCCCGGCCGCGCCGAGCGCGTACCCGGTCAGGGCGGACAGGGCGCGGGGCACCACGTCGCGGTCCCCGGCGCCCACCGACGCGCCGACCAGGACGAGATTGCCGGTCATCACCCCGGCGAACACTTTTCCCAGACAGAGGAAGGCGAACGCGTCCGTGGCCCCGGACGCCGCCGAGAGCACCAGGAGGAACCGCTCGTCGGCGCGGGCGGCGGAGGGGGTCGTGATCGCGGAGCTCATCGGGGCATTCTCGTACCCGGCCGCCCGGGACGGCGCGCGAGGGCGGCGTGTCACGCCACCGGGACGACCCCGTGGCAAGTCCACGACAAGGGTCCACTACGGTCCCTGTGAGCACATCGGCCCGCGCCGCGTCGCGGGCCTCACGGGAGGAAGAGCATGAAGATCGACTGGGACCGGCGCACCTGCGCGCGCCGCGGCCATGTGACGTACGCGCCCCAGGAGGCCGTGCTGCGCGACCGGTTGCGCGCCGAGACCGGTTTCGGTGAGGCCTGGCGCTGTCTGCGCTGCGGGGACTTCGTCCTCGGCGCGCCGCACGGCTCGGGGCCGGCCGAGGACGCCCCGCTGGTGCCGCGCGGCAAGGTGCTGCGCGATCTGTTCATCCTGCGCTTCTTGGCCATCGAGCGGGCCGTGCGCGGCGTGTTCATCGTCCTGGTGGCCATCGCGGTGTGGAAGTTCAGCAACAGCCAGGACGCGGTGCGCCGCTTCTTCGACGAATACCTCGACGTGTTCCGGCCGGTCTTCCGCCACTTCCACTACGACCTCGACCACTCGCCGGTGGTCGGCACCATCCAGAAGACCTTCGACTACAAGCACTCGACCCTGGTGATCGTCGCGGTGGCGCTGCTGGTGTACGCGCTGATCGAGATCGTCGAGGGCGTCGGTCTGTGGCGGGCCAAGCGGTGGGCGGAATACCTCACCGTCGTCGCCACGGCGATGTTCCTGCCGCTGGAGATCTACGAACTCACCGAGAAGATCAGCTGGGTGAAGATCGCCACGCTGACCGTCAACATCCTCGCGGTCCTCTACATCCTGCTCGCCAAGCGCCTGTTCGGCCTGCGGGGCGGCCACGCGGCCTTCGAGGCGGAGCGCCACAGCGCCTCGCTGATCGAGGTGGAGACGTCGGCGGGCGTCCCGGCGCACCACTGACGCCACCGAGGCCGGGCGCGTACGAACGGCTTGACGGGTAACAGTTACAGACAGCGTGCGGCGCCCTGGCCGCACCTGACGTTCCTTGGGGGATGACAACGATGAACCAACCGCACTCCACGCCCCTGGCCGAGCGGTCCCGGCGCGGCCCCGGTCCGCTGCGCCGGGCGGCGGTGCTGC
Organism: Streptomyces sp. NPDC006711; assembly: GCF_042869775.1. Lineage (NCBI taxonomy): Bacteria > Bacillati > Actinomycetota > Actinomycetes > Kitasatosporales > Streptomycetaceae > Streptomyces > Streptomyces sp. NPDC006711. Next base: position 359,441 of record NZ_JBIAGO010000006.1, read on the forward strand.
TGGCCCTGGTGCTCGGCGCCTCGCTCGCGGCGGGCCCGGTGGCCGCGCAGGCGGCGCCGCGCGCCGTGACCGCGTCCGTGACGGCCTCGCAGGCCGCGCCCGCCTCGGACGCGGCCGGTACGGCTCAGGCGGCGCGCGCCGGGCAGCACACCGTGCCGGCCGCGTCCCACGCCCTGGCGTCCAAGAAGGCCAAGAAAAAGAAGAAGGGCGGCTTCTTCAAGAAGCTCGGGATCTTCCTGCTGATCCTGGTGCTCCTGTTCATCGCGCTCGTGGTCTTCGTGATCTGGTTCATCGTGAGCCGGCTGCGCAGGCGCCGCGACCGGCACTGACCGGCCGGCCCGGCACTGACCGGTCAGCTCTCCGGGCCGCGCTGGCGCATCCGCTGCCCGACCGCTCCGCCGTCCGTCTCCCACCAGGGCCGTACGAGCTCCGCGTCCTTCGGCCGTCCCGTCACCGGGGCGGCCGGAGCCAGTTCGGCGTCGAGGTGGCGGTCGAGCACCACGCGCTGGGCGCGGTCGGCGCGCGACCACTGCACCAGGATCGCGAGCAGGAACGGCAGTGACACCAGTTCGGCGATGGTGACCATCGCGCCGCCGCCGAGCTGCTGGTCCCGCTGGACGTCGGGCGCCCAGGCGGGGGAGTGGCCCAGGTACCAGGCGCCGGCGATCAGGGTGCTGTGGGTCATCACGACGATGCCGGGCACCGCGTCGATCAGCCCGTCGAGGAAGACGAGCGCCGCCCGCACCGGGTGGGTGCACCAGGCCGGCAGCGCCGCCTCGTGGGTGAGTATCGGCAGCACGAACAGGCTTCCCGCGAGCAGCAGATGGAGATACATCAGCTCGTGCAGCGCGGGGTGGCGCAGCGCCGTCTCGAAGTACGGCGTGAAATAGACACAGAGCTCCGTGGCGAGCACCAGGGCCGTACTGACCAGCGGGAAGGTGAGGAACCGCACCAGGCGTCCGCTCATGGCGCCCCGGAGCCGGCCCGCGCCGCGCTCCGGCAGCGCGAGCGTGCCCAGGCGCAGCGGGTCGCCCAGGGCGAGCCCGAGCGGCGCGATCAGGTCGAGCAGGACGTTCTGCACGGCGGCCGGCCAGAACAGCTCGGTGTCGTACACCGCGAGCGCCGACATGGTGGCCACGGCCAGGGCGCCGAGGCCGATGAACGCGAAGGCCGCGGTGCGCGCCATGGGCCAGGGCTCGCCGCGCCGGCGCAGCCGCAGCACGCCCCAGCCGTACAGCGCGGCCAGGACGACGATCAGCAGCAGCGCCGCCGCGTCGGGCCGCCACACCGTCAGCAGCCGCCCCGTGGTCAGCTCGGGCAGGCCGCCCGTCGCGCCTTCGCCCAGGGTCATACCGGACATCAGGGTCGATCTCCTCACCGGCCCGTGACGAACGACGGGCCGCACACACGCTAGCCCCGTCCGCCCGTGAGCCCCGCACCGGCCCCGGGCGCACTGCGCCGAAAGGGCGCAATGGAGGGAATCGGCCGAAGAACGCGTAGACGCCATAGGTGCCTGAGGCATGTAGTGGAGATCGGCAAGACGGATCCCTTCGCTTGCGAGGTCTTCATGACAGGCAGCAACACCAGCGTCAGCACGGACCACACCGCCGCCTCCCCGGACAGCGTCACCTTCCCGCAGAACCGCGGCTGCCCCTACCACCCGCCCACCGCGTACCAGCCGCTGCGCGACGCGCGGCCGCTGGCGCGCGTCCGCCTCTACGACGGCCGGCCCGTGTGGATGGTCACCGGGCTCGCCGAGGCGCGCGCCCTGCTGGCCGACCCCCGGCTCTCCAGTGACCGCACCCACGACGGATTCCCCTCCCCGACGGCCAGGTTCGCCGGCATCACCAAGCGCAGGACCGCGTTGCTCGGCGTCGACGACCCGGTGCACGCCACCCAGCGCCGGATGCTGATCCCCAGCTTCACCCTCAAGCGCACCGCCGCACTGCGGCCGCGCATCCAGGAGACCGTGGACTCGCTCCTGGACCGGATGGTCGCGCAGGGGCAGCCGGCCGACCTGGTCAACGCTTTCGCGCTGCCGGTGCCCTCGATGGTGATCTGCGCGCTGCTCGGCGTGCCGTATGAGGACCACGCGTTCTTCGAGGGCCAGTCCCGCAAGCTGCTGCGCGGGCCGAAGACCGCCGACGTCGAGGCGGCCCGCGACGCCCTGGACGACTATTTCCTGCGGCTCATCGACCGCAAGCGCAAGGAGCCCGGCGACGGGCTGCTCGACGAACTGATCGGACAGCGCCTGGACGAAGGCCTCCTGGATGAGCGTGAGCTGGTGGACCTCGCCGTCATCCTGCTGGTGGCGGGCCATGAGACCACCGCCAACATGATCTCGCTCGGCACCTTCACGCTGCTCCAGCACCCGCGGGCGCTGGCCGAACTGCGCTCCGACGCGGCCCTCATGCCGGCCGCCGTCGAGGAGCTGCTGCGTTTCCTGTCGATCGCGGACGGGATGCTGAGGGTGGCTCTTGAGGACATCGAGATCGGCGGCGAGGTGGTACGGGCCGGTGACGGTGTGGTCTTCTCGACGTCCGTCATCAACCGGGACAGCGCCAGCTACGAGGAGCCCGACCGGATCGACTGGCACCGGCCCACCCGCCACCACGTCGCGTTCGGCTTCGGCATCCACCAGTGCCTCGGGCAGAACCTGGCGCGGGCGGAGATGGAGATCGCGCTGCGCTCCCTGTTCGACCGGCTGCCGGACCTGCGGCTCGCGGTGCCGGCGCAGGAGATTCCGTTCAAGCCGGGCGACACCATCCAGGGCATGGTCGAACTCCCCGTCGCCTGGTAGCGGACGGGAACCGAAGGAGAAGGAGCAGCGGATGCGGATCGGCATCGACAAGGACGTCTGTATCGGCGCGGGCCAGTGCGCGCTCACCGCCCCCGGCGTCTTCACGCAGGACGACGACGGCTTCAGCGAGTTGCTGCCCGGCCGCGAGGACGGCGGCGGCGACCCGCTGGTCCGCGAGGCCGCCCGGGCCTGCCCGGTGGGGGCCGTCACCGTCCACGATCAGCCGAACGGCTAATTCCGGTCAGTTCGCCGGGCCGCGGTTCTCCGGGTCGCGGTTCGCCGGACGGCCGTTCTCCGGGCCGCCGTTCTCCGGGCCGGTGATCAGACGCTGCACGGCCGGCGCGTACAGATCCGCCAGCTGCTCGGGCGTGGCGCGTTCCCCGGCGCCCGGCCGGTGCAGACTGAGGGTCGCGCCGAGCCCCAGCAGCAGACCTGCGATCAACTCGGCCCTCAACTCGCTGTCCTCGCCGCGCAGTTGACCGGCGAGACGGGACGTGACCTGCTCGCGGAACCGCTCCCGCAGCAGGGTGCGTTCGTCCATGTTGCCCAGCGAGAACACCGCGCGCAGGAGCGGATCCCCCTGGTCCTCGCGCCGCATCCGCACCATGGTCAGGACGAGGTGGCGGCCCAGCGCGTCCAGCGGCGCCGCGAACAGCGTCTCGGCGGCGGGCCCGAAGTCCGCGACCGTGTGGAAGAGCCGTTCCTTGCTGCCGAAGAGCTTGACGATGAGCGACGGGCTCACCCCGGCGTCCGCCGCGATGGAGCGCATGGTGACCTCGGCGTACGGGCGCAGCGTGAACGCCCGCCGCGCCGCCCGCCGGATCGCGTCCCTGCCCGTCTTCGCGTCCCTGCCTGACTCCGCGTCCTTGCCCGTCTCCGCGTCGCCGCCGGCGGCCCGCTGCCCGGTCATGCGCTCTCCTCGGCCGTGGTGCGTCCCGCCGCGCCCTCGGTGCGGCGGGACCCGAGGCTACCGGCGCCGGGCATCGCGCCGCCGGGCAGACACAGGGTGGCGGCGAGCGCGGCGAGCGCGGCGCCGCCGGCGATGAGGAACACCAGCAGGTAGGCGTGGAGCGTCGGCGCGGTCCTGCCGCCCGCCTGGAAGGTGACGTTGGCCAGGACGGCGGCGACCACCGCGCTGCAACAGGCCTGGCCGACCGAGCGCATCAGGGTGTTGAGCCCGTTGGCGGCGCCGGTCTCGCTCACCGGGACCGCGCGCATCACCAGGGCGGGCAGCGCCGAGTAGGCGATCGCGGTGCCGCACGCCACCACCGTCGCACCCGCGATGATCATGGGCAGGCTGTGGCTGGTGAAGAAGCGCACGCCGTAGCCCACCGCCATGATCGCGGCCGCGAGCGCCAGCGCCGCCTTCGGACCGTACGTGGCCGAGATCTTCGCGGACACCGGCGACAGCGCCACCATCGCGAGTCCGCCCGGCAGCAGACACAGGCCGCTGACCACGATGGACGCGCCGAGCCCGTACCCGGTGGCCTTGGGCTCCTGCACCATTTGCGCGGTGACGAGCGAGTTGGCGTAAAAGGCGAACCCGATCAAAAGGGCCGCCACATTGGTGAGCAGCACAGCGGGCCGCGCCGAGACCCGCAGGTCCACGAGCGGGGAGCGGGTGCGCAGTTCGTACGCGCCCCACAGCGGCCAGATCACCACGGCGGCGCCCAGCAGGGCGAGGGTGCGCGGCGAGGTCCAGCCCCACTCGGCGCCCTGGGTGATGGCGAGCAGCACCGCGACCAGGCCCGCCGAAAGACCGAGCGCGCCCACCGCGTCGAAGCGCCCGCGCGAGCGCAGCGGTGACTCCGGCACGCACCACAGCACCAGCGCGATGTCGAGGACGCCGAGCACGGCCGACGCCCAGAACATGGTGTGCCAGTCGAAGTGCTCGACGACCAGGGCCGCCACCGGCAGCCCCACGGCGGCGCCGATGCCGAGCGTGGAACTCATCAGGGCCACCGACGACAGGACCTTCGCGGGCGGCAGCTCGTCCCGCATGATGCTGATGCCCAGCGGGATCACCGCGAGCGCCGCTCCCTGGAGGGCGCGGCCCGCGATCAGGACGCCGATGTGGGAACTGATCGCGCACATCACCGAGCCCGCCGTGAGCACGCCGAGCGAGAGGATGAGCAGCCGCCGCTTGCCGTACATGTCGCCGGCCCTGCCGAGCACCGGGGTGAAGACCGCCCCGGTCAGGAGCGTGATCGTGACCAGCCAGCTCGCGGCGGCCGGGGTGCTGCCGGTCAGCGCGGGGACGTGCGGCAGCAGGGGCACCACCAGCGTCTGCATGACGGCCACGACCACACCGCAGAAGGCCAGGACCCCGACGAAGAAGCGGGGGCGCGCGGGGTCGGCGGACACGGGTATCGCTGGGGGCATGACGCTCCGTACGGCTGAAAAGCGGCCCCGCGCACACGCGGATGCGCACATACGCGAAGAGCGAGGGGCGGGGACGGCGAACAGGGGGACGGCGAACGAGGGAGAGGGGTGCACAGGTGTTCACCCCCAGGGTAAACGCTTGTGCACCCCATGATTCCCGTCCCGACGGAACTTCCTCGCCCCGAGTGCTGATCAGCCGCGGGTGGCGGGCTCGGGCAGGGGCGCCCCGGCGCAGGTGGTGTCCTTGGCGGGCAGCGCCCCGGTGATGAGGTAGTCCTCCACGGCGCCGTCCACGCAGGCGCTGCCGTTCTGGAACTGGCCGTGGTCGCCGCCGTCGACGGTGATCAGGCGGGAGCCCGCGAGCGCGCGGTGGACCCGGAGCGCGCCCTCGTAGTAGGCCGCCGGGTCCAGCTTCGAGGCGAGGACCAGGACGGGCGGCAGCCCCTTGCCGGTGACCTCGACCTTCGGAGCGCCGGTCCGCGGCCAGTTCGCGCAGATCGCGGCGAACGTCAACTCCCGTGCTCCGGCAAGGGGGTTGACGCGGGTGGCCGCCGCGCTCTCCCGCACCCAGTAGCGGCTGTCGCGCCGCCAGGGGGAGTCCTCGCAGGAGACCGCGAAGTAGTCGGCGAAGAAGTTGGCGCCCATGACGTGCGCCAACTGCTCGGCGGCGTTCTTCTTGGCGTCCGCCGGAGCGCTCTCGGGGTGTTCGAGCAGGCCCATCAGCAGGGCGAAGTCCTCGAACCTGTCACCCGCGTCGTACAGGGCGTTCGTGGCGGCGGCGTCCAAATGGTTCGGCGTGATGAGGGTGCCGTCGAGGTCGAGCGGGTGGTCGCGCAGCGTGGCCCGCAGCCGCTCGTAGGAGGCCTTGGCATCGGCGGGCGTGGCGCCCTGGTGGTAGGTCGCGTCGTTCTTCGCCAGCCAGGGCAGGAAGTCCCGCTCGAAGCGGCGCTGGAAACTGAGCGGCTGGCCCACCAGGAACGACTGCCAGCCGCGCGTGAAGTCCGCCGGGCTGTCCAGGACGACCCGTTCGACGTGGCGGGGGAACTCGGTGGCGTAATACGCTCCGAGCGCGCCGGCGTAGGACGGGCCGTAGTACGAGACCTTGTCCACGCCGAGCAGGGAGCGGTAGAGGTCCATGTCGTGCACGGCCTGGTCGGTGGTGAGGTAGGGCAGCAGGCCGCCGGAGTGGCGCTCGCAGTCCGCCACGAAGGCGCGGGCCCTGTCGAAGGTGGCCCCGATCGCCGCCGTCGAGCGGTCGCGCAGATCACCGCTGGTGAAGAAGGCGTCCACCGTGTCCTGGTCCGAGCAGACGACGTTGGTGCTCGCGCCCACCCCGCGCTGGTCGAAGCCGACGACGTCGTAGGCGGCCGCGAGTTTCGGGCTGAGACCGGTCAGGGTGGCCGGGCGGTTGAGGCCCGACGCGCCGGGGCCGCCCGCCGCCATCATCAGGACGCCGCGCCTGTCCGGGCCGGTCGCCCGGTGGCGCGAGACCCGGATGCTCAGGTCCGGTCCCGCGTCGGGGTGGTACCAGTCCCGGGGCACGGCCATCGTGGCGCACTCCAGCGCGCCCGAGTCGCATGCCTGCCAGTCGAGGTGCTGGAGGCGGTAGCGGCCGGGGACGGGCGGGGCGGCGCCGGTGTCGGCGCTCGCCGCGGCGGCCGGCAGCGCGGCGGCGGCGAGCAGGGCGCACGCGGCGGCCGCCGCCCACCGGGCCGGTTTCTGGAACAACTGCATGGTTTTCTCTCCCCGTTGGGATCGCTCCCCTTGCGGTGCGTCGGTCGCCTCGATCGTCCACCGCCGGGTCCCCGCGCCTCGATCCGGCCACCACCCGGAAAGGGGGTGGCACGGGTGCCACCCCGGTGGTGGTCCAGGCGCCCGTGAGCGGGCCCGCCTCACCGCGCGAGCGTGTTCCAGAACATCGACTCGTACGTCTGGAGCAGTTGGCCGTAGTGCGCGCCCTCGCCCACGCCCTCGCCGTGCTCGTCCTGCGCGCCCGATGCGACGGCTGCCAATGCCAGCTCCGCCAGCTGTGGGGCCGGGTCCGCGAAGAAGTCGAAGAAGCCGCACGCCTCGTCCGAGAAGCCGTACCGGGTGCGCAGCGCGGCCGCCATCCGGCCGCAACAGCCGCCCCAGGCAGCGAAGTTGGCGGTCAGGGCGAGCGCCACGCTCGGAGGTTCGCCGTTCAGGGCGAGCCACGCCACATACGCGGGGTAGGCCTGGCAGCCCGCCCGTGGCAGGTACTGTCCGATGTCCTCAGGGGTGAGCCCGCAGGCGCTCTCGTACGCCCCGAGCCGGTCGAGCGCCAGCGTCTCGCCCTCGGCGAGGGCGCCGAAGAACGCCGCGCACGCGGAGCCGGGGCCCGAGCGCTCGGCGAGCAGCAGGAAGGCGCGCCGGTCCGACGCGATGATGTGGCGCTGCTCCAGGGCGAGGGCGGCGAGCGCGGACAGCGGCGCGTCGCCGGACTCCACCAGCGGCAGCAGCCGGTTGTCGTCCGCCGAAGGGGCCACCGCCCTGGCCGTCGCCGCGATGATCTCCTTGGCCGTACGCGTCTGACGAGTCATGCGGGACCCTTCGCGGAGCCGGCGGTGCGGTCACGCCCAGCGTCTCACGGGCCCGCGTCACCGGCCGCCCCTCAGGCGGCGACCGGGCGCCGCCTTCGCCGCCGGTCGCGGCCCCGGTCGCGCTGGGGCCACAGGAGCACATAGGCCGTCGACGCGATCACGAAGGCCAGCCGGATCAGGCCACGCGCCGCGTCGTCCGGCACCACGAACACGCTCCCGTACAGGGTCAGCAGCGCGAGCCAGCTCCACCACGGCACCAGCCTGCGCTGCCCGATCACGTCCCACAGCAGCGTCCCGAGCAGCACCGACGCCGTGTAGTAGGTGTACACGCTGGGGTCGAGGACGATGCGCGCGTTGGCCCCGAGCAGCACCACCGCCGCCCACCGCCCCCGCCACACCGCGACCGCGCCGAGCAGCAGACCGAGCGCCGCCTGGGCCGGGCGGTCCCAGCCGGGCGTCTCGGGATCGGCGACGCCCAGCCAGCGCAGCGCGGACGCCGGCTGGTTGGGTATCGCGAACCCGGCGGCCGACATCGAGTGCGGATTGCTGAGGAAGAACGGCGCCCACGCCACCGCGACCACCGCCGCGCACCACAGTCCCGCCCGTAGCCACTGGTGGCGCGGCAGCGCGAAGAGCAGCGCGGCGAAGGTGACCGCCGTCGGCTTGGAGTCCATGGCGAGCGCCAGCCACACCCCGGTGCCCACCGGGCTGTCGCGGGTCACCGAGCGGACCGCGAGCGCGGTGAAGAACAGGGCCAGCACATCATCGAGGTGACCGAAGCGCACCGACACCTCGATCCACATCGGGATGAAGGCGAGGCCCGCGATCAGGACGCGCTGGCGCAGCCGTTGGTGGTTGGTGCCGGTGCCCAGGAAGTACCAGGCGGCGCTGCGTCCGGCCAGGACCACGATCACCAGGCCGAGCACCGACATCAGGAGCGCGGCGAGGAACTGGCCGGTCCGCTCGGGGAAGGGGTTGAAGAGACCGGCCGTCAGGAAGCTGACCGGACCCATCTGGAGCTCGGGATGGTGGGCGTAGAGGTTGAGGCCGCCGGTGCCGTCACCGGAGGGGCCCTGGAAGATGAGTTCGCCGCCCGCCCGCAGATAGTGCCAGGAGAAGCCGCCGTTGGGCTCCACCACGGCGAACCACAGCGCTGTCCACGCCGAGAGCAGGATCAGATGCATCCTCTGACTGATGGCCGGCACGTGCGTTCAGCTCCTGTTTCCCTGCCCGATACGAATGGCGTCGCGTGGAGCGCGGGGGGCCCCGGGGAAAGATGTCATGCGGCCCCGGACCGTTCTCACAGGGGGTCCACATGTGCGCGGTGCCACACCGGGCGCGGTCGGCGGGCGCCCGAGTCTGGCACATACCTCTGAGTGAGAGATAAAATTGCTGGGTGGCTGCCTCCGCGGCTGTAGAAGACGCCGAACCGTTCGACGACTCCCTGGCCGATGTGCTCGCCGGTGTCCAGCGGCTCATCCGGCGCCGGCTGCGCGCCGGCCTGGACGTCCCGCCCCTGCGCGGCGCCCACATCGACGTGCTCCGGCTCCTCATCGACCGCCCCGGCATCGGTGTGTCGGCCGCGGCCAAGGAGCTCTATCTGGCGGGCAATTCGGTCTCCACACTCGTCAATGAGCTGGTGCGGGACGGATACGTCCGGCGCGAGACGGACCCGGGCGATCGCCGCTCGGCCCGGCTGTACGCCACGCCCGCGGCCGCCGGCCGCCTCGGCGACTGGCGCGAGCGCAGAGCGGCGCTCGTACGGGACCAGGTGACGCGCCTGGACCCGGCCGACCGGGCCGCGCTTGACGCGGCGCTGCCTGCGCTGCGCCGGCTCGCGCGGAACCTGCACGAGGAAGTGGAGGGCTCATGAGCGACGACGACGCCGTCCGGTGCGACGGCCTGGCCTACTCCTTCGGCGCGACCTTGGCGGTCGACGGGCTCGACCTCGCGGTCGCCACCGGCGAGGTATTCGGACTGCTCGGCCCCAACGGCGCGGGCAAGACCACCGCGATCCGCTGCGTCACCACCCTGCTGCCGGTTCCGGCCGGCCGGGTGCGGGTGTTCGGCCACGACGCGGCGAAGGAACCGATGGCGGTGCGCCGGCTGCTCGGCTACGTACCCCAGCAGCTGTCGGCCGACTCCGGCCTGACCGGACGCGAGAACGTGGCCCTGTTCGCCCGCGTCTTCGACGTCCCGCGCAAGGAACGCGCCCGCCGCGTCGAGCAGGCCCTGTACGCCGTCGGGCTCACCGACGCGGCCGACCGCATGGCCAGAACGTACTCGGGCGGCATGATCCGCCGCCTCGAACTGGCCCAGGCCCTGGTCAGCGCGCCCCGCCTGCTCATACTCGACGAACCGACGATCGGCCTCGACCCGATCGCCCGCACCAGTGTGTGGGAGCACATCGACGCGGTGCGCCGGGCCACCGGCATGACCGTGCTCGTGACCACCCACCACATGGACGAGGCCGACCAGTACTGCGACCGTCTCGCGCTCATGCACAAAGGCCGCGTACGGGCCCTCGGCACACCCGAAGGCCTCAAGGCCGAGCTGCGCGAGCGCACCGCCGCCACCACACCCGACGCCCCGCCGCCCACCCTGGAGGACGTCTTCCGCGACATCGCGGGCAGCGGGCTCGACAGCCAGGGAGGTGACTTCCGCGATGTCCGCAGCACCCGCCGCACCGCGGCCCGCCTCGGGTGACCCGGCGGGACCGGACGCCGACCCCCGCCTGGAGCTGCTGCTCGTCCCGCCGCGCCCCCGAACGGGCTGGCGCCTGCTGCCCGCCCGGGTGGGCGCGCTGTGCGCGGTCGAACTGCAAAAGCTCCGGCACGACCGCGCCGAGCTCTACACCCGGGCCGTCCAGCCCGCGCTGTGGCTGCTCATCTTCGGCGAGACCTTCACCCGCATCAAGGCCATCCCCACCGGCGGCATCCCCTACATCGACTATCTCGCGCCCGGCATCATCGCCCAGTCCGCCATGTTCATCGCCATCTTCTACGGCATCATGATCATCTGGGAGCGGGACTCGGGCATCCTGACCAAACTCCTGGTCACCCCCACCCCGCGCTCGGCGCTCATCACCGGCAAGGCGTTCGCCGCCGGGGTCAAGGCGCTGATCCAGGCCGTCGTGGTGATCGTGATCGCCGCGCTGCTCGGCGTGGCCCTCACCTGGAACCCGCTGCGGCTGCTCGGCGTCGCCGTCGCCGTCGTCCTCGGCTCCGCGTTCTTCTCCTGCCTGTCCATGACCATCGCCGGGATCGTGCTGACCCGCGACCGGCTGATGGGCATCGGCCAGGCCATCACCATGCCGCTGTTCTTCGGCTCCAGCGCCCTCTACCCGGTCTCGATCATGCCGGGCTGGCTCCAGGCCGTCAGCCGGGCCAATCCGCTCAGCTACCAGGTGGACGCCCTGCGCGGACTGCTCCTCGGCACCCACACCCATCTCGCCCTCGACTACGGGGTCCTGGTGGTCGCGGCCCTGCTCGGGATCCTCGCGGCGTCCTCGCTCCTTGGCAGGCTGGCGCGCTGAGCGCTGCCATCATGAACCCCGTGGCCCCCATGACAGAAGACGACGGATACCTCCTGGACAATCGGCGCGCCGAGGCCGGCGAGCGCTTCGACGCGCTCGCCGAACTCTTCGACGACTCGACGTTCCGCCACTTCGACGCGCTCGGTCTCGGCCCCGGTCACCACGTCTGGGAGGTGGGCGCGGGCGGGCTCTCCGTGCCGCGCGGCCTCGCCGAACGGGTCGGCCCCCAAGGCCGGGTGCTCGCCAGTGATCTCGACACCGCGTGGCTGAGCGGCGCCGAGCCGCCGCCGAACGTCGAGGTCCGCCGCCACGACGTCGGACAGGACCAGGCGCCCGCCGGACCCTTCGACTTCGTCCACGCGCGCCTAGGGGGTGTCTGGTGGACCATGGCCGGGGGCGCGGCGTCTGGCACGGCACCTCGCGGCGTTGCCGAATCGCCCCGATAGCTCCGCTATC